>JAODMT010000006.1 GCA_025464975.1 Microbacteriaceae bacterium | reverse complement strand
TCGATGAGCTGCTCGCGCACAAGGCAGCGCAGATCGAACAGGGTGGGGGCGTCGACCACCGTCACCAGCACGCGCACGTGCACGAAACCGCCGACGGCATCCGTCACCTGCAGCACCGACGCGCGTTTGTCCCAGAGCTCGGTTTTCGCCAGGATCGCCTGCAGCTCGTCGCGCATCTGCGCCGGGCTGACGCGCCAGTCGAGGTCGAAATCGACCGAGCCGAGCAGCTCGCTCGAGTGCCTGGTCCAGTTCTCGAATGGCGTCGTCGTGAAGTAGGTGGACGGCAGCACCAGCCGGCGGTCGTCCCAGAGGTGCACGACGACGTAGGTGAGGGTGATCTCCTCGATCCGACCCCACTCGGCCTGGGCGATGACCACGTCGTCAACCCGAATGGCGTCGCTGAAGGCAAGCTGCACCCCGGCAAACACGTTGGCAAGGGTCGACTGGGCGGCAAGGCCCGCAACAATGCTCACGAGGCCCGCTGACGCGAGCACGCTCGCGCCGACCGCCTGCACACCGGGGAAGGTCAACAGGATGCTCGCGATTCCGACGATCAGAATCACAACGGACGCGAGCCGACGCACTATGGCGATCTGGGTGTGGGCCCTGCGTGCTCGCTTATTGTCCGCGACATCCAATCGATAGCGCCCGGTGGCGAGTCCGAGCGCGAAACTCACGAGCGCCGAGGCCAACCAGGTGCCGCCCGCGATCGCCGCAATGAGGAAACCATGGTGCACGTTGTTCCAGAGCGTCAGTTCCTGCGACGTGTTTCGTGGCAGGGTGAGGGCGACCGCGATCCACATGGCGATGATGAGGAGGAGTAGGCGATACGGATATCTCGCGCGGATGATGAGCACACTCGCCCAGCTCTCCCGGCGTGCCGCGACCCTGGCAATGATCGAGGTGACGACGACGATTATCACCGTCGCGACGAGTGCGATGGCCAGGGCGACGCCAAGACCAGGCCAAGATCTCCATTGGAACACGCGGTCTCCTTCCAAGCGTTGTCTCCACTTCCGGACTTCCACGGTAGGCGGCTTTTGGAATTCCGCGTAACCGGGCGATGCTCGTGTTCGGTGCTATGCCCGCGGCCGCGAAGCCTGCGAATCCGCCGGGCCGCGACCGGTCCGGGAATGAATCGCTCCGCGGCGCATTTGGGGTTAACGGCGCACGACCCCACATGTTCGAGCGCCTTTGTTGCGTCACGAAAGGATCGCCATGCCGAAAATCGGTAATTCTGACCTCGAAGTCTTCCCCATCAACCTCGGTGGGAACACCTTCGGCTGGACCTCGAACGAGGCCGAGTCACACCAGGTGCTCGACGCGTTCGTCGCCGGTGGAGGAAACTTCATCGACACCGCGGACTCCTACTCCGCCTGGGTTCCCGGAAACTCAGGAGGAGAGTCCGAGAGGATCATCGGCAGCTGGATGGCGGCTCGCGGCAATCGCGACTCCGTCGTCGTCGCGACCAAGGTGAGCCAGCACCCTGAGCACCGCGGTCTCGCTGCCGCCAACATCGCCGCGGCTGCGGATGCGTCGCTCGCCCGCCTTCAGAGCGACCACATCGACCTGTACTACGCACACTTCGACGATGAGACAACCCCGCTCGAGGAAACACTCGGCGCCTTCAACGAGCTGGTGCTTGCCGGGAAGGTGCGTTACCTCGGCATCTCCAACTACAGCGCCGCACGGATCGCCGAGTGGATCGAGATCGCGACCCGTAACGGCTTTGCGCTTCCGGTCGCGTTCCAGCCGCACTACAACCTCGTGCACCGGGACCCGTTCGAGACGGAGCTGTGGCCCGCAGCGGCTGCCGCAAACCTCGGCGTGATGCCGTACTTCTCGCTGGCGAGCGGATTCCTCACCGGCAAATACCGCACCGCGGAGAGCCTCGAAGGCGCAGCCCGCGGTGCCGGGGCCGGCAGTTACCTCACTCCGGAGGGCCTGGCCGTCGTCGATGTGCTCGACGATGTCGCGAAGGAGCTCGGTACCTCGATCGCCTCGGTGTCGCTCGCCTGGCTGCTCTCCCGCGACGGCATTGTTGCGCCGATCGCGAGCGCGACGAGCTCCGCACAGCTCGCAGACCTGCTGTCTGCGCCGGATGTCGCCATCACGGCCGAGCAGATCGTCCGCCTCGACGAGGTGTCGTCGCGCCTCGCCAGCGAGAGCGTCGCCAGCTGAGCGAGCACCTAACCAGCTGACCAGCGCGTCGCCCGGGGCACCTTGTCTTGGGCGACGCGCTCAGTCGTTAAGGCGGTCGGAGTCGCGCTCAGTCGGGCCAGCGTCGAGGCCGGCGACGATCGCGGAGCCGATCGCCGCGAGCTGATTGACCTGCTCGTCGCTGAGCCGTGCGAACACCCGCGATCGCACCTCGGATGCCTGCAGCGGGGACACCCGCCTCACCACCGTGACCCCGGCGTCCGTGAGTGAAACCGTCTGCACCCTGCGATCGTCGGCCGACCGGCTTCGCCGCAACCAGCCCGACCTCTCCATGCTGGTCACGGCATGGGTCAGTCGGCTGAGCGAGTACCGCAGCTGCGCCGCAAGCCCACTCATCGTCTGGCCGTGGCCGGGCGACTCGTAAAGCAGCACGAGCAGCTTGTAGTAGGCGTGCGGCATACCGCCATCGCGCTGCGACTGCCGATCGAGGGCTTCGTCGAGCAGGTGGGTCGCCATCACGAGTTCGCGCCAGGCGTGCTGTTGAGCATCCGTCACACCGGTCATCCCTCGACTCTAGCCGGGGAATAGTTGAACCCTCAACTAAGTTGTACGGTGCGAGACGCAACCCAGAGGAGCTGTCATGACCGACCACGAGATTCTCGCCGCAGACACCACCATGGGGCCGGTGACCCTGCTCGTCGGCGACCTCGACGCAATGACGAAGTACTACCGGGATGCGGTCAGCCTTCGCGTGCTCGTCGCGGCCGAACGAGCCGCCGGAACCGACGCCGCCCACACCGTGACGCTCGGTCGAGGCACGACGCCCGTCATCATCCTGGTGCACGCGCCGGAGCTGAAGCACGCGAGCCCCCACGAGGCCGGTCTCTTTCACACCGCGATCCTGTTCGAGACGGAGGAGGCCCTCGCCGCCGCCGTCTACTCGGTGGCGCAGAAGTACCCGAACACCTTCACCGGCAGTTCCGACCACCTCGTCAGCAAGGCCTTCTACTTCACCGACCCCGAGGGAAACGGGGTCGAACTCTACTGGGATCGCGATCGCAGCGCCTGGAGCTGGACGCACGGGACTCTCGAGATGTCCACCCTCTACCTCGACCCGAACGCTTTCCTGCGGGAGCACCTCACCGAGGCCGCCGTCGCGGAGCCGGTTATCGGCGGGACAACCGTCGGACACGTGCACCTTCAGGTCGGAGACGTGGAGACGGCCAGGCGGTTCTACGTGCACCTGCTCGGATTCGAGACCATGGGCGAGCTGCCCGGCTCCGCCCTGTTCGTGAGCGCTGGCGGCTATCACCACCACCTGGCAATGAACACCTGGAACTCACGCGGCGCGGGACCGCGGCAACTCGCCCTCGGGCTCAGCCGAATCGACATCACCGTGCCGAGCAACGACGACCTCGGGGCGCTAACCGAGCGGATGTCACACCATGGCATCCAGACCCGCGACGACGGGCGGGCTATCAGCTTCGACGACCCGTGGGCCAACACAATAACGGTCGGTTCCGCCACGCCAAGTTGACCACCGGCACCCGGATAGAATTGTGGCATCCGGCACTCTATCCAGGAGCACTTCTGCCCGTGAGCACCCCAACAATTTCTGTAGCCGACACTGTCTCGAACGCCGCGGCGACTCCCGATCGCGAGCAGCCGTACGCCGCACTCGGCCTCAAAGAGAACGAGTACCTGAAGATCCGCGAGATCCTTGGCCGCCGCCCCACAAGCGGCGAACTCGCGATGTACTCCGTCATGTGGAGCGAGCACTGCTCGTACAAGTCCTCCAAGATTTACCTGCGCCAGTTCGGGGACAAGACGACTCCGAAGATGCGGGAGAACCTCATGGTGGGCATGGGCGAAAACGCGGGCGTCGTGGATGTCGGACAGGGCTGGGCTGTCACGTTCAAGATCGAGAGCCACAACCACCCCTCCTACATCGAGCCGTTCCAGGGAGCGGCGACGGGCGTCGGCGGAATCGTGCGCGACATCATCTCCATGGGGGCCCGTCCGGTTGCCGTGATGGATGCGCTGCGGTTCGGCGCGATCGACGACCCCGACACGGCTCGCGTCGTGCACGGCGTGGTCGCCGGCATCTCGTTCTACGGCAACTGCCTCGGCCTGCCGAACATCGGCGGCGAGACGTGGTTCGACCCGGTGTACCAGGCCAACCCGCTCGTCAACGCCCTCGCGGTCGGCGTGCTTCGCCACGAGGACCTTCACCTGGCCAACGCCCGCGGGGTGGGGAACAAGGTCGTGCTGTTCGGAGCGCGCACCGGCGGTGACGGCATCGGCGGGGCATCCATTCTCGCGTCCGACTCGTTCAGTGCAGGGGGGCCGACCAAGCGGCCAGCGGTGCAGGTCGGCGACCCATTCGCCGAGAAGGTGCTCATCGAGTGCTGTCTCGAATTGTTCCAGCAGGATCTCGTCGAGGGCATCCAGGATCTGGGGGCGGCCGGCATCAGCTGCGCCACCTCGGAACTGGCCTCAAACGGTGACGGTGGCATGTTCATCGAGCTCGAGAAGGTGTTGCTTCGCGACCCGACGCTCACGGCGGAGGAGATCCTCATGTCGGAAAGCCAGGAGCGCATGATGGCGATCGTCACGCCGGAGAAGCTCGAGGGCTTCCTCGCGGTCGTGCGCAAGTGGGACGTCGAGACCAGCGTGCTCGGCGAGGTCACCGACACCGGCCGGCTCGTCATCAACTGGAACGGCGAGGAGATCGTCAACGTTGAGCCGCGCACCGTCGCGGTGGACGGCCCGGTCTACGAGCGCCCGGTTGCCTACCCGACCTGGATCGATGCCCTTCAGGCTGACTCCGCCACCTCGCTTCCGCGCACATCGACGCCAGAGGAGCTCCGCGCCCACGCCCTTGTCCTGCTCGGCAGCGGCAACCTCGCCTCCAAGGACTGGATCACCAACCAGTACGACCGCTACGTCATGGGCAACACCGCACTCTCCTTCCCGGACGACGGTGGCATGGTCCGCGTCGACGAAGAGTCCGGGCTCGGTTTTGCCGTCGCCACCGACGCGAACGGGCGTTACGCCCAACTCGACCCCTACCAGGGCGCCCAGCTCGCGCTCGCGGAGGCGTTTCGCAATGTCGCCGTCACCGGTGCGACACCCGTCGCGGTCTCGGACTGCCTCAACTTCGGCAGCCCCGAGAACCCCGAGGTGATGTGGCAGTTCTCCCGGGCGGTCGAGGGACTCGCGGATGGGTGTCTCGAGCTCGAGATCCCGGTCACCGGAGGCAACGTCTCGTTCTACAACCAGACCGGCGACGTGCCGATCCACCCGACACCGGTCGTCGCCGTCCTCGGCATGATCGACGACGTCGCGGACCGGATCCCCTCCGGCTGGCAAGACGAGGGCAACAACATCTACCTGCTCGGCACCACGAGGAATGAGCTCGATGGCTCGGCATGGGCCGGGGTCATCCACGATCACCTCGGCGGTCGGCCGCCGCTCGTCGACTTCCCGGCAGAACAGGCGCTTGCCGGGCTGCTCAAGGCGGGTTCGGAGCAGAACATCATCGCCTCGGCGCATGACCTGTCCGACGGCGGCCTCATTCAGGCGGTCTCGGAGTCCGTGCTTCGCTTCGGCATCGGCGCGCGACTGTGGATCACCGAGCTCATGGAGCGGGACGGCGTCGACGCGACGGCCGCCCTCTTCGGAGAGTCAACGGCTCGCGCCATCGTGTCCGTTCCGCGGGAGGACGATGTGCGATTCGTCGGACTCTGCGAGGGGCGCGGCGTTCCCGTGCTTCGCATCGGGGTGACGGATGCCGGTGGGGCCCTCGAGCTTCAGGACGGCTTCACCATCAGCCTTGACGAACTGCGCGGAACCCACCGCGGAACCCTCGCCGAGCACTTCGGCCCCGTCGTCGGCTACTAGCCGCCGGATCCGGTTCGCCGGCCGGCCGCTCAGCGAGCGGTCCAGCCCCCGTCGATCGCGAGGGTGGCCCCGGTGACGAGAGATGCGGCGGGCGAGGCGAGGAACACCACGGCGCCGGAGACCTCCGCGGGCACGCCGATGCGGTGCAGAGCCGCGATTCTCTCCACGGTGTCGGCGTGAAATCCGGGGTCGGAGAGAGCGGATTCCGTTCCGTCCGTCTCGATGAAGGTCGGCGCGACGGCATTGACCCGGATGCCGTATTCGCCCCATTCGACGGCGTGGCACTTGGTCATGTGGATAATCGCCGCCTTGCTGATGCAGTAGCTCGACTCCCCGGGCAAAGCGACGAGGCCAGCCTGGGATGCGATGTTGACGATCACGCCCGAGCCGGCCAACCGCATGTGTTTTGCGGCGTGCTGCGAGAGAAAGAACGTGGACCGGGTGTTGAACGCCAACACCGCGTCGAAGTCGTCCTCGCTTACGTCGATGGCCGGCCCTGCGATGCCGCCCCCCGCGTTGTTGACGAGGATGTCCAGCCCGCCGAGCTCCTCGACGGTTCGGTCGATCGCGACGCGGCTCTGCCCGAGGTCGCGCACGTCCATGGGGACGATCAGCGCCCGGCGGCCGAGCGCCGCGATCTCGTCGACGAGACCATGGTCAGTGGCCGGGTCTCGGAGCCCGAGGGCGACATCCGCTCCCGCCTTGGCGAGGTCGAGCGCGATCGCACGGCCAAGGCCGCGCCCGGCGCCGGTTACCAACGCGACGCTACCGGTGAGATCGAAGGGGCTGGTCTGCTGCATGGTCGTGCCATCCTCGCTGTCGCGCGGTTTGTCGGCGTGTCCGAAGTCGCATCGCTTCGGTGTGCCGGATCGAGAATCTCAGGGGATCAGAACTGCGTCTCGGTGGTTCCGGTGTTCGCGATCTGCTCGTGCTGATGAATGACCTCGGCGATGATGAAGTTCAGGAACTTCTCGCCGAAGGCCGGGTCAAGGTGGGACTCTGCCGCGAGCGCCTTGAGCTTGATGATCTGCTCGCGTTCCCGCGCCGGATCGGCGGGGGGAAGGCCACTGGACGCCTTCAGCCGTCCCACCTGCTGGGTGAACTTGAACCTCTCCGCGAGCAGATGAACCAGTGCGGCATCCACGTTGTCGATGCTCTGCCTGAGGGAGAGAAGCCGGGCGACCGGGTCTGATTCTTCTGCCATAGGAAGATATTATCGTGCGATCAGTGCGTCTTGTCGGCTGCGGATTTCTCCGCCCGAAGCACGTTTCGAAGAATGATGTCACCGAAATCGGCCCAGAGCGGCCTGGCAATTTCGTGACCGAGCCCCTCGTAGAGGTGCAGTTCGCTTTGGGGGATCACCGCCGCCATGTCGAGAGCGGCTTGGGGCGAGAGGTGCCGGTCGTGACGCCCGTGAACCAGTACCGTCGGAATCTGCAATTCCGCGAGAGCCGCGCTCCGGTCTGGCGCTTCACTCATGGCCCGCGCCTGCCGGGGGTAGCCGTCCGGCGCATAACAACGGTCGTAACTGCGGGTGGCGAGGTCGATGTGCCAGTCTTCGTCGAAGGCGAACTCCGGGGAGGCGCTCAAGTGTTCCCGCTCGACCGCCGCCTTGATCGCCTCGTCGCGCGCGAGCCGATCCTGACGCACCGAGAGGTCCTTCGCCCCCTCGTTCCTGATTCCGTAGCCGCCGTTGGGTGCCGAATAGAACAGGGTGAGACTCTTCACGCGTCCGGGCGAGCGGATTGCCATGGCCTGGGCAATCATTCCTCCCATCGACTGCCCAAGCAGGTGCGCTTCATCGATCTCGAGAGCATCCAGAACGGCAAAACCGTCGTCCGCCATGTCATCGAGCCCGTAGTGCCCATCGATGTCGTCCGGTCCGCCGGTCTTGTCGGAGAGTCCGGCGTCCCGGTTGTCGAACAGCACGGGGCGCAAACCCCGATCGACGAGCTCCTGCACGAAGCCCGGTCGCCAGCCCAGAAGTTGCACCGTGAATCCGTGGATGAGAAGCACGGGGATACCGGAGCCGCCGACATCGTGGAAGTAGATTCTGGTGCCAGCGTTCAGTGCGAATGGCATGCTGCCTCTCCGGAATCTAGGCGATCGGTTCGCCGGCGAGAACTTCGGTTCGTTCCACCCAAAACCCGTTGTCCAGTCGGACAATGACGGTTGGTGTCCTGGTCGCCGGATCGAATTCGAACCTCCAGATGCGCCGGAATGGCGTATCGGTGCACTGCTGATGAACCTCGAAAACATGCTCGTCGATCCAGCCGGCGCGACTCGCCGTTGACACCCGATGCATCTCTTCGTGCGGCCACAGTGCCGTCGCGCCCGGGAGCCACTCTGCGGCACCGGCGGGGACCGACTCGACGGTTTCCTTGTCGTTGACGGTCACGAGTCGGGTTTCGGCGCCGAGAAATTCCAGGCGGACCGACGTCACGTGCAGGGTGTTGAACGGGACCTTCATTTCCAGGGTTGGAGTGGTCGCGGCCCATGCCGGTGCCGGGACGAAATCCGGAACCCGAACCTCCTGGGCGCTCAGAAGACGGCCAAGCTCCTCCGCCGAACTGTCGGCGGCGGGAAGGGCTTCCGCGTGTATCCCCGGAAGGAGGTGTTGCCAGAGGAGCTCCGGTATGTCTCTGCTCAGCGACGTTCCCGCGGTGATGGCGACCACCGTGTCCTGATCGGGCAGCACAAAGCTGAACTGCCCATATCGCCCGTCCATCCGGTAGGAGTTGTGCTTCGATCGCCAGATCTGGAATCCATATCCCTGCGACCAGTCGTCCTCCGGGTCAGATCCGTTGGATACCTGCGCGGCCGTCGCCGCCTCGATCCATTCCTCGGTCAGCACCCGGGTACCGTTCCACAGCCCGCGCTGCAGATAGAGCTGGCCGATCCGCGCGAGATCCTCGGTGCGTAAGCGCACCCCGGATGCTCCCAAATTGATGCCACGGTTGTTGGTCTCCCAGGGCGGCGTCTCCATACCGATCGGCTCGAACAGCCGTGAGGACAAATAGTCCTGCGCCGACTGACCTGTCCGCGAGGCGACAATCGCGGCAAGCACGAAGCTCGCCCCCGAGTTGTACAGAAAGTGCGTACCGGGCGGATATTCGATTGGCACGTTGAGGAAGACGGATACCCAGTCCAGGTTTGGCAACGCCCGCATGATCTCCATCGTGTCGACCGCGTGCCCTGTCGCCATCGACAACAAGTGCCGCACCTTGACGTCCGCGACGTTTTGACGAATTGCTTCGGTGGCGTAGGTCGGGAAGAACGACAGGATCGGGTCTTCGACCGAGAGCAGCCCCTCGGCCTCGGCGATGCCGATCGCCGTCGCGGTCAGCGACTTGGACACCGAGAACATCATGTGCGGCTGCTCTGCCGTGTACGGTTCCCACCATCCCTCGGCGACGACCTGCCCGTGGCGCAGGATCATGAGGCTGTGAAGGCCGAGATCCGCGGAATTGGCCTCGCGCACGAACGCGGCGATCGCGTTCGAATCGACCCCCTGGGATTCCGGGGTTGCCCGGGGCAACACTGTTCGAGACATGTCGACGACTAGCCTTTCTCGGCGCCGGCGGTTTGCCCGGCCACCAAATACTTTTGCGCGAAGAGGAACACCATCAGAATCGGGAGGATCGAGATGATGGCAGCCAACGCGACCTCGGGCGCGCGGATCGGGATGTTGGACAGGTTGCCTCCGTTGATGGCCCCGGTGCTGCTGACCAGAATCTGCAGTCCCGTTTGGAGCGTCGCGAGATCCTGCGAGGTCAACATGATGAAGGGCAGGAAGAACGAGTTCCACGATCCGACCACGGCGAAGAAGGCGATCATCACGATGGCTGGTCGCGCAAGCGGGATGAAGACTCGAGTCATGATGCCGAACTCCGAACATCCATCGAGGCGAGCGGCTTCGATGATCGAATTGGGGATGCTCGTCGTGGTGAACAGGTAGATCATGTAGACGCCGAACGGGTAGAACGTCAACGGGAGAATCACCGACCACGGGGTGTTTGTGAGGCCGACGGCGGACATCTCGAGATACAGGGGAAGAATGAGCGCTGCCGAGGGAACGATCATCGTCAGCAGGGTCACGAACAGCACCGTCGACCGACCGCGGAAGGCGAATTTCGCCAGTGCGTAGCCGGCCGGTACCGCCGTCGCGAGCGCGATGACCACGCTCGCGACGGTGTACCAGACCGAGTTGAGCGCCCACGTCCAGATGATCCCGTGGTTATAGCCGAAGAGGTTGCCCGCCGCTGTGCCGATTTGGGAAAGATTGCCAAACGACAGGGGGTTTTGGAACGAGAGCCCATTATTCGTCTTGGTTGGCGCAAGCAGGAGCCAGACGATCGGTATACCGAAGAACAGGATCGTTACCGCAAAAAGGATGTTTCGACCGAGCCGGCCGCCTAACTGGGTGAACATCAACGATCTCCTGTCGAATAGAACTTCGTCTTCGTGATGATGAATACGGCGAGCGCGACGCAGACGACAAGAAGGAGAATCGCCAGGGCGGACGCTCTTCCGTAGTTCGACTGCTCCGTCGCATAGCTGTAGACGAGTTGGTTGATCGACCAGGTGCGGCTCACCTGACCGGGAGCGCCCGCGGCGATCACGGTCGGCTCGACGAATACCTGGAACCCCTGCGCCGTGGAAACGATGAGGATGAACGCGATGTAGCTCCTGATCAGCGGAAGCTTGATGTGCCAAACGGTCTGCCACGCGTTGGCTCCGTCCAGCTTCGCCGATTCGACGACGTCCGACGAGATTCCCGTCAGCGCGCCGTACACCACGACGATCCATCCACCGGCCCCCGCGGCAACGCCCATCACCGAAAGCACGAGAGCGAAGGTGTTGTCTGACAGGAACGAGCCGTTGTGAGTCGTGAACAGTCTCAGGAAACCGCCAATCGGGCTCACGTTGGGCGAGAACATGAAGAGCCAAAGCAGCGCAGCGGCAGCTCCCGTCACCGCTCCGGGCACGTAGGTGACGAAACGGGTGAGTGTTGCGAACCTCGTGCGCTTGGCGTCCATCGCGAGAGCGAGGGTGAACACGACCAAGAGCAGAATCGGCAGCCAGATGACGAGATAGACGGCGACGTTCAGGGCCGAGCCCGGCAGCCGATAGTCGGACAGCACGTCGATGAAGTTTTGCACGAGGGAGAAGCTCGGGTCTCCGACGACCGACGTGACGATGAAGGCCTGATAGAGCCCATAGATTGCCGGGGCCACACCAAACAGCACCAGAAGGACGAGGTAAGGGGCGATGAAGCCCCAAGCCGGGGTGCGGCGGCGCAGCCGCCGCACCCGCGAATTGGTGATGGTCATGGTTACTTGCTCACCGTGTACCCAGCGGACTTTGCCGCCTGGGCGGCCTGAACTCCCCACGCCTTGAGCGCGGACGACATGTCGGTCGCGCCGCTCTTGATGATCGTGGCGTTGTAGGAGTCGAGCAACTGGGTTTCGTAACGAACGTAGCCGTCGGCCGGGTTGACCTTCGCCGATGCCGCCTTGAGCACCTTGCTCGGGTCGGACGCGTACCACGGGTCGCTTGTCTTCGACTTCAACCAAATGTCTGCACTCGGCCCATAGGCCGGGTATGTGGACTGCGTCTTGGCGATTGTGGGATCAGTGGTCATGGCTACGGCAAATGCAACGGCAGCCTTCTGATTCTTCGCAGTCTTCGACACGATCCAGATTCCGCCACCGACCGCTCCGGACCAGTTCGTTGACTCGCCAGCCCAGGTCGGCATCGGCGCAGCGGTGTACTTTCCGGCGGCGACGAAGGAGGTCCCTGAGTTCGTTGTCATCGGCTTGAACGCGAAGTCGGCGGTCCAGGACGCACCGATCATCGCAATGACCTTGCCGGACGCGATCTGGGCGGTGTAGTTCTTGTCGAAGAGGTCGAGCGTGGAGAGCGTTCCGTTTGCAATCAGCGGAGCGAGCACATCCCCGACCCTGGTGCACTTGGGCGAAGCCGTATTGATCTTCACCGACGTCACCGTCGTGGCGTCGATCACCGGGCATCCGCTTGAGCCGAAGAACGCATCGGATCCGTAACGGCCGTTGACCGTGCCCAGGTTGTAGCCGGGGTGTTCGGCAGCCAGCTTGATGCCGAGCGCCTTGAACTGATCGAAGGTGGTCGGCACGCTGTAACCCCATTGCGCAAACTGCGCCTTGTTGTACCACAGCACTGTTTGGCCTTCGTCGTTGCCAAGGCAGTAGACCTTGCCGTTGAAGGTACACCGCGAAATGGTGTTCTTCGGGAAGCCGTCAAGCACCTTCTGCGAGACCACGCCGTTGAGTGCGAGCGGGTAGTTGATCGGGTTGGCGCTCAATGTGGAAATTTCGTCGGGGCTGCCGACGAACACCACGTCGGGGACGCCCTTTCCGGCCTTCTCGGCGAGAGCGATCTTGGACGTGTTGGATCCTTGAGCCGCATCCACGGTGTTTACCGTGATCTTGAGCTCGGGATGGGCCTTTACGTAGGCCTGCGCCTGTGGCGCTCGGTCTGCGTCTACCCAGACCGTCAGGGGCGCCTTCGGGTCCGAGGTGGTGGTGGAACCGCCGCCGCTGCTACAACCCGTTGCAATCATGATCAATGCTGAGGCTGTCGCCACCGCAAAAACTGCTCTGTTCTTACGCATTTCCATCTCCTTGATGGGTACTACCGAAGGGACTGTTCTGGTGGTGCTGTCGAGATCTCCGGGCATAACCTCACACCGAGCGTCGCGGTGACCCGAGGGGGCTCGGTTCGCGAGTGAGGGGGCAAGGCAGCGGTCGAGGAAAATTCGGCGGGAGTTGCACTTGTCATCGTCGAAATGCCCTCCGCTTCGCTGCGCCGGAACCTGGGCTCAGGTGTGCGCCAGGGTGAAAAATCGATTACTCAGGTGTTGAGAAACCCGTGCAATCGATTTCTCAACTGTAGGAGGCCCGATTGGTGCTGTCAAGAAGAGATTTGACAGGGCCGCGGAGCCTTCCTTCCGCCGCTGACGAACTACGCCGAAAGACCCAACGCGGGCGAGCGATGAAATGCGGCAGCGCGCCGCTCATCCTGTTCGAAGCAACCCGAATTCCGGTGGGAGTGCCCCGTGAATTGACCGAGAGGAGCCGCAGCCGGCCTAGATCGGGCCGAGCCGGCGCGAGCTGTCGCGCACGATGAGGGTCGTCGAGAGCGTTATCCGGCGAACGGCATCCGGTGCCGTCTTTCGGACACGCTCGACAAGAAGTTGGGCGGCCTGGGCGCCGATGTCATAGGCGGGCTGAGCGACAACAGACATGGGAGGACTGATGAAGGGTGCCCACGGCGCGTCGTCAAACGTGATTATGCCGACGTCCTGGCCGATCCGGAGCTTCCGCAGAGAGAGTTCCGCGAGCACGCCCAAGGCCATTTGAGCGTTGGCGACGAAGATGGCGTCCGGTCGATCGTCCCGGTCGAGCAGCCGTGCTGCGGCCTCCGAACCGCCATGCTGCCGGAACGGCGCATGCACAAATAGCTCCTCGAGCCCCCCGTGGTCGCGGATCGCGTCGAGGTACCCGTCACGGCGCTCGCACGCGGTCGTCGCGTCGCTCGGCCCGGTGACACACGCGGGCCGCTTCCAGCCGGCATCGATCAGATGATTGGTGGCACCGCGCGCGCCCTCCCGTGAGTGCACCATGACCGAGTCGGCGTTCTCGTTGAGCGGCCGGTCGATGACAACGAATGGAATGCCCGCGGCGCGCAGCCGCGAGACGTCGGTGTCAGCGCTGTGCGGAGAAATGATGACTCCCGCCACCTGCTCCTGCTCGGCGACGCTGAGATACGTGGCTTCCTTGGCCGGATCCTCGTCCGCGTTACACAGCAACACGGACAATCCGGCCTTCTGGGCCACGTCCTCGACCCCGCGAGTGATGGCGGTGAAGAACGGGTTGCTGACGTCGGAGATGATCAGGGCGAGCACATCCGTGGACTGCCTGCGCAGACTGCGGGCGATTCCGTTTGGTCGGTACTCGAGTCGCTTGGCCGCTTCCCGAACTCGCTCCGCGAGTTTCGGATCGACCTTGGGATTGTTGTTCAACGCCCGCGAGACGGTGGCGGCGGACACCCCGGCCTCCCGGGCTACGTCGCTGATCTTGACCATGTCACTCCGCCGGGATTGGCACGCGGAGTCGGCGCGCGTTCACGTCGTGATCCCGGCCTTACGAATCAGAAGGTTGCCATATGGTCGCGTCTCGCCGCTCTGCACGACTACCGCTGCCTCGGCCGCGAGGCGATAGAAGTCATGGCGGTCCACCTCTTCGACGCGCTCGGACGACGGATCACCGCTAGCCCTGAGCAACTCGAGTTGAACTGGCTGTCGCCCAGCCGGACAGGTCATCAGCGTGACCGGCTCAGCAGCGTCAATCGGAAAGACGGTCAACACGGCGGCTGCGACGGTCGGGGCATCTATCCCCGGAAGGTCGTGAACGCCTGTTGTCGAAAGCCTGTGAGCAGGGAAGTTGGCATCTGCGATCACCAGGATGTCACCGTGCCCCATTCTGTCGAGAGCGGCGAGCAGATCGCCACGTAACAGGGGGTTGAGGCCGACCAGCATGAGGCACCTCTTTCCGAGGAAACGTTTTCTCCGAAACTATCACATGAACTCGCCAAAACGGCCCTATTCGATCACTATTGCCCGAAAACACGGGGTAGGACGACACTCCATGCAAGCGAAAAGCCGCTTGACGAAGAAATCGATTTCTGGCATTCTCGGGGGAAAGACTTTCGCGATGCCGAACGTGCGAGAGGCGCTTCCCAATGAAGGAGTCACCGATGACCACATACCGACTGCCATCCGGCACCACTCTGGCTCCGGCACCGGACAAGACCGCCTATCTCATCGCGAGCGGCGATCTGCGTCCGAGCGCCAACATCGCCGGCTGGCCGACTCAGGCCGCCATGGAAGCGGAGATCGGTGCCGCCTTTCAACGGCTCGGTTGGACGGTAATACGAGCTAACGAGGTCGATGAGCAAAAGGGCCACGGGTTCATCGACAGTCAACGCAGGGGACTCGAAGTCTTCGCGACCATTCCCCCGGACGCGCCGCTGATCGTCGCCGAGGCGGTCTGGCAGTACAGCCACCACGTTCTCGCCGGACTGCGATCACACCGAGGACCCATCCTCACGGTCGCGAACTTCGTGGGCGATTGGCCGGGACTGGTCGGCCTTCTCGGCTTGAACGCCGGTCTGACCAAGATGGCAAAGCCGTACTCCACACTCTGGAGTGTCGACTTCACCGACGAATGGTTCCGCTCGGGCCTGGAGAGCTGGGTGACGAGTGGAGTCGTGCATCACGACTCGTCACACGTTCGAGCTTTGCCTCCGCTGTCCGCTACAGCCGAGACGGAGCTTGGTGAGGCTCTCGCCGAGCAACTGTTGACCGAAAAGGCGATCATCGGTGTCTTCGATGAGGGTTGCATGGGAATGTACAACGCAATCTTCGACGACGAATTGCTCAACAAGCTGGGCATCTACAAGGAAAGGCTCTCGCAGAGCGCGCTGTACGCCGAGATGCTCAAGGTTTCGGATGCCGACGCGAACGGAGTACGCGACTGGTTGGACGCGCGCGGCATGACCTTCAACATTGGCACCGACGAAGCCACGGAACTCACCGAATCGCAGCTGCGTCAGCAGTTCAAGATGTACATTGCTGCCTTGAGAATTAGCGACGATTTTGGGTTGGATGCTGTGGGCATCCAGTATCAGCAAGGGCTGAAAGATCTCGTGCCGGCTTCCGACCTGGCGGAAGGGTTGCTCAACAACGTAGAGCGGCCACCGGTGACCAGTCGGGACGGCTCTCGCATCCTCTGGGACGGCGAGGCCCTCCCGCACTTCAATGAAGCGGACGAGGGAGTGGCGGTGGATGCGCTCGTGACCAACCGGGTCTGGACCGCGATGGGACTCGACCCGGCAACCACCCTTCACGACATCCGCTGGGGTGAGCAATTCGGTGAGGACTTCGTGTGGGTGTTCGAGATCTCGGGTTCGGTTCCGCCGTCCCATCTGCGAGGAGGCTACGCCGGAGCGGTCAGCTGGCGTCAATCGCCGGTGTTCTTCCCGGCGGGAGGCGGAACCATCAAGGGTGTCTCGAAGGCGGGTGAGATCGTCTGGTCCCGCGTCTACATCGCGGACGGCATTCTGCAGGTCGACATCGGACGCGCATCCGCTGTCGAACTCCCCGATGAGGAGACCGAGAGGCGCTGGCAGGCGACCAACCCGGAATGGCCGATCATGCACGTGGTCTTGCACGGCGTCAGCCGCGACCAGTTCATGGCCCGCCACAAGGCCAACCACGCCCAGGTCGCTTATGCGCCCGACGCAGAAACGGCGGACCGTGCCCTGATCGCCAAGGCAACCCTGTTCGCGCGACTGGGCGTTCCCGTTCACATCTGTGGTGACGTCAATCTCGACTCCGCCATCGCCAGCTGATGCGCGAGGCATTTCTCGGGGTCGACATCGGCACCTCCAGCTCGAAGGGAGTACTCGTCGCGGCTGACGGTACGGTGCTGGCGACGGCGACGCGGGAACACCAGGTCTCCCGTCCCGGTCCCGGAATGGTGGAGATGGATGCATCGGTCTGGTGGGAGGAGTTTGTCTCCATCTCCCGGGAGCTGAACACGACCGGCGACACCACGGTAGTGGCGGTTGGCCTGAGCGGCATGGGACCGTGCGTGCTGGTCACGGACTCGGACAACCGCCCACTGCGGCCCGCCATCCTGTACGGCGTCGACTCTCGAGCCACTGCCCAGATCGCCCGGCTCGCAGAGACGCTGGGTTCGACGGCGATCGTGGATCGATGCGGTTCCGCCCTATCCACACAGGCGGTCGGGCCGAAGCTCTGGTGGCTTCGCGATCAAGAACCTGAGGTCTATGCGGCTTCGCGTCGCCTCTTCATGCCGAGCTCCTGGCTGCTGTACCAGCTCACGGGCAACTATGTTCTGGACTACCACTCCGCGAGCCAATGCACTCCGATGTTCGACACCACCGCCGAGGACTGGTTCCGCCCGTGGTGTGACGTCATCGCGCCCGAGTTGGAGCTGCCGGGACTCCTCTGGGCGGGTGAGGTCGCCGGCACGATCCATGCCGCGGCAGCCGCTGAGACCACCCTTCCACTCGGCATCCCCGTCATCACCGGAACCATCGACGCCTGGTCGGAGGCGGTAAGCGTCGGCGCAACCGAGGTGGGTGATCTCATGCTGATGTACGGGACGACCATGTTCCTCATCAACACCGTGCACGAGCGTCTCACCTCGCCAACGCTCTGGAGCACGCTCGGCGCGGTCCCCGGAACGCGCAACCTGGCCGGGGGAATGGCCACCTCCGGCGCGATCACCGGTTGGCTGCGCGAACTGTTCGGCTCACCCGACTTCTCGGACCTCCTGGCGAACGCAGAACAGTCCGGTCCGGGCGCCAACGGGCTCATTATGCTCCCGTACTTTGCTGGGGAACGCACGCCGATCGCGGACCCTGACGCTCGCGGGGTCATAGCCGGTCTCACGATCGGGCACACGCCGGGCGACCTCTACCGCGCTGCGCTCGAAGCCACGGCATTTGGGGTTCGGCACAACGTGCAGGGCATGCGGGATGCCGGCGGAGACATCCAGCGCGTTGTCGCCGTTGGCGGCGGCACACGCGGTCGTCTCTGGACCCAACTGGTCTCGGACATCACCGGCCTCGAGCAGCACATACCGACGGTCACCATCGGTGCAAGCTTCGGAGCCGCGTTCCTGGCGGCCCGAAGCACCAGTGAAGTCTCGATCGATCAATGGAACCCCATCGCGGAGGTGCTTACGCCGAATCTTGAGCTTGCCGGTCGCTACGACGAGCTCTATGACCTGTACCGACGGCTGTATCCCGCGACCGAAAGCATCGTCCACGCGCTAGCCGCGCTCCAGAATCGCGCCTAGTCGGGCTCACGCGACGACGGCGACCGGAAAAGCACCGGTCGGCCGCCGTAGCCGTCGAGTCGCGCCTCGAGCCCGGCCTTCACCTCCGGCCATTCATCGACGATCACCGAGAAGACGGCGGTGTCGCGCCAACTGCCGTCCGCGCGAGGCCGTTCCCGCCTGATGAGACCCTCGAAAGTTGCGCCGATCCTGGCGATGGCAGCGCGGGAACGGGGGTTCGCGGCATCCGCCTGAATCTTGACCCGGCCGAATCCGTGCTCGAAGGCGAGGCCAAGGATGAGCAGTTTGGCTTCCGCGTTTACCGCCGTGCCCCACACGCGCGGGTCGTAGGCGGTCCACCCGAGGTGCGCGCTCTCCAGCCGAGGTTCAAACTCCCCCAGGGTCGACGTTCCGACGAGTTGGCCGTCGTGCGGACCGCCCACGAGGAAAATTGCGTAGCTGTTGCCGTCGACCCACGGGTAGTACGACTCGGCCCACGCGATGAAATCTGCTTCGTTGTCGCGAAACCCGGCCGGTCCGCCTCCGTAGCCATCGGCGAAGACGATTCTGTGCCCGATCGCCGAATACAGGGCGGCAAGGTGGTCGCGGCGCAACGGCTCGAGCCGGACGAATCGGCCCTCGATTGGTGCAGGTTCGGGGCGTGTCGCAGTCACAGAGACCAGTCTGGCAGCACGTGGTGCCACGATGGTATTCGTGAGCACGACATCACTCTTTTCCCATTCGGCCGAGGCATTCATCGCCGTTCTTGGCTCCGTCAGCGATGACCAGTGGCAGCTGCCGGGCCTCGGCTCGTGGACGGTCCGCAGTCTCGCCGGTCACACGGCGAGGGCAATTCTCACCGTCGAAACCTACCTGTCCCAGGAGGAGCCGAGCGACGCCACCGTGCCGACCGCGGAGGCGTATTACACGAGCGTGTACCAAAGCTTCACCGATCCGGCCGCCGTGGCCGCTCGCGGGGTCGACTCCGGACTGTGGCTCGCCGACGACCCGGTCGGCCGGGTCACATCCGCCCTCGCCCGCAGCCGTTCCCTCATCGAGTCTCAACCGACCAATCGCGTCGTCTCGATCGGCGGGATGGGCATCCCACTGACCGAGTACTTGCGAACGAGGGTATTCGAGCTCGTCGTGCACACGATAGATCTGTCGCGCGCGACGGGCGTCGCGCATTCCATCCCGGCTGATGCGATTCTCGATTCCGTGGCCCTCGCGGCCGCCGTTGCCGCGACGCGGGGGGACGGCGAGGCGCTGCTGTTCGCGCTCACCGGGCGCACGCCGTTGCCGGAGGGCTACTCCATCGTCTAGCGTCTAGCGCCCGTCTCGCCGCGCTGTAGCTAGCCGAGCAGGTCGTTCCGCACCACGATTGCCTCGCGATCGGGACCGACTCCGATCGCCGAAATGCGCGAGCCGCTCATTGCCTCGAGCGCGAGCACATAGTCTCGAGCGTTCTTTGGCAGGTCCTCAAAGCTGCGGGAGCCGGTGATGTCCTCGGTCCAGCCGGGGAACTGCTCGTAGATCGGTTTGGCGTGATGGAAGTCCGATTGGGAAACCGGTACCTCTTCGACTCGCTTTCCGTCCACCTCGTAGGCGACGCAGACGGGGATCGACTCGAGACCGGTCAGCACATCGAGTTTGGTCAGCACGAAGTCGGTCACTCCGTTGATCCGAGCGGTATAGCGGGCGACCGGTGCGTCGTACCATCCGGTTCGGCGGGGGCGACCGGTCGTCGTGCCGAATTCGAAGCCCTTCGATCGCAGAAACTCGCCCGATTCGTCGTGGAGCTCGGTGGGGAACGGACCCGCGCCGACTCGAGTCGTGTACGCCTTCACCACGGCGATGACGCGTTGCATGCGGTTCGGCGCGACGCCGGAGCCGGTCGCCGCCCCACCGCTTGTGGAGCTCGATGACGTGACAAACGGGTAGGTGCCGTGGTCGACATCCAGCATCGTCGCCTGCCCGCCCTCAAACAGCACGGTCTTGCCGGCGTCGAGTGCCTGATTGAGGACCAGCCCGGTGTCGGCAACCATCGGGCGAAGGCGTTCGGCGTAGCTGAGCAGGTCGTTCACAACCTCGTCGACGCCAATGGCGCGCCGGTTGTAAATCTTCACGAGCAGGTGATTCTTCTGGTCGAGGGCTCCCTCCACCTTCTGGCGAAGGATGTTCTCGTCGAACAGGTCCTGGATGCGGATGCCCACCCGGTTGATCTTGTCGGCATAGGCCGGCCCGATCCCGCGCCCGGTCGTGCCGATCTGACGCTTGCCGAGGAAGCGCTCGGTGACCTTGTCGAGGGTGCGGTGATACTGCGTGATGACGTGAGCGTTCGCGCTGACGAGAAGCCGCGAGACGTCGACGCCGCGCGCGCTCAGCGCCTCGAGCTCGTGAAAGAGAACCTCAATGTCGACGACGACACCGTTCGCGATCACCGGGACCACACCGGGGCTGAGGATGCCGGAGGGGAGCAGGTGAAGCGCGTACTTCTCGTCCCCCACGACGACGGTATGGCCCGCGTTGTTGCCTCCGTTGAACTTCACAACGTAGTCGACGCGGGGGCCAAGAAGGTCGGTCGCCTTGCCCTTGCCCTCGTCGCCCCATTGGGCACCGATCAGAACTATTGCGGGCATGGCGGATCCTTACGTCAAACCGGGATGAAGCCCAATCCTATCGAACCGCCCGAACGGGCCGCCCTAACCCCTAACTTGCACAGTGCTGTGCAAGTTATTACGATGGATTCCGTGACCACGACACCCCCGCCGCGCCAACCGCGACGCGACGCGACAGAGAACCGCGAGGCCCTGCTCGCGGCGGCACGCGCTGTGCTCAACCGCGACCCGGCCGCCTCGCTCGAGGCGATCGCGGCCGCGGCGGGCCTCAGCCGACGATCCGTCTACGGGCACTTCTCAAATCGCGACGACCTGCTGCTCGAGCTGGTGACCTCCGGATCGCGGCGTGTCGCGTCAGCACTCGAGACGGTTTCACATTCCGACCCGCTCACCCGGCTGGCGCTGATCGCCTCGCACCTCTGGATCGAAGTGGAGAGCGTGCGGGTGATGGCCGTCGTGGCCCTCCGTGGCCCGCTCGCCTCCCATACGGTCGGCGCCCTCGGGCCCGTTCGTCGAGAGGTCCGGGAGGCCATCCGCGCCGGGCAAGCCAACGGCACGATGCGGCCCGACATTCCGGTCGACCGACTCGCCCGACTCGTCGAAGACACCGCGCTTTCGGTGCTAGAGGAATCGACCGAACACGCGATCGGAGCCGGCGAGGGCCACCGCCTGGTCATGCTGATGACCCTCGGCGCAGTGGGACTCGGATGGCGCGAGTCGCACGAGTTCATCGCCGAGACGCCCGAACTGACCTGGAGCGGCGAATGATGCGGGTATCCCTCGAAGACGCCGCCATCGGAACGGGTCTCGGCGCCGCCGTGCCCCCGATTCGGCTCGTCGTCGACGGACGGATCCCGGTCGTGATCGCGGTCGAATCGGACGAGCGACCACTTCTCGTCTCGATGCTGCTCGGCGGCCGGATCCGGCCGGACTCTGGTCGCGTGCTCGTCGATGGGGCGGAGGATGAGGCCGGCCTTCGCAATCGAACGGCTGTCGTCGACACGCCCATAGCTTCCGAACCGAGCCCCGGCATCCGGTTGAAGACCGTCGTCGCCGAAGAGTTCTCGTTCGCTTCGCTTCCGACGTCGCGGCGAGCGGTAAGCGACTTCCTCGTGCGACACCGGCTCGAGGACTACGCGAACCTGCCGGTGCGCGCCCTCCCGGCGACCGACCGGATCCGCCTGCTCGCCGAACTCGCGGTGCTGAGGCACGGGGTCGAATCGCTCGTTGTGACCTCACCGGAGCGCCACGGCGGAGCTCCGGCCGAGTGGTACCGGCCGCTCGCCGCGATCGCCGAGCGAGGCGTGACAGTCGCGATCGTGACCGACCTCGCCACGGCCAACATCCTGCTCGCCCTCGGCGCTCGCGACGGAGCCGAACCGCAGCCACCAGGAGCCTCCCCCACCGAGACCGTTGCCAGCGACATCGCCGAAAGCTCACGACCATGAAGATCTACCCGCTCGTTCGCGCCGAGGTCGCGCGGCTTACCGCGAGCCGCATCGGCATCGCGTCACTCATCGCGCTCATGACAGTTCCGGTCGTCTACGGGGGGCTATACCTGTGGGGCAATCAGGATCCGTATAGCGGCCTCGATCGGGTCCCTGCGGCGCTCGTCGTTCAGGACACCGGTACGACGGTCAACGGCAAAGCTGTGGATTACGGGATGAACGCCGCCGCGAGCCTCATGAAGGGCAAGCAATTTGACTGGGTGCGGGTCTCCGCCGCAACGGCTGCCGCGGGCGTCAAGCAGGGGAAGTACGACTTCGAGCTCGACTTTCCTGCCGACTTCTCCCGCACGCTCGCCTCGGCGACCGGCAATCATCCCGTCTCTGCCGCGCTCAAGCTCACGACCGACGACACGAACAGCTACCTGAGCACGACCATCGCCAAACAGGCCGCCGAGGCCGTGCGAGTCGAGATCGCGAACGAGGTCGGCGCGACCGCATCCAACACACTGCTTACCAACATCAACTCGATTCGCGGCGGCCTGGCCAGCGCCGCAACCGGGGCCGCGTCAGTCGCGTCGGGAGCTGCGACCGCTGCGACCGGCGCGACCTCGCTGGCCTCGGGAAGCGCGAGCGTCGCATCCGGTGCCGCCTCCCTCTCCGCCGGGCTCGCCCGGATCGATTCGCGGACTTCCGCTCTGCCGCCGGCTACCGCGAGCCTCGCAGCCGGAGCCGGTGCCCTGTCGTCGAGCCTCGCGACCGCCGCGGGGCAGGGTTCCGCACTTCAGGGCGCAACAGCCCAGGCCGCGGCTCTCGCCCCCACCGCCGCGCAGCAGACGCAGATCGCCAACGCGTTTACCGCCGCCGGGGTCGATCCCGCCGTCAGCGGCCCGATTCTGGCGCAACTGCGCGCCCTCTCGCCGGTCACGGCCGGGATCGCCGGGACGGTTAGTTCGACGGTTGTTCCCGGGCTATCCGCCGCGTCAGCGGGAGCCGCGAGACTGTCCGCGGGCGCCGCGGCGCTCAACGGGCAGACCCCCGGCCTCGAATCGGCCGTGCACTCGGCCGCGACCGGCGCCGCACAGCTCAACATCGGGGCCGGGCAGACCTCGAGCGGCGCATCCGAGCTGTCGAACGGCGTCGGTCAACTGGCGAGCGGTTCGAGCACCCTGAGCGGTTCGCTTTCCGACGCCGTGACACAGATTCCGCAGACCACCGCAACGCAGCGAAAGACCGCATCGAACTTGATCGCCAACCCGCTCCAGGTCAATCAGACCGCGATCACCGAGGCGCAGAACTACGGGGCCGGCCTCGCACCGTTCTTCCTGAGCCTCGCATCGTGGATCGGTATCTACGCGCTATTCCTGATCGTCCGGCCGCTGTCGCGGCGCGCCCTCACGGCCGTCAGCCGCCCCATCCGCACGACGCTCGCTGGTTGGCTCACCCCCGCGCTGCTCGGCGTCGTGCAGATGGTCGCGCTCTTCGCAATCGTCACTCTGGCCCTCCACCTGGACGTGGCCAATCCGCTCGGGCTGATCGGCTTCATGGCCTTCGTCGCGGTCACCTTCGCCGCGATAGTGCTTGCCCTCAACGTGTTGCTTGGCAGTGTCGGGCAGTTCCTCGCGCTCGTGTTCATGGTGGTTCAGCTGGTCACGGCCGGCGGCACTTTCCCGTGGCAGACGCTTCCCGCGCCGTTGGCTGCGCTGCATTGGTTGCTGCCGATGAGCCACGCGGTCGACGGGATCCGCCAGCTCATGTACGGGGGGCTCTCCGCGGACGTCTGGAATGCGATCGTGCCGTTGCTTCTCTGGCTCGTCGGATCGCTCCTCGTCGCGACGCTCGGCGCGAGGAGACAGGGCAGGTTCCGGCTGTTGCGCGAGCTGCGCCCGTCCCCCATCGGGGCCTGACGCGGCGAAACTGCCGGGCGGTCAGCTCGGGAAGCTGGCGTGCTGCACGATCCAGGCGTGCATCGCGATTGCCGCGGCCGCGGAGGCGTTGATGCTTCTGGTGCTTCCGAACTGGCTGATCTCCACCACCGTGTCGGCCGCGGCGAGCGCCTCCGGCGACAGCCCTGGACCCTCCTGCCCGAACAGGAGGACGCAGGACGCGGGAAACCGGAACGTCTCAATGATCACGGAGCCAGGCACGTTGTCGATGGCGATGATTGGGATCCCGGCGTCGCTCGCCCAGTCGGCGAAGCTCGAGACATCCGGGTGGTATTGCACGTGCTGATACCGATCGGTGACCATCGCCCCACGCTTGTTCCAGCGCTTGCGGCCGATGATGTGGACCGTGTCAGCCGCGAAAGCATTGGCGCTTCGCACGATCGAACCGATGTTCATGTCGTGCTGCCAGTTCTCGATCGCGACATGGAATGGGTGCCGCGTGAGGTCGAGATCGGCCACGATCGCTTCCATCCGCCAGTAGCGGTAGCGGTCGACGACGTTGCGCGAGTCGCCCTTGGCTAACAGCTCGGGATCGTAGAACGGCTCGGTTGGCAGTTCGCCCTTCCACGGCCCGATCCCGTAGGTAGTGAGCTCGACGCTCGGCTCTGGCGTCTCGTCGGTCGGTGTATCAGGCACGCAATCGAGGCTAGCGGGGATCGGGATGCCGCTCGGCCTTCGCCGCAGTCTCGATACTATGTCCCCATGAGAGACCGAGGCGAAATCGAGTGCTGGCTGACCGACATGGACGGCGTGCTCGTTCACGAAAACCACCCCGTTCCCGGTGCGGCGGCTCTGCTTCAGCAGTGGCGCGACCAGGGCAAGCCGTACCTTGTACTCACCAACAACTCGATCTTCACCCCGCGGGATCTCAGCGCCCGCCTGAAGGCTTCTGGGCTCGATGTTCCGGAGGAGGCAATTTGGACGTCTGCCCTCGCGACAGCCGATTTCCTCGCCTCGCAGGCTCCCGGAGGGTCGGCCTTCGTCATCGGCGAGGCCGGAATCACGACGGCACTGCATGAAGCCGGGTTCATCATGACCGAGACCAACCCGGACTATGTCGTGATCGGTGAGACCCGCAACTACTCCTTCGAGGCGATCACCAAGGCGATTCGACTGATCGGCTCCGGGTCGCGCTTCATCGCCACGAATCCGGATGCGACGGGTCCGAGCGCCGACGGACCCCTTCCGGCCACCGGAGCCGTCGCCGCGCTCATCTCGAAGGCCACCGGCAAGGAACCGTATGTCGTCGGCAAACCAAACCCGATGATGTTCCGATCGGCGATGAACAAGATCGGCGCGCACTCCGAGAACACCGGCATGATTGGCGACCGGATGGATACCGACGTCATCGCCGGAATCGAAGCCGGCCTGCACACGATCCTCGTACTCACCGGCATCAGCGACGAGGCGGAGATCAGCCGGTACCCGTTCCGCCCCGACGAGATTCTGGAAAGCGTTGCCAACCTGCTCGAAACGGAGCCGATCGAGTCCGACCAGTTCTAGCGAGCGCTAACCGGAGGCACCGGCGAGGCTTCCGGTGATCGGCTGCGCCGAGGACCGATTCACGAAACAGAAGTAGTCGCGCTGGCCGCCGTTCCATTCGGCGGCCGTCGCGGCGTATGACGCCTGAAACTGGATGTCGCTGTAGGCGCTCGCGGCGGCGAGGTCGATTACATCCGGCGCTCCGCACAGCAGAGCGATTTGCGCCTGCAGCGCGGCGAGTCCGGGATATTCGTCCGCCGACGGAGACGGAGACGGAGTCGCGGTCGTGGCCGTCGCGGCCGGAGCGACGGGAGCGGGAAACGTACCGCGGCGCAGCAGCTGAGCTGCGTGCGCCGCCGCGCAGTCCACCACCGTGAAGTTTTCGGCGAATGGGCTGGTGAACGGGTCCACGCACTCGCCGCCGCGCAACGCATCCCACCGGTGGCTACCGATCGACGCCGGTCCAACGGCTACGACCGTCGGGGTTGGCACCGGGGCGATGCGGGCAGTAGCCGACGGCGAGGCCGCTGCGGGCACGCGGACCGGAGCTGGGAGTTTCGTACCGATCAGGAAGGCGAGAACGAGAACGACAATGGCGAGCAGACCGGCAGCGGACCAGATGAGAGCAGAGTGGGTGCGCGGCGCGAGCCCGTGGTCTGGCGCGTCGCCCGTCATCGCGTCTTAGCCGACCGAACCGATCGGATCACGGCGCCAGGCCGAGGTCGTCGAGCGCGATCGCGGCGAAGTACGGGTATCCGGCTGCCTCGATGATTTCGCGGGCTCCCGTGCTCCGGTCAACCACCACTGCGACACCGGCAATCTCGGCGCCGACCTTCTTGAGCGCCTCGATGGCGGCGAGTGGCGATCCGCCCGTCGTCGACGTGTCCTCCAGAACGATCACGCGTTTGCCCTCGAGATCCGGGCCCTCGACCTGTCGGCCGCGCCCGTGGTCCTTCGGCTCCTTGCGCACGACGAACGCGTCGTAACGCAGGCCGCGGGCGGCGCCCTGATGCAGCACTGCGGCCGCGATCGGGTCGGCACCCATCGTCATCCCGCCGACGGCGACGACATCAGGAACCGGCGCTATCAAATCGAGCATCACCTGACCGATGAGCGGAGCGACCCGGTGGTCAAGGCTCACCTTCCTGAGGTCGACGTAGTAGCTGGCCTTCTTGCCGCTGGTCAGCGTGAAGTCGCCGTGAAAGACGGCCTCCTCGGAGATGAAGTTGATGAGCTGTTGTCTCGCGTCGGTCACGCTGTTCACTTTAGGGCAGGGAACGTCCCGGCGCTTTGATCGCGGGTACCACGATGGCGCGAACGGCGGCTCGGCTTGAATCACCTGGCAAGCGATTAGCGTTGGAGGATGCGCGTAGCAACCTGGAATGTGAATTCGATCCGGTCGAGGGTGGCAAGAGTCGTCGACTGGCTTGGCAGGGAAGACATCGACGTTCTCGCGATGCAGGAGATCAAGTGCAAGGAGAGCCAGTTTCCCTTCGAGCAGTTCGAGTCGGCCGGTTACGAGGTCGAAATGCACGGTCACAACCAGTGGAACGGCGTCGCCTTCGCCAGCCGGTTGCCCATGACCGAGATCGAGCGCGATTTTCCCTCCGCTCCCGGGTTCGGCAAACCGGATGTCGACGGCATACTGCCGCTCGAGGCTCGCGCCATGGCGGTGACGGTGAACGACCTGCGACTATGGAGCCTCTACGTGCCGAACGGCAGGGACCTGGAGCATGACCACTACGCGTACAAGCTCGACTGGCTTGCCCGGCTGGCCGGCGACGCCCGGCTCTGGCTCGCCGAGCGTCCAGAACAGCCGCTCGCACTCATGGGCGACTGGAACATCGCCCCGCTCGACACCGATGTGTGGCCGACCTGGCCGTTTGGCTCGACGACGCACACCTCGCCCCCCGAGCGGGCGGCGTTCGCCGAGTTCGCGGCCGTCGGCCTGACCGACGTCGTGCGCGAGCGGGTACCGGAAGGCTTCACCTACTGGGACTACCAGCAGCTGCGATTCCCCCGCAACGAGGGGCTGCGCATCGACTTCATCCTCGGTTCCCGCTCGTTTGCCGACCTCGTGACCGGGGCAAGCATCCAACG
Source organism: Microbacteriaceae bacterium (assembly GCA_025464975.1). Classification (GTDB taxonomy): domain Bacteria; phylum Actinomycetota; class Actinomycetes; order Actinomycetales; family Microbacteriaceae; genus Lacisediminihabitans. The sequence continues at coordinate 119,216 of JAODMT010000006.1, read as the reverse complement.
CAACGAGCGCAAGGGTGACGCCCCGAGCGACCACGTGCCTGTTGTGGTCGATCTGGATGTCGACGTCGAGGACGATGACGATCGTCCGATGATCTTCTGAACCCAATCTGGCCTAGCCGGGCACACACCCCGTGGATCGCCGCCCGGTACAGTTTTCCTGTGAGCGAGGCGGGACCGCGGGATCCAGCGGCGGATGGAAGCGCAGCGGGCGGAGAGCCCGACACCTTCGCAACGAGCCGCGTCGTCAATACTGTCTTCGACAGCATCCTGCAGTCGGTGCACGAGGGGCGCTTGCTTCCGGGGCAGCGGATCAGTGACGTTGAACTGGCCGAACAGCTCGGGGTGTCTCGCACGCCGGTGCGGGAGGCGCTGCAACGGCTGCGCGAGATCGGCATCATCGAGGCATCCGCCAGTCGCTTCACCCGCATTGCGGTCGTGAGCCCCCAGCAGACCGCGGACGCGATGGTGGTCTGGATGGCGCTCTATTCGGCCCTCATTGCGGAAGTGATCGGTCGGGTGGGCCCGGAGGAGGTCACTCGAATGCGGGCCGATCATGAAGAATTTCTCGCGCAAGTGAGGGCCCTTGACCCGCAAAAGATCGCAACGGCCAACGCCAACTTCTTCAGCCACCTCATGACGCTGTCTCAGAACCCGGTCCTGCAGCGCGGGCTGAACTCGGTGGTCCACCAGATCCGCCTCGGCAGCCTGCACCTCCCGGACTACCTGGACTTTCGGACGCTCGGCGAGTCGCAGGCCCTGCTGATCGCCGCCGCTCGGGATCACGACGTCGCGGCCGCTCGGGGCGCGCTTCGCATGATCGGCCTCATCACGGTTCCCACCGCTTCGCCCGACGAGCCGAATGCGCCCGAGGGGACCGATCGTCCGTAACCCGAAGTGGGGGCATCTCTCGGAGCAATTTTCCGCCATGTCCCCCAAAAAGCGGACTGATATACTGGTATCTTGCTAGAGCACGATGTTGACCGGAAGCCTCGCAGGTTTACCCCTCTCGGAACCCGAATCCGAGCAGTGTGAGTAGTGACCCAGTCAGTCGCCCGAAACGGGCGAATCAGCGGATTGGCCAACCCGAGTAGGCCAATCCGCTGACCCCGTTAAGACCGCGTGCCGGAATGCCCCGTCTCGACCGGCCAACGGCGCAGCTTTCCCGCGTCGGGGACAACCAAACGGCGCGAAGTGATCGATACTCTCGAAGGAGACGCACAGAACGAGCAACGGGATCGGAGGTCGAACATTGTCACAGTCACCGAGCACTTCAACGCCGGACGCGATCGTAGGGGAACCCGAGGTCGTCGAAGACAGTGAACTCTGGGCTGGACTCAAGGACGCCGTCGCCACGCTCCGCTTGCGTCAAGTTCAGGACGGCAGCCTGCTGGACCCCGACGATGAGGCGCGAGCCCTCGTCGCGACGATCGTGGAGCGGCTGCTCGACTTCGTTGCCGTGTTCCCACACGACGCTGACTATCTCAAAACGGCCGCCCTCGACTTCGAACGCTGGGCCGACGGCGGTTTCGGTGTGCCCGACTTCTTTGATTCGCTCCAGCAGTTCCAGCCGCAGTTGCGCCGGGTCGATGGGCTGAAGCACCTCGTCGTGTTTCCGATGTATACCCAGAATGGGAGCACCGACCGGCGGGTCGAAGCGATCCTCATCGAGGTGGTCTGGCCGAAGTTCGTTGCCGACCTCGAGGCGGCCGATTACTCGAACAAACTCTTCGTCCCAATCCGGTTCCTCGATTTCACCGACGGCTATGACACCAACTCGGCGGTGTTGTTTCCAGAGACGATCGCCATGCGAGCGATTCCGACATTCACGTGGGGAGCCATCTTCGCCGATCGCGAGGCCGCGCGATTTCGGCGTGTGGTGCGGGCGGCCTCCGAGGTGACGAAACTCGAGCTCCCGGCCGACGCCATGAGACTGCTCGACAACCAGCACCTCGCAGAACAGACCTTTGTCATGTGGGATCTCATTCATGACCGCACCCACATGCGCGGCGACCTGCCGTTTGATCCGTTCATGATCAAGCAGCGGATGCCGTACTTCCTGTACTCCCTCGAGGAACTGCGCTGCGATCTCACCGCCTATCGCGAGGCCGTTCGCCTCTCACGGGACGAGGAGACCGACGAGATCACCCGAGACCACGCGAAGCTCGTGCAATACGCCGTGCTGTTCGATCGCATCTTTCGGTTCGCCATCACCGGCACCCGGGTGCGCAACTACGACGGCGTCGGCGGCCAATTGCTCTTCGCCTGGTTGCATCAGCATCACGTGTTGCATTGGACCGACACCAAGCTCACGATCGACTGGGCTGAGGTGCCCGAGGTCGTCGTCGCCCTCGGTCGCGAGATCGACGAACTGTACTGGCGCTCCATCGACCGCCCCAAGACGGCGCATTGGCTCGCCGCCTACGACCTCGTCTCGGCAACGCTCACACCACACCCCGCCTCGAGCTGGGCGAAGCGCGACCTGCCACTCGATGGGCCGCCGAAGGGATTCACGGATGCCGTGCTTCCCGACGAGTTCCCGCTCTCGATGTTCTACGAGGCCCTGTCAAAGAAGATGACAGGCGTCGTCGATTCCACCGCCGGAATCACCGCCAACCAATAGAAGCGGCGCTCGATCGGTCGCATCCCTTCGCGCGGGGTGGAATCTGCGGCGTGAACGCGGATGACAGACTAGTGCGATGACGCAACTGCACGATCCAAGCTACCGAGGCTTCGCCTCCGACAACTACGCCGGCGCGCACGCGGAGGTCGTCGCCGCAATCGCCGACGCGAACGGCGGCCATCAGATCTCCTACGGCGAGGACGTGTACACCGCCCGCCTGCAGGAACTGATGAAGCAGCACTTCGGTTCCGACGCGGAAACCTTCCCGGTTTTCAACGGCACCGGCGCGAATGTCACGGCCCTGACATCCTTGCTGCCGCGCTGGGGAGCGGTCATCGCGAGCTCCACCGCGCACATTCACACCGACGAGAATGGCGCGCCGGAGCGCATCAGCGGACTCAAGCTCCTCACCGTGCCGACGCCGAATGGCAAGCTCACTCCAGAACTCATCGACCGCGAGGCCTGGGGATGGGGTGACGAGCACCGGGCGCAGCCGCTCGCCGTCTCAATCGCTCAGACCACCGAACTCGGAACCCTGTACACGGTGGATGAGATCCGGGCCATTGCCGACCACGTGCACTCGAGGGGGATGACTCTTCACATGGACGGGGCTCGAGTGTCCAACGCGGCAGACGCACTGCGGGTTCCGCTCCGGGCGTTCACGACGGACGCGGGAGTCGACATCCTGAGCTTCGGCGGCACCAAGAATGGTCTGCTCTTCGGAGAGGCCATCGTCGCACTCAACCCGTCGGTCGCCAACGGGCTCATCTACCTGCGCAAGCTCAACATGCAGCTTGCCTCGAAGATGCGTTTCGTCTCGGCCCAGCTGATCGCTCTGCTCTCGGATGACCTGTACCTGCGCTCGGCGCACCATGCAAACACGATGGCCGGCCACCTTCGTCGATCGCTCGAGGACGCCATCGAGAACGGCCTGACCGGGCTGTCCTTCAGCCAGCCGACCCAGGCGAACGCGGTCTTCGGTGTGCTGCCAAACGAGTCGGCCGATCGCCTCAAGGAAAAATTCCGCTTCTACGACTGGGATCGCGCCAAGAACGAGGTGCGGTGGATGACCGCGTTCGACACGACGGAAGCCGATGTTGACGCGTTCGTTGCCGCCATCGTCGAGGAACTGGGCCGACCGCGGGTCGAGTAGCGCCCGGCGTACCCGCGCGTCGAGTAGCGCCCGGCGTCCCGCGGGTCGAGTAGCGCCCGACGCAGGAGGACGCGTATCGAGACCCAGGACCGCGCACATCCGGTTTCGATACGGTCGCTGCGCGACCTACTCAACCCACAGTGGCGCTGCGCCACCTACTCAACCCACAGTGGGGCCGCAAGCGGGTTACGGGCGCAGCATCACTTTGATCGCGCGGCGCTCGTCCATCGCCGCATAGGCCTCGGCGACCTCGCTGAGCGGAACCGTGAGGTCGAAGACGCGACCGGGATCGATCGCACCCGAGAGAACCTCTGGCAGCAGTTCCTCGATGTAGTTGCGAACCGGAGCGACACCGCCGTTGACACCAACGTTGGTGCCGAACAGTTGACGGATCGGCAACTCCGAGCCGCCGTTCGGCACGCCGACGTATCCGACCATGCCGCCTGGCCTCGTCGACCGGATCGCCTGGTCCATGGACTCGGCCGTCCCGACACACTCGAGCACGCAATCCGCGCCAACGCCGTCGAACATCGCCTTGATCCGGTCGATCCCGGCCTGGCCGCGCTCCTCAACGATGTCGTCCGCGCCGAAGGCGCGAGCGACGACCTGACGATCCTCGTTACGGGACATCGCCACCACCCGGCTCGCCCCGAGTCGCTTTGCGGCAAGAACGGCGCACAGCCCGACGGCGCCGTCGCCGACGACGACGACCGTGCTTCCGACCGTCACGCCGGCGGAGATCGCGGCGTGGTGCCCGGTTCCCATCACGTCGGCGAGGGTCAGGAGGCCGGGGATCAGGGAATCATCGGGAACTTCCGGGGTGGCGACGAGCGTTCCGTCGGCGTGCGGTACCCGAACGAACTCGCCCTGACCACCGTCGGCGAAGCCGCCGACGCGATCGTCGGCGCCCCACCAGCCACCGTGGAGGCACGAGGTGCTGACCCCGTTGCGGCAGTTCGCGCACGTCATGTCGCAGTCGTAGAACGGCGCGATAACGAAGTCACCGACCGCGATCTTCTCGACGTCCGGGCCGACGGCTTCGACTATGCCGACAAACTCGTGGCCGATGCGGCGGGGGTGTGCGATGGGAGTAACGCCGCGGTACGGCCACAGATCGGAGCCGCAGACGCAGGCAGCAACGACACGAACGATCGCGTCACCGCCGGTGGAAAGAGTGGGGGTGGGGACTTCTTCGAGACGCACATCGCGCTCACCGTGGATAACTGTTGCAAACATGAGATCGAGCCTAGAACACGGAAAATGTGAGCCGCATCAGCCAGCGAGCACGCTCGAAATTGCCGCTTCGATCTGCGAGCGCAACGTGAGGGTCCAGGTCACCGTGAGGTGGTCCTGGTCGCGGTAGACGTTCGCCCCGCCAACGACGCTGAAGCATTCGGTGGAGTCGCAGTACTTGTTGGTGAAGTCCAGAAGCGTCGCGCCACTCGCCCGCGCGGCCACCCCGATCGGGTCAACCGGTTGCAGAACGTCCGTGCGCGGCTCGGTACAGTCCTTCGGCGATGTGACCCTCAGACACTTGTTGGGGTCGTCGAGGAAGTCTGGGTTGTCGATCAAGGTGACGATCGGCGCGCCCTTTGCCTGCGTCCACGCCTGAGAGAATCCGGCGGCGACTTGATTGGTCCGGCCGCTCGCGGTGCTCGCCGTGGTGACGTATGGGGTGTCATGCAGCGCGGTTGTGAAGATCGCGCTGTAGGTCGGTTGCTTCGCGAGGGTCGCTTTGAGATTGCTCAGCCAGTCGCGGCAGGAGTTGGTGAAGGCCACGCTCGGACCGCCAACCGGAGTCGTCGTCCACGGGCACGCGCCCTTCAGGTAGGTCGTGAGCGACCAACCCTTTGCGTCAGCGAGCGAGATCATTGTGTCGATGTACTGGTACGCGTGACTGTCACCGATGAGCGCGACGCGGGGGGCATCCGGGGCAGTCGAACCGAAATGGCAGGCCGTGACCGCCGACTCGTTGAGCTCGACGAAGCATCCCGGGTAGTTCGGCTGGTCGGCATTGCCGAAACCGGAGCTCGGGATCACCGCATTGGCGAGCTTGGGATTCTGGCAGGTCGCGGATTCCTCGGCCCCGAAGCACGCCGGCGGGTTTGCGTTGATCGATTTGAGCTCGGCGGCCGCCGCCTGATACTTGGGGTTGTTCACTGCGAATGCGCCGGCCACGAGCAGTGACGATACGACCATCAGCGAGACCATGAAGGCGTACGACATCCGTGGTTTGCGCACGAGAAGAAACTTCCAGGTGCGCGCCGGGTCTTCGATGTAACGCTTTGTCAGCCACCCGAGCACGAACGAGACAAGGAAGAGGGCAACCCGGTTGATGCCCAACAGTCCCCAGCCCGGGATGTACGGGGCGATGACAATGAGCGGCCAGTGCCAGAGATACACCGAATAGGAGATGTCGCCGATGAACCGCTGCGGCCGACCGCCGAGTATCGAGCCGATGTCCCACGGGCGTTCGGCCCGCGCGGAGGCGAGGATCGCGACCGATCCCAGTACCGGCACGATCGCCGCGGTGCCTGGGAATTGGGTGTCCTGGTTGTATCGGTAGCTTGCGACGAGAATCGCGATGAGCCCGGCGTAGCCGAGAACGTTGGGCCAGATTGCCCCACGCGGTCGCCACTTGGGCAAGAGGGCGAGCACGGCGCCCGCCCCGAATTCCCACACTCGCGTGAAGGTGACGAAGAACGCCTCCGCGGGATTGCTGTTGGTGTAGATCGCCGACACGACGAATGACAACAGGCTCACGACGACGACGAGCGCGATCATTGGCAGCCAGCGCCGGGAGGCAAAGAATTTCACGCCGAGCCAAGTCGCGCCGAGCAGCAGCAGTGGCCAGACCACGTAGAACTGCTCCTCGAGCGAGAGCGACCAGTAGTGCTGCACCACCGTCGCCTGGTGTGCCGCAAGGTAGTCCACCGACCCCAGCGCGAGGGACCAGTTTTCGAAGTAGAAGGTGCTCGCGAGGATCTCTTTGAGCGAGCCGACGAGGCTCGACAGCGGAAGGATGAAGATCGTCGCGAGCGTCGCGAAGATCAGAACGGTGACGGATGCCGGAAGCAACCGGCGCACACGTTTGGCCCAGAACGCCGGGAGGGCGATCCGGCCGGTCCGCTCGAGTTCGCGGGCGAGCTGCCCGGTGATCAGAAATCCGGAGATGACGAAGAAGATGTCGACGCCGATGTACCCGCCCGAGAGGCGACCCGGCCAGAAGTGATACAGCACGACCATAATCACGGCCACGGCCCTCAGTCCCTGCACGTGTGGCAAAAAGTGAGTCGGCTTGCTCTTTGTCGCCGAAGCGGGACGCTCGGCAGTGCGGGATTCAGACATCGCGCATCAGGCTAACAGTGCCTCCTGATGTCCAACTTGATCGACGCGGCTTGGACTAGACGCCCTTCCGAATACTCAAGGAGTCACCGGCCGAGTCGAGGTCGACCATCACGAGGTCGCCGTCACGGATGTCACCCCTCAACAGCGCCGTGGCGAGCGCGTTGTCAATCTGCTCCTGCATCAGTCGGCGCAACGGCCGGGCACCGTAGATCGGGTCGTATCCACGATCGGCGAGCCAGGCCCGGGCATTCGGGGTGACCGCCAGATCGAGGCGCCGGTCCTGCAGCCTCCGCGACAGCCGGTCGATGTAGAGCTCCACGATCTGGGCCAGGTCGTCGGTGCTCAGCGAGCTGAAAATCACGATGTCATCGAGCCGGTTGAGGAACTCTGGTTTGAACGCCTGCCGAACCAGGGACATCACACCCTGCTCCTTCTCCGTCGTGCTGAACGTCTGATCGACGAGGAATTGGCTTCCCAGATTGGAGGTGAGGATGAGAATGGCGTTACGGAAATCGACAGTGCGGCCCTGGCCGTCGGTCAGTCGCCCGTCATCGAGCACCTGAAGCAGCACATCGAACACGCTGCTGTGCGCCTTCTCTACCTCGTCGAGCAGCACCACCGAGAATGGCCGGCGTCGCACCGCCTCGGTCAGCTGGCCGCCCTGCTCATAGCCGATGTATCCGGGAGGAGCGCCGAGCAGGCGGGCGACCGAATGCCGCTCTCCGTACTCGCTCATGTCGATGCGCACCATCGCCCGCTCGTCGTCGAAGAGGAATTCGGCGAGCGCCTTGGCGAGCTCGGTCTTTCCGACTCCGGTCGGGCCGAGGAACAGGAAGGATCCGGTTGGGCGGTCGGCGTCGGCGATTCCGGCCCTCGAGCGGCGCACCGCCTCGGCCACCGCCTTCACTGCCGGCTTCTGCCCGACGAGCCGCTTGCCGAGTTCGGCCTCCAGCCCGAGCAGCTTCTCCGTCTCCCCCTGCATGAGGCGGCCGACGGGGATTCCCGTCCAGGATGCCACGACCGCGGCGATATCCTCCTCGGTGACCTGCTCGTTGACCATGCGGGGGCCGGTGCTCTCCGCTTGCTCGGCCGCCGCAATGTCCTTCTCGATCCGCTTGATCACCTCGTAGTCCAGCCGCGACGCGTCTTCGTACCGCCCCTCGCGCATCGCGCGATCGAGCTCGATCCTCGCGTCGTTGAGACGGGTCCTCAAATCGCCGACGCCCTGCAGTGAGGCTTTCTCCGCCGTCCAGCGGCTGTTCAGCTCGTCGAGTTCCTTCTGCATGACCGCCATCTCGCTGCGGAGCTTCTCGAGCCGCGCGCGGGAGGCATCATCCTTCTCCTTCTTGAGGGCGAGTTCCTCGAGCGTCATCCGGTCGATCGCGCGCTTCAGCTCGTCAATCTCCACCGGGGACGATTCGATCTCCATCTTGAGGCGACTTGCCGCCTCGTCGACGAGGTCGATCGCCTTGTCGGGCAACTGGCGGCCGCTGATGTACCGGTTACTCAGCGCCGCAGCCGCAACGAGCGCGGTGTCCGCGATGGCCACCCGGTGGTGCGCCTCGTAGCGTTCCTTGAGCCCGCGCAGAATCGCGACGGTGTCTTCGACGGACGGTTCCCCGACGAACACCTGCTGGAATCGGCGCTCCAACGCCGCATCTTTCTCGATGTATTCGCGGTATTCGTCGAGCGTCGTCGCTCCAATCAGCCGCAATTCACCGCGCGCGAGCATCGGCTTGAGCATGTTGGATGCCGCGACAGAACCCTCGCCACCGCCGGCTCCCATCAGGGTATGCAGCTCATCGACGAAGGTGATGATTTCGCCGCCAGCGTCGTTGATCTCCTTGAGCACCGCCTTGAGGCGCTCCTCAAACTCGCCGCGGTATTTCGCGCCGGCAACAAGCGCGGCGAGGTCGAGCGACACGAGTCGCTTTCCCTTGAGCGAGTCCGCGACGTCGCCGGCGACGATCCGCTGGGCGAGCCCCTCGACAACGGCGGTCTTGCCGACACCCGGCTCCCCGATCAGCACCGGATTGTTCTTGGTCCGACGGGTGAGCACCTGACTGATCCGTCGGATCTCCGCGTCACGCCCGATGACCGGGTCGAGCTTGCCGGTGCGGGCGATTGCGGTGAGGTCTACGCCGTAGGTTTCCAGTGCCGACCCCTGGTTCTCGTCCGAGGCGGGTGCGCCCTGCAGGTTGGCCATGTGCATGCCTTTCTTAACATGAGCCGAGTCGACTCAAGTTTACGGGTAACGTGAGGTCAGTTCAAGCGCGCCGCGAGACGGTCACCGTGAACTTGTCGTTCCGTACCACCTCGAGCGTTCTGCCGACGACACGCTGAAGCGTCGGACGGTAGGAGAGGTGGGAGTTGTAGACCGTCCACAGTTCGCCACCGGGCCGCAGAACACGCGCGGCATCGCGGAACAGCTTGGCCGCGAGGCCGCTGTGCACCGTCGCGCCCACGTGGAACGGAGGGTTCAGCACGACGAGGTCGGCGCTCTGATCGGGCTGGAGGGAGAGACCGTCGTCGCGAACCACGCTGACCCGGTCCGCGAGCCCGTTGGCCTTCATGGTCGCGCGGGCGGATGCGACTGCCGCAGCCGATTGGTCGGTGGCGATCACCGTGAGTTCCGGCCGGTCTCTCGCGAGGGACGCGGCGAGGATTCCGGATCCGCAGCCGAGGTCGATCGCGTTCCGGGCATCCGGCGCGGCGCGGTCGAGCACCGAGAGGAGAACGCGAGTGCCGATGTCGAGCTTGGTTCCGGCGAACACGGCCCCGTGACCGGCGACCGAGAGCCCGAGCTCCTCGCTGTATTCGATGGCGGGGAATGTCGACTCGGATGGCAGCGGTTCGCTGGCGATGAGCACCCGCGACTTCTGCCTGGCCAGCGAGACGTCGAGGCGACGGAAGTGTCTGCCGAGGACGTCGTTCATCGCGAGCGAAATGTGCTTGATTCGCCCCCCGGCGTAGACCCGAACCGACGGGTTCGCGTGCCGTGCAATCTCGCCGGCGAGTTCGTCCAGTTCGGCGAGTCCGCGTGGCAACTGCATGAGCACGACGGTGGCGTCGAGAAGCAGTTCCGCCCCGAGCGGCAGGCTGCGGAACTCGGCGGTCACCCCGTCGGCGTTGGCCGCGAGGGCGGCCTCCCCGACCAACCCGTCCTGGTGCACCCGGATGCCGGTCGCCCCGAAATTGGCGGCGGCACCAATGGTCAGCGCCCCGTAGTGATCGCCGATCACGACCACCCGGCCGGGGGCGGCGGCCTCCACGTCGGCTCGCGCCTCGTCGAGAATGAGGCGGTCGCTCGCGTCAACGGCGAACAGGTTGTCTGCCTCGAGGTCCGGGTAACGGCGCAGGCTGCCCAGGTCAAACTTCGGCGCTACGGCATTGCCGGCGCCCGGATCAGGCACCGGCCGGCCGCATCGTGTGGGCCATCCACCACCAGCTCAACCAGCCGATGACCGCGCTGATCGCCAAGGTCACGAGCGTTCCCAGCACAGCGGCGATCCAAAACCCCGGCCCGAAGATGTTGCCTTGCCCACCCGAAACCGACGTGATGGCGCTGATGAAGCCGCTCAGAATGCCTTGCGCGACGAGGGATCCGACGATCGCGATGCCCGCCCCGGCGAAGGTGACGCCAACGGGGTGTCGCACGGCGTGAGCGCGCAAGATTCGCCAGCTGACCAGTATCGCCGCGACCATGCCGAGCAGCCCGACGATCGAAATGACGATGAGAGGAACGGTCCAGCCTTGCGGCACGACCACGTCGGGAAGCCCGCGCGGCCCGAGCGGCCGGCCGTTGGGCAGTTGGCCGCCCCTGGATCGCACGAGCTCGAGAACGGCCGCGAGGAGCAGGATCGACAACGGCACCGCGACCATGGCGTAGCCGATGCTGAGCAGAACGAAACCAACGCTGCCGGCAACGGTCGCCCCGCGGCGGGCCTCGCGGGTCAGCGGCGGACGAACCGGGCGTGGTGCGTACGCAGGCCGGGAGGGCTGCTGCGCGCCGTAGGGCTGCTGACCGTACGGCTGGCTACCATACGGCTGCTGACCGTACGACTGCTGCGGGTCCGGGGCGCCGGGCTGCGGCACCTGCGGCTGATCATCCGTCATGGTCGCTCCTAGCGAAATTAGTGGCGGCGAAATTAGTGGGCAAAAATGTCGACAGGCTCAGTGGTCGAGCGGCCGCCAGACGACGACCTGCGTGTTTCGTCGGGCACGAGTGCCTGCCTTGATGGACACTACGCCGCCCGACTCGTCGGCCGCGAAGACCCGCGACCCCGGACGGCTGAGGAGTGCCTCCGCTATGACGGTTTCCAGTTCCCGCACCCGGTGATTGAGGGAGCTAACCTGGTTTTCCAGCTGCAGGATGCGCTTGATTCCCTCGAGGCTCACGCCCTCGGCACCGAGCCGAGCGATTTCGCGCAGTTGCGCGACATCCCGCATGGAATAGCGGCGGGACTGGCCGGCCGTGCGCCTGGGGCTTACCAGTTGAAGCCGGTCGTATTGCCTCAGCGTCTGCGGGTGCATTCCCGCGAGTTGGGCCGCGACCGCTATCGCGAAGACCGGCTCGTTCGCGTCCACGACGTCACCCTCTCGATTTCGCAAGCAATTCTGCGCGAGGGTTTTCGGTCGGCTGCAGGGCGGCGAATCTCTCGAGGGCGTCTCGCGCCTCCGCGCTCAGGTGGCCGGGAACCGCAACCTGCACCGTCGCAAGCAGGTCTCCGGTGCCCTTGGTCGTCGTCACGCCGCGTCCCTTGACGCGAAGGACCCGGCCGGACGGCGTGCCCGCTGCGACCCGCAGCTTCACCGGCTCGCCGCCGAGGGTCGGAACCTCGATCGTGGCGCCGAGCGTTGCCTCGGTGAAGGTGACCGGAACATCGACTCGAAGGTTGAGCCCGTCCCGCTCGAACACCGGATGCGGCCGAACCGAAACGGTCAGGGTCAGGTCGCCCGGCGCGCCGCCATCCATGCTGGGCTCGCCCTTGCCCTTGAGCCGAATCTTCTGTCCGTCGCTCACGCCGGCGGGAATCTTCACGCTGATCGGTTTGCCGTCCGCGGGCTGAAGTTTGACAGTGTCGCCCTTGATGGCCGTGAGGAAGTCGAGTGACGTGCTCGCGGCGAGGTCGCGTCCCTTTGTCGGGCCGCTCGCGCCGCGGAAGCCTCCGGTGCTTTGCCCGAATCCGCCGCCGCCGAACATCCCGCTGAAGATGTCCTCGAAGCCACCCTGCGAGCCTGCCCGTGAGCCGCCCTGGCCGAACATGCCGCCGAAGACATCCTCGAAGCCGCCGTTCTGGCCGGGCGCCGCCGACGTGAAGCGGGGCCGACCGGGGCCCATGGCGCGCATCTGGTCGTACTCTTGGCGCTGCTCCGGGTCGGCGAGCACGGCATGCGCTTCGCTGATCTCCTTGAACTTCGCCTCCGCTCCCGCGTTCCCCGGGTTTGAGTCCGGATGATACTTGCGGGCGAGTTTGCGATAGGCCTTCTTCAGGTCTGCCGCGGAAACATCTTTGGAGACGCCGAGAACGGCGTAGAAGTCCTTGTCAAACCAGTCTTGGCTTGCCACAGGCGCCTCCTTTCGTACAGTGCTGATTGAGTTGACGGGGCTGTTGCGGTGGATCTCGATACGGTCGCTGAGCGACCTACTCGATCAGCAGTATTTCTTGCGATGCCGACCTACTCGATCAGCAGTATTTCTTTGCTGCTCTGCGGGTCGAGTCGGCCGCCTGCGGCCGTATCGAGACCCCGATATCCAGGGATCTCGATACGGTCGCTGAGCGACCTACTCGATCAGCGGTACTTTTTCGATCAGCGTGTTTGGTTCAGTTCTATTCTGCGGGAACGGCTACGGCAACCTTGGCAGGTCGAAGCAAGCGCTCGCCGATCTTGTACCCGGGGGCGATCACGTCCGCGACGGTGTTGACCGTGACCCCGGGGGTCGGAAGCTGCACGAGGGCCTCGTGCTGATGCGGGTCGAACACGTCGCCCTTCTCGCCAACGACCGTGAGGCCGAGCTTCTCGAGTCCGGCGCGCAGCTTCTGAACGATGACGACCATCGGGCCTTCCGTCAGATCGCCGTGCGTCTCCGCCAGGGAGAGATCATCGAGAACTGGAAGCAGCGACTTGACCACCTCGGCGATGTTCGCCTCGCGGCTCGCCTCCCGATCACGCTCGACGCGCTTACGGTAGTTGGCGAACTCGGCCTGCACTCGCTTCAGGTCGCCAAGAATCTCGATGGCGGGGTCGAGCTCGTGAGCCGTCTCCGCCGTCGAGGCCTCGGTCGAGTCTCCGGCCAGGAAGGCGAGATCCTCGTCCGTGAACGATGTCTCGATATCCGGACCCTCGGCCTCGATCAGGTCCTCGGCCGCCGTCGCGGCGTCGGCTTGCTCCGGGCTGGCCGGGTTCTCCGCGTTCTGCGACTCCCCAGTGCCCTCGGGGTTTTCCGGATTCTCCGGGCCGCCCTCGCGTGGTTTCTTATCGGAGGCCATGGATTACTTCTTACCCCGCGGCTGGTCCTCGGGCTCATCCTCGACGACCTCGGCATCTACGATGTCCTCGTCGTCCTGGGCGGCAGTCGGCTGCTCGTCCGGGTTGGCGTCGGAGGACGGCGTGGCCTGCTCCTGCGAGTAGATCGCCTGTCCAAGCTTCTGCTGGCTCTCGCTCAGTGTGTCGAACGCGGCCTTGACCGCATCGTCGTCGTCACCAGCGAGCGCGCTCTTCAGCGCGTCAACATCGGCCTGAACGTCCGACTTGACGTCCTCGGGGAGCTTGTCCTCGTTGTCCTTGATGAGCTTGTCCGTTGAGTAGGCCAGCTGCTCGGCGGTGTTCCGCGTCTCGGCGGTCTCCCGACGCTGCTTGTCCTCGGCCGCGTGCTCCTCGGCCTCGCGAACCATGCGCTCGATGTCATCCTTCGACAGGCTGGAGCCGCCGGTGATCGTCATCGACTGCTCCTTGCCGGTGCCCTTGTCCTTCGCGGAGACATGAACGATGCCGTTCGCGTCGATGTCGAAGGTGACCTCTACCTGCGGGATGCCGCGCGGTGCCGGGGCGATGCCCTGAAGCTCGAAGGTTCCCAGGTTCTTGTTGTCGCGAGTGAACTCGCGCTCGCCCTGGAAGACCTGGATCGCAACGGACGGCTGGTTGTCGTCCGCCGTGGTGAAGGTCTCGCTCCGCTTGGTCGGGATGGCCGTGTTGCGCTCGATGAGCTTGGTCATGATGCCGCCCTTGGTCTCGATTCCGAGGCTGAGCGGGGTCACGTCGATGAGCAGAACGTCCTTGCGCTCACCCTTCAGCACTCCGGCCTGCAGCGCGGCACCGACGGCCACGACCTCGTCCGGGTTGACTCCCTTGTTCGGGTCCTTGCCTCCGGTGAGCTTCTTGACGAGATCAACGACGGCTGGCATGCGGGTCGATCCACCGACGAGCACGACATGCGCGACATCCGAGACCTTGATTCCGGCCTCCTTGATGACGTCGTGGAACGGCTTCTCGGTACGGGCGAGCAGGTCCGCGGTCAGCTCCTCGAACTTGGCGCGGGTGAGCGTCTCGTCGAGGTTTGCCGGGCCGTTCTCGGTGAGAGAGAGGTACGGGAGCTGGATGCTCGTGCTCATCGAGCTCGAGAGTTCCTTCTTCGCCTGCTCCGCGGCCTCCTTGAGACGCTGCTTCGCGATCTTGTCTGAGGACACATCCACGCCGGTCGAGTCCTTGAAGCGCTTGACCAGGTAGTCGACGACGCGCTGGTCCCAGTCGTCGCCACCGAGACGGTTGTCACCGGCGGTGGAACGCACCTGAATGGTGGAGAAGTCGTCGTCCTTGCCCACCTCGAGCAGGGAGACGTCGAAGGTTCCACCACCGAGGTCGAAGACCAGGATGAGCTCGTCTTCCTTGCCCTTGTCGAGACCGTAAGCGAGCGCGGCGGCGGTCGGCTCGTTGATGATGCGGAGCACGTTGAGACCGGAAATCTCACCCGCCTCCTTGGTGGCCTGACGCTCGGCGTCGTTGAAGTAGGCCGGCACCGTGATGACCGCGTCGGTGACGGGCTCTCCGAGGTACTGCTCGGCATCGCGCTTGAGCTTGCCGAGGATTCGCGCCGAGATCTCTTGCGCCGTGTACTTCTTGCCGTCAATGTCCACGGTCCAGTGCGTGCCCATGTGGCGCTTGACCGATGAAATGGTGCGGTCGACGTTGGTGACATTCTGCCGCTTGGCGGTCTCACCGACGAGGACCTCGCCATCCTTGGTGAAGGCAACGACGGACGGTGTCGTGCGGAATCCCTCGGCGTTTGTGATGACGTGGGGTTCTCCACCTTCGAGGACCGAGACCACCGAGTTGGTGGTCCCAAGGTCGATTCCTACTGCTCGAGCCATGTGCTCAATCTCCTTGCGTTGTGGCGGTGCTGCTTGTGGTCTGAGAGAGACTTGAGTCTCACTTGCTCAAGTTTGAAACCCTCGCCTGGCTTTGTCAAGTCGAGCGCCAAAAAGTTGAGTCAACGCGGCTCAACTGCCTAAATTCGGACCGTTCGGAGCGCCCACTGATTGCGCTCGACGCCCGCCTAGAACTTTCGCGTGAAGGGCAGCGGCTTGCGCATCCGGATGAGCAGCAGCAGCGGAAAGAGGATGTACGGACCGTTGTAAACCAGAAAGCCAGCCGGGTTCGGCGTGCGCTCGCCGGGCGCGCCGAAGAACTCCACGCCGAAGATCGGGATTCCGGTTAGGGAGATGATCATGGTGGCGTAGATCACCGCGTACAGCTGAATCCAGTTGAGGCCCTTGACCAGCGAGACGATCAGCACGACGTAGAACGGCAGGTAGACGAAAGCCGAGGTGCCACTGATGAACCGGAGCCAGAGCGGATGCGCCTGGTACAGCGGATCGAAGGTCGAGGAGTAGGTGTAGTTCCACTGCACGAGCAGGTTCGTCGAGTTCGCCACCTGCGGAAGGCCGAGCCCCTCGACCGAGTCGCTGATCACGCACGTGACGATAAAGAGCGAGAAGATCACGAGAAAAACCACGTCAGCGGGCCGCTCGCGCAGCGGAAGGTTCGCGGTCATGGGCAAGGGTGTTGCCAGGTCGGTGGGGGCAGTCATCACCGCACCATGTTAACTAAGGCTCGCGAATTCACAGGCGACCACTAGCCTGTGATTCATGACGGACACCCCTCCCCCCGGCAATAGCGACGACGCCGGCTCCTCCGCGGCCGCGACGGTTCCGCGGCCGGCGGACACCGGAACGATTCCCGTCGCCGCACTCGACCTGCAAGCGGGCAAGCGGATACCGCGTGGATGGGTCGTCGCGTGGGCGTTCTGGGACTGGGGCGGCGCCGCATTCAACGCCGTCATCACCACTTTCGTCTTCACCGTCTACCTCACCAGCAGCTACTTCGTTGGCCCGGCGCTGGCCAGGGCACGGGACGCGGAAACCGACACGAACGGCGTGGCCCATCAGGCCTACTCCTCGGCCGAGGCTTCCCTCACCTCCAGCCTCGGCTTCGGTCTCGCCATCGCCGGTGTGATCGTTGCGCTCATCGCCCCGGTACTCGGCCAGCGGACGGATGCCTCGGGGCGCCGCAAACTCTGGCTCGGCATCAACACCGGGGTGGTCGTGCTCATGACCGCCCTGCTCTTCTTCGTCGAGGGCAAGCCGGCATTCTTCATTCTCGGCGTCGGCCTCGTCTCGGTTGGCACGATCTTCTACGAGATCGCAACGGTGAACTACAACGCGATGCTCGTGCAGGTGTCGACGCCGAAGACTGTCGGCAAGGTGAGTGGCCTCGGTTGGGGGGCCGGCTACCTCGGCGGAATCGTCCTCCTGCTCTTCGTGCTTCTCGGCCTCGTCGGTCTCACGGCCGGCTCGGGCGGGTTCCTCGGCATCTCGCACGACAACGGATTCAACATCCGGATCATCGCGGTGATCTCCGCCCTGTGGACGCTCGCCTTCTCCCTGCCGATCCTGCTAACGGTGCCCGAGATCCCCTCGGCCAATCGCAGGGTGCGCGTGGGCTTCTTCGAGTCCTATGTCGTGCTGTTTCGGGACATCGCGACGCTGTGGAAGGAGAGCCGGCAGACTGTGCTCTTCCTCATATCGAGCGCGCTGTTCCGAGACGGGCTCGTCGGGGTCTTCACCTTCGGTGGCATCCTCGCCCAGGGCACATTCCACTTCACGAGCAGCCAGGTGATCATCTTCGCGATCGCCGCCAACGTCGTCGCCGGGGTGAGCACCATGATCTCCGGTCTATTCGACGACCGGTTCGGCGCGAAGCCCGTGATCGTCGTCTCCCTCGTCGGACTCATCGTGGCCGGGCTTGGCGTGTTCTTCGCCCACGACCTCGGGCCGGGCGCGTTTTGGATCGGCGGCCTCGTGCTGTGCCTGTTCGTCGGTCCGGCGCAGTCCGCGAGCCGGACCTTTCTCACCAGGCTTACTCCGGCCGGGAGGGAGGGTCAGGTCTTCGGTCTCTACGCCACGACGGGTCGTGCGGTCAGCTTTCTCGCGCCGCTCCTGTTTTCGATCTTCGTCGCCGTCTCGCACGCCCAGTACTGGGGCATCCTCGGCATCGTGATCGTGTTGCTCGCCGGCCTGCTCTTGCTGATTCCGGTGAGGGCACGGGCGAAATAGCGGACACCTCGGCCGGTTCGTGTCAGGCTGAAGTCATGACCCCCGAACCTCAGCACACCGCACACAAGGCCGCCGTGCTCACCTCGCTGCACGTCCCCGGCGACCCGCTAATCGTGACCAACATCTGGGATGCCATCACCGCGCGTATCGTCGCGGGGTCGCGGGGCGTCAAGGCGCTCGCGACCGCGAGCCACGCCGTGAGCTTCACCCACGGCGTTCCGGACAACGAGGGGCTGACAGTTGAGCAGGCCATCGAATCGGCGCGGATCATTGCCGCGGCGGTCACCCTTCCGGTCTCCGTTGACTTCGAAAAGGGCTACTCCGCAGATGCCGCCGGGGTAAAGGACAACGTCGCTCGACTGATCGAGGCCGGGGCGGCCGGACTCAACATCGAGGATTCGCTCGAGTCGGCATCCGGACCGCTTCGCGACATCGAGTCGTCGGCCGCCCGTGTCGCCGCCGCCCGGAAGGCCGCGGACGAGGCCGGCGTGCCGCTCGCGATAAACGCGCGCGTCGACTCCCTCGTGAGCAATCCGGCCGACTGGGCTGGTGCGATGCAGCGGGCCAACCGGTACCTGGATGCCGGCGCCACGAGCATCTTCGTGCTTCGGCTGCCGACCGAGGGTCTGGTGGAACGAGCCGTGCGCGATGTGAACGGGCCGGTCTCTGTGATCTCGAACCCGACATCCGTGCCGCTCAAGAGGCTCGCCGAGCTCGGGGTCGCCCGGGTGAGCTTCGGACCGGGAGTTCTCGGGCTCACGCTCGCCCACCTGCGCCGGGCGGCGGAGAACCTCACCGCGCTCGGCGACTACCCCGAGGAACTCGGCTTCGAGTACTGACCCCCCGCCCTACTCAAAACGCAGGACATTCACCACCGGAACACGGGTACCGCGCCGGTACGCCGCCAACTGTGGTGAATGTCCTGCGTTTTCGGCGTTATCGGGGGTTGACAACGGCCGGTCACCGTCGCATATTTAACATATCGGTTACTAAACGGAATGGTTACAAATGCCAGTCGATGAGTTGAGCAGAGTATTCGCGGCGCTGGGCGACCCCACCCGCCGGGCAATTCTTACTCGCCTCAGCACGGGCGACGCCAACGTCGCCGAGCTGGCGCGACCATTCGATGTGAGCCTTCCGGCCATTTCCCGACACCTTCGGGTGCTCGAGGATGCCGGACTCATCTCGCGCAATCGGAAGGCAACCACGCGACCGAGTCACCTCGAGGTCGCCACGCTGAAGAAGGCAACCATGTGGATGGAGAACTACCGTCGCTTTTGGGACGAGAGTTTCGACCGGTTCGACACCGTCCTCGACACCCTCAAGACCGATGCCGAAACCGACACCGACGACTAATCACAAAGGAGAATCACAATGCCAAAAACACAGTTCATCGTCGAACCGGGCGCGCAGCAAGTGGTTATGACCCGCGATTTCAACGCGCCTCGAGAGCTCGTCTTCCGGGTACTGACCGACCCGGAACTCATCGGCAAGTGGTGGGGTCCGAGCGACCTCACCACCGACATCCAGCAGATGGAAATGCGCGAGGGTGGCGCCTGGCGCTTCGTTCAGCGCGACAAGGACGGCAACGATTTCGCGTTCCACGGGATCTACCACGTCGTGGATGCCCCGCGGCAGGTCGTGCAGACCTTCGAGTTCGACGGGCTTCCGGAGCGTCACGTTCTACTGGAGACTCTCGATCTCGACGAGAAAAACGGCGTGACCACGCTCACCCAGACCTCCGTCTACCAGTCCGTGGCCGACCGGGACGGGATGGTGGCGATGGGCATGGAGAGCGGGGCGACCGAATCACTCGAGCGGTTGGATGACCTGCTGCAGTCGCAGCGGGTCGATTCCTAACCCCGATCCGGGCAGCCAAGACCGCCGCTTGGCGCCGGGGCGTACGAGCCGAAGTAACAGGTGACGGACGCCCCGGCGCCCCCGGTGGGCAGGATGACGTACCAGACGAGCAGCAACGTCACGAGGAATCCGGTGACGAAGTTGAGGGCAAGAAACCGCTTCCAGCCACGGTTGGCGCGCTCCGCCTCGGCATCCCGGATGCGCCAAAATGGCAGCACGCCGGCCGCGTAAGGCAGCATGAGCACGGCCGCGAGCTGGCCCGGGAATGCCGTGAACAGGAGCAGCAGCCCGGCGAGGAGATAGCAGGCGAAGGCGAGGCGCACGGTGGCCCGCCCTCCGATGACGGTCGCGATCGAGGCGATGTGCGCGTCCCGATCCGCCCCGATGTCCTGCACCGCCCCGAAGGCGTGGGAGCCGACGCCCCAGAGGAAGAACGCGGCCAGAAGAGCCACCAGCTGCGGAGTCAGCACGGCTCCGGCGAGAACCAGCCCGAATAGCGCCGGTGACAGGAAGTGTGTGCTCGAGGTGACCGAGTCGAGAAACGGTCGTTCCTTGAACCGGAGTCGCGGCGCGGAGTACGCGACAACGGCGAAGACGCTGATCGCGAGCACCAGCGTGGACGGCACTCGGCCGAGGGCGATGAGGAAGATCAGGAACGGGACGTTCGCGATCGCGCCTACCAGCAGCATGATCCGGTGAACGCTCGGGTCGAGTAACGCCCCCTCCGCTCCGCCCTTTCGCGGATTGCGCAGATCTGACTCGTAGTCGAACACGTCGTTGATCCCGTACATCGCGATGTTGTACGGGATTAGGAAGTAGAGGGTTCCGACGACGAAGAGGACATCGACCTCGCGCGTGGTCACGAGATAGGCCGCGGCGAACGGGAACGCGGTATTCACCCAGCTCAGCGGGCGGGAGGAAACCAGGATGCTCCTAGCGGCGGTCATCGCGCCTCCCCCCGAGCAGTATCCACAGCGACGGCAGCAGCACGGCCGCGGCGAGCGGGTAGGCGAAATCCTCGATCGGGGCGAGGCCCACATAGACGCCGGAGATTCTGCTCGGGTCGTAGTCGACGAGGCCGACCCCAATCATGACGTTGTCGAAGATGGCCGTCGCAAGCAACAGGATCCCGAGCGCCCCGATGACGGCCACAATTGGCATTCCGCCACCGCGACGGGACCGGATGAGCGCGAGACATCCCATGCCGGCCACGATGCCGAGAAAGATCGCGTTGAGCGCCCAATAGCTCACGATCGCTCCCCGTCGGTAGCCCTCGAAGCCTCGCGCACGAGGCGGAGGGCGCCGACCGAATTCATGGTCAGGTAACAGAGCAGGGCGAGGAACAGGATCTCCTCCACCGGCAGTTCCGGCCCGATCAGGAGCCCGGTCGTGAACGACGTCTCGCCGCGAAAGAAGATGCCGAGACCGATGCCGAAGACATCCCAGGTAAGGAAGAACGCGACACCGCAGGCCAGAACGATTGCGGCGCGGCGCGCATCCCGCCAGAAAAACAGCCCAAATCGGCGATCGAGCACCGTCATTCCGGTGAGCGCAACGGCGAGCGCCAGGAGGTAGACGAGGGGCATCAGGCTGTGGGGGGCGCGACTGGGGCCGACCCGGATCGCTCGAGCGGCTCGGGCAGCGCCCCCGTCGAGGTGTCGCCGCGCAGGCGTTTAACAAGCACCTCGGCGCTGATCAGACACATGGGCAGCCCGATTCCCGGAATGGTCGAACCGCCGACGTAGTAGAGACCCTCCACCCGCTTGCTCTTGTTTCCCGCGCGGAGCATCGCACTCTGGTTGAGGGTGTGCGCCGGTCCGAGCGCCGTGCCGCGCCATGAATTCAGATCGCGGAAAAAGTCGCCGGGTCCGACCGTTCGCCGCACGGTCACCCTCGATGCCAGGTCCGGGATGTCGGCCCAGTCGGCGACCTGCTCGATCACCCGGTCGGCAAGCGCTTCAATCGCGGCATCCCCGCCGCCGTCGAGGCCCCCGCTGCCGATCGACGGGTCCGCGGGGATCGGCACGAGCACGAACAGGCTCTCGAACCCGGCCGGGGCGACCGACGGGTCGATCCCGCTCGGCTTGCACACGTAGAGCGAGGGCGGCGACGGGATGCTGCCGAGATTTCCGCTCGCCCGAGACCGCCTCGACGGGAAGATCTTGTCGAAGCCGGCCCGCCAGTTGCGGGCGAACAGCAGGGTGTGGTGCTCGAGCTCCGGGAGCTCTCCGCGCACGCCGAGGTAGAGCACGAGGGCGCTCGGGCCGGGGACTTTCGCGGCCCAGTAGGCATCCGGGTAGCTCTGCAAGGTCGCGGGAAGAAGCTCGGTCTCGGTGTGATGCAGGTCGGCGGCGCTCACCACGATGTCGGCGTCGAGAACGCGCCGCTGGCCCGTGGCATCGGTGTACTCGACGCCGGTCGCGCGACCCCGGGCCGCTTCCGTGCGATGCACCCGGATGGAGGTGACGGTCGCGCCGGTAATCACCCGCGCCCCCTCCGCGATCGCCAATGACTCGATGCTGCCGATGAGCCGGGAGAATCCGCCCATCGGGTAGAGCACGCCGCCCTCGAGATCGAGGTGGCTCATGAGGTGATACATGCTGGGGGCGAGGTACGGGGACGATCCGAGGAAGACGGCCGGATATCCGAGTATCTGCCGGAGGCGTTCGTCCCGAACGGTGTGCTCGACGAGGCTCGCGAGCGGCCGGAGCAACAGGCTGCTCAGCGCGCCGGCGCGGCCGAGAACATCCTTGCGCAATAGGGGGCGGATGTCCGCGAAGGTCGAGTACAGAAACCTCTCCTTCGCCATCCGGTAGGTGTCCCGCGCCGACTCGAGATACCTCTCCATCCGCCGCCGCGATCCCGGCTCAATCCTCTCGAACAGCTGGAGATTTTCTTCACGGTTCGCCGCTATGTCTACGGCCTCGGTTCGCCCCTCGAAGAAAACGCGGTACCCCGGATCCAGCGTCACAAGATGCAGTTGCTCATCGGCGCTGGTTCCGAGGAGACGGAAGAAGTGGTCGAACACCTCCGGCATCAGATACCAGCTCGGCCCGGTGTCAAATCGGAATCCCTCGTGCTCCCACGACCCGGCCCGGCCGCCGACCTCGGGCTGCTGCTCGAGAACGGTCACGGCGTGCCCCTCCCGGGCGAGCAGCGCGGCCGATGCGAGGCCGGCGATGCCGCCACCGATCACGATGACGGCGCTCATGTCGCCGCCCCGGGGATGCGCCCCGCCATCGCATCGGCCGCGATGCGCAGCTTCACCGGATTGGGGACCCGAACCCGGGACCGGAGCAAGAGTTCGGCCGGGGTGCGGCGCAACCGGGCCGAGAGTTCGGAGAAGATCCCGTAGGCGACGGCGACGGCCCGGCGGGACGAGCGCGGAAGCGCCGGCACGACCGCCGCCGCCTCGCGGAGGTCGGCGTCGATGTCATCGAGCAACCGGTTCTTGTCGGAATCGCTGAACGAGCTCACACTCACTCCCGGAAAGTAGCTGCGGCCAAGCGCCGTGAAGTCGGCGGAAAGGTCGCGCAGAAAGTTCACCTTCTGAAAAGCCGCGCCGAGCCGTCGCGCCCCGCTAGCGAGGCGCTCGACTTCGCCTGGAGCGGTCTCCCGGTCCTGCAAGAACGCCCGCAGGCACATGAGTCCGACGACCTCGGCCGAGCCATAGACGTAGGCGTCGAAGCTGCTCTGATCATGTTCACTCAGCTGGAGGTCCATCCTCATCGATTCGAAGAATGGCCGGGTGAGTTCGGCGCCGAACCCGATCTCCCGGGCGGTGCGGGCGAAGGCATGGATCACGAGGTTGGCACTGTAGCCGTCATTGATGGCGGCCTCGGTGTCCCTCTCGAATTCGTTGAGTACCCGCGCCGCGGCCAGTGCGTCGAGCCCTGCGCCTCGTGCGCCGCCGTCAACGACCTCATCGGCGATGCGAACGAGGGCGTAGATGTTCTCAACGTGCCGCCGAACATCGGAGGAAAACAAGTGAGACGCGAGGCCAAAAGAGGTGGAGTACCGGCGGATGATCACGCTCGCCGTTTCCTCGGCGATCCGGTCATACAGCGTTGGGCTTGTCACGCGCACACCCGCCATTCTGCGTGAGCATCGGTAGGCTGGCAATACCAGTCAGCACGGTCCCACCCGTGGATCCGCCCTTCACCGAACGGGACCTCGGGCCATGGCCGGGCACCTCCTCAGGCTAACGGACACTCATGAACACCACCGAAGGACGTGCGAAGCCCGGAACGGAACTTGTCGTCCTGCTTGACGAGTCCGGAGCGCCGATCGGCACCGCCGACAAGGTCCTTGTGCACGGCGCAAACACCCCTCTGCACCTTGCTTTCTCCTGCCACGTCTATGACTCGCTGGGGAGAGTTCTCGTCACCCGGCGTGCGCTCGGCAAACTCACCTGGCCGGGCGTCTGGACCAACTCGTTCTGCGGGCACCCGCTGCCCGGGGAGTCGCTCGAGGCCGCCGTCCGGCGTCGGGCGGCCTTCGAGCTTGGCATGTCCCTCGACTCGATCGAGTTGGTGCTGCCCGACTTCCGATACCGCGCGATCGACGCGTCCGGCATCGTGGAAAACGAGATCTGCCCGGTCTACCGCGCGGTGGCGAGCGGCCCGGTGCTCGCCAATCCGCAAGAGGTGGGCGACTTCGTGTGGTTCGAGCCGCACCGGTTGCACTCCGCGGTCACAGACGCCCCGTTCGCCTTCAGCCCCTGGCTCGGCTGGCAGCTGGAGCAGCTCGGAGCCTAAACCCGCTATTTACTCAGTTGCGGGCCTACTCCAGCAGGCTTTCGTCCCGAGTGAGGTCGGTTCGGTGGAAGTTTTGGAACGATCGGGATGCGGTCGGTCCACGTTGTCCCTGGTAGCGGGAGCTGTATTCGGCCGAGCCGTACGGCTTCTCGGTGGCCGAGGTGAGTCGGATGAAGCAGAGCTGGCCGATCTTCATGCCGGGCCAGAGCTTGATCGGCAGGGTGGCCACGTTACTGAGCTCGAGCGTGACGTGACCGCTGAAGCCCGGGTCGACGAATCCGGCCGTCGAGTGAGTCAGCAGGCCGAGCCGACCGAGCGAGCTCTTTCCCTCGAGACGCGCGGCGACGTCATCCGGAAGCGTGATGAGTTCGTAGGTGCTGCCGAGCACGAACTCGCCGGGGTGCAGGATGAATGGCTGGTCCGGAGCGGCCTCGACTAGCCGCGTGAGGTCCGGCTGATCGATCGACGGATCAATGAACGGGTACTTGTGGTTGTCGAACAGCCGGAAGAACCGATCGAGCCGAACGTCGATGCTCGAGGGCTGAATCATCGATGGGTCGTAGGGATCGAGGCCGATCCTTCGGGAGTCGAGTTCGGCCTTGATGTCGCGATCCGAGAGGAGCATACGCCGAGCCTACCCAAACGCGGGATTGCTAGTATTGCGAGGTGCCGCTTTCACGGGCGGTCACGCGAGCGTAGTTCAATGGCAGAACTCCAGCTTCCCAAGCTGGTAGTGCGGGTTCGATTCCCGTCGCTCGCTCCACGCACGCACGTCACGACCTGACTTTCAAGCCGGTGTACGAGTTCTACGTCGAGTACTCGGATTCACCGTTCAGACATTGGGACGCAAGAAGGAGCGGCCTCAGGCGACGAATGTCAGTCGAATGGCACCACGGCTGCAGCCGCTCGCGTCCAGTCCTCGCCCATTTAGTCCCTGGAAAGTTGAAAGCAATGCACATCGTCCTCATTCCGCCGCTCCTGTGCTCGCCGCGGGTGTACGCACCCGTGCTCGACGACCTCTGGGAGTACGGCCAGGTCAGTATCGCCGACACCCGACGTGACGACACCATCGCGGAGATGGCTGAGCGGATCCTGCGCGAAGCACCAGACGAAATCGTCGTCGTAGGAACGAGCATGGGCGGCTACGTCGCCCTGGAAGTCGTCCGGCAAGCTCCGCAACGTGTCAGAGCTCTCGCGCTGGTCAGTACGCAGGCGCGATCCGACACTCCGGAAGAGGCCCAGGCACGGGAGAAGCAATTCGAGCTCATCGGGCAGGGTCGATTCGACGCTCTAGTCGATGCCGCTTTCCCCGGAATTGTAGCTCCGCACAACGAGACGAACCAGGACATGCTCGCCACCTGGCGAGCCATGGCAGCCACGGTCGGCGCGGAAGCGTACCTTCGGCAACTGCGCGCCGTCATTGATCGATCCGACCTCACGCCGCTGCTACCGACCATCACCTGCCCCACGGCAATCATCCATGGGGCTGACGACCGCTACATCCCCGTCGCAAAGGCCCGAGAATCAGCCGCTGCGATGCCGACCGCCCATTTCACCATCATTCCTGGCGCCGGTCACTTCGTCTTCCACGAGCAGCCAACTGCCGCATCAACAGCCCTCAGTGAACTTCTCGGAGAGGTCTCATGATGCGCAAGAGCCGATAGCCGAGGGCGTCGAGCGGGTGTTCGACGTAGGCGTGACCGGTCTCCTTACTTGCGTTCAAGCGGCGCCGGATGACCTGAAGGCGTTCCCGGGAGCCGCGCTTCTGGTCGCTAATGGAGCCTTAGGCGAGCACACATCCCAGGCCAACGAATTCGCAAAATAGCCGTCGCGGGCTCCGTCGCGAGCGTCGAGCGAACTCTCACCGGACAGTCGAATGCAGCGGGGTTGCTAGCGCACGGGTGTAGGAGCTTTCGTTGTCGCGGGTGGCGTTGGAGACCGCGAGGTGAGTTTCCGAGAGGCGGTGAGCAAAGTAGCCGGAATAGGGAAGTGTCACTATCGTGAAAAGTCCGGTCTCCCACGCCGAGATCAATGCCGGCAGGCATCTCCTTTCGGGTTCCTCCTCAAAAGGCAAGTGATGGCTCGGTTCAAGTTGTCGTTGCCATGCTGCGAGCGCTGCATCGTCGACGCCGTCGCGGCCATACTCCGCGCTCC
Source organism: Microbacteriaceae bacterium (assembly GCA_025464975.1). Taxonomy (GTDB): domain Bacteria; phylum Actinomycetota; class Actinomycetes; order Actinomycetales; family Microbacteriaceae; genus Lacisediminihabitans. The sequence goes on along the minus strand of JAODMT010000006.1, from coordinate 92,711 downwards.
AAAACGGAGGAATGGCCGGATGAAGTGGCTGATCGGGTTGAGTCAGTTCGCGCAGCAATAGTGAGGTCGGACGAACGGCTGCATCACGGATCCCATACCAATCCCACGCTCGCTGCCACGCACGTTTCCACCGCGCTGACCATGTTTCGAGTGTCGCTGCCGCCGGTGGTAACGAACTGCCGGGCTGAGGTTCGGGGTCGAGCTCTGGAATATCGAGGTCCACGGCAAGGTGCCACGCGCTGCGGATGTAGAGAAGTTCATTGACGTTGTTCGGGTCGTCGTCGACCCGGATGATCATGTCATGCGGCCACGGATTTCCAGCGATGGGGTGGTCGGATCTCATGCCCCATACTGCAACAAACGAAACTGCCCCGCTACGGCAACCGTTCGACCAACGAAGAGCATGTCTGGAACTATGAGCTCATGGATGCAACTAATCAGATAGCGATTGGCGGATGGTGGTTCGCCCTGACGCTCGTAAATGCCGGCCTCGCGGAGTCGAAGGGGCGAAGCCGATGGACCTGGTGGCTGCTATCCCTGATTCTGGGTCCAATAGCAACACTGCTCATCGTGTCCTGGCCACGAGGCAGCGCTCGATCCTGACACTCACCAAGGACGGGAACGTTCGAATGCCCCGGTGATGCCTGCGCAGTGTCTGTGTAACTATCTTGGGGTCAGAACGCCCAGCGCGGGTCTATGTCATGACTTCGGGCGCCCGCCCCGCCTGGTTCGACGACACGAGTGCCATCGGTCCGAAATCTGTCGATGAGGTCGCGTCCCATGTCCTTCGCGCGCAGGGCCGCCTCGGCATCCCCCTCGGTGGCGTTGATGATCGAACCTTTCATCAGGACGTGCCACGAAAGCGCGAACTCCTCCGGGTTCCGCAGGTTCGCTTCCCGGGCGAGGGTGGCAATGATGCCACGGATTGTCTGGAGGTGCTCGATGCTCGACTTGCCCAGCGGATGCTTCTTGCCCATCTCGACAAGGACGTTGATGAACGTGCAGGCCTCATAGTCGTCCCGATGGAACCACTCGTCGAACACGTCGAAGATAGCGAGCAGGCGCTCCTCGGGCGTCCCCCCACGAGCTCGCGCACCAGCTTGGATCTTGCCGAGCGTCCACTCGCGTTCGCGAATATCCAGGCACTCCCTGACTACCTCGTCGCGTGACCCGAACTCCTGCTCGACATCTTTGCGGGAGACGCCGGCGGCCGCTTCGATGTCTTCCCAGCCGAGCCCCTTCACCCCGTGCTGAACGATCACCGGATAGGCGGCGGCGAGAACTCGTTGGCGAAGCGGTGACGTGGCCGACCCATCTCGATTGCTGCGCTTGATCGCGCCGTCTGCTGTCGCAGGTCGGCTCGGGTTCGCCCAAACCACTCGACCGGGCTGGGTGCCGATGTCCGTAACGCTCAGGGGGGTGCCAGGCATTACGAGCAGCAGCTCGACCCCTTGGGCATGGGCAAGCGTCACAAGCCCCGACTCGCCGCGGTCGATGGCCTCCCGCGCATGGCTGACGAATATCGACGCCATCGGTTCGGTGACAAGAAACTCGCGGCCGCCGTGTGACACGAGGATCGAAAACGAAGATCCCCCGTCATGACGTGGTTCCCGGGGGCCCCGGTCATCCGAGGGAGCTTCCTCTATTTTCCCCGAGTCATCTCGCATCGTCATCGTCGACTCCTCACTGCTCTGGGGTTTCACACTTGCTGATCGCGGATGAGCCCACAAGCGAAGGTTAGGTGAACAACGAGCGCGCGTTCAAGTGTGCCAGCCATACTCCAGTTCCGGCCGAACCGGTGCGCCATAGCGCGGTGTGGGGGGATCAGGCCGGTGTTGGCGAGTTGCTCGAGGTATCGCCGAGCGGTGACGAGGGCGAGTCGCAGCGGTTCGGCGAGCTCCACGGCGGACGCCGTTGCCCCCGATGCTCCACTCACAGACCAGGCCAGGTGGGCGAATTGTTTGGGGTTTCGCCATGGGTGACGGTCCCGGTTTCGACTGCTCTGCTGCTCGGGCTGGCGTTGACCGGTAGCTACAAACGGGTCGAGCGTGTCGGCATCGCGGTCGGCCTTGTGAGGTCGCATTCTTTGTCGCCATGGTCCTCAGCCACCCCGAGCCCGGCGACCTCGTCCGCGGAATGCTCTCCCTGCCGCTCGGGAACAGCTCGTACCTGCTCCTCCTAGCGGCGAACGTAGGAGCGGTCATCATGCCGTGGATGATCTTTTACCAGCAAGGCGCCGTCATCGACAAGCAGCTGTCTGCGCGCGCGATCAGGAAGGCTCGGCACGACACAGCGTTCGGCGCCATCCTGACCCAGCTGATCATGATCGCAGTCGTCATCTCGATCGCCGCAACCGTCGGCGCCCATGGCGATGCTGCCCCTCTCGAGAGCGTGGGCCAGATCGCCGACGCACTGACGCCTTACCTCGGGCGCCTGGGGCCTTGCCGAAGTCTTCGGCTGGAAACACTCACTGAATGAGCGTCCCAGCCGGGCCACGGCCAAGTTCTACGCGACCTACGCCCTCGCGCACGTGCTCGGCGCGATCCTCGTCCTGGCCAGCGTCGACATGATCGGGTTGGCGGTGGACGTGGAGATCATGAATGCGCTTCTCTTGCCTATCGTGCTCGGCTTCCTTCTCCTCCTCGAATCAAAGGCGCTTCCCCCAAAATGGCGAATGCGTGGTGCACGTAAATACATCACCTGGACACTCTGCACGCTGGTCATCGCCTTTGGCCTGTATTTCATTCCCTACGCCCTCGGTTTCTTCCACTAACGGCGACCGGAGGCGGACAACCGCTCGGCGCGCTCCTCGCTATTAGAGCGGCTCGTGGCGGGCGAGAATCTGCGGCTACGGTGCGCGGTGATCGCCTCGGAATGAACGGCCGAGCGATCAGCTCTGCGGGGCAACGCCCGAAGGTACGGCGGGGCCCATGGCCGCGCGAATGCTGACGACATAGATGCGCACGTAAAGCGCCGCGCCGGCGAGGAAACCTGCAGACATCAGGTACGACAGCCACTCGCTACCCATGATCATCGTGCCGACGCCAGCGAGAAAGGTCACGGCCATGATCACGAGCGCCCAGAGCGCTTCGCGCTGACCGAGCACGGCCTCGCGGGCATTCCGCAACACCCGTACGGCGACCACGATGATCCCGATGCCCACGAGGATGTGCAGACTGATCACGATCGTTCCGACGACCGCGGCCACAGAACTGTCCGGCTCACCGATGAGGTTGGCGGCCATGCCGAGCAGGAACTGGAAGGCGAGTGCGAAGAGCGCCTCGCGGGATCGGCTGCGAAGCTTTTCGGGCAAGGTCACTGCATCGGGTGAGGTCGACATGGGAACTCCTCTGTTCGAATGGATACCTGTTCTCGCCATTGTGCTCCCACGTACCCGCCCATGGGAGAACGATTTTGCCGCGACAACGACCTCGCTACGCGCGTGTCGCCCCATCCCACCACGCGAGCACACGCGTGCCGTAGAACGTGAGCCACTTGGACGGCTCGCCGGGCGGCACGTCGAACTCGAACCACACGCGCCCGGGGTGCCGGCGCTCTTGCAGCCAGGTGCCATCGGGGCGGCGGGCGGTGCGGATCGCCTCGATCGCGTCGGCCAGCCGCGGATCGGGCACCGTGCCGTCGTGCAGCGCCGCCGCCCGGAAGTAGTCCGCCGCGTTGAGCACGCTGTAAAACCAGCGGAACGGGTACGCGAACCTCGTCACCCACGGCCCGATGGGCTCGCCCGTCGACAGGGTACGCAGCAGCCGACGCTGCAGCAGGTAGTCCTCGCCGGCTCGACGGGCCGCGAGCTGCGCATCGCTGCCGCCGGTCGCAGCCTCGTAGTACAGCAGTCCTTTCAGGGCGTTGAGCGTGGAATGAAACGACGAGCGAGTCGAACCCTCAACCCACTCGCAGTTCCAACCGCCGTCGGCCATGCGGTGGTCGAGGAACCACTGGGCGATTCCCGAGACATCCGCCCCAAGCCACGCGCCGTTGGCGAGCGTATGTGCGTTGATGCAGCAGTCGACCTCGCCACCCCAGTACGGCAGGTCGTCGTAGTCCCAGCGGCTGTTCGCGGCGAGCAGCTCGGCCGTGCCGGCAAGGGCGGTCGGATCGAGGCCCCAGTCGCGGAGCGTGTTGAGCGTCCACGTCGTCGCGGTCCACGGCTGTCCCGACCCCTCGGTCGCCTCGGGTCCGTGGAAGTCGAAGTCGTTCGGGAAGAACGACCCGCCCGCCCACTGACCGTCAGGATCCTGCAGCGCCAGCAGCCGCGCCCCGTACCCCTCCGTCGCGATGCACGCCCGGGTTCTGGCCCACACCGCGCGCGGCGCGCCCGCGAGGTCGCGCTCGACCTGCCAGCGCAGCGCCGGGTCGGCGTCGAGCAACCAATCGAGCAAAGCGGGGTCGAGGGCCATCGACGGCAGGTTACCAGCCGCCATGCTTGAGGTGGGCCTATGGCTACGGCGCACAAAACGATAATATCTCATTGACAGAGCCGCCATGCCGACATAGGGTTCGAAGGTTGCAGCCCTGCACGCACTTGGGTTTCTCGACCCGCTCCCCATCCGAAAGAGAGCTATGCTCCGCATCACCCTGCACCCACATGTCAGCCGTCGCATCAAGGTCACTGGTGCCGTCACCGTCGCCGCGGGACTGCTCGTCGCCGGCGGCTTTGCCGGCCCGGCGTTCGCGGCCCCTGCCGCGTCTATCTCGGCGGCGCCCAGCGCCATCCAGGCCGGGGAAACCACCGACATCACCGGCACCGGCTTCGGCGCCAGCTCGCCTTACACCGTCACGCTCGACCCCGCCGGATCGGCAGTCGTGCTGGACCTTGCGAACGTGACCGGGGCCGACGGGTCGCTCACCGACATTGTCACGATTCCCGGAAGCGTTTCGGTTGGCGCGCACGTGCTTCAGGTGACAAGCACCGGCGGCGCAGCGACGTCGAACATCTACGTGAATTCCACCGGTCCCGTCGGTACCGCAGCCTCTCCGTCAATTTCGGTCACGGACTACAGCACCGCCGGCAAGGGCCAGACTGTCGTGCTGCACGGATTCTTCCCGGGTGAGACCGTCGAGGGCTTCGAGAGCACCGACGGTAGCGGCGGCCCGACGGACGCAACCACCGTCGCAGACTCCACAGGCACGGCGACCTTCACCTACGTGTCCACCGATGCGGGTCTCGGCACGCACTACCTCGGCGGAATCGGTGATTCGTCGACCGTCAGTGTGCATGCCCAGTTCGAGGTGGTGGCGGACCCGATTGCTCCGGTTGCTCCGGTCGCGACCCCGGTTGCCGCCAACGCGAGCTTCACGGGCTGATCAAACCCCAAGCAACGAATCCGCCTGACCTGCGTTCATTATCGGTCGGGCGGATTCGTTGCGTTGCGGCTAGATCGCAGTCGCCACCGCACTCCTTCGGCGCGTTCCCGCTGCTCGCGGGCGTCGGTTCAGCCGTCCGCCTCCCTCGAAAGCCCTGATGCCTCTTCACCGCCTCACCATCACCGGTTTCGCGCTGATGACCGCTGTCTTGCTGTCCGGCTGCTCTTCCGCGGAAACCGCGCCGGCCGGCCGGACGCCGGTTCACCTCGCGCCCCACACATCAGCTGCGCCAGCACCGATGCCCGCGGCGCCGGTTACGACCGGGACGGCTGCCACGGCCATCGACGCGAGCGTCGCGGTTTACGATGCCGTGAACGGCCGAGTCGTCTCGACCCTCGCCAACCCGATCCCCGCCGGGGCGCCGTTGACGTTCCTCGTCGCATCCCGTAGTGGCGGCTGGCTCGAGGTGGATCTGGCGCAGCGCCCCAACGGCACCACCGGCTGGGTCAAAGCGGACGCCGTCACACTGAGCAACCTCGTCTACAGCCTGCACGTCTCGACCGAGACGAACACGATGACGCTGTCGACGGATGGTGCCGTTGTGAAGACTTTTTCGGTGGCGACCGGCACCGGCGGAACACCGACACCGCATGGATCCTTCTATCTGACCGAACTGCTCGCGCCCCGCAATGCGGGCTACGGCCCGTATGCGTTTGGTCTGTCCGCGTTCTCGACGGTGCTCAATAGCTTCGGCGGCGGTCCGGGCCAGATCGGGCTGCACGGCACCGACGATGCGTCGAGCATCGGCAAAGCGGCGAGCCACGGGTGTGTCCGGATGCAGAACGCCGACATCACGACGCTCGCGGGGCTCCTGGCGCTCGGTACCCCTATCACCATCGATTAGAACGCGTGGCAGTGGACTGGCCAGCCCCTGACCGCGTCGGGTCCTGTTCAGCTTGCGAATGGCTAGCGTTAGCTCATGGAATTCGAAGAGAGCGGCGATAGGACGATGTTTGCGATCGAATTCCTTCCGGCCGCATCCGCCGCCGATGCCAAAGTTGTCGCCACGATCACCGGTCTTATCAACAGCGTCTACCTCACAAGCGAGGACGGTCTGTGGCTGGATGGCGCGCTACGCACGACCGAGGCTGAAGTTGCCGCCCTCATTCGCGCCAGTGAGTTTGCGGCGGCCGTCTCGGAGGGGGTCATCGTAGGTTCTGTGCGTATTCAGCGACTAGACGCCCTCACGGGCGAATTCGGGATGCTGGCGGCCGACCCAGAACGCCGCGGGCTGGGCATCGGGCGAGAACTCGTCGCCTTCGCCGAGGAATGGGCACGGCATCACGGGCTGGCGAGCATGCAGCTCGAGGTGCTCGCGCCGCGCACCTGGGTCCATCCGTCGAAGGTGTTCCTTTTGCAGTGGTACGAACGCATCGGATACCGACACATCCGCACCGGAGCGCTCGAGGAGTCGCATCCCGACCTGGCGCCGCTGTTGGCGACCCCGTGCGACTTCGCCGTCTACCGCAAAGACCTTTCCGCACGCGCCAATCACGCGCACCCATAAGAACACTCTCATCGAAGAGGGGACCCTCGACGGCGCGCAAGGTCGATAATCGGAGAATGCTCGCGTCCGAGACCCGCCCGCCCGGCCGCAGGCCGCTCCGCTCGGTGCGCGCACGGATTCTGGCGACGATGATCATCGCTGCGGCGGCCGGCATGGTCATCGCCGGTGGGACGGCCTACCTCGTACAGCGCGAGCGCACCCTCTCGGGCGTCGACACGCGCCTGTCGTCAGCCGTTAGCGACGCACGCTTCGTGGCATCCGACTCCGGCGCTGCGACGCTGAACGAGGCGCTCACCGCCCTCGTCCAGCGGATTCGCCCGAGCGCCGGCGAGTCGACCTTCGCCCTCGGCGGCGGTGCCACGGCCCTGGTACCGGGCGGCGACACGAGTTTTGCCTTGGAGCAGAACACGGCGTTCGTGAGCCGGGTACTCGACGAGACCGCGCGGCTCGGCGTCGTGCGCGGCACGGCGACGACGTCCGAGCGGGCCGTGCGCTACGTCGCAATCCCCGTCTCCGTCGACGGCGGGCCACGCGGAGGGGTGTTCGTGCTTGCGGTCGACCTGGATTTGGCACTCAGACCCCTCAACGACGCCTTCCGCACTTTTGCGCTGCTCGCGTTCGGCTCACTGGTCATGCTGGGCCTCATCGGGTGGTTCGTCGCCGGGCGCCTGCTTCGCCCCATCCGCCACCTGCGAGAGACGGCGGCGCGCATCACCGCAACCGGCGTGAGCGAGCGGATTCCCGTGACCGGTACGGATGACGTCTCGGAGCTCGCGAGCACCGTGAACGGCATGCTCGACCGGCTGGAGGGGGCACTCACGGGCCAGCGCCAGCTGCTTGACGATGTCGGACACGAGCTGAAGACCCCCATCACGATCGTGCGCGGGCATCTTGAGCTCATGGAGCCCACGGACGCCGCGGATGTCGGCGCGACGAAGGCCCTCGCGATCGACGAACTTGACCGGATGAGCGGGCTCGTGCGGGACATTTCCGAGCTTGCGCAGCTGCAGCGCCCCCTCCACGTGGCCCCCGAGCCGACTAACATCGACGCGCTCGTGGATCGGGTGCGGGTCAAGGCGACGGCCCTGTCGTCGGCGCACACCTGGACGGTCGGTGAGCGAGCGGGCACAATAGCCGAGGTCGATCCCGACCGCATCACCCAGGCGCTACTCCAGCTCGCGGCGAACGCCGTCGCCCATGGCGATTGCACTGAGATCACGTTCGGCAGCTCGGCGAGCGGAGGCCGCACCCGACTCTGGGTTCATGACGACGGGCACGGCGTCAACGAGAAGGTGCTTCCGCTGCTGTTCGAGCGCTTCCGGCGCGGCACGGCCGGTCGCGGCGAGGCTGGATCCGGGCTCGGACTCGCGATCGTGGCCGCGATCGCCGAGGCGCACGGGGGCCGGGCGAGCGCGACATCGGCGCCCGGTGCGGGCACCACGTTCACCATCGACTTGCCGGGAGGCGCCGAATGAGCCGCATTCTCATCGCCGAGGACGAGAGTCGCATCTCGTCCTTCATCGATAAGGGCCTGAGCGCCGCAGGCTTCTCAACGGTGATCGTGGAGAGCGGTACGGATGCCCTCTCCCACGCCACCTCCGGCCGATATGACCTGATCGTGCTCGACATCGGACTGCCAGGCATCGATGGCTACGAGGTCATGCGCCAAGTCCGCGCCGCCGGGGTGACCATCCCGGTCATCGTGCTGACGGCCCGCACGTCGGCCGACGACACGCTCGCAAGCCTTGAGGGCGGGGCGAATGACTACATGCCCAAGCCATTCCGGTTCGACGAGCTGCTGGCGAGGGTACGGCTGCGGCTCACCGACGCCTCGACCGGTGTGGGATCGACACTCAGGGTGGAGGGGCTCGAACTCGATCTGCGCACGCGTCGCGCCCTTGTTGGCGACCGCCAGGTGGAGCTGTCCGCGCGCGAGTTCGCGCTAGCGGAGGAGCTCATGCGTAACCCCGACCGTGTGCTGAGCCGCGAGCAACTGCTCAGCAGGGTCTGGGGATACGACTTCGATCCCGGCTCGAACATCGTCGACGTCTACGTCGGCTACCTCCGAGCCAAGTTCGGCGCCGAACACATCGAGACGGTACGAGGAATGGGCTACCGCCTTCGCTGAGTCGGCAGCCCACTCAAGGTAGTGTCGTCAGTCGTCGCTTCCGTGACCGCTGCCGTCGTCACTGCCACCGCGTCCGCTGGTGCCGGCGGAAGAGTTACCGCCGTGGTCGTCACCGACATCATGAGTGGCCGGGTTGTCGACTCCGTGGTCGTCACCGACATCATGAGTGGCCGGATTGTCGACTCCGTGGTCGTCACCGACATCATGAGTGGCCGGGTTGTCGACTCGGTTGTCGTCACCGACATCGTGAGTTGCCGGGTTGTCCGTGGATGAGGGCGATGGGGCAATTGGGCCCGAGGGCGCCGGGGCCGTCGGGGCCGAGGGCGAAGGAGTGCTCGTGGCTGGCCGGTCGTTGTTGGTCGCTTGCGCTGCGGCGATGCCACCGACCGACAGAAGGCCGGCGAGGGCGATGGCACCCGCGGTGACCGTGCGGCGGGTCGTGAAGAAGGACATGGTCGTGCCTTTCGGCTGGGCCGGCAAGCCGGCGATTGTATGCGGCGGTTCTGCCACGTTCCAAGACTTACTGCCCCGCCTAAGGCCACCACGAGGCCCCCATGAGAGCCCTCTCACGAACTCAGTGGTCGGAGCCGCTGCTTCCACCCGAGCCGTGCCCGGGGCGGTCCCCACCGTGGTCATCAAGGGGAACCGTGACCGGCGGGGGTGCGTCGACGACCGCTGGAGAATCGACGGAAGGGGAGGGAGACGGGGACGGAGTGCCTTCGACGGTCTGGGGGCCGGGAGTGACGCTCAGGGCGGGAACGTTCAGCGACTGCCCCGGCTGCTCGGCAACACTAAGTCCGCCAACAAAGAGTGCGAGGGCCAGCCCCGTCGCTGCGACGAGAGCGACGGCAATCCAGACAAAAGCTCGGTGCGCTCCGCGTGACCATGCCATGGTCTTAATTGTGGCCCTAACCGCGCCGCCCAGGCGTGAGAGTTCTCTTAGGCGACCAGCCGATCTTGGCCGCTTCCACAACCAGGCACGTCATCTTCGCGCAAATCGTGCAGCTCCTTGCGTTGCTTTACGCAAGAACCAATTAATATGACGATATTTTCTCTCAGCATCTTGTGGGTTGACTCACAGAGGCCATAGGGTCGCGTCACCGCGAGATGTCCGCGTTGCCACCCGAGCAGCCCAAACACACCCGCTCCTGAGAGAAATCGAGTCGACGATGACACGGAAAATCCCCCTCACTCCATCGCCCGCTGCGCCGGCCACCGGAACGACGCGGCGCTCGCGCCTGGCCCGGCCGGGAGTGGCCTCGGCGGCGGCATTCGCCGTCGCCATCGGCCTCGTGGTCAGTGGTGTCGGTCCGGCCAACGCCACACCGGCGCGGCCGGCCGGCACGAGCCCCGTTGTCACCCGCGCCGCACTTGACCCTTCGCTGGTCACCGGTCGGGGTGCCGCCGTTGCCTTCAGCGAACAGGAGGCGGAGAAGGCGGCCACGACCGGCACGATCATCGGCTCCAGCCGTGCCGCCTACACACTGCCGGCAGAGGCCTCGGGCCGTTCGGCGGTCACACTCGCGGCAGGGCAGTACGTCGAATTCACGCTGCCGAGTGCGGCCAACGCGATCACCGTGCGCTACAGCATCCCGGACGCGCCCAAAGGCGGCGGCATTAGCTCACCGCTCTCTGTCACTGTGAATGGTGACGCTCAAAAGACGATGTCCCTCACCTCGCAGTATTCCTGGCTATACAACCAGTACCCGTTCTCGAACTACCCGAGCGCCGGCCTGCTACATCCTGACTGGTGGATCACAGAGTGCGGGTGCGTTCCCGCTGCCACGACGCCGGCGCCGGTGATCACGACGCCGTTCCGCCCGAACCATTTCTACGACGAGCAGCGCCTGTTACTCGGCAAGGTGTACAAGGCGGGTGACACGGTGCGACTCTCCGTTCCGGCAAAGGGCGCGGTGACGACGACGATTGACCTGCTCGACTCCGAGCTGGTCGGCGCACCGCACATCGTCAAGAAGGCGGCAAACGTCCTGCTATTCGGCGCCGACCCATCCGGTAAGCGCGATTCCGCCAATGCCTTCGACAAGGCGATCGCCTTCGCGAAGAAGAAGAACCTCACGGTCTACGTTCCGCAGGGGACCTACCAGGTGAACCGCCACATCATCGTCGACAACGTGACGATCGAGGGCGCCGGCAACTGGTACACCATCATCACCGGCCACGAGGTGCCGCTGAGCACCCCGGCTCCCGATGGCTCGGTGCATACCGGTGTCGGCTTCTACGGCAAGGATGCCTCCCTCGGCGGCAGCAGCAACGTGCATCTCTCCGGCTTCGCCATCCAGGGCGACGTGCGCGAGCGCATCGACACCGACCAGGTGAACGGAATCGGCGGGGCGCTGAGCAACTCAACCATCGATGGCCTGTACATCCAGCACACCAAGGTGGGCATGTGGTTCGACGGTCCCATGACGAATCTGAAGATCACGAACAACGTGATCGTCGACCAGATAGCCGATGGCCTGAACTTCCACACCGGCGTAACCAATTCGGTGGTGTCCAACAACTTCATCCGCAACTCGGGTGACGACGGCCTGGCGATGTGGGCCGAGAAGACCCAGAACGTCGGCAACACCTTCGACCACAACACCGTTCAGAGCCCTGTGCTTGCCAACGGCATCGCGATTTACGGCGGCACCGACAACACGGTGTCGAACAACCTGATAGCCGACCCGGTCCGCGAGGGCAGCGGCATCCACGTGGGTTCCCGCTTCGGTGCCGAGGCATTCACCGGGCACCTGTGGATCACGAATAACACCACGGTGCGCGCCGGCACATACGAGTTGAACTGGAACATCGGCCTCGGTGCCATCTGGTTGTACGCGCTCGAGAAGAACATCGACGCGGACATCCAGGTCGTCGGAGACAACTTCCTCGACAACACCTACAACGCGATCATGCTGGTGACCGATTTCCCGGTGAAGGACCTGTATTCGATCACCAACGTGCACTTCGCCGACGTCAAGGTGGATGGCACGGGCACCTCGGTCGTCAGTGCCCGGGCAGCGGGATCCGCATCCTTCCAGAATGTGGATGCGCGAAACGTCGGTGCGGTGGGTATCAACAACTGCGGTTCGTTCCACTTCACTCCCGCCGGCTCGGAGTTCTCGCTGACCGACCTCGGAGGCAACGACGGAGGAGGGACCACCGGTCCCTGGTTTACCGGGTGGGAGCTGCCGAACACGATCACCTGCGATGACCGCCCGCCGGTCGTGACGCCACCGCCGCCGGCTGCATGGTGATCACGCAGCCTCACAAAAAATAGAGTGAGTTCGAGGGGCGGGACGCCTGAATCCCGCCCACTCGAACTCTTTCTCACGCTCCGCCTTGGCCACATCGGCCAATATAATGAACCCCATGGCGGTCACCGACGACGCTATCTCCAAGATCAAAGACATGATCTTGAGTGGTGAACTCTCCACCGGGGAGCGACTGCCCCCGGAGAAGGAACTCAGCGAGCGACTGGGCATCTCTCGCAGTTCTCTCCGCGAGGCGGTGAAAGCCCTCGAGGTGATCCACGTGCTCTCGGTGCGACGCGGCGACGGCACCTACGTGACGAGCCTCGAGCCACGACTCCTCATGGACGCACTGACCTTTGTGATCGACCTGCGCGGCGACGACACCCTTCTCGATCTCTTCGTAGTCCGTCGCATACTCGAAACCGCCGCCGCGAGCATCGCTGCCGGCTTCCTGACCGAACAGGAGCTTGACGCGCTCGACCGCCTGCTCGACGAGGTCGGCGAGGACAGCACCGTGGAGGACCTCGTCGAGCACGACATGCGCTTTCACCGGGCGATCGCGGAATCCTCGCACAACGCTCATCTCGTCAGCCTTCTCGACAGCCTTGCCTCGAAGACGGTGCGTGCGCGCATCTGGCGCGGGCTGACACAGGCAGATTCGGTGCCCCGAACGCTGCACGAGCACCGCGAAATCTACCAGGCGCTGCGCGATCGCGACGCGTCCCTCGCCTCCGCGCTCATGGCCGCCCACATCGCCGGCGTCGAGAAGTGGTTGCGCCGCGCCCTGGAGGCCTGACGCTCACTCGCCGGCGGGTTCGGGCTCACGCAGGAAGATCTCGATCACCGGAACGGCCACATCCGGCCGTCGCACCGGCAACGTGAGCGTGAGGGTGAGTGGCGGCTGGCCACCGACCGCCGTATAGAGACCGGGGGTGTCTTCGGTGATCTCCCGCATGTGGATCTCGGATGCGTCGTTAAGCAGTTGCGCGTACTCAACGCGACCCGCGAGCCCAGGCAGGTGCACGTGCTGGAATGGCCAGGCGAACAGGTGGAGATAGAGGCGATTGCCACGCCTGGTGTAGCGGGCATCCGGCGGTGGCGTGAACTCCGCCGAACCCGCCCCGTAGATCGACCGCGAGTGCACACGCATCCACTCGCCCACCGCGTCCAGTGACCGGATCGCGTGCGGGTCGAGGGACCCGCGAGCGGTCGGTCCGACGTTCAAGAGCAGGTTGCCGTCCTTCGATACCCCGTCGATGAGCATGCGGATGAGCAGATCGGGCGACTTGTAGTCCTCGTTATCCCGGTCGTAGCCCCAGCTGCCATTGAGCGTCTGGCATGCCTCCCAGGCGACCGGCACCCCCTCCGACATGATCGGGCCGGTGGGCTGGTACTGCTCCGGCGTCATGAAGTCACCGGGAATGTCGAGCCGCTCGTTCACCACGATTCCGGGTTGCAGTTCACGCACCATCGCGAGCAGTTCTTCGGAGTCCCAATCCGCGGCGCCCTTACCGCCCGCGACTCCGTGGCCGCTCTCGGGGGGATAGGAGAAGTCGAAGAACAGATAGTCGATCGTGCCGTAGTCGGTGAGAAGCTCCCGCACCTGCCCGTGCAGGTACTTCCGGTAGTTCGCCATGTCCCGGCCGACGTTGAGTCGCTCAACATCGCCATCCCGGAGCGGATGATGCCCGTCAACCGTGAAGTCGGGGTGGTGCCAGTCGAGCAGCGAATGATAGAAACCGACCTTGAGCCCGGCGGCTCGCACCGCTTCCACGAACGGCGCGACCAGATCGCGGGCGGCCGGCGTGTTCATCACCGAGTAGTCGGTGAGGCGCGTGTTCCAGAGGCAGAATCCCTCGTGGTGCTTGGTTGTGAGCACCACGTAGCGCATGCCTGCGGCCTTCGCGCGAGCAGCCCAATCGGCGGGATCGTAGAGATCCGGATCGAAAAACCTTGCATACCGTTCGTACTCTTCGACGCTGGTGCGCTCGCGGTTCATCACCCACTCGTGCCGCGCCGCGAGCGAGTAGAGCCCCCAGTGCACGAACATGCCGAACCGGTCGTGCCTGAACCAGTCGGGATTCGATGGTGGCATGGTCATCCTCTCTGCACCATCTTAAACATCCGATGATTTTGCTGTCAAGGAGCTGCAAAACCGGCCGTTGCCGATATTCTTGGGCTAAACAGCGGATGTTCGAGCGTCCGATGGGCGGGGAGACGCAATGGCGCATCGCACGAGGATCGACTCCCGCGCGCGAGCGGTGACCTGGGAGGACGGGGTCGTAGTCGGCACGGGCACGCTCGGAGCGGTGCTCTTCGGATCGCCCGAGCACCACGAAATTCAGCTGACCCACGAGCAGTTCCTGGTGCCGGCCTACCGCGATGTCCCCGCGCCGCTCCTGTCGGCGCATCTCCCCGCGATCCGATCGGCGGTGCTCGAGCATCGCGAGGAGGATGCCGCCGACATCGTCGAACGAGTCGCCGCCGGTGAGGGGTACGGCGAGCGACCGGAGATGACCGACCCGTTCGTCCCCATCGCGGCGCTCGTCATCGAGCCAGCAGACCAGCGAGCGCCGGAATCCGGGTCCGAGTACAGCCGGTGGACGCATTTCGTGCGAGCCGAGTCGGCGGTGCGCTGGGGCGAACCCGGCTACGGCGCAAGCGTGACGATGAGCGCGGACCGAGACGGCGAGCGCATCCTCGTCACGGTGGCGTCGGAGAATCCCCGCGCATTCCGTTTTCGGTTGCAGCCGTCGTGGCATCCCGCCGAGACCCCGGTGCTTCAGAGCGGCGCGCGCATCGACTGGGCGCTTACGACTAGCCCCGGTCGAATGACGGCCACGACTCGGGTGCGAGAGGGCGAACGTGTGCGTGACGGCTTGGTCGCGGTCGCGCTGACCGGAGCGCCGCCCATTCCGTCATCGGAGCTCGGCGACCTGCTCGTCCACTGCGGGCCCGGCCGAGCCGCCGTGATCGAGATCCGCGCCTCCGTTGCGGTTCACGAGCCCGCCGGCCGATTCCCGGATGCCGTGCCGATCCCCCGCCTCAATCACGCCGACCTCGTTCAGCGCAGCACCCTCGACCTTCGCAGCGGCACCGACGGCGAACACACGGAGTCGCTTCTCGATCGTGCGCGCGCCGGTGACCCCGACGCGGTGCGGGGAGCGCTGGAGGTCGCGTTCGCGGCGGGCCGCGCGGGAATCATCGCCTCCTCCGGGCTCCTCCCGCCCAACCTCACCGGCGTCTGGCAGGGCGGCTGGAGCCCGCACTGGTCGTCGGACTACACCATCAACGGCAACGTGCAGTGGGGTGCCCTCGCCGCGGCGGTATCCACCGGAACGCCGGAGCTTCTGCTCCCGTTGATCCGACTCATCGAGCGCTTCTCCTCCGACTTCGCGGAGAACGCTCAGAGACTCTGCGGGCTTCCCGGGCTGTACGTGCCCGCCCGGGTCACCACCCACGGCAGAGCCAACCATTTCATGGCCGAGTATCCGCATGAATTCTGGCTGGGTGGGGGCGCCTGGATGCTGCGGATGATGTACGAGTACGTGAGCGCCACCGGAGATGAAGAGGTGTTGCGGCAGAGCGTGTGGCCGTTCGCGGTCGGCGTCAACCGGTTCTACACCGCGCTCATCGAGCGCTCACCGATCCTCGCGCCGAGCTACTCCCCGGAGAACACACCACCCGGGTGGGCGAACCCGCTCACCGTGAACGCGACCTCGGAGGTGGCGATGATCCGCGACGCCCTGCTGCTCGGCGGGCGCCTCGCGAGCATGGCCGGGCAGAGCGCGCCGGAGTCCTGGAGTGCGGCTCGGGATCTGCTCAGCCCCTACCGCGTCGCATCCGACGGCATGCTCGCCGAATGGATCGACTCGCGCACGCCGAACGAGAATGCCCACCGGCACCAGAGTCATCTCTACGGCCTGTACTACGAGGGAGACGAGAGCCTGACGACCACGCCGATGCGAGCCGCCGCGCTCGCGACCGTGCGCGCCCGGCTTGCCTGGCGTCGCGAGCGTCGCGAGAACCTTGAGATGGCATTCGGGACGGCGCAGCTCGGCGTGGTCGCCGCGCGGCTCGGCGATGCCGAGGCTGCCCTCCTCGCCGCGCAAGTGCTGGCCACCGAGCATTTCAGCGCCGCCGGAGTCTCGACCCACGATGCCGGCAGCATCTTCAACCTCGATGCGAGCGGCGGCCTGCCATCGGTGATCGCGGAGATGCTCGTGCAGATCGATCCGGGCGAGATCCGCGTGCTCCCGGCGCTTCCCGCGGCATGGCCGGAGGGCGAGGTGACCGGCCTCGCCGGCCGCGGCGGAGTGATCATCGACCGGCTGACCTGGGCACGCGGGACCGCGGAAGCCGCGATCCGCTTTCGTCCGGGCACCGCGATCACCCGGCCCGGCGACGACGTCGTCGTGCGCCCACCGGCCCGTGCGGCGGATCAGCGGAGCCTCACCGTGCGCCTGACCGGCGAAGTGCAGGTGCTGCGCTGGAAATTGACGAAGGACCTCAGCGCCTAGCGAGACCGCAGGCAGTCGAGCAGGGAAGCGGCCAGCGCATTCGCGCGATCGACGCCGCCGACGCCCATCCGATTGTTCACGTAGCCGAAGCCCACCTCGTAGTCGGGGTCGGCGAACCCAAGGGATCCGGATGCCCCGTCGTGCCCAAAGCTCGCCGGGCCCAACATCGGCCGGGCCAGCGCCGACGGCAGCTGAAACCCCTCACCCCAGCGCGCGTCCGCCGTCGGGATGCCGAAGTCGAAGACCTGTGCCCCCTCGGAGCGTGGCATCGTGGCCCGCGCTACCGTCGCGGCCGAGAGGGTGCGCACGCCGTCGACCGGGCCGATCGTGCTCGCGTAGATGCGGGCGAGGGCATGACCGGTCGTGACCAGACCCGCCGCGGGAAGCTGCGCTAGCAACACGTGTGGACGGTTGTAGTCGAGTTCTCGATGTCGCGTGCCGATCGGCAGGCGCAACGCGCCGTTCAGGCTGAGCGCGCGCCAGGCGCGATCGTCGCGTTCGATCGCCTCGTCGATGATGCGACCGACCTCGAGGTCGCCGAGCGCCGGCGACGCCACGTCCATCCGTGCGACGCGCGGGAGTTCGGCTTCCGGCACCCCGTACCAGGCGTCGACCCCGAGCGGATCGGCGACGTGTTCGCGCAGGAACTCTCCCGGCGTGCGTCCGCTCACTCGCCGGATCACCTCTCCGACGATGAGTCCGTAGGTCACCGCGTGGTATGCGTATGCGGATCCCGGCACCCAGTTCGGGGTCTGCCGCTCGATCCGGTCGATCATCACCGCCCAGTCGAGGGCGTCCCGGGCTGCCAGGTGGCCATCCAGGTAGGCGAGCCCAGCCCGGTGGCTGAGCGCCCAGCTGACCGTGACCTGCGCCTTGCCGTTTTCCGCGAACTCGGGCCAGTAGCGACTTATCGGGGCGTCCAGGTCGAGCGCGCCGGTCTGCGCCAGCGCATGCGCACAGATTGCGAGCACGCCCTTGGAGATCGAGAAGCCGACCACCGGCGTGTCCGCCTGCCACGGCCTACCGGTGCACGCATCCGCGATGCCCGCCCACACGTCGACGACCGGGCGGCCGCGGTGATAGACACAAACGGCGGCTCCGAGTTCATGGTTCCGCTCCCACGTGTCGCGCAGCAGATCGACAACGCCTCCGAAACCCTCATCGGCCCGGCCGTGCACAACCGCCGTCATCGGAAGACACCGCCGAGGGCGATGCCCTTAGTGATGTATCGGTGAAAGACGAGGTAGAGCGCGACCACCGGTATGGCGATGATCGTCAATCCCGCGAACAACGCCCCGAGATTCGTCGTGAACTGACCTTGGAAGCCGAGGATGCCGACGGCGGCCGTCTGACTCCCGGAATCCTGCAGGAGCACGATGGCAAGCTGCGTCTCGCTCCAGACCCAGATCGCAAGCAGCAGCGAGACCGCGGTGATGGCGCCCTTCGACAGCGGGATCACCACACGCATAAAGACCGCGAGATCGCCGAGCCCGTCGATGTAGGCGGCTTCGACCAGCTCACGGGGAAAGTCGACGAAGTACGCGTTCAACACGAGCACGGTGGTCGGCAACGCGAGCACCCCGTAGAGCACTCCAAGCGCCCACGGGTTGCTCAGCATTTGCAGCGAGTTCAGCAACCGGTAGTAGGGAACAAGCAGAAGCACAAACGGCACCACGGTGCCGGCGACGAAGATGCCGAGGTAGATCGTCGTGACCCGCTGGGGAAGCCGCGTCACAAAATACGCGGCCACGGACCCGAGCACCACGTTGACGATCAGCGCGGCGATAAAAGCGAAGATCGAGTTCGCGAGGAAAGTGCCCATTCCGGCGGACCCCACAGGACCGGACCACGCCGTCACGAAGTTCTCGGGATGATACGTGCCGCCCACACCGAGCGGGTATCGGTAGATGTCGGTGTTGTTGCGAAACGCCAGCAGGATGATGAGGGCGAACGGGACTAGGGCAAGCAACGTCCAACCCAGCATCAGGATTTGCCGCGCACCGCGGGCGAGCGTCGAGGTGATCACCAGCTC
Organism: Microbacteriaceae bacterium; assembly: GCA_025464975.1. GTDB lineage: Bacteria > Actinomycetota > Actinomycetes > Actinomycetales > Microbacteriaceae > Lacisediminihabitans. Next base: position 73,888 of record JAODMT010000006.1, on the reverse strand, counting down.
GCCCCCTGTCTCGAACGACTGAATCTCAGGCTGACCAGGCCGATCACGATCAGGATTACGCCGGAGATCACCGCCATGGCACTCGCCAGACCGTAGTTGGACAGCGAAAACGCCTGCTTGTAAATGAGGAGGGGCAGGGTCTCCGTGGCAGTGCCGGGACCACCCTGGGTCATGGCATACACGACGCTGAAGCCGTTGGCGGCCCAGATGATCTCGAGCATCAGGCAGATGACGAGTACGGGCCGCACGAGCGGAAGCGTGATGCTGAAGAACTTCCGGGCGCTCGACGCACCGTCGATGCTCGCGGCCTCGAAGACGGACACCGGTATCTGCTCCATCGCGCCGAGCAGCAACAGGAAGGCAAATCCCGCGCCGCTCCAGACTGTGACACCGATCACCGGGTAGATGGCGGTCTGCTGGCTGGCCAGCCACGCATGGTCGTTCCCGAGCCCCAGAGCGCCAAGCACCGCGTTGACCGATCCGGTTCCGGGCTGGAATGACGCGGACCAGAACACGGCTACCGCCGTCGCCGGCGCGACGCCGGGCAGGAACCAGACGACCCGGTAAAAGGCCGAGCCGCGCGCTCCTCCGCTGATCGCCGCCGCCAGCAGGGTGGCCAGCGCCACCATGATTACGGCGGAGCCGACGGCGTAGGCCATCGTGAGCAGCAGGCTGGTTCGCATTTCCGAACTGCCGATCGCCTGCACATAGTTGTCGAACCCGATCCACTCGGGTTCGCCGAGACCGACCCAGCTCGAGAAGCTGAGTCTCAGCCCGTCGAGCGCCGGATATCCGACCACAAGGATCAGCGCGATGGCCGCGGGCGCTATCGCGCACCACGCGACGATCCTCGATGAGGTCATCGATCGTCGCCGTTGGAATGCGCCGCTACGCGTCGTCGTCGTCGCCTTCACTGTTGTATGAATGGTCGCCATTCTCGCTCTCTTCTTCGACGCACGAGGGGAGGGAAGGCGCGGGCCGCGCCTTCCCTCCCGCTACTTGTTTTGAGCGCGTACGCCGGGAAGCGCGACCTGAATTGTTTGGCCAATCGAATCGGGTGTGGCAGAGCCCGCGTACATCGATTGGATAAGCGGATCGATCGTTGTCTGGCCGATGCCGGCTGGCACGGTCGAGGTCCACCCGGACTGCGCGCCGTTCGTGTTGGCGTCCTGCAGCATCTGCTGCACCAGCGGATCGAGCTTCGTAAACGCGGACTTCGGCACGGTGTTCACCGAGGGGATCTGGCTACCGACATCGATGACCGCCTTCTGTTGACCCTCGTCGCTCACCATGTACTCGAGGAACTGCATCGCGAGGTCCTTGTGCTTGGCCTTGGCCGGCACGATCACGTCAGCACCGTAGAAGCCGGTCAGCTGGGTCTGGCTCGACGCCTTGACGGGCGGCACCAGCATCCATCCGACCTTAAACGGCAGCTTCGCCTTGGCCATCACGCCCGCCTGCCAGGAGCCGTCGAGCAGCATGCCCGAGGTGCCGGACATGAATGCGGACTCGGTCGAACCCTGGTCGGCGCCGAGATAGCCGTTCTGGTAAACACCGTTCTTCCCGTACTCCTGAAGCTGTTTCAGCACGTTGACGAACGCCGGGTCGGTGTACTTGGCCGTGACCGGCACCGTGCTGTGCCACGAGCTCAGGTAGTTCGTGGTCTGGCTCGCGCTGGCGGAGGTGGGCAGCAGAACGTCCACCATCCAACTCGCCTGGTACCCGGACTTGCCGCCCATCTCGAGCGGCTGCACGCCGCCCTTCTTGAGCGCGCTCGCCATGGCGTACAGGTCGGACGCCGTGGCGATCCGATGGTCCGACGGCACGGTGATGTGGTTCTTCGCGAACAGGTCAGCGTTGTAGAAAATGAGGCCGTAGAACGAGGTGCTGAGCGCGAGCACGTAGTGCTTGCCGCGGAACGAGGTCAGCGCGTTGACGCTCGCCGGGTACCGCTTGTCGAGATTCGCCGCCTTCCACACCGGAGCGAGGTCGGCGATGCCGCCCTTGGTCACGAGCGACTGGTATGCCGGGGTGTTGGTCGGGATCAACCCGACGTCCGGCGCGTTGGCGGAGGAGACTACGGTGAGGTTGGTGCCGACTTTGGCCGCCGTTGTCACGGTCTCCAACTTCACTTTGACATTCTTGTGGGTGGCCTCGAAGCCCCGCGCGAAGGCCTGATGGATCGAACCCATTGGTTCGCCCTGTTCGACCTGCACGCGGAGAGTCACAGGCCCGCTGGTGGTTCCGGATCCGGAGGTACATCCGGTCAGCGCGGCAATCGACACACAGAGAATTGCGCCGGCTACTGAGGCTCGGAATGAGCGGGACCTTGGTGAGAAAACAGTCATCATTGCCTGTCTTTCAGGAGTGGTGCTCGGAATGCCAATTGTAAACATCCGATCTTTCAGGTGTCAATGACGAGTAAAGTGACGATTTCTCCCCAACTTTGCGGCAAACAACTGATGTTCGTCGAGAATGCGTACACTCAGACGAGGGGCGACACGGCGCGGCCACAGGCCGCAACCACCGCCGAATCGAACTGCCCAACGCCGGGACACCTCGGGCGTGCAGGGCAGACGGGCGATTGGAGCCACGGAATGAGCCAACCACTGAGCGCATCGCTGTTGAACGACGACTCGCCAACCCGAGGTGGCGCAGCCAGCGTCGCCACGCCGACCTATGATCGCTCGGCGGTCACGACCGGCATCGTGCACTTTGGTGTCGGCGGCTTTCATCGCGCCCACCAGGCCATGGTCATCGACACCCTCATGAACGACGGCAAGGCACTGGACTGGGGTATCTGCGGTGTGGGCGTGCTCCCCGCCGATGCGAGGATGCGCGACGCGATGAACGCCCAAGACAACCTCTACACACTCGTCTACAAGCACGCCGACGGCTCTCGTGATGCTCGCATCATCGGAAGCATTGTGGAGTACCTGTTCGCGCCCGACGACCCCGAGGCCGTGATCGAGAAGATGGCGTCCCCGTCGACACGCATCGTCTCGCTCACCGTCACCGAGGGTGGTTACAACTTCGATCCCGTCAGCGGGGAATTCGACGCGTCCAACGCCGCGATTCGGGCCGACCTTGCCCCGGGCACTGCACCGGCGACGGTGTTCGGCCTCGTAACCGAGGCACTCGAGCGGCGACGCGAACGCGGCATCCCTGCGTTCACGATCATGTCGTGCGACAACATCCAGGGCAACGGGCACATGGCGCAGCGCACATTTTCGGCGTTCGCATCGCTCAAGAACCCCGAGCTTGGCGAGTGGGTGCGCACCACCGTCGCCTTCCCCAATTCGATGGTCGACCGCATAACTCCGGTGACAACGGATGCCGACCGGGCCGAGGTGGCCGAGCGGTTCGGAATCACCGATCAGTGGCCCGTCGTCTGCGAGCCGTTCTTTCAATGGGTGCTCGAGGAGCACTTCCCGCTAGGTCGGCCGCCATACGAAGACGCCGAAGTGCAGATCGTCGAGGACGTTGAACCGTACGAGCTGATGAAGCTGCGCTTGCTCAATGCCAGCCACCAGGCGATGGCCTACTTCGGTTACCTGAGCGGGTACCGCTACGCACACGAGGCGACGGCCGACCCGGCGATCGCGAAGCTCCTGCGCGACTACATGGACACCGAGGGAACACCCACCCTCAAGCCGGTGCCCGGTGTGGACCTCGACGAGTACAAGTCGACCCTGATCGAGCGATTCGCCAATCCCGAAATACGTGACACCCTCGCGCGGCTGTGCGCCGAATCATCCGACCGAATTCCCAAGTGGCTGCTGCCGGTCGTGCGCGAGAACCTCGCGAGCGGAGGACCGGTCACACTCTCGGCCGCCATAGTCGCGAGTTGGGCACGCTACGACGAAGCGATAGACGAACAGGGAGAACCGATAGCGATCGTCGACCAACTTGCGGACGAGCTCGTGGCAATCGCGAAGACTCACCGAGAAAACCCCCTCGCGTTCATCACCAATCGCAAGCTGTTCGGCGACCTCGCCGAGAATCCCCGATTTGCGGACGCGTACCTTGCGGCCCTCGAGTCGCTCTGGCAGAAGGGCGCCCGCGCGACTGTCGCGGAGCTGGTCGCCCCCTGAGCTGGGCTCACGTCGGATGACAGCGCCGAACAGGCGGCGCTGAACTAACAGCACCGAACTCGCACATGGCGAGGCCATCACCAAGGGTGCATCACCAAAAACGCAGGAGATTCACCACCGTCACGACGCAAACGCGTTGAAACGCGGCGTCAAGTGGTGAATGTCCTGCGTTTTCGCCGGATGCGGCGGGAGATACGCGGGCGGCACGGCCGGAGTTCGACAACACACCAAGTCCCTGTTGCGTAAAAAGGCCGCGGCGGAACCGGTAGCCGCGCTCGCTGCTGCCGGGATCGCCGTCATGCCGCCGTGAGGTCGATTGTCATGGCGATGATGCCGGGATAGTCGGACTGCTGACGCTCGGTGAAGCCGAGCGAGTGATAGGTGCGAAGCGCGGGCACGTTTCCTTCGATCACGAGCAGATCGAGCCGGCTAGCGCCGAGGTCCCGCGCCTTCTCGAGCAGGCGCAGAACGAGGGCGCTGCCGAGGCGTTCGCCTCGCCGTTCCGGAGCGACAATGACCCGTCCGATCCGGCACGCGTCACCGGAGATCGTGAGATCCGCGTGACCGACCGGCACATCCGGGTTCGATTCGTCCGCGAGCACCCACGCCGTCCGGCCCTCGATTTCATCGAGGGCGCCGAGCTGGCTCGCCGTCAGCGGCCAGTCGAGACTGGAGGCGGCGAACAAATAGAGCGCCTCGCCGTCGGGGATCCATCCCACGATTCGGGCAAGATCAGCAGGCTCCCTGCGGCGCAAGATCATCGGCACCCCTCAGTCCGTCGCGCCCGCGTCGTTCCCGGCTCACACCCAAGCCTCGCCGAGCACGCGCAGGATGTTGCCGCCGAGCACCTTGGCAATGTCCTCGTCGGAGAAGCCGTTGTGGACGAGCCACGCCGCGATGTTGTGGAAGCTCTCCGTCGGGTTCTCAAGCCCGTCGACGTACTCCACTCGCTCGTGACGCGCTGCCGTCGCGCCCGCCTTGCCGAGCAGGCTCGCGAATGTCGTGTGCAGCCCGACGTGGTCGCCGTAGAGAGTATCCGGGCCGAACCCGACATGGTCGATTCCCACGAGTTCGAGGCAATACATGAAGTGATCCATGACAGAGAGGATGCTGTGCTTCGGATGCTCGTGGGAGATGGTCGTGTGCGGTGCGGCCGACATCCCGATCACTCCGCCCGTCGCCGCGACCGCCTTGAGCGCATCGTCCGACTTCAGCCTGGGGATGTCCCAGATGGCGCGCGCCCCGGCATGCGTCATAAAGATCGGCTTGTCCGAGGCGTCTGCCGCCTCGATGCCAGTGCGGTCGGACGAGTGCGACACGTCGATGGCGAGTCCGAGCTGGTTCATCCGACGGATCGAGGCGCGACCGAATTTCGTCAGCCCGAAGTCGTTGGGCTCGGTCAGGCCGGCACCAAGCCCGTTCGAGTCGGAGTACGCGATTCCGATCTGGCGGATGCCGAGTCCATAGAGCACATCGAGCTTGTCGAGGTCGTTGCCGATCGGCGTCGCCGCCTCGAGTCCGAAGACGAGCCCCACCTTGCCGGAGGCATGGGCGGCGTGGATGTCGTCGACCGTGCGGATGACGACGACATCGCCCTGGTGCGCGATGTCGGCCTGGCGCATACCGAGGTCGGTGACCACGTCGTCCCACTGCCATGGGGTGTTGCCGGTCACCGTTGCCGTGCCATCCATCATGTTGTCGAACACGACGGTGAGACCGGATGCGGCGAGGCCTTCGAACGCCGTGTGCTGGCGGCCCGTGCGGTTGTACGCGGGAGTGTTGGCCATGTCGTTCGGGAACCGAACCGGATGGTCGTGAAGGCTGATCGTGACGTTGTCTGCGAGCAGCCGCTCGGCCCTGTCCACCTCCTCCGGCGTGAAGCCACCCTGGTACGGCGCAACGCGGTCGAACTCCGGGGCAAGCGGGTCGATTGGCAGCCCGAGGTCGCCGCCGAGGTAGTTGTACGAACGGTATCCGCTCATCGTGTCGCTCCCGTCATGACAGTGTTTGAGACCAGCGAATGCGGCCCGGACGCTAGCAGGTTCCACAGCTGCTCCCATGCCCGCAGACCCTCAGGGATGCGCTTCGTGCGCAGGAATTCGTTCGGCGCGTGAAGGTTCTCATCCGCGGTCGAGAACGAGAAGAACAGTGTCTTCGCCCCCGTCACCTCTTCGAAGAGGGTGGTCGCGGGCAAAGTTCCGGCGATCACCGCCAACAGCACGTCCTCCCCCGGATACACGTGGTTCAAGGCTGCGGTCGCTGCCCGGATGGCGGGGTGGTCCGCATCGATTCGGTATGCCGGCACCCGGGCCTGGTCGACGTTGATTTCGACCACGATTCCCGGAAGGACGAGCCCTTTCACGTGACGTTCGATGGCGGATACGACGCCCTCCGGGTCCTGCCGGCCGACCAGGCGCGCCGCGATGTGACCCGTCGCGACGTGCGGGATGACGGAGTACTTGCCGCCACCGGTCACGCCGGTGATCTCCAGGGTCGGCCGCTCCCAGAGGCGCTCGAGCGTGCTGAGGCCCTTCTCGCCGAACAGCTCGGACACACCAAGCGACGCCATGTATTCCGCATCGTCGAACGGAACCGCGGCGATCTGTGCGCGCCGAACGTCGTCGATGTCGTCGACGCCGTCGTAGAAGCCGTCGACCGCGACGCCGCCATTGTCGTCGTGCAGGCTGGCGAGGATCGTGCTGAGCGCGTGCACGGGGTTGGCGACGGTTCCGCCGAAGCGGCCGGAGTGCAGGTCGCTGTTGGCCCCGTTTGCGACGATGTCCAGGGTCACAAGACCCTTGGACGCGGTCGAGAGGGACGGCTCGCTTGGCCGCCACTGCGCACCGTCCGCGGAGATGACCAGGTCGGCCGCGAGTTCCTCGGCGTGAGCGCGAACGTAGCTGGGGAGGCTGGGACTCCCGATCTCCTCCTCGCCCTCGATCAGGAACTTGACGTTGAGCGGCAGTCCGCCACGCTGCGCGATGAACGCCTGCACGAGCTTGAGCACGATGAAGACCGGGCCCTTGTCATCCGTCACGCCTCGCCCGCGCACCACGTCGCCATCCACCGTCATCTCGAACGGGTCGGTGTCCCACTCGTCGCGACTGCCGGTCGGCTGCACGTCGTAGTGCCCGTAGACGAGGATCGTCGGGGCCCCGGGCGCGTTCAGCCAATCGGCTCGAACGAGCGGGAAGCCGTCGGTCTCGACGACCCTCCCGCCGGCGAATTCCAGCTGTCGTGCGACCCAGGCGGCCGCCTCGCGCATGGTCTCCGTGGTCGCGCTGCGGCTGACGCTCGGGATCGCGACGTATTCGGCGAGTTCGTCGAGCAGGACCTCGAGGGGCTCGTATGCCAGCTCGTCGCTCACTTGCGGGCCCACCCGTTCTCGAGCAGGTCGCGAACTTCGAGCACGCCGGCATCCCAGACCTTCTGCATGTCCGCATCCGGCCGGCCATAGTCTCCACCGTGACTGCCGTCCGGCGCGAACTCGCGCATCTCGGTACGCGAGAGAACCGCAGTCAGCCCACGCGGAAGCGGCGGGATCGAGCCATCCGGGATTTCTGCACCCTCGACGCGGGTCCACGCGAAGTTCTCCACCCACGCCCCGTGCAGCTGAACATCCGAGAACTCGCTGGCGGCTTTCGCCGTCTGCGGTGCGTTGTACCAGCTGTGGAAGAGCACCTCGACGGGCTTCTCGCGCGGAACGCTCGCCCACTCTCGGATCAAACCGGTGACCGGTGCGTTGCCCCCGTGGCCGTTGACCAGAGCGATGCGCCGGAATCCCTGCCCGGCGATGACATCGAGGAGATCACGGATGACCTCGATGTAGGTGCTCATGCGCAGGCTCATGCTGCCCGGGTATTCGGTGAAGTACGGGGCCATCCCGAACGGCAGGGCCGGTAGCACCGGGATGCCGAGCGGCTCGGCGGCCTCGACCGCTACCCTCTCGGCGAGGATCGCGTCGGTGCCAAGAGAGAGGTAGCCGTGCTGCTCGGTAGATCCCACCGGAAGCACGATCCGGTCGTCGTGCTCGAGGTACTTCTCGATCTGCATCCAGTTGCGGTCGTGTATCTTCACGTGTTTCCTTACCTCTGTGCCGAGTTCTTCGGCGGTTGTTTCGTCTGCGATTGTTTTCGCGGGTGACAGGTGCTTGGTTCAGGCCGCGACGATCGAGCGGCGGGAGCGTGTTGCCGCCAGGACCGCCGTCCGCGCCATCTCGTTCCCGACGATCATGAGTCCCTCGTCGACGCCCATTCCGGGTTTCGCCAGCACCTGGCTCGCCTCACACGCCATCGCGACGTGCGCGGAGACCTGGGCGGAGCGGTCTGTCTCGTTGCAGGTCCCCCCGCAATAGGCCTCGAGCCCCGCTTCCCTGGCCAGCAGCAACGCCTCGATTGTGTCGTTCACTCCCCCGAGATCCGGGGTCTTGACGTGGATGATGTCGGCGGCCCCGGCTTCGACGAAGAGCCGGATGTCCTCAATGGTGTTGCACCACTCGTCGACCGCAATGCGTACCGAGGAGCCACGAGCGCGCAGCTCACGCCGCAACTCCACGTAGCGCGTGATCTGGTCGTCCCGGTTGCCCGCGTCGATCGGGTGTTCGACCGCGAGGTCGTATGGCGCACAGATTTCCCCGAGACCGGCGAGATAGTCGGCGACCGCGGCGACGTCACCGCCGAAGGCCATGCCGATGGTGCCATACGTGTCGATGTGAATCCGGGGCTGGTACTCGGGCGAGGGGCGAAGCTCCTCGATGCGATTGACCAGCCATCGGAGGTACTCCTCGAGGACCTCGCCGTTGGGGCCGAGCTTCTCTGCCGTGTTGATCAGGGCATGCGGCAGCACGTCGACCGACTTGAGGATCATCTTGTCCGCATTGAGGTAGCGATCGTCACCCGTCTGCGCGTAGATCGGTACCGGCAACAGGGCAGCGCCCGTCGCGTATTCGTCCCGGATCACTTCCGCCATGCTCAGCTTGCGCGAGGAGGCCACAGCCGCAAGGATCGCCTGGCTGACTCCGTAACGGATGGCCGTGTGCAGTCCGCCCTCGGACGTACGGATCGCGTCGACCGCGGCGGTCAGGTCGCGAAATCCGCTGACCGGCCGGCCGAGCAACACCGGGGTGACGAACTCGGCGACATCCTGTGCCGCGCGTTCCGCCGAGAACACGGGATCGCGACCTCCGGCGCCGCTGTATTGCACGGCCGCGCAATCACCGTAGACAACCGATCCGTCGTCGAGCAGCAGCATGACCGAAAGCGCCTCACCCGGCTGCCGGATGGAGGCAAATCCGGGAGTGAGCGGCTCGCCGATGTAGCGGAATCCGTCGTGCGCTGCGCCCGCGCGGATGGCTGCCTGGTCATCGGCGTAGAAGCCGGTGCGCACGGGAACGGTGAGGACGTCGATGATCCTCAGTTCGCCGGCGGCCGGGCCCGCGTTCGCCCCGCTCATGCGACACGCGTGGCGACGAAGGCCGCAAGCTCGTCGAGGTTCTTGACCTCGCAGGTGCGGCGGCCTTGCTCGATGTCGTGAATCATTTCCACGACCCGGTCGAAGATGGGGCCCTGGAAGTCCTTGTGCACCTCGTCTACCTCCGTCTTGCGCTTTCGAATCATCAGGTCGCGGTAGATACCGCTGTGGCTCTTCGCGCTCTTGCGGTTGAACTCGGCGAGTCGATCGAGCGAGTTGTAGAGGTCATCCGGCACGAATCCGTCGAAGCTCTCCACCTTCACCGGCGCCTGCGCGAGAACCTCTTCTGCCAGCGCCACCATCAGCGGCTTATAGGCGTCGCGAGCGAGCGTCTCGGCGATCGGGAGGTCGGAGACTGCTCCTGCCCACATCATCGCGCCGTATACCTCCTTGCCCCAGAGGTAGCCGAGCACGTTGTCCGTCGCCTCCGCGTAGGGGAGAGCGTCGGCGAGGTCGCGAACCCGCTGGGTGACAAGGCCGCCCCTGATCTCGCCGATCCGGAAGGTGCCGATGTTGCCCTGCATCACCCGCCCGGGCCCCATCACGTCGGCCCCAAAGTTCACGAAGCTCGAGATGACCCTGTCCGCACCGACGGCGTCGATGAGCGCATCTGCCGTCAGGCCGTTCTGCACGGTGAGGACGTAGCCGTCCGGCGAGAGTCGATCGCGGAGCAGCGCGGCAGCCGACGCGCTGTGCAGGCTCTTCACCGCGACGATCGCGTGGTCGATCGAGTCTGGAAGTTCGTCCGGCGTGATGGCCGGGATTTCCACGGTGAACTCGTTCACCGGCCCCTCGATCCGCAGGCCGTTCTTCTTGATTGCGGCGACATACTCGACGTCTGCGTCGCACAGCGTGATGTCGTGACCGGCGCGGAACATGTGCGCTCCGATCGTGCCGCCGATGGCACCCGCCCCGATGATGGTCAGTTTCATGTCACTATCCCCTTCAAGCTCGCTATGCGTTGGTTGTTGCAGGTATCGCGCGGTCCAGGAAGTCCCGGATGACGCGCTGGAACTCGTCGCGCTCCTCGAACTGCGGGGAGTGGCCGGACTTCTCGAAGATCACCAGTTCGGCGTTCGGCGCGAGCCTGGCGATCGTCTCAGACGAGCTGACCGGGGTGACCCAGTCGCGGCGACCGACGGTGACGAGAATCGGCACGGTGACGCCGGGCAGCTGCGGCTTAACGTCGTACACGCCCCAGTTGTGCTGGAAGCACCAGTTGTGGGCCTCGTGACGGTAGATGCCGGCCTCGACACGGGCGGCGGAGACCACCGGGTCGTACTCGAAGTCGTACAACGGGATGATCTCGGCCCAGCGTTCCTTGAGATCCTGGTCGTTGTAGATGTTTCCGGACCAGTAGCGGTTGAAGTTGTCCCAGTTGATCTCGACCCGGTCCTGGTTACGCGCATTCTCGAACGCGAGTTCGAGGTTGGAGCCATCCGGCGAGGTGTCACGCAGGATGACCGCGGAGACGTGCTCCGGATAGCGCACCGCGTACTCCAGGGCGATGAATCCGCCATACGAGCCGCCGGCGACCACGATCTTGTCGGCGCCGGCCCACTGCCTGAGTCCGTCGACATCCGCCGCCCACTGCTCGTGCGAGTACGGGGCGATTCCTTCGCTCAGGCCACAGCCACGCGCATCGAAGACGATGACCCTGAAGCGGTCGGCGAGCGGGCCGAAGGTGCCCTTTGGCTCGGCGAGGGAGCCGATCCCGCCACCGCCGTGGTGCGCGATGAGAACGGGGCCGTCCTCCGGGCCGTACACCTCTACGTTGAGTCGAGCTCCGTTGATGGTTACATCCATGGTCTTTCGTCCCCTCAGTTGTCCTGCGCGACGCTGGACTGCCAGCGAGCGACGTTGTCGGCGAGAACCGTCAGCGGCACCGCGCCGCTGCCGAGCACCGTTCCGTGGAAGTCGACGAGCGAGAAGCGGGAGCCGAGCTGCTCCTTGGCCTGCTCGCGAAGGCGACCGATCTCCAGCCGGCCGATCATGTACGCCAGGGCCTGGCCGGGCCAGGCGATGTACCTGTCCACCTCGGTGCGCACGTGCGACATGGTCGTCGCGGTGTTCTTCCACATGAAGTCGACCGCCTGCTCTCGCGACCAGCCGAAGTGATGGATGCCGGTGTCGATCACGAGTCGGCAGGCGCGAAGAGCGCGGAATGAGAGCATCCCGAGCCGGGCGACGTCGTCGCTGTACAGCCCGATCTCGTCTGCGAACTGCTCGGAGTAGAGCCCCCAGCCCTCGTTGAAGCTGCAAGCCTCGACATCGAGGTAGCGGCGGTAGCGCGGGATATCCAGCTTCTGCGCCGTCGCCAGTTGCATGTGGTGTCCGGGAACGGACTCATGGAACGCAAGCGCTTCGTACTCGAACCGGAACCGGTTCTGCGGGTCGGTTGCGAGAAGGCAATGGGCGCCCGGGCGGCTTCCGTCGACCGCCGGTGGGCGATAGTAGGCCATCGCCGTATGTGCGGCCTCGATCGAGTTGATCTCCTCGATGACGCAGTCCGGTATGTCATATGCCGGGAAGTATTGGTCGCGAACGGCGTTCGCACGATCGAGCGCCCCCTGCGCGACGTTGACGATCTGTTCGCTGGTCTCGAAGCGCAGCGACGTGTCGGAGCGCATTCGCTCCGCGATGACGGCGAAGTCGCGTTCGCCGATCGCGCGCATGCCGACCTCGCTCCATTCCGACCGCATCTCGTCGAGCACGTCGAGACCGACCTGGTGGATCTCGGCCGGAGAGAGCGCGGTGGTCGTGTGCCGCGCGACGGAGGCGAGGTAGCCCTCTTCGCCGCCGGGCATGTACCTGACACCGACCTTGTCGTCCGGTCTCCCGAGGGGAAGGAACTCGGTGCGCAGCCGCTCCGCGAGCGCGTGCATGGCAGGACGGATTTCGCCCTCGACAATCGAGGTGGCGCGCTCGAGGTCGCGAGCATCCGCCCCCGACCGCATCACGTTCAGCAACACGTCCCCGCCCACACCCAGTGCGAGGTAACCCTCGAGTTGCTGGATCGAATGCGTGACCCCTTGCTCGGTCGGGTATCGGCCGAGGCTGGCCTCGGCGGCGTAGCGGTCACCGAGCGCCGTGAGCACGCCCGCGACGCCCGAGAGCCGCTCGAGGTATCGGTCGGCGCTGTCGCGGTCGGTGACCGTCATCGCAGGCATCGCCTGGAAGATCAGTGCCTGCCTGCTCACATAGCTCTTCGCCGAAACGTTTCCCGCCCAGAGCGAGTGTTGCGCGTCCTGCTGTGCGCCTCGCACGAGCACCGACAACACACTGTGGTCGATGAGGTTCTGCTCGTCGAGACCAGCCGTAGCGATCGCGGAGACCTCTCGGCCGATGGCCGCCAGATCCGCGGCCGCTGTCTCGCTCGCCTCGATGCTCGGGTCCCCCGCGAGGTGGTCGAACTCACTCAGCCCGAGAAGCGTCGCGTTGTACGGGTCGTAGGTGTGCTGGGTTGTGAAATATCGTTCGCCGAGCCCGCCGAGGCGAGTGGCCGCATCCTGACTCATCCTGTCGCTCATGGTGTAACCCCCCTTGGTCGCCGCGGACCTAGAAGAGGGAGTGCCCCCCGTCGATCGAAATGGTCTGGCCGCTTACCCAGCCGGCCTCCGGGGAGACGAAGAACTCGACCCCCCGCGCGATGTCTGCGGGGGTGCCGGTCTTGCGGGTGGCGATCCGCTCCAGGAGAGCGCGTTGCCCGTCCGCGCCGTAGCTCTCCCACTGCGCCTGCGTCGTCGGGTTCGACAGCACGAATCCTGGTGCGACACAGTTCACGGTGATACCGAACTGGCCCAGTTCGTGAGCCATCTGCCTGGTGAAGCCGATTTGGGCGGCCTTCGCCGTCGTGTACGCCTGGATGCCGGTGAGGCTCACGCTGCGGCCCGCTCCGGAGGAGATATTCACAATCCGGCCGTAACCGCGCTTCTTCATCACCCGCGCGGCTGCCCTCGTGCAGTTCATGGTTGTCGTCAGGTTCGCGGCGATCACCGCATTCCACAGGTCATCGGTCACCTCGTCGATCGGGGTATGCGTCTGGCCGACGACACCGCCGGCGACGTTGACCAGGATGTCGACGTCGCCTATGCCCGCGAAGAATACTTCGACCGCGGCCGAGTCGCTGAGGTCGACCGTGTCTTTGTCGACCTCGTGCACCGTCGCCCCGCTCGCCTTCATTCGATCGGCGATCTCCCGTCCGATGCCCTGTGCCGTGCCGGTCACTACCGCGACCATTCCGTCGAGTTCTGCCATGTCAGTCTTCTTCTCTCTGTTCGATACTCTGGTTCTCCGCAGATTCGCGGTATGCACGCGCCAGGTGCACGGACTCTTCCCACAGCTTCATCCGGGCGAGTCCACGGTCGCCCGCGGCGAGAAGCACTGCCGCAACGAGTGTTTCGAGCAGGGCGACGACCCCGACGACCGAGTCGAACGGGATGCCGTCGACAGTGACCGGAAGCACGATGTCCGCGCTGTCCACAGCGGGAGACAGCTCTTGGTCTGTGATGACGATGACGGTCGCGCCCTGCCTCTTCGCGAACTCCGCGGCCCGTATCGATGACAGCTCGTACCGACGGAAGTCGAGAACGATCGCCACCGACCCAGGCCCGAGGCTCAAGTACTTCCCGATGTCCCGTCCGAGCGGTTCTCCCGCGAAGTCGACGTTGTCGATTGCCTGGTCCAACTGTGTCGACAACAGCATCGCCAGGTACCTGGTGAAGTATCCGCCGGAGATCGCGACGCGGCGTGGCCTGGACGCGAGGGCCTGCACGGCCCGATCGAACTCGCTCGGCGGCACGCTGAGGGCCATGCTCTCGATCATGGCGACCTTGTCGGCGACAGCCTCCTGCAGGAGGCCGGTGCCGGTGCGATGCAGCATGCCGTGCTCTGTGCGACTCACCGGGCTCTTCATGTGGTTGGTGATCTCGTCGCGCAGCTTGCGCTGAAAGTCGGGATAGCTACCGATCCCCAACCGGCTGATCAGTCGGAGGACCGTCGGTGTGCTGGTACCCGCCGACTTGGCGAGGGTCGCCGCGCTCTCAAGTCCCGCACTCGGATAGCTTGAGAGCAGCGCTCGTGCCACCTTTTTCTCCGCGGGGCTGAGTTCACCCATGCGAGTAAAGATCTCGTTGTTGATCATCGAATGCTCACTTTCTTCTGAATGACCAGTATGCGGAAGGGCGCACGGCGGATGCCGGGTTTGGATCAGGTAAGCAGCACCAGTCCGTTCTCGTCTTCGAACGCCGCGAACATCCGCGGCGAGTTGTGTGCGACAACAACCCGGCCGTCTCCGCCCACGCTGACCAGGCCACCGCTCGAGTGCTTCGCGGTGAGCTCGGCGTCCACCGTGGCGGCGACCGCGTCCGGAAGCTCCGAGCCGAGGTAGCGCATCCTGGCGACGATGTCGTAAGCGACGACCCCGCGGATGAATGCCTCGCCGTCTCCGGTACACGAGATGGCGGCGAACTCGTTTCGGGCGTAGTTGCCCGCGCCGATGATCGGGGTGTCGCCGACCCGGCCGAGCTGCTGGTTGACCATGCCACCGGTCGACGTGGCTGCGGCGACCCGTCCCTCGGAGTCGCGGGCCACAGCACCGACCGTGCCGTGCCTCGGCGCAAACTGGCTGTCCTGAATCCTGGCCAGCTGGCGCTGGCGTGGTTCGGTGATGAAGTACTCCTGCTCCGCGGTCTCGTGGCCCCAGTCGATCACCATCTCTTTGCTCGGGGACACCAGGAACAGGTGGGGGCTCTTCTCCATGACGCTGCGAGCGACGAAGACCGGATTCTTGGCGTGGCGGGAGGCCGCAATCGCGCCGGCCTGCCCGGACCCGTCCATGACGGATGCGTCCAATTCGACACCGCCGGCCGCGGTCAGTGCCGCCCCTCGTCCCGCATTGAACAGCCGGTGGTTCTCCAGCTGCTCCACCGTGGCGCAAACGGCGTCAAGTGCATGACCGCCGCGCTCGAGGATCGCGCGACCGGCGGCGTGGGCGATGGCAAGGCCTTCCTCGAAAGCAGCCGTCCCCTCGTTCGACAGCTCCTCGATCAGGCCGCCCGCCCCGCCGTGTAGAGCGAGAGCGAAGCCGTTCTGCGGCGCGACATCCCAGAGCCGGATACCGGTCGGGCGGGCGATTGCTTCTTCGTTGACAGGCATTTCTTAGCGTCCCCCAGCTTGACGAGTGATATATGTGACAGCGACGAACGAGGTGAAAATGTTGAGCAGATCCGTGCCCTCGATCCGGGCTCCGCGCTCTGCGGTGCGATCGACGCCGCGTACCCACGTCGCGATGTCCGCGATGTCTCCGGTCTGAAATTCGAGGTCGAGCGTGGCCGGTCGAGCGATTTGCGGCAACTCGACGCTGCCCTTCGAAACCCGTTCCATGGCCTCACGAGCACCCTCACGGATGCGCCGGCACGACTCGGTCGGGTGCAGGTTCTTCGCGCTTGCGCGGGTGATCGACTGCTTGGTGACCACATTGACGGCGCCGGCGGCGAAAGGAGCCGTCTCTTCCCAGGTGACCTCGTCTCCCGAAACGAACGCGATCGGCACCTTGAAGTGATCCGACACGAGGGCGTTGATGCCGCTCTCACCGACGTAGGTGCCATTAACCTTCGCGCCCGAAAACACCTCGGGGTTGTAGGTGTGCGACATCGTTGACGGCCGGCCAGAGATCGAGCCGTGATAGCCGACGAAGAAGACCGCGTCGAAGCTCTCATCGAGGCCCTCCATCATGTAGCGAGGCTTGTGCCGACCCGAGATGTATTGGGCTCCCCCGGCGAGCGCGCGAGGGTCGAGGTTCGCCATCCTGCTGTGCGAGTCGTTGACGACAACCTCGGTCGCGCCGCCCGCAATCGCGCCCTCGATGGCGGCGTTGACCTCCCCGAGGAGCAGGTCACAGCCGAGCTCGTACGAGGCGCCATTGCCGGGGCGACACTGGTCCCAGTCCACGACGCCAGCGACGCCCTCCATGTCGATGGACATCCAGACTTTCATGCGGTTGCCTTTCTTGTTGCGCTGATGCTCAGCGCGATTGAGTGGTCGGGGAGTTCTGCCGCACGGATGCACGCGCTTTGATGCCCGGCGGCCACTGGCTCGAGGCCCGGGTCGGTGGCCCTGCACACGTCCTTCGCATAGGGGCAACGCGGGTTGAAGCGACAGCCGGCAGGCACATTGAACGGGCTCGGCGGTTCGCCCTCGAGAACGAACTCCTCATTGACACTTTCGGCGGTCATCCGCGGAATCGAGTCGATGAGGGCGCGGGTGTACGGATGGCGCGGATTGCTGAACAACTCAGATGTTTCCGCCACTTCGACGATCCGCCCGAGGTACATCACCGCAACGCGCTGGCTGAGGTGCTGCACGACGGCCAGGTTGTGCGCGACGAACAGGATGCTGAGGCCCAATTCGCGCTGGAGCGACGCGAACAGGTCGAGGATCGTCGCCTGCACGGACACATCGAGAGCGGACACGGGTTCATCGGCGATCAGGATGTCCGGGCGCACCGCGAGTGCTCGCGCGATGGCGATACGTTGGCGCTGGCCACCCGAGAACTGGCTCGGATACGCCTGCAGCGCATCCTCCTCGAGACCGACGAGGTTGAGCAGCCGCACGCTCTCCGCGCGCACCTCTCCCCTCGGCACGATCTTGTGGAGCAGCAGAAGCTCTTTGAGCATCGCGCCGACGGAGATCCTCGGGTTGAGTGACGAATACGGGTCCTGGAAGACCATCTGGATCCGCCGGCTCGCGTCCTTGTCGCGATGGGCCGGCATGGGCTCGCCGTGATACTCCAGCTCGCCGGACGTCGGGGTCGTGCCGCCGACGAGGATCTTGGCGAGCGTTGACTTGCCCGATCCGGATTCGCCAACGAGCGCGAGGATCTCGCCCTTGTTCAGTTGCAGGTCAACCCCATCGAGCGCACGGAGGCTCGTGTGACCGTTTTCGTTACGCGACAGCCGTGACGCCAGCGAGGTTTGAAGATGATACGACTTCGTGATTGCCGCGACACGAAGCACCGGCGCATCCATCATGCTGCCACCCCCTCGAAGATGCTCTGCGATTCGATACAGGCCGCCGCGTGCCCCGGGGCAACGACCACGGTCGGCGGCATGGCAACCGTGCACGCTTCCACCGCGAAGGCGCACCGGGGTGCGAAGGGGCATCCGCTCGGTCGAGCGGCAAGATTCGGCGGGAATCCCGGGATTGGCACGAGCTCGCGCTCGGGCTGGTCGAAGTCGGGGGCGGAGTCGAGTAGGCCCTTGGTGTACGGATGCCTCGGATCGCGGAACACGTCCTTCACGCGCCCCGACTCGACGATGTGGCCCGCATACATGACCGCGAGGTCACTGCAGGTCTGGTTCACGACGGCCAGGTCGTGGGTAACGAACGCGAGGGAAGCGCCGGAGTCTGCACAGAGTTGTTCAAGCACCCTCAGCACCTGATGCTGCACCGTCACGTCGAGAGCCGTCGTCGGTTCATCGCAGAGCAGAAGCTTGGGGCCACAGGACAGAGCCATCGCGATCATGATGCGCTGGCGCAATCCACCGGAGAGTTCGTGCGGATATGCGCGAGCCCGCCTGACAGGATCCGGGATGCCGGTCTTGGCCATCATTTCGATGGCGAGCTTCATGGCGTCCCTTTTTGAGAGCCCAAGGTAGCGACGCGGACCCTCGGCGATCTGCTCGCCAACCCGGATCACCGGATTGAGCGCCGTCATGGGCTCCTGGAAGATCATCGCGATCTCGGGTCCCATCAGCCGCCTACGCGCGGGAGTCGGCATGCCGACGAGTTCGACGCCGTCGTAGCGGATGCTGCCGGTGAGTATTTCCACTCCCGCCGGCAGCAGGTCGGCGATGGCGCGGAGGGTCAGCGACTTGCCCGAACCCGATTCGCCCACGATCCCGAATCGTTCTCCGCGCTGGATCTCGAACGACAGGTCGTCCACGATTATGGTGTCGACACCCTTCGGCCGGCGGACGCCGATCGTGAGCGATTTCACGCTGAGCAGTGGCTGGGTCATCGTCACTTTCTCCTCTCGGGGCTGAGCAGGTCAGACAAACCGTCGCCCAACAGGGACAAGCCGAGGCTCGTCACGACGACGACGAGGCCTGGGATGGTCGCCTGTTGCCACTGTGTGGTGATGAATTCCTGGCCGTCGTTGATCATGCTTCCCCACTCCGCGGTGGGCGGGTTGATGCCGAGGCCGAGGTAGCCGAGGGTGACGATCGCCATGATGTCCATCACGATGTCGCTCATGGCGTAGATGATCGCTTGCGAGAGCACGTTGGGACCGATGTGCTTGGTCAGGATGCGGGCGTGTGACATGCCACCAAGCCGGGCGGCCACGACGTAGTCCTGCTTCTTCGCAATGAGCACCTCACCGCGGACGATGCGTGCGTACGACACCCAGGAGACGGCGGCTATCGCGATATAGATGCTCGCCTCGCCCGAGCCGAAGACGAAGACGAGAACGATGACCATCACGTAGAAGGGGAAAGCGAAGAAGATATCGACGATTCGCATGAGAACCGTGTCGAGCCAGCCGCCGAAGTAGCCGGCGATCGCACCGAGCACGGATCCGATCACGAAGGGAATGAGCACGGCGAGGAAACCGACTCGGAGATCCACCTGGGCTCCCCAAATCAGACGGGAGAGCACATCCCGTCCAAATTTGTCGGTGCCCAACCAGTGCGCCGCGCTCGGCGACTCCAGGGCGTTCGTGAGGTGCTGGGCGATCGGATCATACGGCGCCAGGATCGGCGCCAGGACGGCGACGAGCACGAGCATCCCGACGATGATGATGCCCGCCATGAGTGAGCCGTTGCGGTACCACGCCTTGATCGTGCGCGAACCGACTGCGCGGTGTCGCTGCTTGAAGCTGACGAGGGCGGCGGTCGGTGTGGTCATGACTGTTCCTTAGCGCCGAGGTTCACACGAGGGTCGAGCATGGTGTACACGACATCGGTCAGGATGCCGACCAGCACGACGAACAGCGCGACGAACAGGGTGACACCCTGGATGGTCGGGAAATCACGCGCGAAGATCGCGTTGATCATGAGCGACCCGAGCCCGGGCAGCGCGAACACCTTCTCGATCACCAGCGACCCGCCCACGAGGAACCCGAGGTTGACGCCAATGATGGAGACGGTGGGGATTGCCGCGTTGCGGAGCACGTGACCGCGGAAAAGCGCCGCGCCGTACGATCCCTTGGATTTGGCGGTTCCGATGTATTCGGACCCGAGCACGTTGATGATCGATGCCCGCAGACTCCTGATGATCGTGGGGCACATCGTGATTGCGAGAGTGAGCGCGGGAAGGAACAGGTAGTACGGGTGGTCGGCGGCAGTGGTGCCGTAACCTCCGACCGGGAATGCGCGCAGTCCGACAGCGAGAAGCAGGATCAGCATGATGCCGAGCCAGAACTGCGGCATGCCTTGCCCAAGGAGCGTGAACGCCCGAACCCCAAGGTCCCGCCCGCTTGCGGGCTTGAACGCAGCGACGGCGGCGAGCGGAATGCTGATGATGAGTGACAGAAGCAGAGCCATGCCAAGAAGCGACAGGGTAACCGGGATCGCCTGGGCCACGAGCTGGGTCACCGGCAGTTGGTAGGTAAGGCTCGTTCCGAGGTTTCCCTGGAAGAGCCTCCCAACGAAGAGTAAGTACTGTTCCCAGATGGGCGTGTTCAACCCCAGCTGCTTGCTGAGGGCCGCGACACTCGCTGGGGTCGCATGCTGGCCGAGGAGTGCCAGTGCGGGATTTCCCGGCAACAGTCGGGCCATGAAGAAGACGATCAACGTGACGCCGAACACCACCGGGATGGACTGCACCAGCCGCCCGGGAAGAAATCTCAGTCGATGGAGCATCCTCGCACCTCCTCATCCGGCTCGGCGATGACGCCGATACCTGGCCACCCAGTCGCGACCGCACGATCTGTAGTGTTTATTACAGTAGACGCTATTCTTTTCGAGTTTGTTACGCGCGGCGAACAAGCGCGTGACTTCACGGCCGCGGCTCCGCGAGGATCCGCTCGATGACTGCCGCGCCCGCAAGGAGCGCGGCGTCCTCACCGGACGCAGCGGCGAGCTGGAGCCCAACGGGTAGGCCCGCTGCCGTGACACCACAGGGAATGACGATCGCCGGCTGTCCCGTCATGTTGTATGGCGCCGTAAAGATCCCCTCGATCGCGCCCTCCGGTGTATCCCCGGGCGGCGACACCTCCGGGGCCACGTACGGCGCGGCCGGGCCGAGGAGGAGGTCTAGGCCCTCGAGGACCGCAAGCGCGGCGGGCATTAGCTCGTCTCGTGCGGCCAGCGCGCCCCGGTATTGCTCTTCGCTGATGTGTGCGGCCGCGGCGAAGAGCCGGGCCGTCGGCTCGCCGAAATGCTCCGGCCGTTCGGTCATGGCCGCGCCGTGAACCTGCCACGCCTCGTAGTGCACGATGTCGCCCATGAACTCATTGAGACGACTAAGCGCGGTCCCGTCCCGGTTCTCGAGAATCAAGTGACCTCGCAACCGCTCAATCGCCGCGGTAGTGATTTCCGTGATCTCCACGTCGAGCCTTGGGTCGGCGAACTGGTCGACGAGGATGCCGACCGCGGGGGCATCGGTCGAGGTTGCGCCCGGCCGACGGGTCAGGGATTCGAAGACGAGGGCCGTAGTCGCAACGTCCTTGGCCAGGATGCCGACATGATCCAGCGTCGGCGACAACGCCTGCACGCCCGCTACCGGAAAAGTTCCGAATGTCGGCTTGAATCCGACAACGCCGCAGTAGTGCGCAGGGAGGCGGATGGAGCCGCCCGTGTCGGTTCCGAGTGCCGCCGGGCACACGCCCGCACCGACGAGTGCGGCCGAACCGCCACTCGATCCGCCAGCAGTGACATGGGGTGCGGCAGGATTGCGCGCCTCTGGGAGTTCCGGATGCTGTGCGCCGGCCGCGTACTCGAGGAGCGCAGCCAAGGCGAACACGTCGGCGGCGGCATCACGCAATGCGGTGATGATCGGGGCATCGGCCTCCGCTGCAGGACCCGCCATGTCTTCGGGGTTTCCATTGCCCCGCGGGTAGCCGGCGACATCGATCATGTCCTTGACCGCCACCGGCATGCCGAGCAACGGTCCGTCAGCGGAGCGGGGAGGCGCCGGAATCGACGTGACGACTGCATTAAGCGGCCGGCCAAGCCTTTCCAAGCGTTCCGTGGCGGCCTCCAGCTGAGAAGCCGCCCATGCGTTCCTGTCGATGACCGAACCATCGGTCGTCGCGGTCGATTCGTCCGTCATCGTTCCTCATGTCCTCAATGGGCGTGCCTGGCACGAGCCGGAAGGCGGTCCCGGATTCGGGACCGCCCTCCAGCCAGGTGAGCTCTACTTCTTGGTCTTGTAGACGGTTTCGAGCTGGTAGTTGCCCAGGGGCGTCACATGGAAGCCCTGGACCGCGCTGGTTGAAGCGAACACGTACGGCGAGTAGAAGAGGTAGGCAAGGAACGCGTCCTTGCTGGTCATCTTCTGCAGCTGCGAGTACAGCGCGGCACGCTTCGTCGGGTCGGTCTCGGCAGCTGCTTGCTTGTCGATCGCGATCACGGCGGGGTTGTTGTAGTTGGTGAATGCCGAGTGCGAGCCTCCGGTGGGGTCAACCGCCCACGAAGTGAACTCATCCGGGTCGGGAATGTCCATCGACCACAGGTTCCACGCCATGTCGAAGTTGGACGCGAGCCTGGCTTGCTTGTTCGCCGTGGGGTCGAGCTGCTGAATGTTCAGCGTGATCCCGATGGCCTTCAGCTCCGACTGCATGATCTGCGCAATCGAGGCCTGGTTTGGGTCGCCGGATTGAATGAGCAAGCTCGTGGTGAACCCGTTCGGCTTGGACGACTTGGCAAGTTCGGCCTTGGCGTTCGCCACGTTGTACGTTGCACCACCCGCGTTCTTGTCGTAGAACGGGGTTCCGGGCGAGAGCAGCGAATACGCGGGCGTGCCGTTTCCAAACAGCACGGCCTTCACGAGGGCGTTGCGATCGATGGCATCCGAAATCGCAGTGCGAACGTGCACGTCGTTGAACGGAGCGCGGTTTTCGTTGAACGCGATGTAGTCCATCTGGGTGGATGGGAACGTCATGGCGTTCACGCCCGGCGTGCTCTTGAGCGTTGCAAGGCTCGACCACGATGGCGTGTCGTCGATGTCGATCTGGCCGCCCTGCAGCTGAAGCTGGCGCGTGTTGGCGTCAGGAACGACGGTCCAGGTCACGCTGTTCAGGTACGGCAGGCCCTTCTGCCAGTAGGTGGGGTTCTTGGTCAGCTTGACGGACTGGCCTTTTGTCCAGGAGTCCCAGACGAACGGGCCGGTGCCGACCGGAGCCTGGTAGAACTCCGCGGCAGTCTTGCCGCCGTAATTGTTCGGAATGATGCCATTGCTGAACAGCGAGAGGTCGGCGATGAGCGGTCCCCACGGGTGCTTCAGCTGGATCTTGATGGTGGAATCGTCGACGGCCGTGACCTGGTCGATTGCCGCGTTGATGAATCCCCAGCCGGCGGATCCAGAGGCCGTGTCCTGGTCGATCGAGAACTTGACGTCGGCAGCCGTCATCGGCTGGCCGTTCGAGAATTTAACCCCTTTACGCAGGTCGATCGTGTACGTGAGCTGGTCCTTGGAGATGGTGTATTTCGTCGCGAGGAACGGCTTGAGCGTCTTGCCGTCCGCGCTGACCATGAACAGCGGCTCCATGATCTGTTCCATCACGCGCAAGGAGTTGTTGTCGAACGTCATGGTCTTGTCCATCGAAATGATGTCCTGTGACCGTGCGATGACGAGGTTTCCGCCCTTCGCTGGCGTGCCGCTCGAGCCGGTCGTGCTGCTCGAGCCGCCCGAACTACACGCGCTCAACAGCAACGCCGCTGTCGTTGCGACGGCGATGGCAATTCCGATCCTTCTTTTCATCGAGTGCCTCACTACTCTCCGCATCGCTGTGGATGCGCTGTCGTCATTGATGGAATTTCGTGGGCGCGCAGCGCCTTCTCGTGCAAGTGTCACGCGTCGTACTATTAATTACAATAGGGACGCTCTTTTTCCGGCTTGTTACGTTCGGAATAAATCGCGGTGACGCGATCCTGCGGATTGGATCCGTTTGCGTCGCGTGAGATCAGCGGATGCCGCGCACCGCGCCAAGCGCATCGCGCAGGGCCAGCGCGGCCTCGCGCAGCTGCCCCTCTGAGGCGCCGGAGTCGAAGCTGAAGCGCACGGCGGTTTGCGCGAGCGCCGGTTCCACACCCATCGCGACCAGCACGTGGGACGGGTCGTCGCTTCCGGCGGCACACGCGGAGCCGCTCGAGACCAACACTCCCCGACGCTCGAGTTCGAGGAGCACCGCCTCGCCGCTCGTGCCCGCGAAGGTGAACGAGGCGCTCCCCGGCAGACGCTCGGTGGGATGCCCGGTGAGTCGCGCGCCCGGGACCGTGGCGAGAACGGATGCGATGAACGCGTCCCGTGCCGACCGGACGCGGGTTGCTCGCTCACTCCTTCCGGCATTCGCGAGTTCGAGCGCCACCGCGAGGCCGATGGCGCTGGCGACATTCTCGGTGCCGGACCGACGGCCGGCCTCCTGCCCCCCGCCGTGCAGGAGCGGCTCGAGGGGCACGCGCCCGCGGACGTAGAGCGCCCCGACCCCCTTCGGAGCACCGATCTTGTGCCCGGAGATGGAGAGCGCGTCGACTCCCAAGGCGCTCACGTCAAGGTCGAGCCAACCCGCGGCCTGGACGGCGTCGGCGTGTACCGCAGCTCCGACCGCGTGCCCGAGTTGGGCTATCCGGGCAAGAGGCTGGATGGTGCCCACCTCATTGTTGGCCAACATGACGGAGACCAGGGTGGTGTCCGGTCGCAGGGCGGCGGCGAGGTCATCCGTCCGCACCGCGCCGAGCTCATCGACGCCGACGACGGTGACCTCAAACCCGTGGAACCGCGCCAGATAGTCGCACGATTCGAGCACCGCCTGGTGCTCGATGGACGACGTGACGAGGTGCCTGCCGCGGGGGTTCGCCAGTGCGATGCCCTTGATCGCGAGGTTATCGCTCTCCGTTCCGCCGGAGGTGAAGATGACCTCGGACGCACGGCAGTGGAGGATGTTCGCCACCCGTTTCCGCGCGTCGGCGAGCGCCCGCGCCGCGCTGTCCCCCAGGCCATGACTGCTGGACGGGTTGCCGAACTCGCCGGTGAAGTACGGCCACATCGCCTCGAGCACCTCGCGGCGCACCGGGGTCGTCGCCGACGAGTCCAGGTAGATCACCGGGATTCCAGCGCGATGTCCAAGCCGATATCGAGGGAGCGGACACTGTGGGTGAGCGCACCGACGGAGATGACGTCCACGCCGGTGCGCGCAATCGCACCGACGGTATCGAGGTTGACGTTGCCGCTCGCCTCCACGACGGCCCGACCCCCGATGAGGGCAACGCCCTCGCGCATCTCATCGAGGCTGAAGTTGTCGAGCATGATCGTGTCCACCCCCGCGGCCAGCACCGGCTCGATCTGGTCAAGCCTGTCGACCTCGACCTCGAGATGGGTCGTGTGCGACAGGCGAGACCGCACCTCGCGCAGCGCTTCCGTGAGGTCGCGACCGCCGGCGGTGAGCACTGCGAGATGGTTGTCCTTGGCCATGACTGCATCGGACAGGGAGAACCTGTGGTTCTTGCCTCCCCCGGAACGCACGGCGTGACGCTCGAACTGGCGGAGCCCTGGCGTGGTCTTTCGCGTGTCTACGATGTGGGCGCGAGTGCCGGCGACCTCGGCGACGTATCGGGCGGTCAGCGTCGCGATGCCCGACATTCGCTGCACGAAGTTGAGGCCGATCCGCTCCGCCTGAAGCACCGCCCTGGCCGGCCCGGTGACCTCGGCGAGCACCGCGCCGCGTTCGAACGCGTCGCCGTCGCCGAGAGCCAGACTGACCGAGATGTCCGCACTCGTGAGCGTCATCGCGGCCGCGAACACCGCTCCGCCGCTGAAGACACCGGGTTCACGCGCGACAAGGAGAGCCGTCGCCACGGCGTCCGCCGGGATGAGCGTCTCGGAGGTGATGTCGCCCCATGGCGCGTCCTCCAGCAGGGCTGCGCCGACGATTGAGCGGATGTGCTGGTCCATCAACATGCGACGGCCACCTTTCTGGCTGGCTCGAGTGCGACCCACTCGAGGTGTCTGGCGAAACTCTCCCGCGCGGTGGGGAAATCGGAGCGATAGTGCGCGCCACGTGATTCTTCTCGGGCGAGCGCGGCGGCGACGACGAGCCGGGACAGCTCGAGCAGGTTCGCATCCTCGCGCTCGGCGACGGTCGCGACATCCGCCGCCACGGTCCACCGTGCCAGGGTTTCGGATGCTCCCCGCAGGCCCTCCCCGTCGCGAAACACCCCAGCCCGCTCCCACATGAGCTGCTGCAGTTCCGCGCGGGTGAAGGACTCGGCGCCGTCGGCCACCGGGACCGCCTCGGCCTCGACGGCCCGTGCCGTCTCGGGCCACCCTGCGCCGCCGAGCGCGGCGTCATCGAGGTGCGCGGCGGATCGCCAGGCGAACACGAGCGATTCGAGCAGCGAGTTCGAGGCGAGCCGGTTTGCGCCGTGCACGCCCGTGCAGGCGACCTCGCCAACGGCGAAGAGGCCGGGCAGCGAGCTTCGGCCCCACTCGTCGGTGACGACCCCGCCCATCCAGTAATGCGCCGCGGGCGTGACCGGAATCGGTTCACGCGCCCAGTCGAGACCGTTGGCGCGGCAGGCGCGGGTGATCCCGGGGAATCTCTCGGCCAGATGTCCGGCGCCGAGCGCCGTCGCGTCGAGCAGCACCGGCGCGCCGTCCTGGGCCGCCATCTGCCGGGCGATGCCCCTCGCAACGACATCGCGTGGGGCGAGTTCGCCGTCCGGATGCCAGTCGGTCATGAAGCGTCGGCCGCTGACACCCCGCAACACGGCGCCCTCACCGCGTACGGCTTCCGACACGAGGAAGTTGCCGGGGACCGCGAGTGCGGTCGGGTGAAACTGGTAGAACTCGACATCGCCGAGAAGGGCTCCCGCGCGAAGCGCGGCCGCGACTCCGTCCCCGGTTGCGACAGCCGGGTTGGTCGTGTGCCGGTAGAGCTGGCCCGCTCCTCCGCTGGCCAGAATCACCGCGTCCGCCTCAAGTCGCTCGGCGCGGCCGAACGAGCCCACAATGTCCACCCCGACGACCCTGCCGTCGGAGAGCACGAGGTCACTCACGAAGGTGTGCTCGAGGATGCGCGCAGCCGTCTCGCGCACCGCGGCGACGAGCGCGGCCTCGATCGCGGCCCCGGTCGCGTCTCCGCCGGAGTGCAGAACGCGAGCGGTCGAATGAGCGGCCTCGCGCCCGCGGGCCAGTTCGCCGTTCTCCCGGTCGAAGGCGACACCGAGGCGGATGAGGTCACGGATCCGCTCGGGTCCCTCGCTGCACAGCACCTCGACGGCACGGCGGGAATTGAGCCCGCCGCCCACCCGCACGGTGTCCGCGATGTGAGACTCGACGCTGTCATCCGGGAACACCGCCGCGGCGATTCCCCCCTGCGCATACCGGGTGTTGCTCTCGGCCAGGTCGGCCTTCGTCACGACGGTGACGCTATGGGTTCGACTCGACCGGAGCGCGGCGACCAGACCCGCGATCCCGGTGCCAACGACGATCACGCTGCCCACGTCAGTCGCCGACGACCTGGGCGGCGGTGGTGCCCGGCTTCGCGGCAAGCATGCGCTCGAGGGCAACCCGGGCGGGCACGGCGACCTCGTCGGTGACCGTGATCTGGTTGAGCACCTCGCCGCGCACGAGCGCCTCGAGCACCCAGGCGAGGTAGCCCGGGTGGATCCGGTACATCGTCGAGCATGGGCAGATCACCGGGTCGAGGCTGAAGATGGTGTGCTGCGGGTACTCCGCCGCGAGCCGGTTCACCATGTTGATCTCGGTGCCGATGGCGAAGGTGGTCGCCTCGGTCGCGGCGGCGATGGCCTTGCCGATGAAGTCG
Organism: Microbacteriaceae bacterium; assembly: GCA_025464975.1. GTDB lineage: Bacteria > Actinomycetota > Actinomycetes > Actinomycetales > Microbacteriaceae > Lacisediminihabitans. The sequence goes on along the minus strand of JAODMT010000006.1, from coordinate 46,339 downwards.
GTCGAGCCTGCGGCATCCGCTGCGTCGACGACCGCCATCGGACACTCCGGGTGCACGAGCACCCGCACGCCGGGGAAGTCGGCCCTGGCCTTGTCGATCTGGTCGACGCTGAATCGCTTGTGCACGGAGCAAAAACCGTGCCAAAGGATGACCTGCGCCTCTTCGAGACCGGCCACATCGTTGCCGCCGAGCGGCCGGCGCGGGTTCCACATCGGCATGCGCTCGAGCGGTATGCCCATCGCCTTGGCGGTGTTGCGCCCGAGATGCTGGTCGGGGAAGAACAGCACCCGCTGTCCGCGCTCGAATGCCCACTCGAGAACCGTGGACGCGTTCGAGGAGGTGCAGACGATGCCACCGTGCTCTCCGCAGAAGCCCTTGAGCGCGGCCGAGGAGTTCATGTACGTCACCGGGATGACCGGAACGCGACCATCGGCATCCGGCTCGGTTCCATAGAGCGCCTCGAGCTGCTCCCAGGCTTCCTCGACCGAATCGATGTCGGCCATGTCCGCCATCGAACAGCCGGCCGCGAGGTTGGGAAGGATGACCGACTGCCCGGGACGCGCGAGGATGTCCGCCGTCTCCGCCATGAAGTGCACGCCGCAGAAGACGATCGCCTCTACATCGTGGCGGGACTGGGCGGCATTGGCGAGCTGGAACGAGTCTCCGACGAAATCCGCATACTTCACGACCTCGTCCCGCTGGTAGAAGTGGCCGAGCACCACGACCCGGTCGCCGAGAGTCGCCTTCGCCGCGAGGATGCGCGCGTCAAGTTCCTCGTTGGAGGCGGTGCGGTATTCCTCCGGAATCTGGCCCTGCCGGGGTGTGCCGGTCGGAATCACGTCTCCCATCGACGATCCGGGGCCATAACTCGGCGCGGCCTGGAGGTCGAATACCCACGGCCCATCGGCGAGGGCGGGGCTGCAGGTCTCGCCCTCGGTCTTACCCGTGCGAATGAGCTGGATGGTGGTGTCCACGGACGACAAAGAAACTCCTCGGTGAATGGGAACTGCTGGGGATCGGTGTGGCTAGGGGCGGCCGAGCGGGCCGTTGTCGGTCAGCTCGACGGAGTCGTTGTAGCGGTAGAGCCGGGGCGGGCGATGACGGCCGCCGGTCAGCTGCTGCTCCGTGGCGATGACGGCCTTCGACGCCTCGATCTGACGCCGGAAGTTGGCCGGATCCAGCGCCTTCCGCAGCACGGCCTCGTGCACCTGCCGGAGTTCGGCGAGGGTGAACGTCTCGCCGAGGAACGCGTGCGCGATGCGGCTGTACTCCATCTTCGTGCGCAGTCGCCAGAGGGCGTAGTCGACGATCAGGTTGTGGTCGAACGCGAGCTCCGGCAGTTCATCCGCGGAGAACCAGCGCACATTTTCGCCCTCTGTCGCGATGTCGGCCTGCTCGGAGCGCACGAGCGCCCAATAGACGACGGACACGACCCGTTCCTCGGGAGAGCGGTCGACGTCGCCGAAGGCGTACAGCTGCTCGAGATAGTTCGGTTCGAGGGCGGTGGTTTCCCGCAGGCTGCGCGCAGCGGCGGCCGAGAGGTTCTCGCCGGCCTCGACGGGCCCGCCCGGCAGAGCCCAGCGCCCCTCGAACGGTCCGCGGATGCGCCGCACGAGCGGAATACGCAGCGAGGCGGCGGTGCCTTCTCCGTCGGCACGCAGCGCGAAGATCACCGTCGAGACAGCGAGCGTCAGCTGTTGTGCGTTCATCTGTCCCGCCTCGGGCCACCGAGTAAAGGTGTTTGTGACCTTAAGGCATATTACCTCGCGCTCCGGGAACCTCCAAAACAGACAAAGGGTCGTCTTTTTGACTAAGAATGCTCAGGTTCACGGACCGATTTCTCTTCCCGGTCTCAGGGGGCGAGATGCGCTCCTCGCCTGGCCGACGACGAGCCGAAGATGTCCCCTGAAGAGAAGGAGCGTGCCTCCGCTCCCGGGCGGCGGCGAGGATGACGGCTCCTGCGCGAGCAGTGTTGCCCCGCGCTATCTCGCCTTCATAACAAACGGGCCGTGGCCCTTTCTGCAATAGTGTGATTATATTAGGATATTTGCCAATCGGGCATCCCCACCCCGATGACCAACTACCGATTCGAAGGAGATTCGGATGAGAAGTCTTGTTGGAGGCATCGCAACAGCAGCAGCAGTCGTCTTGGTCCTGGCGGGTTGTACGTCGGCAGCCGAGACGCGTCAGAACGAATCACAGAGCGTCAAACTCACGGCACCCGCGAGCGAGCCCGTAGCCGGCGAGCACCCGAAGTTGACGACCGAGAAGGCGAAGAATCCCGTCAAGATCGCGATCATTGCGATCGAGAACAACCCATTCTTCGCCCAGGTCAAAACCGGATACACCGCCATTAAACCCAAGGTCGAGGCGCTCGGCGGAAAGGTGGACTGGATCAACGCCGGAACCGAGGTCAACGTCGACAACGTGGGTAAGGCGATCAATGCCGCCGTCGTCGACAAATACGACGCCATCGCGGCGTTGATGCCCGGTGATGGCATCTGCAGCTTCGTTCGCAATGCGACTGCCAGCGGCATCCTCGTCGCCGCCTACAACGGCAATGCGACCTGCAGCGAGAAATCGGGCGCAGTCTTCTTCCACGGTCAGGATCTATACGCTGCCGGCGGACAGGCCGGGGAGCTCATGTGCAAGGCCACTGCAAATCTGGCCAGCGATGCCAAGCCGGGCAAGGTCGGAATCGAAACCGAGTCCTTCACCTTCCAGGCACTGGAGGATCGCCGCAATGGGTTCTTGGACGCTCTCAAGAAGGACTGCCCGTGGGTGACCCCGGTCAGTGACGGAATCGAATACCAGGGCTCGACGGATCGAATCGCGTCTGCGACGCGCGACTTCATGACATCGACACCAAATCTGGTCGGCGTCTACGTGACCGGCGGAAATCCTAATATCGCGGCCGACACCGTGGGAAAGGCAGGCAAGGCAGCTCAAGTCAAGGTGATCGCATTCGACTTCACCGACCAGAACGTGGAACAGATCAAGGCGGGCAATCTCTACGCCGCGATCGACCAGGATCCGTACGGCCAGTCCTACGACACGATCGCGTGGCTCTATAACGCGGCGGTTACCCATGTGAAGCCATCGTCCAAGTACTTCATTCCCACCAAGGTGATCGTCGGGACGCAGGAAAACATCGACCAAGTGATAAAGGGCTGATTACGACATGCCTGGTCAGCATAGGATGCCGCTCCTTCACGCTGCCGGACTCGGTAAGAGTTACGGCTCTGTGCATGCGCTGCGCGATGTCGACTTGGCCATCTACCCCGGTTCCGTCCTCGCCCTTCTGGGCGAGAACGGGGCAGGGAAGTCCACGTTCATCTCCCTGGTCTCGGGCGCTACCGTTCCGACGACAGGCAGTATCGAGTTCAACGGCGCGGAAGTGGAGCTCAGCCACCCGCTCGACGCGGCTCGACTGGGCATCCAGGTCGTGCATCAGGAGCCGAAGCTCACCAACGAAGCATCCATCGCCGAGAACATCTTTCTCGCTCGGTACGCCGGCGGGGGCGCCCTTCGAGGCGTCCGCCCCCGGGCAATGGCACGGGACGCGAAGGAGCATCTGGAGCGACTCGGCCTGGTCGACGAGCTACCCGCCGTGACAACGCAGGCCGGGCGTCTCAGCTCGGCGCAGCGTCAACTGGTCGCGATCGCAAAGGCGATGGCCAGCAACGCCCGACTGCTCTTCCTTGACGAGCCCAACTCCAGCCTCACTCCGCGCGAGACCACGCAGTTATGGCAGCTCGTGCGTACCCTTCGGGATGACGGCGTCGCCGTGGTGGTTGTGAGCCACCGCCTCAAGGAACTGTACGAGGTCATCGACCGTGTGGCGATTCTGCGCGACGGCCGGCTCGTTTCCGAAGGCACTCCAGAGGACATTCCCATTCGTGCCGCCGTGCAACTGATGGCCGGTCGGGATGCCACTCTCGCAGAGGCCGCACGCGTGCGCCGCACCCACGATCTTGGCGTCGAGGTGCTTCGCCTCGACGGCATCACCACCCGCGACGTGCACGACGTCAGCCTGATAGTGCGCGCCGGGGAAGTTCTCGGTCTCGCCGGGCTGGTCGGATCGGGCCGCACCGAAATCGGCCGCGCGATCTGCGGCGTCGACCCGCTGCTATCCGGCACGGTGATGATCGACGGAAAGCCGGTGCGATTCGGCTCCCCCAGGGAGGCGTTGGCCGCCGGCGTGGTCATGACCAGCGAGGAACGCCGACGCGCGGTTTTCTCCAGTCACGACGTCGCATTCAACATCGTCGCGAGCGACCTGGTCTCGATGAGCCGGTTCGGCATGGTCACCCGCGAATTGGAACGCTCTATAGCCCAGCGCTGGGTCGCCAAACTCTCGCTGCGTGGAACAACCTCGACGCCCATCACGTCGCTCTCCGGCGGCAACCAACAAAAAGCGCTGATTGCCCGCGCGCTTGCGGTGAACCCGAGAGTCGTCATCCTCGACGAGCCAACCCACGGGATCGATGTTGCGACCAAGGCCGAAATCGCACAGCTTGTTGCGGAACTGGCCGAGTCCGGTGTCGCGATCATCTTCATCTCAAGCGAGGTCGAGGAGCTCATCGGCATAGCCGACCGGATCGCCGTGATCCGGCATGGCGCCGTCGCGCAGGAGGCAACCGGTGCCGACGGCATCGCCCTGGTCGCGGCCGCACTCGGCGAATCGATACCTTCAGGACTGCCCGAACCCCGAAGTGGAGACGCCCAGTGAAATCATCATGGAATTTTGCCGGCGCTTTTAGACGCGTCGAGTTCGCGCTCGTGATCGTCATCATCGTCATCGGTGCCCTGATCGCCAGTCAGGCGCCGAACTTCCTCAGCCCAGCCAACCTGATCAATCTCCTACTCGCCATGGTCACCATCGGCATAGTGGCCCTCGGGCAGGGCTTCGTGATCATGGCCGGCGAGCTCGACCTGTCCGTTGGCGCCACGGTCGCCTTCTCGGCCGCGAGCGCCGCGTGGCTCATGCGCGCGGGTGTTCCGGTGTGGTTTGGTGTGGTCGCCGCGCTGGTCATCGGTTGCCTGATCGGCACCATCAACGCGATTCTGGTGGTCGGCACCGGCGTGAACTCATTCATCGTCACGCTTGGATCGTTGTCCGTGATCCAGGGGCTGACCCTCATGGTCACGGGTGGCTTGCCGATTTCGGTGCCCGAAGAACTGGCGAACATCGGTTCGGACGCCCGCGTCGCCGGCATCCCGCTTCCCGTGGTCATCTTCGTGGCCCTGGCGATCATCGCGCAGCTCGTTCTGGTGTACACGGTGTTCGGCCGGCGCGTTCTCGCCGTTGGCGACAACCAGGAGGCCGCACGCCTCGCCGGAATCTCGGTCATCTCGACGAAGGTCGCGGTGTTTGCGATCGCGGGCGGCCTCGCCGGGTTCGCCGGGATGCTGCGCGCGGCGAGCCTCGGAACGGCGGAGTCGAGCGCCGGTACCGCCGACCTGCTGCCGATCATCGCCGCGGTGGTCGTCGGCGGCGCCAGCCTCCTCGGCGGCCGCGGGTCGATGATCGGCGTATTCCTGGGTGCGGTGCTGCTGGGCATGGTGCAGAACGGCTACATCATCCTCCAGTTGTCCAGTTGGCTGCAGCTCGCCACCTTCGGCGCGGTCGTCGTGGCTGCCGGCATCTTCGACCAGGTGCGTCAGGGACGCATCGGGTGGCTCAATAATCTGCGGGATCGCGGACGCCAGCGCCGCGTGGCGGGAAAGGAATCACGACCATGACCCGGGAACTGATGGACGCCGTCGTAGTGCACGGACCTCGCGACTACCGGCTGGAACAGGTGCCGAAGCCCCATCCCGGCCGCGGTGAGGTGCTCATCCGAACCGGTGCGGTGGGCATCTGCGGAAGCGATATCAAGTGTTACACCGGCGCGACCCTGTTTTGGGGCGAGCATGGGAACGACGGGTACCTCGAAGGCCCGGTCACCACGGGCCACGAGTTTGCCGGAATTGTCGAAGAACTCGGTGAGGGCGCAAGCGAAAAGTACGGGATAGCGGTCGGCGATCAGGTCATCGCCGAGCAGATCCTTCCCTGCGGAAAGTGCCGGTTCTGTCGCGACGGTGCGTACTGGATGTGCGAGCCCAACCACATCTTCGGTTTCAAGCGTGGACGTGCCGAAGGCGGAATGGCGGAATTCACACTCTTTCCCGCGCAGGCTCGTGTGCACCTGGTCGGCCACAGGCTGTCCGAGATTGAGGCGGCGTATCTCGAACCCCTCGCTTGCGCCATCCACGCGGTCGATCGCGCCGGCATCAAGCCGGGCGACACTGTGGTCGTCGCGGGCCTCGGAAGCATCGGGCTGTGCATGCTTCAGTGGGCGAAGCAGTTCAACCCCGGCAGGCTGATCACGGTCGGAACCCGGGCGCCGCGACTCGAGCTCGCCCTCCAACTCGGCGCCGACGTGGCGCTCAACGTACGCGAGGTCGACGCCGTTGCGCGGGTGAAAGAGCTGACCGAAGGCTACGGCGCCGACGTGGTGATCGAGGCGACCGGAGGTGCCGACGGGCCCCAGCAGGCGCTCGAAATGGTCCGCAAGATGGGCACCGTGGTTGCCTTCAGCTCGATCAAAGACCCGGTACTGGTGAACTGGAACCTCGCCGGGGACCAGAAGGAATTGACCATCCGCGGCAGCCATCTCGGCCCAAACTGCTATCCAAAGGCGATCAAGGCCGTCGGTGATGGCCTCATCGACGTGCGGTCCCTCGTGACCGGGCAATTCGCGCTTGACCAGTTCGACGAAGCCATCGAAGAAGCGATGAGCGGCCGCGGGATCAAGACGATGGTGCTGCCGGGAAGGCGGTCCGATTCATGAGCGCGCGCGAAGGGGACTCGACTTGGACGGGACGCGTCGTCGTAGTGACGGGCGCGAGCAAAGGGATCGGCGCGGCGACGGCACGCCTGTTCGCCGCCCGCGGTGCACGTGTCGTCGTACACGGACGAGACGCGGATCGCGCCGAGGCCGTGCGACGCGAGATCCAGGACAGCGGAGGGGACGCCACCGTTGTGCTCCAGGATCTCGGGAACCCGGCCGCCTGCCGCGCACTCATCGAGGAGGCCGCCCGGATCTCCGGTCGGATCGATGTGCTCGTGAACAACGCCGGAGCCAACATGTTCAAGGGTACCCTCGGGACGACGCTGTCGGACTGGGACGACTGCCTGGATCTCGACCTTCGGGCGGTGTGGCTGTGTTCCAAAGAGGCGGTGCCTCACTTCGCGGACGGCGGGTCGATCGTGAATGTCTCGTCCAATCATGCGGTGGCGACCCTGGCCGGCGTCTTCCCGTACAACGTGGCCAAAGCCGGAGTCAACGCGCTGACACAGTCGCTCGCGATCGAGCTCGCCGATCGCGGCATCCGGGTCAATGCTGTCTCTCCCGGATATGTGGACACGCCCATCAACGACAGGTACTTCGCCTCCTTCGACGATCCGGCGGGGGCCCGAGCGAACGCGGAACGGCTGCACCTCACCAAGCGCCTCGGTCGCCCCGCCGAAGTGGCGGAAGCGATCGAGTTTCTCGCCTCGCCCGCATCGGCCTTCACGACGGGCACGATCCTGACGCTCGACGGCGGCCGATCCGCACTGCTGCAGGACCCCTCATGAAGACGCCCGGGCCAGCGCGTGACTCGAACCGAAGGAGATGAAGAGACGATGACGGATTTCCGCGTATCGACACTCGCCGAATCCAATGGCGACCCTGAGGTGAGGGTGCAGCCGATTCCCGATGTTCCACGAGATGGACTGCTCGTGAGGGTCGAGCTCGCCGGGGTGTGCGCCACCGACCTGCACATTGCGCTCGGTCACATGCCGGGCTTTGATTTCCCGTCGACCCTCGGCCATGAGGTCTGCGGCATCGTCGCCGAGATCGGACCGGGCTTCGGGTCGGATGTTCGCGGCACTCCCGTTCGAGTTGGTGACCGTGTCAGCGTCATGCCAGCAACACCGTGCGGACACTGCGCGGCGTGCAAGCGCGGCGGCCCGTACCCCGATTGCGAGAACTGGGATGTGATCGGGTTCTCGAATCCGGTCAAGCGACCAGCCGGCGGCGGCTGGGGCGAATACGTGCTCTGCAACGGGCGGGCACGCGTCTTCGTGAGCAGTGCACCGGCCTCCAACGTCGTGCTCTCCGAACCCGCCGCGACACCAGTTGAGGGTCTCATCCGCGCCGGCTTCCGCTTCGGGGACTCCGTCCTCGTGCAGGGAACAGGAACCGTTGGGCTCCTCGCCATTGCTGCCGCGGCGTTCGGGGGCGCCAGTCGCGTGACGGCGATCGGTGGTCCATCGCGGCGGTTGAAGCTGGCGCGGGAATTCGGCGCGCATTCAACGATCGACATCGGCGAACTGCGCGACCCGGAGACCCGTCGGGAGGCCGTCCTCGCGGCATCCCCGCAGGGCCTCGGCTACAACATCGTCGTCGAGTGCGCGGGAGTTCCCTCCACGGTGCCGGAAGGCTTCGGCTACCTGCGGCGGGGCGGATGTTTCGTGGAACTCGGTCACTTCTCGGACGAGGGGAGCACCGAAATCAATCCGTACCAGCACTTCCTGTCCAGAGACGCCCGAATGGTTTCCTCATCCGGGTACACACCGGACTCCTTCGGCCGCGCGCTGACCATAGTGGAGGATCTTGGCGAGAAAGCCGACCATCTCATCACCCACCGCCTGCCGCTTGAGCGCGCCGGGGACGCCATCCGCGCTCTGCAGGCCTCCAATAAGTGGCAACTCGACGGCGTCGAAGTGGGGAAGATCGTGATCGAACCGTGGTCATAGCACCGACGCGCACCCACAACCAGCGATCAAGGAAGGCGGCACAATGAGCGAGCAGACACCGGCGGACGACACCGGCGACCGCAGAAGTTCTTCCTGGATCGGTGAGGGCGGCAAGAACGGATTCATCACGCGCCATCACATGCGGCAGATGGGCCTGTCCGGTCGGCAGTTCGACGGCCGCCCGGTGATCGGGATCGCGAATACGTGGTCGGAGTTGACGCCGTGCAACACTCACCTTCGCGGTCTGGCCGACGCCGTGCGCCGGGGGGTCCAGCAGGCAGGCGGGCTGGCGCTCGAGTTCCCGGTGATGTCTCTCGGGGAGCCGTTCATGCGCCCCACGTCGATGCTCTATCGCAACATGATGGCGATGGAACTCGAGGAGCTCGTCAGGGCCAACCCGATGGATGCCGTTGTCGTGCTCACCGGTTGCGACAAGACGACGCCCGCCGCCCTCATGGGTGTGGCCAGCGTCGACCTGCCCGCCATCCTTCTCACCGGTGGTCCGATGCTCAACGGACGATTTCGCGGACGGGCGGTTGGCTCTGGCACGGACGTCTGGCGGATGGCTGAGGGGCTGAGGGCCGGGGAGGTGACGCAGACGGAATTCACCGAGTTCGAATCCTGCCTCAATCGCTCCGCCGGGCACTGCATGACGATGGGCACGGCGTCCTCGATGGCCTGTCTGGCCGAGGTCCTTGGGATGCAGCTGCCCTATGGGGCTGCGTTGCCGGCCGTCGATTCGCGGCGAATGGTTTTGGCAGAAGACACCGGGTTACGTGCCGTGGAACTTGCGAAAGAGGGACTACGCCCGTCGCACGTGCTCACGAGAGACTCCTTCGAGAACGCCTTGATCGCGAATGCCGCAATCGGCGGCTCGACGAACGCTGTCATCCATCTTCTCGCGATCGCCGGTCGCGCCGGCGTGCAACTCGATCTCGACGACATAGACCGGATCGGACGTGACGTTCCTCTGCTGGTCGACCTCATGCCAAGCGGTCGCTACCTCATGGAGGAGTTCGCCTACGCGGGAGGGATACCGGGGCTGATCACACGATTGGGGGACCGCCTGCACCTTGATGCGCCAACTATCAGCGGGCTGAGCCTGGGGGACAGCATGAGCGATGGCCGGGTCGACGACGACGTCGTCATTCGGCAGTGGGACAACCCGGTGCAGCCGGCCGGTTCCGGAACCGCGGTGCTTCGGGGAAATATCTCACCGGATGGCGCCGTGATCAAGATCAGCGCGGCGAGCCCGGAACTGCTGCGGCACGAGGGCCCCGCCATCGTCTTCGACTCGATCGAGGACTATCACCTGGTGGTGAACGACGACGATCTCGATGTCACCGAGGATACTGTCGTCGTGGTGCGCAACGCCGGGCCGCGTGGATATCCGGGCATGCCGGAGATTGGCAACCTGGCGATCCCGAAGAAACTCCTTGACCGCGGCGTGAGGGACATAGTCCGCATCTCGGACGCTCGAATGAGCGGAACGGCCTACGGCACGTGCATCTTGCACGTGGCGCCCGAGTCCGCCGTCGGGGGACCTCTGGCTCTCATCCGCACCGGGGATATCGTTCGGCTGGATGTGGAAAACCGCCGGCTGGAGATGCTGGTGAGCGATGAAGAGATCGCCGCGCGCCGCGCCCAGTGGGTCGCCCCGCCACCGGCGAGCGGGCGCGGGTGGACGCGGCTCTACATCGAGCATGTGCAGCAGGCAGACCGAGGTGCCGACCTCGACTTCCTGATCGGCGGCAGCGGTGACCGTCCAGGACGGATTCCCTTCTGATGCGCTCACGATTCAGGTCTCCTTCCCTCCCGGTGCGCGGTGTCTGCCCCGTCGTCGAGACCCCGTTCACGGCGTCCGGGGAACTCGACGAAGACAGCTTCATCAGGGTGATCGATCACGTCGTCGAAGCCGGGGTCGCCGGGGTGATGTTCCCGGGATTCGCCTCGGAGTATCTCGCGTTGACCGACGGCGAGCGCGAGCACCTGTGCAGGCTCCTGTTGGACAGGACCGCCGGACTCCCGGCGTTCACCAGAATCATCTCGATCCCGGACCACGCGACCCTCGTTGCGGTCGCCCGCGCACGCACCGCCATCGAGATGGGCGCCGACGCGATCAACCTGCTCCCGCCGCATCAGCTTTCTCCCAGCGCGGACGCGGTGAGGGAACACATTCTGGCGGTCGCCGCGGCTGTTGCTCCGCGACCGATCATTCTGCAATACGCGCCCGCGCTGACCGGGACCACCTTGAACGCCCGTGCGATCTCCGACCTGGCGTCGAGCGCGACCAACCTGGCCGAGGTGAAGGTGGAGTCGACCCCACCGGGTTCACTCATCGCCGCGCTCGCGGCGCAGTCCCCCGCCCTGCCGGCAGCGGTCGGGTATGCGGGCGTGCAGATGATCGATGCTCTGAGGCGCGGGGCCGTCGGGGTTCAGCCCGGATGCTCGTTCGTCGAGATCTACCAGCGCATCTGGCAACTGTGGCAACGGGGCGACACGGCCGGAGCGGCGGCCCTTCACACCAGGCTGTTGCCCTATATTTCGTACTGGATGCAAGGGGTCGATCTCATCGTCGCGGCTGAGAAGATGATTGGATGGCGACGCGGGTGGACGGCGTCCGACCACTGTCGTGCGCCTTCCCGCCGGCTTGATGCTGAAGAGAGAACCATGGTCGACCACTTCCTTGAGGAATTCGAGGACCTTCTGTCAATCGATCCCCGAAGAGGTGCAGCATGACGATGCCATGGCCATCCGCCGCAAGGTCGAGACTCGGACAGCAATCGGACGATGCCGACGGTGGTCGTCAGCTCGCGGGTGCAAACTCGTTCCGCGGGCTCCACGGCCAGATCGTGGAGGCCGTCGGTCTGTCGATTGCGAGCGGCGTTCATTCGTCAGGCGACCAGATCGTTCCCGAGGCGCTCGGCGAGGACTTCGAGGTGTCGCGAACGGTGATCCGGGAGGTGCTGAAGGTGCTCGAAGCCAAGGGCATGGTTCAGGCCCGGCCTCGCACGGGCACGCGCGTGCGGCCGAGCAATGACTGGAACCTGCTTGACCCTGATGTGATCCGCTGGCGCTCAATCGGCGATGAATCGGTGCAGCAACTTGAGGAACTTCTCGGACTGCGCAGCGCGATCGAGCCGCTGGCCGCCCGGCAGGCCTGCCGGGAGCGAACGCCGGAATCCTTGGCACGGCTTCGCTCAGCCCTCGAGGCAATGAGCGATGCCTCGGATGCCAAGGACTGGGCCTGGTTCACCAACGCCGATGTCGAATTCCACCGGGCGCTCCTTCTCGCAAGCGGAAACATGATCGTGGAGCAACTCGCCGACCCAATCGAAGCCGCGCTTCGAGTGCGGTTCCAGCTGAACCTGGTGCCGCGGGAATTCACAAGGGAAGCGATCGAGTCGCATCGCGCAATCGTCGACGCCGTCGAGGCCCGCGACGAACGCGAGGCCGAGCTCACGTCGCGACGCATCGTCGATGTGGCCGGAATGGAAATCATGGCGTCCCTGCCGCCCGGACAGGACTGATGGATGTAGTCACGCTCGGCGAGTGCATGGGGCAACTTGTGCCATCGGACGGGAGGTCCGTCACCGAGGCCGAGGAGTTCCTCCTCGCCCATGCCGGGGCCGAATCCAATGTCGCGCTCGCACTCGCTCGCTATGGCCACACCGTCGCCTGGGTGAGTCGCCTCGGTGCGGATGCGCTTGGCCGCCGCATCCGGCGCTCGCTCGCCGCCGAGGGAATCGACCTGACCGCGGTGATGACCGAGCCGCACAGTCCCACGGGCCTCTTCATCAAGGACCCGGCACCCGAGGGATCCAGGGTGACCTACTACCGCACCGGCTCGGCGGCATCCAGGATGGATGAGTCCGATGCGGCGCGCGCGGTCGAGCTGCACCCGAAGCTACTCCACCTCAGCGGCATCACCCCGGCACTCTCGCACAGTTGCGCCCGGTGCGTCGACGCCGCGATCCGTGCCACCCGCCCGGCGGGCGGCGCGGTCAGCTTCGACGTGAACTACAGGCTCGCGTTGTGGCCCGACATCGACACGGCCGCCCGCACCCTGGCCGAGATCGCCGGCCGCTGCGACGTCGTGTTCGTCGGCCTCGACGAGGCGGCGATACTCTGGCGCACCTCGACGCCGGATGACGTTCGAGCCGTACTCCCCGGAGTGGCCGAGTTGGTGGTCAAGGATGGCTCGAAGGAGGCCGTCTCGTTTCGGGGAACCGATCGCGTGTCGGTTCCCACGCCGCGGGTGCAGGTGGTCGAGGCCGTGGGCGCCGGCGATGCGTTTGCCGCGGGATGGATTCACGCCTTTCTCGACGGCGGTTCCCCAGAAGACCGTCTGCGGTCGGGGCATTCCGCTGCCGCTTCCGCACTGGGGTCGGTGACCGACTTCGCTCTGCAGGCCCGCCGGCCGGCGGCATCACGATGAAGGTCGAGGCGAGCCAGACGTTCTTCGACGACGCCTTCGCCGGCAGCCGCGTCATGGCGATCCTGCGTGGGTTCGGCGTTTCGGAGACCGTGAAGCTGTGCGAGCGAGCATGGGATGCGGGGATGACGCTGGTTGAGGTCCCGCTGCAGGGCGACACCAGCGAGGACGCCCTCCGAGCCGCGGTCCGCGCCGGAGCCGCCGCCGGGCATCCGGTCGGCGCCGGAACCATCACCACCACTGCCCTTGTCGACCGGGCTCGACTGGCCGGAGCAGCTTTCACCGTGGCTCCGGGATTCGACGCCGATGTCGCAACCTACAGCATCGACAGCGGGCTGCCGCATCTGCCTGGCGTGGCGACGGGCACCGAGGTGCAGTCGGCGTTTCATCTCGGCCTGCGGTGGCAGAAGGCTTTTCCCGCCGGCTTGCTGGGCGCCGAATGGTTCTCGGCGATGTCCGGACCGTTCCCACTCGTCCGCTTCGTCGCGACCGGAGAGATCAGCGCAGCCAATGCCCCGCACCTGCTCGATGCGGGCGCAGCGGCGGTATCGTTCGGCTCCGCGTTCTCCTCGATGAGCACCGCAGCGCTGAGAGCGTTGTCTACCCGCACCCCCGCCGACTGAGCTCCCGCGTTTTGGGTGGGCAGCGCGGCAACGAGCTACTGCCGGGCAGGCGAGGTGGTCGTGAACCGGTGCTGATATCTCGACGGCGGAATCCTCAAATGGGTGATGAACGCGCGACGCAGCGCCTCGGACGTACCGAATCCGGACAATTCGGCCGCGAGCGTGACACTGTGCCCGGCATCCAGGAGCGCCTTCGCCAGATCAAACCGAATCAGCTCGATGTACTTGGCCGGCGTGGTGTCCAGTTCCTCGTGAAACAGTCGGGTGAGGTGCCGCGGACTCACCCGGGCGCGTTCGGCGAGCGCCGGCACCGTGTACCTGGCGGTGGGATCCGCCTTCACGATGTCCACCACGAGGCGAAGCAGCGGCGTTCGCGGCGCCGGGCCCTGCAGGGAAGCCGAGAACTGCGACTGGCCCCCGGCCCGCTGCATGTACACCACGAGGGACCGCGCCACTCCCCTCGTCAGCGCCTGGCCGTGATCCTCCTCCAGAAGGGCGAGGGCGAGATCGATGCCGGCCGTAACGCCGGCGGAGGTGTAGGTGGTGTGATCCTTCACGAAGATCGCGTCCCGCTGCACGACGGTCGAGGGATGCCGTCGAGCCAGTTCCTCGGTGTGCTTCCAGTGCGTTGTGGCGCGCTTGCCATCGAGCAGACCGGCCGCGCCGAGCACGAACGCGCCGGTGCAGATGGATGAAATGCGCGACGTGTGCTCGGCGAGGTGAGCGGCAGCCTCGCGGAGCGGGGCCTCCACCGGGGTGGCGGGGAACGGCTCACCACCGGCCACCAGGACGGTGTCGTACCGGGTGCTGCCGCCGACCGAATCGTCCACCGGGATTCTCATTCCGATGGATGTCGACACGTCGCGTCCGTCGGCGGACAACATGCTGATGCGGTATTCGCCGCCCGACAGGTTCGCCTCGGCGAACACCTCCGCCGGGCCGGCGACGTCGAGCATTTTGACGCCATCGAACACGAGGATGCCGACCCTATGAGGCGCTGGGGTCACGGTGTCTTCCCCTTCTCACTGTCCGAAACCGTCCAATGTCCGAAACCGAGGGGTTCATGGCCCGCAGCGCGGTTCCTGGCTCGAGTCAGACGAAGAGACTGATTTCAAGTAAATCATCACGGGATGGGGAGGAACCGTGTTCCTCCCCATCCACACGACCGAAGGACAGCCCATGACCGAAACCATTGCCGGCGTACGCATCCCGGACAGCGCAGTCGCCGTCGCGGCGACCGAACTGGTTCGCGACACCTCCACAGAACTCCTGTACAACCACTCCCGCCGGGTGTTCCTGTTCGGCACGCTTCAAGCCACGGCGGCCGGCCTGTCGCCGGACCCGGAGCTGCTGTATGTGGCTGCCCTGTTCCACGACCTCGGGCTCGTGCCTCCGTACCGCGGCAACGACCAGCGCTTCGAGCTCGACGGCGCCGACGAAGCCAGGAGATTTTTGACGTCCAACGGCATTTCCGCGGATAGCGCGGACACGGTCTGGACGGCGATCGCCCTTCACACCACCCCGGAGGTGCCGTGGCGCATGGGTCCGGTCGTTGCGGCGACCACCGCCGGTGTCGAGACGGATGTGCTCGGGCTTCGGCTCGGCAACCTTGCGGAGGCCGACATCCAGGCGATCGTCGCCGTCCACCCGCGACCCGACTTCAAGCGGCAAATACTCGACGCCTTCACCGGTGGGTTCACGCACCGCCCCGACACGACCTTCGGAACCGTGAATGCCGACGTTCTTGAGCACTTCGTACCCGGATTCCGTCATACCGATTTCGTCGAGGTCATCCAGAATTCCGCATGGCCAGAATGAGGCAGGCGGCACGGCGCACTCGCTAGCGGCGAAGCACGCGAACTTCCCACGGCCGCAGCGGAGAATCCGCCGGGGCGGTCGGGTAGTTCGAGATGAGCGTTTCCGCGGCGCGCCAGTCCGCAAACCGCGCCACGTGGATGTGCGGTTCGGCGAAGTTTCCGAGAACCAGCAGTTGGGTGTCCGGCGCGGTACGGGTGTAAGCGAAGAGGGTCGGATGCTCGGGCTCGAGCAGTTCGAAGACGCCGTCGGTCACCGCCGGCTCCCGGTGACGAAGCTCGATCAGTGACCGATAGAACTCGAACACCGAACCAACCCGGCCCACCTGTTCCGCGGCGTTGATCTCGGTGAAGTTGGGGTTCGCGGCAATCCATGGCGTTCCGGTGCTGAAGCCGCCGTTCTCTTCCCCCGACCACTGCATCGGCGTCCTGGCGTTGTCCCGCCCGACCCGTCGAATGTTCGCCATCGCCTCATGGGCGCTCAGACCGTGCAGCCCGGTCGCTTCGGAGTAGTACCTGAGCGACTCGATGTCACGAAGCTCGCTGACGTCGGAGAACGGCACGTTGGTCATTCCCAGTTCTTCGCCCTGGAAGATGTAGGGCGTGCCCCGTTGCAGGTGCAGCACCGCAGCGAGCATGGTTGCGGATTGCACGCGGAAGGCCCCGGCGTCACCGAACCGGCTGACCACCCTCGGCTGGTCGTGATTGTCCCAGTAGAGGCTGTTCCAACCGGCCGCGGCGAGCCCGGTCTGCCAGCGACCGAACGATCGCTTGAGCGTGCGCAGATCAAATGGTCGACTCTGGAACTTCCCGGCCGGCCCGTGGTCGATGTCGACGTGCTCGAACTGGAACACCATGTCCACCTCGCGACGGGCGGGATCGGTAAACAGTGTTGCCTGCTCGATCGTGACGCCGGGCATCTCCCCGACGGTGAGATATTCGCCCGGCCGCGCCGCGAACACCTCCTCGTTCATCTCCCGAAGGAACTCGTGAATGCGCGGCCCGGCGTTGTAATAGGGGGCGCCATTTCCATACAGCGCGCCGGGCAACGCCTCGGCGTTCGGCAGGGCGGGGTCCTTTGAGATGAAGTTGATTACATCCATCCGGAACCCATCCACACCGCGGTCCAGCCACCAGCGCATCATCGAGTACACGGCGCCGCGCACCTGCGGGTTCTCCCAGTTGAGGTCGGGCTGCTTGCGAGAGAAGAGGTGCAGGAAGTACTCACCGGTCGCGCGGTCGTACTCCCAGGCCGAGCCGGAGAAGAACGAACCCCAGTTGTTGGGTTCGGCGCCCGCCTCACCACCGGTCATGCCGTCGCGGGGCCCCCGCCACCAATACCAATCGCGCTTGGGATTTGAGGTGCTCGAGGCCGACTCCCGGAACCAGGCGTGCTCGTCAGAGGTGTGATTGACGACGAGGTCCATCACAAGCTTCATTCCGAGCCGGTGAATTTCCGCCACCAGACGGTCGAAGTCGTCGAGGGATCCGAAAACCGGATCTATCGCCTGGTAGTCGCTGATGTCGTACCCGTTGTCATCCTGGGGCGACGCGTAGATGGGTGAGAGCCAGATGACGTCGACGCCGAGCGTCGCCAGGTACGGCAAACGGGAAATGATGCCGTTGAGGTCGCCCAGCCCATCGCCGTTCGAGTCGGCGAAACTCCGCGGGTACACCTGGTACACATCGGCGCGCTTCCACCATTCCTCCGTGGGCGCGTCGACTCCGGACACCAGCGTGAATGATTCAGTCATCAGTTCCGTCCCGCGCCGCGGGCGACCGCGGGCTGAAGATATCAGTCGGTCAGAGCGTCGCGGCGAGCAGGGCCACGGTCACCGTTCCGCCCTTGGTGGATTGCTCGCCGACCCGCTCGAAGCCGAGGCGGGAATGGAAGGCGAGCGACTCGGGATTCGGCGGATCGGTGTTCACCTCACACGTCACCTCCGTCCGTCCCTCCGCTCGCGCGAGGTCGAACACCTCGGTGTAGAGCGTGCGGCCGACGCCGGCCCCCCGGCGGTCCGGGTCTACGACGATGCGATCGATGTAGAGGAAGTCGGTGCCCCGCTCGGCGAAGTAGCGGTAGTTCTCGCTCGAATACGAGCTTCCCGGGCGAAAGCCGATGAGGAAGCCGAGCACGGCATCCGCTGGGTCGACCACGGCAAAGGTCAGGTCGGCCTGGCCAATCAGCTCGGTCATTTGCTCCGCCGGGGTGATCGGAACTGCCGGGGCGGCCGCGTTGTTCAGTTCGACGATGCGGGGAACATCTGAGGCGGCGATCGGGCGAAGCGAGGTGTTCATCCCACCATTCTCGCGTCTCGAGAACTCTGACTCGTGCACTTACCCCCTGGGCCGCTCCTCCGCGCGCGCAACTCAAAACGCAGGACATTCACCACCAACGCGCTCCATCGCGGCAGTTTTGGATGGTTCCGTGGTGAATGTCCTGCGTTTTCGGTCAGCGGTGATCGGGCTCCGCGCTCACCCGAACCAGCACCTTGCCAACTGCGTTGTCCTCGACGGCGCGGTGAGCATCCGCAGTCTGCTCGAGCGGGAAGTAGCGCACGGGCAGTCCCTCTGCCTCGCCGACTGGAAGTGCCCCATCGGCGATCGCCGCGTTGATGTCTTCGCCCGCTGCGCGCAGGAGGTGCCAGCCGACGGTGTACAGCAACACAAACTGCAGGCGACTGTTGAGGCCCATGTTTTGACGGATGTTCAGCGAGACCGTTCCGTCGCCGCTGGAGGCGTAGGTGGAGATGGTGCCGCGCGGCTTGAGCACGCCGAAGTCGAGATCGGCGTTCTGGTCGAGCGCCACCTCAACGATGAGGTCGACTCCGTCCGGCGCCAGGCTCCGCACCTGTTCCGTCGCGTCGGAGCTCCGGTAGTTGACCACGTGGTGGGCGCCGGCGGAGGTCGCGAGGGCGGCCTTCTCCGCAGAGCTGACCGTGCTGATCACCGTTGCTCCCGCCCAGCGAGCGAGCTGGATTGCGGCATGACCCACGGCACCCGCGCCGCCCGCGACGAGAACGATCTTGTCGGCGAGGGCGCCCGGGCTCAGCCGGCGCGGACCGTCCTCGGCCACTGTCAAGGCGCGGTGCGCCGTGGTGCCCGGAATTCCGATGCTGGCACCAAGCTCGAAAGTCGCACCGGCCGGCAGCGGGAAGACGCGCTCGACCGGGACGACCGTGTATTCCTGGGCGGTGCCGCCGGAAGGCCGCTGATGAGCGGCCAGCACCATCCACACGCGGTCGCCCACCGCGAACTGATCGACGCCCACGCCAACCGCATCCACCACGCCAGCGCCGTCCTGATTGGGGACGAGCTCGGCGCCATCGGAATCTCCGCCGTAGCCGCCACTTCGGGACTTCCAGTCCGTCGGGTTCACGCCGGAGAGGACCACCTTGACACGCAGCTCTCCGGCGCCTGGCTGAGGAAGCTCGCGGTCGACAATCCGCAATACGGACGCGTCGCCGGGCTGGTTGTGGACGATTGCTTTCATGAAGGGCCTCGCAGTTTGAATCGATTGATGGTCGCGGCTGAGCCATGAGCCGCCTTCCAGGTGCAACCGCCGGACCCGCAGAATGATGCCGCTCCGCGCGGAATCCGTTCCGCCCCGAATCTCTCCCGCCGCACCCGCGTCCCTACTTGTGGCCGCCGTTGCTTTTGCCGGGGTTCTCGGGCTTCTTGCTCTTGTCGGGTCCCTGCTTATTGCTGGGAGTCGGGTCAGACGAGGGGGTGGCACCCTCGTCGGTACTCGGAATCGCACTGGGGGCCGGAGCCGGACTTGGTGTTGAGGACTTTGCCGGCACCGAGACCGTAGCGACAAGGTCGGCCCGCACTAGGTCTATCGACTTCTGGATCTGCAGGTGCCTCGCGGACGAGACGTCGCCCCGCGCCGCCGCGCCGTCCAGCTCCTTCTGCAGCTCGTCAAGCGTCCTTGATGCGCCGGTGAAGTCGTTCGCTGCCGCGTCGGTCGCAACGACAACGACGAGGGCCTGCAGTCGGTCTGCGGTCTGTGAATTCAGATCGACTGGCCCCGCCGCGCAGCCCGAAACCAGCCCAAGTGTTCCCACAATCACCGCCATGCGCACCAGCGGCGGGCGCATCAGCGGCGCGCGTCGCCGCACGGAGGTAGCCACGACGATCCGCGCCGAGGGCGCATGCCTGGAGTTCTGGCCCGTCTGCGAGGATCGCGCGAGGACGGCAACCGGATGCTCGGTGGTAACGAGAGTGGACCTGTGCACGAATCCAGCAAAGCGGCCCCCGCCCCTTCGCTCTAGGGATTGCTTTTGCGAAAATTGGAGGGAAAAGTGCCGGTTCGAGTATTACTCGCATCTGGAATAACACGGCGCTCCGCCGTACGGTGGGGAGCGGTCGGCCAATCAGACGTCACTCGTAGTTCGCGGTGCGACAGTTCACACCGATCGCGCACTCCGCTGGACCTCCGGCTGACCGCCGACACCGGCGTCGCGTCGAGAGTCGGCCTGGGGCCTCGTCGAGGCAGCAGACCCGGTTGAACGATGTTTCAAGGAGGAAACATGCGGAAGAAATGGCTCATCATCGGCGCAGTCTTCATGGCAGTGCTCGGCGGAGGAGCGGCCCCGGCCGCCGCCATCACCAACGACTATGTTGAAGACTTCCAGCATCCGTTCGTCGGGTTGGTCGTGTTCTATGACGAATCGGGTGCATTCACGCACCGGTGTTCCGGTTCCCTTCTGACGCCAACGGTGTTCCTCACCGCCGGGCACTGACCGCTGGAGCGGACTCGGCCCGGATTTACATCCAACAGGATGCCGGCGCGAACTTCGACCCGGCGACGGGCGTAGACCCCGTGTCGGGTTATCCGGAATCCTGCGCCCCCGGCACCCTAGGGGTGACCTGCGCGACCTCGAGCGAGCTGTACAACTTCGGATTCGACGACTTTGCGTCATTCCCGAACACGCACGACGCGGGGCTCGTGATTCTCGACCAACCGATCGCGCGCAGCGAGTACGGTTCGCTCGCCGCCGTCGGATCGCTGGATGTCCTCGCAACGCAGCGTGGCCGTCAGAACACGGTCTTCACCGCGAGCGGATACGGGCTGACCAAGAGCAGTCCGGTCGCCGTCACCTCGTTCCGCGAACGACTGATGGGTCAGTCGAATCTCACGAACCTGCGCAGCGGACTGACCGGCGGGTTCAACCTCCAGACGAACGGGAACGGCCTCGGACGGGGCGGCACGTGTTCCGGCGACTCCGGAGGACCGGTGTTCTACGGCGGCTTCTCGTCGAACACAATCGTCGCCGTAACCTCGTTCGGGCTGAACGCGTATTGCCGCGGAACCGACTTCTCGTACCGCACAGACACCACGGATGTTCAGAACTGGATTCGGTCGATCGTCGGAGTCGCCGAATTCGGCAGAATCAACATCGTCACGATCTAGCGACGCTTCTGGCTAGCGGCGGGGCGGTCGGGCGTTTGCGCGACCGCCCCGCCTTCTGCTCCGATCGCCCTCTAGGCACACCCGGGGGTGGGCCGCTCAGGAACTCGCGCTGCACGCGTCCTGACGCCCGGTCGCGCCGGTCCTCGACTAGAGTGGCGGGCAATCGGACAACCCCGTCGTTCTGTGTTAGAGGGCCGTATGCCGCTCGTTCCCATCCCCTCCCCCGGCGTTCCGCTGTTGTTCGGCGAGGCCGGTCGCCCACTCGTCATCCTGGTTCACGACTGGTACGGTCGCCTTCCCTGGCTCGAGAATTATGCAGCCGGACTCGAACGCCAGGGCTATCAGGTTGCGGTTCCGGATCTCTTCGACGGGGTCGCGACCACAGACAGCGGCGATGCAGCGAAGCTCATGGCCGATCTTGACGTCGCCGGCGCCCTCGAGCAACTCAGCGAGATCATCCGAGAGTCACGAGCGGAGGGATCGGCCCGGGTCGGAATCGTCGGCTTCTCTCTGGGCGGATGGCTCGCTCTCCTGCACGGCCAGAGCGGGGACGCGGAGGCGGTCGTAGCGTATTACGCGACCCTCGGAGCGGACCAGCACGGCGTCATCCCGTGCCCCGTACTTCTTCACTTCGCCGAGGTCGACGAGTGGGACGAAGGCGAAGATCCCGATTCGTTCATCGACAGGCTCAAGGATCACGGCACGCCGGTGACCGAATGGAGTTACCCGGGAACAGCGCACTCGTTCGCGAACGCGACGATCCTCGAACGGGTCGACGTGGGCGCCGCTACCCTCGCCTTTGCCCGCACCTCCTCCTTTCTCGAAGAGCACCTTCTCGATTAATCCGGCACCAAACTCCTGAGCGCGCGGGTACGAATAGCAATCAGGCGCGGCATCCGTCGGGCTGTGTTTAGGAGGAATCTCATGACCAAGTCCCCAAACCGTCTGCTGGCCACTGTGTTCGGCGCGGTCTATCTGCTCGTCGGCCTGCTCGGCTTCACCGCGACCGCGGGTGTCGGCTTCTTCGACACCACCGGTGGGCTGCTACTCGGCATCTTCGAGGTGAACATCTTTCACAACATTGCCCACCTTCTGATCGGCGCCGCGCTGCTCATTGCCGGCCTGTCGAACGTTCCCGCCTCGCGGAGGGTCAACACCACCATCGGAGCGGTCTATCTCGTGCTCGGAATCGTTGGTCTGTTCGTCACCGGCACCGACCTCAACATCCTCGCCCTCAACGTGCCGGACCACGTTCTGCACTTCGGTAGCGCCGTGGTGTTGCTCGGCGTCGGCCTCGGCGCCGACAAGGGAATCGGTCGCTCGACTGCCGTCGCGTAACGGGTCAGTTCGACGTCAAGAAGGGGGAGGGCTCTCGTGTCGCAAATTCTGCGTAGTTGGCTGGCCTTTGCCGCCATCGGCGCGGCAGTGATCCACCTCGCGCTCGTCGTGAGTTCTCCCCTTCCGATCGCTATTCCGCTCACAGCGATCGGTGTCGCCGAGGCCGGATGGGCCGTGGCTACGCTGTCCCGTGGTCGGCTTGTGTTGCCGAGGGCCGCCGTCGCCGGTGCGCTCGGTCCCCTTGTCGCCTGGGCGCTGCTGTTGGTCGCCGCGATGGTGTTCGGCAATGGGTCCATCGCCTCGCTGCTCGCGTTCGTGCCGATGGCCGTCGCCGCGCTTTTCGAGTTGTTCATCGCCTCGGTGATCAGCGTTCACGTGCGAAGGGCGTCCGAACGGCACGGCGACATCGTCCCGGAGCCTCGCCGAGGCGGCAACGCGTCACTGTACCTGCTCGGCATGTTCGCGGGAGCCATGATCGTCGCCGGGCTGACCACACCGGCACTCGCGTACACTCAAGCGGGCCATGACGGGCCTCACGCCGGCCACCATGGCGGCACCGCCGACGACACCTTCCAGGTCCACGCTCCCGGGCACTTCGGGCACTGATTCGAGAGTGAGCGGGCCGGCCTCAGGCCTGGATGGCGGGCACGGCGAGGGCGCCACTCATAAACCGCTCGACGTCGGCATCCACCCTGATGTCGCCCGGCCGAAGCGGTCGACTCAGGTAGAGGCCGTCCAATTCGGTCAGCCGGCTGAGCGCGACATAGGTCTGGCCGGCGCTGAAAGTGCCGGAGCCGAGGTCGACTATCGCGCGGTCATAGGTCTTGCCCTGCGACTTGTGGATGGTCACCGCCCAGGCCAATCGCAGCGGGAACTGCTGAAATTCGGCAACGATGTCCTTTTTCAGCTGTTTCGTCGCCGCGGAATAGGTGTACTTGAATTTCTCCCAGATGGCCGGCTGCACCTCGTGTACCTCACCGTCGACATCCACAAAGACTGTCGATGAGATCTTGGTGACCGTTCCAACGGTTCCGTTCACCCAGCGCTGCCCGCCGTCGGTGGCCGAGTCGTTGCGAAGGAACATGACTCGGGCGCCGACCTTGAGCTGCAGGGACTCGTCGGCGGGAAACGCCCGGCCGCCAAACTCCCCGGTGACCTCGGCCTTTGCCGTCTTGACGGGTCCCGGCAGCCTCGCAAGTTGCGCGGCATTGATGCGGTTGACGGTGTCGTTTCGGGTGGCGAGAGTAATCGCGCCGTCGGTCGGCGCGGGGCGCGCTCCCGTCGCGTTCAGCCGACCGGCGATCTCCGCGGTGACCCGCCCGTGTCGCACGGCGTTGAGCATGTACTTGAATTCGGCCTCATGCTGGCGATGAATCGTCGTCAACTCGAAGATGCGCAGCTCGGTCTCCTGCCACACCTTGGCATCGAAGAACCACATCGACCGGTATTGATCGGCGAAATAGGCGCGCTCATCGGCATCGCCCGGAACCGGGGCGAGCTGGTACGGATCGCCGAACAGCACAACCTGCACCCCACCGAAGGCGGTGAACGGCTTCTGCCGCGCCTGACGGAGGCTTCGATCGATGGCGTCGATCAGGTCGGCGTTGACCATTGACACCTCGTCGATGACAAGGGTGTCGATGGTATTCAGCAGCTTGCGAAGCTCCGGAACCTGATCGATCGATTGGTCGGCGATCACACCGATCGGCAATCGGAACAGGGAGTGAATGGTCTGCCCGCCGACGTTGAGCGCCGCGACTCCGGTCGGTGCGCAGATCACCACTTGCTTGTCGGTGTTCCAGGAGAGGTGATTGAGCAGCGTCGACTTTCCCGTGCCGGCTCGACCGGTGACGAAGATGTTGTCCCTGGTCTTCTCGATCAGCTCGAAGACCGCCGCCTGCTCGGCGGAGAGCGCGAAGTCGGTCACCACACTCCTCACGATCACTCGGCCCGCAATCACCCGCCCTCACGACCAGACGGTGCAATCGACATCCAATCTACCGTTCGCCGCGCGACAACGATTCCCGAACGGCGCGCGACTGTAGAGCCATCGTGCCTAGGGCGCGACCTTAGGATGTGGACATGCAGCGCAAAGCTCTCAACCGCTGGCTCGCGCTCTGCGGCCTTCTGATTGCCGGCTTTCTCGCGACGGTGACGACCCTCAACCTCACCCTCTACAGCGCCTCCGGATACGTCCACTCCTATCTGGATGCGCTTGCCCGGCACGACGTCGAGGGCGCCCTTGCCATGCCGGGGGTCGCGCTTTCGGGTAGCGGGTCTACCCGACTGGTCTCCCCCGAAGCGCTCGGCGACCTGACGGGAATTCGACTGGTCAGCGATACCGACGACGGAGCGGGAAGGCACACTGTCGTGTATCGGTACAGTTTTGGTGCGACAACCGGAACGACATCGTTTCACGTGGAACACACCGGTTCGCGGTTCGGCTTCTTTTCCGCTTGGCAGTTCGCCGACAGCCCGCAGGCCCAGATTGCAATCACCCCCGAGCACGACGCGTCCTTCGCGGCGAACGGCGTTCACCTCACCTCCTCCACCGGCCCGGGGGTAGCGACCGACTACCGCGTACTCGCGCCGGCGTTCGTCAAGCTGACCCACGCCTCTGCGTACCTCACCGCCGCCAAGACCGGCATACTCGTGTCGACGGTCGGCAGTCGGGTGGCCGCCGCCGTGGATATTCAGGCGAACCGCGCGTTTCGCACGGAGGTGTCGAAGGAACTCGATCGGTTCCTTGCCACGTGCGTGACCCAAAACGTGTTGCTGCCGACCGGCTGCCCCATGGGAAAAGCGATCACCGACCGGATTCAGAACGACCCCACCTGGTCGATGGTCACCTACCCGGTTGTGAAGATCGAGCCGGTGGGCGAGTCGGGCTCCTGGCAAATTCCGGATACTGCGGCAATGGCTCACCTGGTGGTGAAGGTGCGCTCGATCTTCGACGGCAGCGTCTCGACCTTCGACGAGGACATCCCGTTCTCGGTGCGTTACCTGATCACCTTTGGCGCCGACGGAACGCCGTCAATCACCGCCCAGTACTGATTCCCCCGGCGTCCGCGCCGGTTGCCGCGCTGGCACCGGCTAACGGTGCGACGCTCGCTCGGCCAGCATCCGGTTGTACGCCACCAGGTCGGCGTCGCCGTCCCGTTCGGCCTTCCGGTCGAGTCGTTTGGCGTCCTTCGCGTCGCTCGTGCTCCACATCACGGCAACCACGATGGCGAGGATCACCGTCGGGATCTCCCCTACGCTCCAGGCGATACCGCCGCCCGTTTGTTGGTCGGCTATCGCACTCGGACCCCAGGTGCGCCCCATGGCCCCATACCAGTTGGCCAGTAGCAGCCCGGTTCCGGTCATGAGCGAGATGCCGAAGAAGGCGTGGAATCCCATTGTGCCGAGCAGCGTGAGGAGTCGAAGCGGGTAGGGGGCGCGGTAGGGCACGGGATCGACGCCGATGAGGGACTGCACGAAGAGGTAGCCGGTGACCAGGAAGTGCGCGATCATCCAGGTGTGCCCGAAGTGATCCGTCGTGGCCCAGCCGAACAGGGGTGTGTAGTAAAACACCCAGAGGGAACCGGCGAACAGCACCGCGGCGACGATCGGGTTCGAGAGAACCGCCGAGATGCGGGAATGGACGAAGATCATGATCCATTCGCGCGGACCGCGACTGCCATCGTTGCGCTTGACGATGGCGCGCAGCGCGAGGGTCACCGGCGCCGCCGGAACCAGCAGCACGGGAATCATCATCCCGAGCAGCATGTGCCCGAGCATGTGAACGCTGAACAGGTACTTCTCGTACACGTTGATTCCGCCGTTGGTCACGTAGAACAGCAGCGCGAGCCCGGCGAGCCACAGCACGAGCCGGTACCACGGCCACCGGTCGCCCCGGCGGTGCAGGCGCACGACGCCGGCGATGTAGAAGAAGGCGAGGAACGCGATAATCAGCACCCAGAGGATGTCGAAGTTCCAACTGGTGAAGTATCGCGCGAAGGTGAGCTGCGGTGGCAGCGGGCTTTGGGTCAGGATCCAGGCCGGCGACGTGGGGCTGCCGTTGTCGCCCACCGGTGTCGCGGTTTTCGCGAGCGCGACGGCCACCCCGGAGGCTAGCCCCATGAAGCCGAGCTCTGCGGCGACGAGCCACCAGAAGAACCCGCTTCCCGAATTCTTCGCCCGCTGCATCTTGGCCACGAGAAACCGGCGCTGCACGAGGCCGAACAGCCCAAGGCCCAGGAGGGCGAAGACCTTGATGAGCACAAGGATGCCGTAGGGCGTGAGCAGCTGCGCGAGCGTGCCCACCCGAAGGGCGGCGTTCACGTAGCCGGAGACCGCGACGACGACGAAGCAGATGATGGCGAGGCTCGAGTAGCGCGCGAGAATCGGGCCGATTCGACCGCCGCCGAGGGTCTTGCGGATGAACACGATCGCGAGCAGGCCGCCGAGCCAGATCGAGGCGAAGAGCACGTGAAGGCCGAGCGAACTGACGGCCGCGTCGTGGCCCGCCGCGTCGGCCGAGTGGCCCTCGAGCGCCGTCGGGATGAATCCCGTCGCCGCGAACACCGTGACCACGATAAGAGCCGTGCGGTTGCGAACCGCGAAACAGAGCACGGTGGTTATGGCGGCGATGAGGGTCGTGCTCAGCCAGGCCACGCCGAGCGCCTGCCCAGTGAGAAATTGCCCGAGGAACGTTCCGAACTGAGAATCGAACGTTATCGGCTTGGTGTAGAAGTTCATGAAGGTGAGGAAGGTCGTCACGGCGGACGCGATGGTCCAGAACGCCGCGGCGCCGGAGGCCACATCCAGCGTGCGATTGAACTCCGGTTTGTCGGCGCTCAGCGCGTAGCAGACAAGCACGAGCGAGCCGACGGTGAGGGCGACGCCAAGATTTCCGAGCATCGTCGCTATGGGGAGCCCGTATCGGACGACGGCGCCCGGATCGATGAGCAGCGGGGAATTCGATCCGCCGCCGAACCGCAGGGCCACGATCAGGGATGCGAAGGCGACGGCCAGCAGCAGGGCTGGACCGGCTATCTTCTGAACCCGGGACACGCCATCCAGCCTAGGCGAGCCAACTGCGTTCGGACTCCCGAGAGCCGAACCGCGGCGCTCATTTCTCCCGTGACCGAAAACGCAGGACATTCACCATGAAGCGGCCGCTTTCACACGGGAATGGCACGTGAAGTGGTGAATCTCCTGCGTTGTGGGAAAAA
Source organism: Microbacteriaceae bacterium (assembly GCA_025464975.1). Lineage (GTDB taxonomy): Bacteria > Actinomycetota > Actinomycetes > Actinomycetales > Microbacteriaceae > Lacisediminihabitans. The sequence continues at coordinate 18,709 of JAODMT010000006.1, read as the reverse complement.
GGCGTTAACGACCGAAGGGGATGCCGACCAGGTGGTCGACATCCCCTTCGAGACGATGAGGTGAACTACTTTGCGGCGGCCTTGAGCTTGCTGCCGGCGCTGACCTTCACGCCATAACCAGCCTTGATCTCGATTGCCTCACCCGTGGACGGGTTGCGGCCGGCACGAGCCGCGCGGTGCGTACGCTCGACGGCGAGCCAACCCGGGATCGTGACCTTGGTTCCTTCGCCAACAGAAGTGGCGAGGGTCGAGAACAGGGCGTCGAGGACGCCGTTCACTGCAGCCTGGCTCTGGCCAGACTCAGCGGCAACTGCCGCGACGAGCTCGGTACGGTTTAGTGACTTGTCAGCCATTGAAGTCCTCCTCGGACGTTGTGCTCTTCAGAACAAACATTCCTGCTCAAGAGAACAGTTCAGTTGAATGGATCAAACGTGGGTTTCGGGGCACAAACCCCACAACCGCCTGTAATTTACCAGCTGGACTTCGTAATACCGGGCAATTCGCCCCGGTGCGCCATATCGCGGAATCGTACGCGCGAGATGCCGAACTGGCTGAGGAGACCGCGCGGACGACCGTCGATCGCGTCACGACCGCGAACACGGACCGGCGAGGCGTTGCGCGGAAGCTTCTGCAGCCCGAGCCGGGCTGCCTCGCGCTCGGCGTCGGTCGAGGTGGGGTCGACGAGGGCCTTCTTCAGCTCGAGTCGTTTCGTCGCGTAACGGGCGACGACAATCTTGCGCTGCTCGTTGGCAGCAATCTTGCTCTTCTTTGCCATGGGTTAGCGCTCCTCGCGGAATTCGACGTGCTGGCGCACGATTGGGTCGTACTTCTTCAGCACCAGACGGTCTGGGTCGTTGCGGCGGTTCTTCTTGGTCACATAGGTGTAACCGGTTCCCGCGGTGGAACGGAGCTTGATGATCGGACGGACGTCCTGCTGCTTTGCCATTAGATCTTCACCCCACGGCCGAGGATGTCCTTGACCACTGATTCGATGCCACGAGCGTCAATGACTTTGATCCCCTTGGCGCTCAGCGTCAGGGTCACGTTGCGCTTGAGCGACGGGACGTAATACGTCTTCTTCTGCACGTTCGGGTCGAAACGTCGCTTGGTGCGACGGTGCGAGTGCGAAATGTTGTGTCCGAAGCCGGGAACGGCTCCAGTCACCTGGCACACTGCGGCCATGGTCTTCCTCCATCTACCGTAGAGAACCCGTCTTTCCGTCGGAAAGAAGGCCTCTACCCAAGGTCTCTTGTCGGCACACACAACCCACCGAAAAGAGCGGTGATGGGTTTGAGTACAGGCTGCAGCGCAGAGTGCGCGCAGCAGCGTCCAATACTACGGATGTCGGACCGCGCACGCAAGGCGACGGTTAGTCACCGGCCAGCAGGGTGCATGCCGCGCAGAGACCGAACACGTCGACCACGTGATTGGCCTGGGTGAAGCCGTGTTCCGAGGCCGTCGCTTGCGCCCAGCGCTCGACGGCATCGGCCTCGATTTCCACCGTCAGTCCGCAGTTGCGGCAGATCAGGTGATGGTGGTGCTGCCCTGGGGTGCACGCGCGATACAGGTTCTCACCCTCCGGGGACTGCAGCGAGTCTGCCTCCCCCTCAACGGCAAGGTCGGCGAGCGCCCGATAGACGGTCGCGAGCCCGATCGGCGAGCCTGCGCTTCTGAGCGACGAGTGCAGTCCCTGCGCGCTCACGAATCCCTCGTTGCTGTCGAGGGCGTCGCGCACTGCCTCACGCTGCCAGGTATTGCGTTTCACCGTCACAGCCCCTGCACCTCACTCTTCAATGGGCGCGACACCATCTGAGTAACCACTCTCCCATTGTTACCCGATCGACCCCGTCGGCCACCGATCAACCGGCACGCGATGTAGATCAGGAACGAAATCGTGGTGACGTACGGGCTGATCGGAAGGCCGCCGCCGAGGGCGAGCAGGATTCCCCCGACGACCGAGACGACCGCAAAGACGACGCTCAACAGCGGCGTGAGAAAGGGCGACGCCGTCACCCTCATGGCCGCGGCCGCCGGTGTAACGAGAAGGGAGAGCACAAGAAGCGCGCCGACAATCTGGATCGACACCGCGGTCGCGAGGCCGAGCAGCACCATGAACACTATCGAGATTGTCGTGACCGGTAGCCCGCGAGCGCGGGCGACGTCCGCGTCGACGCTCGCGAAGCTCAGCGGGCGCCAGACGAAGAACAGCCCCACAATGACGAGCGCCGATATGATCACGAGCTGCAGCAGCTGCGGGTTGTCGACCGAGACGATCTGGCCGGTGAGCAGCCCGAACTTGTTGGCGCTTCGCCCCTTATAAAGGGCTAGGAACAGGATTCCGAGGCCAAGGCCGAATGGCATGAGTACGGCAATGATCGAGTTGCGTTCGCGAGCCTTCGCCCCGAGGATGCCGATGAGAAGGGCGGCGAGCAGTGATCCGGCTATCGAACCGGTGACCACATTCACCCCGAACAAGAGGGCAGCGGATGCCCCGGCGAAACTCAATTCGCTGATGCCGTGCACCGCGAATGCGAGGTCCCGGGTCATCACGAACGGGCCGATCAGCCCGCCGACCACCCCGAGGAGTGCCCCGGCGATGATCGAATTTTTCACGAGAGCGAGCAGCTCGCCGTAGTTGGCGAAGCCGAAGATCTGGTTCCAGAAGTCCTGGTTCACGCGGTCGGCCCTTCCAGGTGATGCTCCAGGTGATCGTGCGCCCCGTAGCCCTCCGGCGCACCGAGCACGACGATGCGCCCACGGCTGCGGATGACCTCGACCGGCGTGTCGTACATGTAGGAGAGAACTTCGCTGCGAAGCACCTCATCGGGAGTCCCGATCCTGAACCGCCCGCCGGCGAGGTACAGCACCCGATCCACCATTCCGAGAATCGGATTGACGTCGTGAGTGACGAACACCACCGCCGTGTTGAGCGCCTTGCGCTGCTCGTCGATCAGTTCGCTCACCTGGCGTTGGTGGTGCAAGTCGAGCGAAATCAGCGGTTCGTCGCACAGCAGCAGCCTGGGATCCGCGGCGATCGATTGCCCGACCCGCACGCGCTGCTGTTCTCCCCCCGACAGAGTGGAAACCGGCACGTTGGCATAGTCGGAGGCGCCAACCGATCTCAGGATGTCGTCGACCCGCGTCCGCACCGACCTCGAGGAGATCGGTGGACCCCAGCGGTGGCCGTTGACGCCGAACGCCACGAGATCCCGAGCCCGAAGCGGTGTGCCCTGCTCGATCAGTTTCTGTTGCGGGATGTAGCCGATCTTGCGACTTCCGCGTGCCACTGGTTCGCCGAGAAACTCGATGGTGCCGGAGGTGAGCTTCTGCTGACCGAGGATCGTCTTGAGCAGGCTGGTTTTCCCCGTTCCGTTTGGACCGAGAACGGCGAGGAATTCGCCCGATCGCACCTCGAGGTTGAGGTTGCGCCACAGCTCACGATCGCCGAAGGCGAGCGTCGCGGACCGCAGGCTGAGAACCGGTTTCTCCGGTGACATTCGCGCCTCTCTTCTTCTCGGCTCGCGCTGGTCTAGCCGAGGGCGGCCCGAACGGCGGACAGATTCTTCCCCATCCAGGTGAGGTAGCTGTCGCCGGTCGGCAGGGTCTCGGTGACCGGGACAATCGCGACTCCGGCGCTCTTTGCGGCGGCAAGAACCTGTTGGGTCTGCGGTCCGGTGGTCTGCTCATTGTAAGCGAGCAGTGTTACCTGGTGCTTGCTGAACTGCGAGAGGGTGTTCTCGAGAACGACGGGGGAGACATCCGTTCCGTTTTCGATCGCATCGCTGAACGGGACCGGCGTCTTGACGACGAGGCCGCACGCCTCGAGCAGGTAGACGGGCACCGGTTCGGTGATCGCGGCACCCTTTCCGGCATCGCTGGCCTTTATTGTCGCCTCTGTGCTCTCGAGCCCGGTCAGGGCCTTGGAGAACGCGGCCGCGTTGGCAGCGAAGGTCGCGGCCTTGCCGGAATCGAGCTTCGTGAAGCTCGCCGCGAGCGAGTTCGCGACCTTCCGCATCGTCGGGAAGTCGTACCAGAGGTGCTCATTGAATTGGCCACTCGACGGGTTCTGGTTGAATCCGGAGATGGTAGCGGCGTTGAGCAGTTTCACCGTCGAATTGTTGGCTCCCTTGAGGAGCGTGTCGACGAAGCTGTCGTAGCCGCCGCCGTTTTCGATCACGACGTTGGCCTTGGAAAGGGCGAGCTGCACTTGCGCGTCGGCCTCGTAGGAGTGCGGGTCTTGCGCGGGATCGGAGATGATCGAGGTGACCGAGACGAGGCTGCCGCCGATGCGCTTGGCGATGTCGCCGTAGACGTTGGTCGAGGCGACGACGTGGATCACGCCATTCGCGGCCGGGGTCGCGGACGATCCCGATGCGCTGGTGGCACAACCGGCGAGCGCAACCGAGACGACGCCGGCGATGACGAGGGAGAGTGTGGGGCGAAGACGCATGGGGAACTTTCTACGCTGTAATGAGATTCGTTATCAACAGCATAGCGGCTCGCGTCCGCGCCTCCGTCCAACCCGGCGAATCGAGGAGCTCAGTCCAGGAGCAGTGCCGGTTCCTCGATGATGCTCGCGACGTCGGCGAGGAAGCGGCTGGCCACGTCGCCATCCACGACCCGATGGTCGAAGCTCGCCCCGAGGGTGGTCACGAAGCGCGGCCGCACTTCGCCGTCGATGACCCACGGCTTCTGTTTGATGGTGCCGAGCGCGACGATGGCGACCTCTCCGTTGTTCAGGATCGGGGTTCCGGTGTCCATTCCGAACACGCCGATGTTGGTGACCGTGATCGTGCCACCCGCCTGCGCCGACGGCTGGGTCTTGCCGTCCCTGGCCGTGATGGTGAGCTGTTCGATCGCCGCGGCGAGTTCTCGCAACGAGAGCTCTTGCGCGTCCTTGATGTTGGGGACGATGAGTCCGCGCGGCGTCGCGGCCGCGATCCCGAAATTGACGTAGTGCTTGACGATGATTTCGCTGTCGGTCCATTGCGCGTTAACCGTCGGGTTGCGGCGCACCGCCCAGATCATGGCCTTGGCCATGATCAGTAGCGGCGAGACCTTCACCCCGGCGAAGTCGGCCGATCCCTTGAGCCGCTTGACGAACTCCATGGTCCGGGTGGCATCGACGTCGACGAAGAGACTGACGTGCGGTGCCGTGAACGCGCTCGCGACCATTGCGGTCGCGATGGCCTTTCGCACCCCCTTGACCGGAATCCGCTGCTCGCGATCGGCGCCCCAGGCCGGGGTCTCGATGTTGCGGAACAGGCTGGCCTGGGAGGCATGCCGGATGACGTCGTCCCGCGTTATCTCGCCGACGAGGCCAGTCGGGTTCACCTCGGCGAGGTTCACCTCGAGGTCCTTGGCCAGCTTGCGGATCGGCGGCTTGGCGATGATCGACGATGCGGCGGCGGCTGGCACGGAGCTGGGACGCGGCGATGACCCGTGCCCGACCGCGGTCGGCGGGACCGCCACCGGCGGGCGGGTGCGACGGGATGCGACGTGGCCCTTGATTCCGTAGCCGACGAGCACCGCGCCGGATGAACCTTCCGCTGCTTCGGATGAGATGCTGTCGGCGGTGTCCGCCACGGCGCCTCGCGCCTCGGTCTCCGCGGCGGTCGGAGCGACCGGAGGCGGCGCGGCCGGACCGGACGACACGGAGATGATCGGTGTTCCGACATCCACCGTCTGCCCCTCGGCAACCAGAATGGCGGTCACGGTCCCCGCGAACGGGGACGGAAGTTCGACGAGCGACTTCGCGGTCTCGATCTCGACGAGCACCTGGTTCACCGCAACCTCGTCGCCCGGCTTCACCTTCCAGGCCACGATCTCGGCCTCAGTGAGACCCTCCCCGACGTCGGGCAAAGCAAATTCTGAGCTGCTCACGATGTGTCCTTCGTCCCTAGTAGGCCATGGCCCGGTCGACGGCCTCGAGGATGCGATCGGCATCCGGAAGGTAGGTGGTCTCGAGTTTCGCGGGGGGAAACGGGGTGTCGAAGCTCGAGACGCGAAGCACCGGGGCCTCGAGCGAATAAAACGCCTTCTCCGTCACCGCCGCGGCGATCTCGGAGGAGACGCTGACGAATCCGGGAGCCTCCGACGCCACGACGAGTCGTCCGGTCTTCTGCACCGAGGCGACGATCGGCCCGTAGTCGATCGGCGAGAGGGAGCGGAGATCGATGACCTCGATGCTTGTACCTTCGGCCTCGGCAAGCTCCGCGGCCTGCATGAGTACGTTGACCATTGCGCCGTGCCCGACGAGGGTCACCTCGGTTCCGGTGCGAACGATGCGGCTGGAGTGCAGCGGCGCCTCGTTGGCCGTGAAATCGACCGGTCCCTTGTTCCAGTACCGGCTCTTCGGCTCGAAGAACAGAACGGGATCGTTGGAGGCGATGGCCTCCTGAATCATCCAATAGGCGTCGTTCGGTGTGCTCGGGCTTACAACCCGCAGGCCCGGCGTGTGGGCGAAGTACGCCTCGGGGCTCTCCTGGTGGTGTTCCACCGCGCCGATGTGGCCGCCGTACGGCACCCGGATGACGACGGGCATGCTGATCCGACCCTCGTGGCGGCTCGTCATCTTGGCCAGTTGGGTGGTGATCTGGTCGAAGCCGGGGAAGATGAACCCATCGAACTGGATCTCGCAGACCGGCCGGTAGCCGCGCATGGCCAGGCCGATGGCGGTCCCGACGATGCCGGACTCGGCGAGCGGGGTGTCGAAGACACGCGAGACCCCGAACTCGGCCTGCAACCCTTCCGTCACCCGGAAGACACCGCCAAGGGGGCCGATGTCCTCGCCCATGAGCAGCACTCGTGGGTCGTCGGCGAGCGCTTTGCGTAGTCCGGCGTTGAGCGCCTTCGAGAGGGCAATGTCGTCGCTCACGCCTGTGCACCCAATTCCGTTGCGAGGCTCGACTCGTAGTCGGCCAGCCATCGTTTCTGTTCGTCCATCACCGGGTGCGGCTCCGAGTACACGTTGTCGAATATCAGGTCGACGGTCGGCTTGCCGAGTTCGAGCGTTCGGCGCCGGAGGTCCGCGGCGAAGTCTTCCGCCTCGACGGCGACCGAAGCGAAGTAGGCGTCCGTCTCCCCCCGGGAACGCAGGAAACGCACGTAGCGCTCAATCGGGTCCTTGGCGACCCAGGACGCGGTCTCGGCATCCATCCGGTACTTGGTCGGGTCGTCGCTCGTCGTGTGGGCGCCGATCCGGTAGGTCAGGGCCTCGATCATTCGCGGACCGGCGCCGGCCCGCGCCTCGTCGAGGTTCTTGCGGGTGACGGCGTAGCTCGCGAGCACATCGTTGCCATCGATTTGGATGCCGGGGATGCCGAACCCGCTTGGCCGGATGTAGAGCGGAATCGGGGACTGCACCTTCACCGGAACGGAGATGGCCCAGTGGTTGTTCTGCAGGAAGAAGACCTCTGGCGTGTTGAAGCTCGCCGCAAAGACGAGGGCTTCGCTCACGTCGCCCTGGCTGGTCGCGCCGTCGCCGAAGTAGGTCATCACGGCCTGATCGGTCTGCGGGTCGCCGGTTCCGCTGTCCCCGTCGAGCGCTATGCCCATCGCGTACCCGGTTGCGTGCAGCACCTGCGATCCGAGAACGAGGGTGTAGAGGTGAAAGTTGTTGCGCTCGGCCGGGTCCCAGCCGCCGTTGGTCACCCCGCGCATGAGGCGCACGATGTCGACAACGTCGACGCCGCGGATCATTCCGACCGCGTGCTCCCGGTAGGAGGGGAAGATGTGGTCCTGTCGTCGCGCGGCCCGCGCGGAGCCGACCTGCGCAGCCTCCTGGCCGTGGCTCGGTGGCCACAGTGCGAGCTGGCCCTGCCGCTGCAGGTTGGTGGCTTCGAGATCGAACCGGCGCGTCACCACCATGTCGCGGTAGAACTGGCGAAGCGTGTCGTCGGGAAGGGCTTCGATGATCGGCAGATACTCGGCACTCACGTCATCCGTACGGATGGTGCCATCGGTCGAGAGAAGCTGCACCATCTGTGCGGTTTCTGCCACGGTGGCCTCGCAGTCTGTGTGTCGCGCGAACGGGAAGAGCGGCGCCGCTCGCGCGACACCGACGTACCAATCTATCCCGGGTCGCTAGCCTTCAGTTGGTAGGGTGCGGACAACCTCCGCCGCAGCCTTTAGGAGTTTCTCCACAGAATGGGACTCTCCGATGGACACCCGGATGCCCTCCGGATACAGCGGGCGCACCACGACTCCCGCGGCGGCGAACACCTCGACGGCTCGTTCGGTCGCCTGTCCCGTTGCGAGCCAGACGAAGTTTCCGTGCGGGCGTGGCACGTCCCAGCCCTGCTCGAGCAAGGCCGTCCAGACCTCGTCGCGGAGCGCGCTCAACCGGCCGACCCGCTCGAGCAACACCTTTTCGTGGTCGAGCGAGACCAGTGCGGCTCGCTGGGCGGTGTCGGTGACCGAGAGCGGGATGGATGCCGTGCGGGCGGCATCGAGGATGTACTCGGGCCCAACCGCGTACCCGATCCGAAGTCCGGCGAGTCCGTAGGCCTTGGAGAAGGTGCGCGCGACCACGAGGTTCGGGTACACGCGGCTGAGTTCGCGGCCGTCGACCGCGGTCTCGTCGGTGACGAACTCGATATATGCCTCGTCGAGAATGACCAGGATGTCGCTGGGGACTTCGCGCATGAAGGTGGCGAACTCGTCCTTGGTCACGATCGTGCTCGTCGGGTTGTTCGGGCTGCATACGATGATCACGCGGGTTCGGTCGGTGATGGCGGCGAGCATGGCCGGCAGATCGTGGCGGGCGTCGGCTGTAGTCGGCACGAGAACGCTGGTCGCCCCGGCCACCGTGACGAGTCCCGGATATGCCTCGAACGATCGCCAGGCGTAAATCACCTCGTCGCCGGCTCCGGCCGCGGCCTGAATGAGCTGGGCGAGGATCGAGACCGATCCGGCTCCGAGGTGCACCTCATCCCGAGTCACCCCGAATCGTGCGGCGAGCCGGTCGCGCAGCTGGGTCCCGGCCGCGTCGGGGTAGCGGTTGACGTTGGAGCTGTCGGCGATTGCCTTGAGCACCTCCGGAATCGGCTCGAATGGGTTTTCGTTCGACGACAGTTTGAAGGCATCGGTGTCGGCCGGCTTGCCCTGCTTGTACCCGACAAGGGCCAGGACTTCGGGCCGTAGGCGCACAGTGGGCGGCTCAGGATTGATCACTGTTCAAGCCTACGGGCCGCCCGCTGCACAGTGCCCCTGCGCCGCCGCTCACCCGTGGCGTAATCACACCGTGGCGTGATTGCACGGCCGGCGAAGATAGCGGCATAGTGGTCGCATGACGAGATTCCTGGTTCGCCTGCTGGTCAACGCCGTCGCCGTCTGGCTGACGACACTCATTGTCGCCGGCGTGAAGGTGGTGCCGTTCCAGCCTCCCACGACCCTCAACTGGGTGTTGACCTATCTGCTCGTCGCCCTCCTGTTCGGGATCGTCAACGGGGTGATCGGCAACTTCATCCGAATCGTCGCCTTCCCGATCTATCTGCTCACCCTCGGGCTAATCGCCCTCGTCGTCAACGGACTGTTGTTGCTTCTGGTCAGTTGGATCTCGTCGCTGATCGGGTTCGGGCTCGTCGTCGACGGATTCTGGTGGGGAGTTCTTGGCGCCCTCGTGCTCGCGCTACTGAGCTGGCTCATCAGCGTGATCATCCGACCGATAGTGGGACGCGACCGGCGCTAGCCGGACGCGCCGCCGCTCAAATTCCGGCTGACGATCCTCTCGGCTCGATAGAGCACCGAATCCACCCTCTCCGCGCCGTCGCCGAAGCGGTCGAGACGAGCAATCACCTCGGTGAGTCGCCGCTCGTTTGACCGGTCTGCCGCGGCGGCGGTCTGCCGGTAGGCGTCGAGCTGGTGGGCCGGCAGGGCAATTCGGGTGTCAACGGGCCGCCCGGCGAACAGCTGGCGCCGCACGATCACCGGGGCGGCGGACGCCCAGGTACCCCCGAAGGCGGGCACCAGATCGTCGGTGTGCTCGATGGCGACCCACGGAATCTCGGCCGGCACCGGCACCTGCCCGGCCGGGGCGCCGAGCGTGCACAGACCACGGATGTCGAAATCGCCCGACGCGGCGAGCTGCGCCGCGATCAGTCCGCCCTGCGAGTACCCGGTGATGACGACGGGAGTGGATGCCGTGACTCCGGCTTGCGTCATCGCCTCGCGCACCACTCGCACCGAGCCGGCATCGACTCCGGCGAGCGCGTCGACGTTGCTCGTCATGTCCCACGGCTCGGTGCCTGCTACAGGGGAGAAGTCCCGCGTGCCTCCGATGTAGACCTCGAATCGGTCGGCCGATCCCGGGGTGCGGTAGCGGTCGATCCGCACCTGCGCTGCCCCAACCGGGATCCGGCCGGCCCGGTCGGCGTAGCCGCTCGCCCGCGACACAGCGATCGGAGCGGAGCGCTCGGCGACAACAACGGACGTCTCACGCAGCATGCCGGCCGGCCTGACGAGCGCCGCGATGACCAGTGACGACGAGGCCAGCCCGAGAACTCCTGCGCCGTCCTCACCGAGCAGGGCGACGATATCCGGCGGTATCCCGAGCAGCCCGCCGCCGAAGTCGTCGACGCTCATGACCGAGAGTCTCACCAGCTTGACGAGAATCGGGTCGCTCAGCACGGCTCTGTTCTGCCGCAACCAGCGCCCAAGAGCGATCCCCGGGTCCGTATGGTCCGGCTCGGGCAGAATCGCACGCTCGGCCGCCGCGATGCCGATGCCGATGCTTGCTCCGATGGCAGCTCCGGCGACGGCTCCTGCGAGGGCGGGAAGAAAGAGAACCGCGAGCACCGGGAGGTTCCGGCCCGCGACGGCGGCGAGTCGTCCCGCGACCCTCGTCGCCGCGAGGTCGACCGCGCGCTCGGCGTAGCCGTACCCCTCCGCCGCGAGCAACAGGGCGAGCCGCAGTCGCTCGACCGAGCCAATCGCGTCGACCATGAGGTCTGCGGCGTCGGCGAGATCCTGCTCCGCCGCGACCGCCTCGGCCGGAAGCCCGACCTGCCCCGCCGGGCCGCCGCCGATGGGGTTACCGATTGCGCGCGCCTGACGAAGGCACTCGCCGATGAGGCCGCGGGTGCGCTCGAGACGGCCGGCGGCTTCGAACAGCTCCGTCGTTGCGACGGCGGTCGACCCTCCGCCACTTACGACGAGGTCATCAGCCGGCGAGGTCATCAGCCATACAGACCGAGGGTCAATACGGCGTGGCGGGTCTTCCGGATCGCCTCCCGCGTGTCGGTCTCAGCGCGAGACAGCTGCGACCGGACGCCCGTGAGCGCCTCACCATAGACACGATGGGCCAGACCACGCCACTCACCGCAGCCGTCCGCAGCCGGCAGTACCACCCGCGCCTCGGCGAGCATGGTCGACAGCGTCTCGAGCCACGCCAGTCGCTCCTCGAGCGCGGGCCCCAGCGCATCCGTTCGGGCGAGCTCCTCGTGCATCACACTGCGCTCCTTCCGCCACGGCAAGCCTCGGCCCCCACCCGGTCCCTCGGGCGGCGCGGCCGCGATCGGCGCGTAAACGAGGGGCAGAGGGGGCAGGGAAGGAGAGGAGGTTTCCGTCCGTGGGAGCCGCGGCTTCGGCAATCTGCGGAAGAATGGACGTATGAGCTTCGACCGCACCCTCGACGAGTCGGCGCTCTTCAGAATCTGTTTCGTGTGTACCGGCAACATCTGCCGCTCCCCGATGGCCGAGACTGTCTTTCTCGACCTCGTCAAGCGCGCCGGGTACGAGGGTGCGGTCACCGTGATGTCGGCCGGGACCGGGGACTGGCACGTTGGCGAGCCGTCCGACGCCCGCACGATGGCCGCCCTCACGAGCCGCGGTTACGACGGCTCTCGGCACCGGGCCAAACAGTTCGACCCCGAGTGGTTCGACAACCTCGACCTCATCGTGGTCTTCGACCGCAGCCAGGAGCGCATCCTTCGTGCCTGGGCGAGCAGCGAGCAGGATCGCGGCAAGGTGCAGATGTTGCTGAGCTTCGACAGCCAGCAGGCAGCCCAGGGCGATGTCCCTGACCCCTATTACTCCGACGCGGCGATGTTCAGCACCGTCCTCGGCATGATCGAAAGAGCCAGCGCGGCACTGTTCCGCCAAATCGAGCCAGGAATCCGACGGGGAGCCCAATGAATCCACTGCCAGAACAACCACTTAGTCCCCTCGACGGCCGCTACCGCGCCGCCGTGCGCGGTCTCGGTCAGCACCTCTCGGAGGCGGGGCTGAACCGGGCTCGCGTTCATGTCGAGGTCGAGTGGCTGCTTTACCTCACCGACCACGAACTGTTCGGCTCGCACCGGCTCGAACCGCACCAGGCCGAGTCCCTTCGGGGCCTGGTCACCGACTTCGGCCAGGCCGATATCGACGAGCTCGCGGCGCTGGAAGCCACAACTCGCCACGACGTCAAGGCCGTCGAGTACTATGTTCGCGCCCGGCTCGCCGGCCTGGGACTCACGGATGTCGCGGAGCTGACCCACTTCGCCTGCACGAGCGAAGACATCAACAACCTCTCCTACGCTCTCACCATCCGGGCTGCCGTCGAGGAGGTCTGGCTGCCGTCGATCACGGCGGTGATCGATGCGCTGACCGAGCGCGCGATTGATCACCGCGCCGATTCCATGCTCGCCCACACTCACGGGCAACCCGCAACGCCGACGACAGTTGGTAAGGAGTTCGCGGTGTTCGTGGCTCGCCTTCGCCGCATCGTCGCGCAGGTGGAATCGACCGAGTATCTCGGCAAGTTCAGCGGAGCGACCGGCACCTTCGCCGCCCATGTCGTCGCCGACCCGTCCCTTGACTGGCCAGCCATCTCGAGCGAGTTCGTCACCTCACTCGGCCTCAATTGGAATCCGCTCACCACCCAGATTGAGCCACACGACTGGCAGTCGGAGCTCTATCAGCGCGTCAGCCACGCCAACCGGGTGCTGCACAACCTCTGCACCGACATCTGGACCTACATTTCCATGGGCTACTTCACCCAGATCCCGCAGCCGGGGGCGACCGGTTCGTCAACGATGCCGCACAAGATCAATCCGATCCGGTTCGAGAATGCCGAAGCGAATCTGGAAATCTCGAGTGCGCTGCTCGACTCGCTCGCGGCGACCCTCGTCACCTCCCGGCTCCAGCGCGACCTGACAGACTCCACGACCCAGCGCAATGTCGGCGTCGGACTCGGGCACTCGGTGCTTGCGCTCGACAACATCAAGCGGGGCCTCTCCGAGATCGCGGTCAACCGCGAGCGACTCGCCGAAGACCTCGACGGAAATTGGGAGGTGCTCGCCGAAGCCATCCAGACCGTCATCCGAGCCGAGGTGACCGCCGGCCGCAGTTCGATCGCCGATCCCTACGCCATGCTGAAGGATCTCACGAGAGGCAAGCGCGTCGGCCAGGCGGAGCTCGTCGAGTTCGTCGACGCGCTGGACATCGGCGACGACGCAAAGGCACGTCTCGTCAGCCTCACCCCGGCCGGATACGTGGGGCTCGCGAGCGACCTCGTTCGGTTCGCGGAGTAGCGACCACGCCTCACAACGACCGCTCCGAACAATAAAAATCAGGCGGAAGAAAGGCGGCCCGCCTCGAGAGACCGGGCCGCCTTTTGCATGGCTAGCGGATTTCGAGGGTCGGTTCGCCCGCGGATGACCGGTCGGTCAGCGCCCCTCGTTGTTCTGCTCGTCGATGTCGGTCTTCTCCGACGCATTCGGTTTCACCGCAAGTGCAAGCATCGCGATCACCACGATGGAAACGATGAAGGCGACGCCGAAGAAAACGGTGGCGAGGATCGGCTCGCGCGTGCTCATGAGCACGACTAGCCCGACGAAAACGGCGACGATCGCCGACATCACGATGTATTCGAGGGGACGGAGTCTGTCTTGCCGGCTTGGTGCGCTCACGCCGTGGTCTCGCTCTCTGAGGATGATGGGGGTGCCGCGATTCCGGGCGTCGCCTGGGTTCCCCACTTGGCCGAGAATCCGGCGATAAGCAGGTACACCGCGACAATGGCGGCGTAGGCGCCGAGTAATCCGACCGAGACCACCGCCGCGTCAAGCACCCGGACCACGCCATCCGGGCCCTTGTAGGTCTGCGTGTAGGCGGGCGGCACGAGAAGGAACACTACGGCAGCAATCGCAGTGAAAACGCCGACAGCGATCCAGTCCACGGAGCCGACGAAACGGCGCCGCGTGCGAATGCCGCTGTAGATCTCAAGGAATCCAGTGATCGCCGCGAACGAGGTGACGAGAAGGAAGAACAGTCTGACTCCGCCGCCGTTGAACGACAGGGCAAGAACGCCGGCCACGGCCGTGATGACGGCCTGCGCGACGAAGAACGAGCGAACGCCGGAAGAGCCGAGACGCCGACGGGCCGAGACGAACAGCACGGCACCGCTGACGACCCCGAAGGCACCGAAGGCGATGAGACCGAACCGCGCGGAGTGGTTGGCGGAAAACGTGATGGCGAGCGCCAACAGGGCGGCCGGGATGGCACGCGCCACCGCTACGGGCCAGTAGGCGGCGCGCTCCGCGGTGTCGTCCTTCGTGATCACCACGGGACCTCTTCTCAACTGGGCAACGTCGGCTAGTTTACGCCGAGGCGCTGGGAGGTGGCGGCCGCCCTATGCCGCATCCTGCTCCGCCGCGAAGACCGACAGGATGCTGTCGCGGTCGAGTCGGGCCCCGAACAGCGGCATCCCGGGCTCAAGCTGAATTCCGTTCGCGAGCGGGCCGGCGTCGACAGCGTCGAAGCCGAGTCGTTCGACAAGCTGCAAGACAACCGACGCCGCCTCCGGATGGTCGGATGCCACGGCGACCGCCCGCCGTTCGGTGCTTCCAGCGGGGCGGGCGTCCTCCTCGATCTCGTGATACCCAATGTGATTGAGAGACTTCACAACCTTCGCGCCGGGAACGGCTGCTGCCACGGTTTCGCTCGTGCTGTCCAACAGCTCAATGCCTGTCGCGTCGCCGTCGACCGGTTGCCAGTGATTCATGACGTCCACGACGATCTTGCCGTCGAGATTCGCGAGCGGGAGCGAATGCAGTCGGCTGAACGGCGCGGCCAGCACCACGACATCCGCTTCGTCCACGGCGTCCGCCGCCCATCGCGGCTCGGCGCCCGGGGTCATCACCTCGACGAGGAGGCCGATCTGCTCCGGCGAACCCGACCCGGCGACCAACACGCGATAGCCGACCGAAATCGCGCGCCGGGCGAGGGTGGAGCCGACGCGACCAATGCCCAAAATGGCAAGAACGGGTGCGCGGTCTGCGCCGTCGATCGTGTCGCCGGTCATGACGCCACCCTCGGGTTCTTTGTGCCCAACTCCGCATCAACCAGTGGCTTGACCTGGGTGCCGAGGAGCTCAATCGACCTGAGGAAATCGCGATGTGGGAGTTGCCCAACGTCGGTCTGGAGGAAGTGGCGCATGTGGCCCATCTGCCGTTGGAATGTGATCATGCGTGATGCGATCTCCTCTGGTTCTCCCACAAACAGCGCCCCGCCGGCGTGGGACTCCTCGTCGAAATGTTGCCGGGGAGGTGCTGTAAAACCACGTTGACCGGCGAGATATTTCATGGTGTTGTTCCAGGCCGTCCAAAAGGTCTCGTGCGCGTCGCTGTCCGACGTCGCGATGAAGCCCGGCGTGCCGACCGAAATGAGTTGGCGGTCGGCAGGAACCCCGGCTTCGTCCGCCGATCGATGATAGAGCTTCGCCAATGGTGCGAAACGGGCGGCCTGGCCCCCGATGATTCCGTACGAGATCGGAAGGCCGAGCCTCGCCGCCCTGACCGTTGATGCCGGGTTTCCTCCGGTTCCAAGCCAAATCCGCAGGGGCCCGCCCTCGGGTTGCGGCACGATCACGGCGCGGTCGAGCGCTGCGCGAACGGTTCCTCGCCAGGTCACTGTCGGCGACGAGTTCAGGGCCATGAGCAGTTCGAGCTTTTCGGCATACAGGGTGTCGTAGTCGGCGAGACTGTAGCCAAAGAGCGGGAACGATTCCGAGGACGAACCGCGACCGGCGGTGATTTCCGCTCGACCATTCGAGACCGCGTCGAGGGTCGCAAACTGCTGATAGACCCGAACCGGGTCCTCCGTTCCGAGCACGGTCACGGCACTCCCCAACCGGATCGAGCTTGTGATAGACGCGGCGGCGGCAAGGATCGTTGCGGCTGCGGATGCCGGCATCTCCTCCGTGTGGTGTTCGCCGATTCCGAAAAAGTCGAGTCCAACCTCGTCCGCGAGCTTGATCGCCTCGACGAGGTTGCGGGTCGCTCGCGCCGACGGCTCGTATTCGCCGTGAGCGTCGCGCAATCCGTTGCCAAAACTGTAAATGCCGAGTTCCATGGTGTCTCCAAAGTGCGCCTGGTCGTGGATTCATGTTCGGCGCTCGGTGGCATGGCCGACAACTCTCCGGTAAGTCGCTTACCATTGGTAAGTGACTACCGCCCAATCAGTCCCTATTCAGATCAACGAAGACGAGTGCCGACGATTCCAGGTCGCGGCCGAGCTTGCCGGCAAGAAGTGGACAGCCTCCATCCTCATGGCGGCCGCTCGCGGCGCTGAGCGCTTCAGCGAATACCGCTCGATGGTTCTCGGCGTGTCCGACCGGCTGCTCTCGGTACGCCTGCGCGAGCTGGAACGCGAGCAGCTTCTGGTTCGCACGGTCATCGCCACCACCCCGGTGCAGGTGCGCTATTCGCTCACCCCTCGGGGGGTGGAGCTCATTCAGGGTTTGCAGCCCCTCGTGCAATGGGGAAATCGGTGGGGCGACGAAGCCGTCCCGCCTCCGCCCGCATAGGGGCCTCAGCTGCCGTCGGTTGTGTCCCGGCGTGGACCGCCTGTTCGAGGTGGGCCCTGCACAGGGGGGTCCCTAGGCCGGCGCCATGTCCTGGAAGCGGGAGAAGTGCCCCTGGAAGGCGACCGTGACGGTCTTGGTCGGCCCGTTGCGGTGCTTGGCCACGATCAGGTCTGCCTCGCCCGGTCGGGTGCTCTCCTTTTCGTACGCGCTGTCCCGGTGCAGGAGGATCACCATGTCGGCGTCCTGCTCGAGCGACCCACTCTCGCGGAGGTCGGACAGGGCCGGCATCTTGTCGGAGCGCTGCTCCGGCCCTCGGTTGAGCTGGGACAGCGCAATCACCGGAACCTGGAGCTCCTTGGCCAGGAGCTTGAGTGCGCGGGAAAACTCACTGACCTCCTGCTGGCGTGACTCGACCTTCTTGCCGGAGGTCATGAGCTGCAGATAGTCGATGATGACCATCTTGAGGCCGACCTTCTGCTTGAGCCGGCGGCATTTGGCACGAATCTCGACGAGGGTCATGTTCGGGCTGTCGTCGATGTAGAGCGGGGCGTCGTTGATCCGCCCGCGGGTGCTGGCGATCTTGGTCCAGTCCTCGGTGTGCAGCGTCCCCTTCCGCATGCTCTGCAGCGGAACGGCGGCCTCAGCCGAGAGCAGCCGCATCGCGATTTCGGACCGGCCCATTTCGAGCGAAAAGAAGATCGACGGCATGTCGTACTTGATGGATGCCGCTCTGGCAAAGTCGAGCGCGAGCGTCGACTTCCCGAGCGCCGGCCTAGCGGCCACGATGATCAGCTGACCGCCGTGCAACCCATTGGTGAGTTCGTCGAGCTCGGCAAAGCCGGTCGGTACGCCGGTCATGGAGCCGTCGCGACCCTTTGCCGCTTCGATTTCGTCGATCGCGGTCGTGACGGCAACGGTGAGTGGAATAAAGTCCTCGGCCTCGACGCCGCCCATGACCCCGTAGATCTCGGCCTGCGCGTTGTTCACGAGGTCGACGACCTCGCCCTCGCTCGCGTAGCCCATCTGCACAATGCGAGTGCCGGCCTCGACGAGGCGCCGAAGCACCGCCTTCTCGGCGACGATGGTCGAGTAGAAGCCGGCGTTTGCCGCCGTCGGCACGATTCCGGTGAGTGTGTGGAGATACTCCGCGCCGCCAGCGCGAGTGAGTTCCCCGACCTTGGTCAGTTCATCGGTGACGGCGATCACGTCGGTCGGTTCGCCGTGGGCATACAGCGAGAGGATCGCGTCAAAGATAATCTCGTGCTTCGGCACGTAGAAATCCACGGCACGGACCGATTCGATGACGTCGGCCACGGCGTCCTTGCTCAGAAGCATTCCACCAATGGCACTCTGCTCGGCGAGCAGGTCGTGCGGAGGAGTGCGCTCTGACGCCCGCTGGCCCTCACGCGAGTCCGTTGCGAGCCCGAGGTGCGCTATTGACACTGTCGCCTGCCTCTCATTGCTCGCCGATGCTGTGCTTCATGTTTTACTCGGGACGACCGACAATTCCGCCGCCCGCTGTGGCGTCACGGCACGGCGATCCCGAGGCACTCGGTACACCCTAGGGAGCCGGTGCCGCTTCTCGCTAATCCCCCTGTGGATAACGCTGTGGATGAATTGCGCGAAACGCCGATGCCGGTGTGAGCAACCTGTGCACTCTCCTGTGAATAACTTCGATTCTGAAACTATTATTCGCCCCCTGACCAGGCATTTTGATGTCAGCATGGCTGTGTGGAAAAACATGTTTAGAGTGCGGGTTGAGGGTTGGTACTCCGGGCCGCTGGCTGTGCACAAAGTTGGGGATTTCGACGCATAAATCACACTAAAAAAGGGGGTAGCAGCCGGCTCTTGCCGACTGCTACCCCCTCATGGGGAATCTCTATTTCGCGGCGACCACCGTGAGGGTGATCGTGGCGACGAGGT
>JAODMT010000008.1 GCA_025464975.1 Microbacteriaceae bacterium | reverse complement strand
ACATCGGCCTGCGCGGCTTCCTGCCCGCGTCGCTGGTCGAGATGCGTCGCGTCCGCGACCTGCAGCCGTACGACGGCCAGGTCCACGAGGCGAAGATCCTCGAGCTCGACAAGAACCGCAACAACGTGGTCCTCTCCCGCCGCGCCCTGCTCGAGCAGACGCAGTCCGAGAGCCGCACCACGTTCCTCAACAACCTCCACAAGGGACAGGTCCGCAAGGGTGTTGTCTCCTCGATCGTCAACTTCGGTGCGTTCGTGGACCTCGGCGGCGTTGACGGACTGGTTCACGTTTCCGAGCTGTCCTGGAAGCACATCGAGCACGCCTCCGAGGTTGTCGAGGTTGGCCAGGAGGTCACCGTCGAGATCCTCGAGGTCGACCTCGAGCGCGAGCGCGTCTCGCTGTCGCTCAAGGCGACGCAGGAGGACCCGTGGCAGGTCTTCGCCCGCACCCACGCCATCGGCCAGGTCGCACCGGGTAAGGTCACGAAGCTCGTCCCGTTCGGCGCGTTCGTTCGCGTCGCCGAGGGCATCGAGGGACTCGTTCACATCTCCGAGCTGTCGGGCAAGCACGTCGAGCTCGCCGAGCAGGTTGTGTCGGTCGGCGACGAGGTCTTCGTCAAGGTCATCGACATCGACCTCGAGCGTCGTCGCATCTCCCTCTCGCTGAAGCAGGCGAACGAGGGCGTCGACCCCGACGGTACCGAGTTCGACCCGGCGCTGTACGGAATGCTCACCGAATACGACGAGCAGGGAAACTACAAGTACCCGGACGGATTCGACCCCGAGACCAACGAGTGGAAAGAGGGCTTCGAAGCCCAGCGTGAGAAGTGGGAGCAGGACTACGCTGCGGCCCAGGCTCGCTGGGAGGCCCACAAGAAGCAGGTTGCGACCGCCGATGAGAACATCAGCGAGGTCCCGGCCTCCGCTGGTTCCTCGTTCTCGAGCGACTCCGACTCTTCGGGAACCCTCGCGGACGATGAGGCTCTCGCGGCACTTCGCGAGAAGCTGAGCTCGAACTCCTAAGCACGGCGTGCAAGCGGCCGGTTCCTCGCGGAGCCGGCCGCTTCGTCGTTAACCGGGCGGCATCTTGCCTCCGGTCGTGACCGGAGGCAAGGGTTCCGACCGGGCGACACCGCTAGCATTGCTCGCGTGTATCTCATCGGACTCACGGGCGGCATCGCCTCCGGAAAAACCGTCGTCGCGAAGCGGCTCGAAGAGCGTGGAGCGGTTCGGGTGGACGCCGACAAGCTTGCCCGCGATGTCGTTGCACCGGGATCTGCAGGCCTCGGCGCGATCGCCGAGCGATTCGGGCACGACGTGATCGCCGCCGACGGATCCCTCGACAGGGCCGCGCTCGGCGCCGTGATTTTCGACGATGCCGAGGCGCGGCTCGCCCTCAACGCCATCACCCATCCGGCGATCCGGGAGCTCAGTTCCCGACTCTTCGACGAGGCGGCAGCCGCAGATCCCGACGCCATTGTCGTGTACGACGTTCCGCTGCTCGTCGAGGCGCTGGCGTATCCCGATTACCACCGGTTCGACCTGGTCGTGGTCGTGAACGCGGATGCCGAGACCCGAATTCGCCGCCTCGTCGAGCTTCGCGGGCTCAGTCGCGAGGAGGCCGTTCACCGGCTCAATTCGCAGGCGACCGATAGCGAGCGACTCGCAATCGCTGATGTGGTGATCGACAGCAACGGCACCCTCGAGGAGACCATCGAGCAGGCCGACGCCCTGTGGGACGACCTACCGCACCGGCAACGCCGGGAGCCGAGCCGGGTCTAGGTAGACCCGGGTCTAGGTAGACCCGGGTCTGGGTGAGCCTCGCCTAGGAAAACGCGGGCGCGAGTATGAGCGCCGTCGGCACGACGAGCAGGGCGAAGCCGCATGAGACGACGAACACCCTCGAGCGCACGGAGAGCGCCGGCGAGCGATCCGTCAGCCGCACTATCCGCCGGTGCGCCGACTCGCCGTCCGCGGCGAGGGCGTTCCTCGACGTCTCCAGGATGGACGATGGGCCGGCCGGCGATCGTTCACCGGACGCCGACGCGACGAGAGCGATGGACCGGGCGAGCGTCTCGTCCGAGACATCGCGTCGTGCCCGGTCGTCGGCGAGCATCTCCACCAGGGTGGTCACGGCCACGAGCGCGCGAGTCGCGATCGGGAACCAGGGGAGCGACGCGCGCCAGGCACGGAAGGCCATCAGCACGAGGTGGTGCCGTTGCGTCGCGTGGGCGTTCTCGTGGGAGATCACCGCCCGCAGTTGTTCCTCGTCGAGCAGATCGATGAGGCCGGCCGAGAGCACCGTCACCGACCGCGTCGTTCCGGGAAGGCAGTAGGCGACCGGCGCCTCGTGGTCGATCAGCCGCATGCCGGGGCGCTCCGGCATCGGGGCGCTGAGCAGGCTCACGAGTTGCCGGTGTCGGGTGCGGGAGCGCTCGGCGCGCACGAAGGTGAGGGCGAGGTTGAGCACGAGGTGGGCGGAGAGCAGGATGGCGCCGCTCAACGCGAACATCTGCCAGAAGTTTGCCCGGGGCGGCAGCCCCCCAGAGAGCAGGTAGGGAACGAGGGAGCGCAACCCGTCGACGATCGTGGTGCCGAACGGCTCGAGCCCGAACGACAGCAGCGCGCCAATCATGGAGAGCCCCCCGGCCAGGGCGATGGCCTGCCAGAGCAGCAGCGCGGTGCCGGGGGCGCGGGCCGGCCAACTGGCCCGGGCGAGCAGTATCGGCACCGGCCAGGCGAGGGCGAAGGCGAGAATCGCGAGCGCGATCCAGGCTGAATTCACCTCGGCTGCGCGCCGTCAAGCATGCGCCGAAGGGAGGCCACGTCGTCGTTCGAGACCTGGCCGACGAACCGGGCCAATACTGCGGCATGGTCCGGGGCCGATCCGAGTACCTCGTGCATGAGCTCGGCCATGTGATCAGCGCGGCTCATCACCGCCCGATAGAGGTGCGGCCGGTTGTCCCGATCCCTGGAAACGAAACCCTTGTTCTCGAGCCGTGAGAGCACGGTCAAGACCGTGGTGAGGGCCGGGCCTGGCGTGCCACCGCCGGCGAGGGCGTCCCGAAGGTCGTTGGCCGTCAACGCGTCATCCGCGTCCCAGAGCAGGTCCATGATCGAGCGTTCGAGTTCCCCGAGAGTTGCCATGCGGGCAATTCTACCCGAAGTAGAAATGATCTTCTACATAGTGTAGAACTATAAGTGTTCTACGAACCGTAGAAGACTTGGAGACGCACGTGGGATCGCTCGACCCGCTACTTATCGCCCGTTGGCAATTCGGCATCACCACGGTCTACCACTTCTGGATGGTGCCGCTCACGATCGGCCTCGGACCGGTGGTCGCTGGCATGCAGATGCGCTGGCATCGCACCGGCGATGTGCGCTGGTACCGCATGGTCAAGTTCTGGGGAAAGCTCTACCTGATCAACTTCATCGTCGGAGTTGCGACCGGACTGGTGCAGGAATTTCAGTTCGGGATGGCCTGGAGCGAATACGCCAAGTTCGTCGGCGACGTGTTCGGCGCACCGCTGGCGATGGAAGCGTTGCTGGCGTTCTTCGTCGAGTCGACCTTCCTCGGCCTCTGGATCTTCGGCTGGAACAAGCTCCCCAAGGCCGTCCACGTCGCCTGCCTCTGGCTGGCGATCGGCGGATCGATCCTGTCGGCGTACTTCATCATCGTCGCCAACTCCTGGATGCAGCATCCGGTCGGCGTCGTCCTCGTCAAGGGCCACCCGGTGATGAACGACGTCTGGGCCGTGCTCACCAACAACACCGCCATCACCGCGTTCACCCACACCATGTTCGGGTCGTTCGGGGTAGGCGGCGCCTTCCTGCTCGGCATCTCCTGGTACCACCTGTGGCAGCGCCGGCGCGATGGCATCGACACGGTGGATGCCGCCGGCCGCGTCGTTTCGGGGGTCGCCCCCGACATCCCGGGCCGAGACGGCTCAGACCACAGCATCTGGATCACGTCGCTTCGGATCGGCGCGGTCGTGGCGATCGTCGCCTTCGCCGGAGTCGCGATCACGGGGGACGCGCAGGGCAAGCTCATGTTCCAGCAGCAGCCGCTCAAGATGGCCGCCGCCGAGGCCGCCTGCCACACCGGGACGTCCTTCTCGGTGCTCTCGGTCGGCAAGCTCGGGTCGACCAGCTGCAGCGACGTCGTGCCGATCATTGAAATCCCGGGGCTCCTCTCCTTCCTTGCCAAGGGCAACTTCACCACCACGGTCGAGGGTGTCGACCAGCTGTTGCCGCAATACGAGGCGAAATACGGCACCAACCTGCCGGATAACCCGATCTATGGGTCGCGCGCCGGCGAGAAGATCGACTACCTCCCGATGATGGAGGTCACCTACTGGGGCTTCCGCATGATGATCGGCTTTGGCGGCATCGCGGCCTTCGCCGCGGCGGTCGCGCTGTGGCTGACCCGACGGGGGACCGTTCCCCGTTCGAAGGGCGTCATGCTGCTCGCCGTCGGCGGCATCCTCGCCCCGTTCGCCGCCAACTCGGCCGGTTGGGTCTTCACCGAGATGGGGAGACAGCCGTTCGTGGTCGCTCCGAATCCCACCGGCGTGGACGGCGTCTACATGTTCACCGCAGCAGCAGTGTCGCCTGGCGTCAGTGCGGGCGAGATGCTCTTCTCGGTGATCGCGCTCACCGCCGTCTACGCGGTGCTGATGGTCTTCGAGATCAGGCTCCTGGTCAGATACGTGCGCGGGGGAATCGCCAGCGCGGTGCCAGAGCTGGCCGAACCGGATCAGCCCGAGAGCGACGATCATTCGAAAAGCGACGTACTCGCTTTCGCCTACTAGGAGCGTCGATATGGATTTCCTTCCCACCGTGTGGTTCGTCATCATTGTCGTTCTCTGGATCGGCTATCTCTTCCTCGAGGGATTCGACCTCGGCGTCGGCATGCACATGCTGTTCTCGGCCAAGAACGAGAACCAGCGCAGGGTGATGTTGAACGCGATCGGTCCCGTCTGGGACGGCAACGAGGTCTGGCTGGTCACCGCAATCGGCGCGACCTTCGCCGCATTCCCGGACTGGTATGCGTCGCTCCTGTCCTCCCTCTACATTCCGCTGGTCTTTGTGCTGCTCGCGCTCATCTTTCGGGCCGTCGCCATCGAGTACCGCGGAAAGGGTAAGAGCGTGCGCTGGAGCCGCTTCTGGAACGCCGCACTCGGCATCGGCTCGCTGGTCGCGGCATTCGGGATCGGTGTCACCCTCGCGGCCAGCACGACCGGGCTGCCTCTCGACGCGAACGGGGACCGGGTGGGCGGGCCGCTGGCCTGGTTGACCCCGTCCACGATCGTCGGCGGCCTCGCCGTCGTCGGGTTCAGCCTCGTGCACGCCGCGACCTTCCTCGCGCTGAAGACCGACGGGGATGTGCGACTGGCCGGCAACCGCTTCGCCGGGCGCGTCTCACCGATCGCGGTCCTCCCGCTCCTCGCCTGGGCGCTGATCGTGCAGTTCTCGTCCGGCTCACCGCTCAGCTGGGCGCTCGTGGTCGTCGCCGCCGCCGCCGTGGTCGTTGCCTGGTCGGCGAATCGTGGCGGCAGCGAGGGGCTGGCCTTTGTCGGCTTCGGACTTTTCCTTATCGCGGCCATGGCGGCGATCTTCCTCGCCCAGTACCCGGTCGTTCTCCCATCGACGATCAGCAGGAGCTTCGACCTCACCGTGGCGAGCGCCTCATCGGCCCCGTACACGCTCGGCGTCATGTCGGTCGTCGCGTGCTTCGGCATTCCGCTTGTCCTCGCGTACCAGGGTTGGACCTACTGGGTGTTCCGGAAGCGCGTGAGCGCGAGCCACATCCCGGAGGCGCATCCGGTCGAGCCGGCGGTGCGCCGGGCATGACCGTCGCGGTGGCACGTCGTTCTCCGCTCGCCGGGATCGGCGCCCTCGGTCGGCCGACCCTCTATCTTCTTGCCCTGATTAGCGCACTCAAGGCGGCGGCACTCGTCGGGACGGCGACGGCGCTCTCGATGGGGGTCGTCGGGACCATGCAGCACCGGGCCGACTGGTCGCTCGTGGTCTGGCTCGGCCTCGGCTCGGCCGTCCTGAGGGCGCTCGCGACCTGGGCGCACCGGGTCGTCGCGGCTCGGGCTCTGCTCGGGGCGAAGGAGCGACTGCGGGCGGATCTCGCTGATCGTCTTGTGGCCGACGGCTTCGGGTCAACCGGGTCGGCGACGAGCCTCGCCACGCGGGGACTCGACGAACTGGACAAGTACTTCACGGTATTCCTCCCCGCGCTCGTGAACGCGGCCACCATTCCGCTGCTGATCGGGGCGCGCATCCTATTCGCCGATTGGATCAGCGCCGTTGTCATCGTGCTGACAGTGCCGCTCATCCCCGTCTTCATGGTGCTCATCGGGCTGCACACGAGCGAGCGGATGGAAGCCGCGACGAGCGCGCTCGCGAGACTTTCCGACCACCTCGTCGAGCTCGCTCGCGGCCTTCCGGTGCTCGTCGGCCTCGGGCGGGCGCACGAGCAGGCCAACGCCTTGCGTGCCATCTCGAACGATTACCGGGCGAAGACGGTGCAGACTCTGAAGACGGCCTTCCTGTCGTCGCTCGCGCTCGAACTCATCGCGACCATTTCGGTCGCCGTGGTCGCCGTCTTCGTCGGCGTCCGTCTCATCGCCGGCGACCTGACTCTCGAGGTCGGGCTCATCGTGCTTCTCCTCGCGCCGGAGTGCTTCACCCCGTTCCGAGATATCGGGGCGGCCTATCACTCGTCCGAGGAGGGCCGCGAGGCCCTCGGACGGGCGAAGGCCGTGCTCGATGCCCCGCGGTCGATGCCGCTCGCCTTCGCCCATGCCAAGGGCATCTCCGAGGCCTCCGCCGCCACCGCCGATGGCGAGCCGGCTGTCGCGGTGCGGGTCGACAATCTGCTCGTACAGTACGCGGACCGCACCGCCCCGGCGTTCGCCCCGCTGAGCTTCAGCGCCGCGCCGTTCGGCATCACGGTGCTCGACGGCCGAAGCGGAGCGGGAAAATCGACGGTGCTCGCGATTCTGGCCGGCCGGCCAACCGGATCGACCACGGTCTCGGGCCGGATCGGCGGGGTCGAGGCCGGACGCGTCGCGTGGCTGCCGCAGCATCCTCGGGTGATGGATGGCACGGTGGGGGAGGAACTCGCGCTGTACGCCGGGGCCGGCCGACCCGCCGAACGCGCGGCGGCCAGCGCCCTGCGGCGGGTCGGACTCGCCCACCTCGCCGCGGTCGACACGGCGGTAATCAGCCCGGGGGAGCTGCGCCGGCTCGGATTCGCTCGTGTGCTCGTTCGCGTGGAGGCCGGTGCGCGGCTCGTGCTGCTCGACGAACCGACGTCCCAGCTCGACCGAGCCAATGCAGGGCGCATCATCGAACTCATCGCGGAGCTGCGCGGCCGGGCGACCGTGATCGTCGCATCTCACGACGACGAGGTGCGCGCCCTCGCCGACCGGATCGTGAACCTCGACGGAATCGCCGGTGCCCGACCGGGCGCGGTCCGGGAAACGTCGGCCACGGTGACGGAGCGTCGGCGGGAGACCGTCGCTGCGCTTCCGGGCCACACAGGTACCGTTGCCGCCCTCTGGGGCTTCTTCCGTCCGGTGCGGGGAAAGATCCTCGCGGCGGTCATTCTCGGTCTTCTCGCGACGCTGTTCGCGGCCTCACTCACCGCGCTCTCCGGCTGGCTCATCGTGCGGGCGGGTGAACACCCGCACATCCTCTACCTGCTCGTCGCGATTGTCGGTGTGCGGTTCTTCGGGATCGGACGGGCCGTGCTTCGGTATTCCGAACGACTGGTGAGCCATGACGCGGTGTTCGCCGCCGCGACGGCGCTGCGGATGCGGCTCTGGACGGCGTTCGCCCGGAACGGCTTGCGCAGCCGGGCGCTGCTGGCCACCGGCCGCACGCTCGATCATCTGGTACGCGACGTCGACCAGGTGCGTGACCTCGCGATCAGGGTCGTGCTTCCGTCGATCGTCGGGGTGCTGACGGCTGCGGCCGCGCTCGTCGCGATCGGCATCATCTACGCCCCCGTCCTGCCCCTGTTCGTCGGACTCGCCATCGTCGGCGTGCTCGGAGCCCCCATCATCGCGCTCATTGCCGACCACGCGGCGGCGCGCGGCGAACAGCAGCTTCGCTCGATGCTGACCCGACGTCTCTCGACGATGCTCACCGCCGCAGCCGACCTGAGGGTGAACGGCGTCGACGCCGGTGTCAGGGCGGAGCTTCGTCGACTGGACGCCCGCGCCGGCGCCGCCGCCCGCCGCGGCGCGTGGGCACTGGGACTCGCCAATGCGGTGATCGTGCTCGCGTGCGCGACCGCGGCGGTGCTCGTACTGCCGCTTACTGCCGACGCCGTCGCCTCGGGGCGGCTCCGACCGGAGATCGTCGCGGTGCTCGCGTTCACACCGCTCGCCCTCATCGACTCGCTCCTCGAGCTCGTCGCCGCCGTGCAGAACTATCCGCCGCTTCGGCGGGCGCTCGGCGCCCTCGAGACCATCGTTGGCGAGCGTGCGGCCGCGATCGGCGGAACCCAGTCGCCTCCGACGGAGATCGATTCGCTCGTGCTCGAGGGCGTCTCGGCTACGTGGTCGAGCGAACCGGTCTTTACCGGGGTTTCCGCCGAGGTGCGTCGAGGTCAGTGGCTCGTCGTGACCGGCGCATCCGGTTCCGGCAAGTCGACACTGCTCGCCGTGCTGCTCGGCCAGCTGCCTGCTCTGTCCGGACGATACCGGATCGGCGGCAGTGACGCCTCCGCCCTCGACAGCGAGGCCCTTGCGCGGCGCTTCGGCTGGTGCCCGCAAGACGGGCACCTGTTCGACTCGACCCTTCGGGCCAACCTCCTGATCGCGCGCGGCCGGGACGACGCGCCGGATGACGCCGAGATGCTCGAAACGCTCCGCCGGGTCGGGCTCGGACGGCTGCTTGATCGCCTTCCGCGGGGCCTCGACACACGCATCGGCGCGGCCGGGGACGCCCTATCCGGGGGCGAACGCCAGCGCGTTGCTGTCGCTCGCACCCTATTGACCGGCGCGCAGGTCATCCTGATCGACGAACCGACGGCTCACCTCGACGCCGAGTCGGCCGATCGGCTGATGGCCGACCTGCGGGTGGCTTTGCGGGACCGGATCACTGTCTTGGTGACCCATCAGGCCCACGGTGTGCGCCCGGAGGACCCGAGAGTCGATCTCGATGCGCTGGCGGGCCGGCGCGACTCGGCCCTCGCGGTCGCCGCCTGAACGGCACTCCTACGAGAATTCTCAGAAAGGGGGGCGCGGAGCGCGGCGAAACGGGAGTCTCCGTGAAGTACCTTTGCGAAGAGGGACCACGGTCCGATCACGCGGAGAAGGGTTACGATGCGACTAAGCAGAGCGGCGATGTGGCTGTCAAGCGTCGTCGCGCTCGTCGGGCTCGTCGCAATCGCCTCGCCGGCCGAAGCCTCAAGCGGCGTGGCCTCGATCCGCCACGACAAACCGGGAGGCGGCGTGATCTCCTTCGAACTACCGCGGTCGCCCGGCCAGGCCATCACGCCGAACGCGATGAACTATGCGGCGAGCGGGGCGCCTGGCAGCCCGCTGCTGCTGTTCCTTCCCGCCACCAGGGCGGTGCCTGGCGACTATCGGCAGTTCCTCGATGCCGCCTCCGCCAAGGGATTTCACGTACTCGCCCTCGACTACTGGAATGAGGGGAAATCGGTGGTGCGTACCTGCCGTGGTATCCCCGATTGCTACACGGCCGTGCAGCAGAACCGACTGGATGGCTCGCACCCGTCCGTCTACAGCGCGATCAGTCCCGCCGACTCGATCGTCAACCGGCTGCGCGTCGCCCTGTCCTACCTCAACAAATCCGACTCGACCGGTGGCTGGACGAACTACGTCACAGGGTCCCGCATCAAGTGGCGCAACATCGTCGTCGCCGGCCACTCCCAGGGCGGTGGCCAGTCCGCATTCATCGCTCACGAGTATCGCGTGCGCGGGGTGCTGATGTTCTCATCGCCGGTCGAAAGCGACAACGGCGTTCCGGCGTCGTGGATGACGTCCCCCGGAGCGACCCCGGCGTCGGCGATGTACGGCTTCGTGAGCGCCAACGACGTGTATAACAAGAACATCGTTGAGTCGTGGGCTGCCCTCGGGCTGGGAAAGCCGGTCGACACGACGACTCTCGCCCCTACCACCCGAGCCCACGTCGTCCAGACCACCCTCGCTCTCGGCACGCCGGGGCAATCTCACCTGCTCGACATCACCGATCTGACGCCGCGGTCGCCTTCCGGCTTTCCGGTTTTCGCGCCGATCTGGAATTGGATGCTGTCAAAGGTGCGCTGACGTGGCGGCCGATTCGGCGATAGCGGAGGTCAACTCCGCGTCGGCTCTCATCCGCTCTCGCCTAGGCTCGGAGGATGATCAGTTCCGGTCGCCCGTCCCCTGAGGGCTTGGCAACGCTCATTGAAACCCGCGCAAGTGAAAACCCGTCCGCAGTATTCCTCGAAGACGCGCGATCCGATCGGGTGGTGAGCTTCGGCCGGCTCGCCGAGAGCGTCGAGGACTGGAGCCGCCGGCTGCGGCCCGGCAATCGGCACCCGGCCGCGGTCGTCGTTGACATCGACGACCCGCTCGATTTCGCGGTCGTGCACCTCGCGGTGGTCGCGGCCGGGCTCCGTTCGGTTCCGGTCAACCCCGATCTCGGAACGCTTGACCTGGCCAAGATCGTCGGACTGATCGACGGCGACACCGTACTCATCACCGACCGGGATGACCGGGCCGCGGTCGGCGCCAGCACGGTGCTGAGACTTCCGGTCGACGGCGGCGCGCAGTCCGACGGTGCCGCGCAGTCCGATGGCGCCGCTCAGTTGCCGCCGGACCGAGCCCGGGTCGCGAGGAGTTCCGGCGCGGCATCCGCCGGCTCGGCCTTGCTGTTCACCTCGGGATCCACCGGAACGCCGAAGGGGGTCGAACTGAGCGAGGCGCAACTGCTCTTCGTCGGCCGTGGCATCGCACAGCACAACGAGCTCACCGAGGCCGATCGCGGCTACAACTCGCTTCCGTTGTTCCACGTCAACGCCGAAGTGGTCGGTCTCGTCGCCACTCTCGTCGCGGGGGCGACCCTCGTGCTCGACCGCCGATTCCATCGCACCGGATTCTGGGAACTCATGCGCGAGCGAAGAATCACCTGGATCAATGCGGTTCCGGCGATCCTTGCGGTGCTCGCGCGCGGCGGGGAACTCGAACTCCCGGACACCCTGCGCTTCGTGCGCTCGGCATCCGCCCCGCTCCCGGACGCGGTGCGGGCCGCCCTCGGAACTGTACCGCTCGTCGTGAGCTACGGGATGACCGAGGCGGCAAGTCAGATCACCGCCACGCCGCTCGGCGGCTCCGTTCCCGGCGGCTCGGTCGGCGTTGCCGTCGGATCGGAGATTCAGGTGCGCGACGACGCCGGGGCCGTCCTTGCGCCCGGGAGCGTCGGCGGCCTGTGGATCCGCGGGCCGGGCATCGTGACCGGATACTTCGCGGGGGCGGCCGCCGACCGCTTCGATGACGACGGGTGGCTGCGTACCGGCGACCTCGGCAGCATCGATGACTCCGGCTTTGTGTTTCTGTCCGGGCGTTCGGACGACGTCATCAACCGCGGGGGAGAGAAGGTGTACCCGGCCGAGGTCGAGGAGGTGCTCCTCGGTGACGCACGAGTGCGGGAGGCCGTCGTCGTCGGACGCCCGGACCCCATCCTGCATCAGGTGCCCGTCGCGTACGTCATGACGGCCGAGGGGGTGCCGGATGCCGAGACCGGCGACATAGTCGACGGGCTTCGTGCGCGGTGTGAGCGAGAGCTTCCGCGCTACAAACGACCGGTCGAAATCAGCGTTGTCGTCGACCTGCCACGCGCCCCGACCGGAAAGATCCAGCGCAGCCGCGTGAGGGAGCAGGCCGCGTCCGGGTGAGCACGCCACCCGCTTGTGTCGGTATGCACCCGTAGGGGGCGCACCGGTCGGAGGTCAGGCGGACTGGGTCTGGATCTCGTCGACACCCTTGGGAAGCACGCGGCGCGGCTTCATGACGGCGGCGACGATAGCGGCGGCCGCGAGCAGGATCACCGATGCGGCGAACGGCCACTGCCAACCGGTGCGGTCGACCAGGAAGCCGAAGAGGGCCGGTGAGGCGATCCCGGCGAGGCCGAAACCGGTGTTCATCATGCCGCTCGCCGTTCCCGACCACTCGGGGGCGACATCCATCGGAATCGCCCACAGGGTCGCGTTGCAGAGTTCGAGGAAGAAGAAGGAGAGCGAGAGGGCAATTGTCGCGATGGTGAGGTCGTGAACGAACAGGAGCGGGGTCAGGCAGACGAGCGATCCGATCAGGCCAATGAGCAGCACGGTTCGCCTGGCGAACCGGAGGTTGCCGGTGCGGCGGAGCAAGCGGTCGCCGAAGACGCCGCCGACGGTGTCGCCGACCACGCCGGCGAGCAGAACGAACGTGGTGAACAGCGCATATGTGGCCAGCGGTAGTCCGAAGCTGTCCGCGAGGAAGCTCGGGATCCAGGTGAGAAAAACCCACAGGGTCCAGCCGTAGCCGAAGTCGACGAAGGCCACCGGCAGGATCGTGCGGGTGAGTCGCTTCCACGGCACCGGCGGTCGGGCCGCCCGCTCGAGTTCCCGCGGAATCTCCGAGAGCTCCTTCTCGGTGATCTTCGGGTAGTCCTGGGGGCGATCGCGGAACATCGTCACCCAGAGCACGGCCCAGAGCGCGCTCAGCACGCCGATGAGGATGAAGGAGATCTGCCACCCGGCGAGTGGCCCGTTCAGCGCGTCTCCCCAGATGATCAGCCCGCCGACGATGAGCGGGGCGACCGCGTTGCCGAGCCTTGACGCGGAGTGGACGATGCCCTGCACGAATCCGTTGCGGTCCGGTGGGACCCACTTGGACATGGCCGCGGTCGCGGTGGGAAACGCTGCCGACTCCGTGAGTCCAAGCAGCAGCCGCGCTCCGACGAGGGAGAGCAGCCCGACGGAGAAGCCGGTCGCGATTGTCGCGACGCCCCACAGGATGCCGATCGAAAACAGCGCCTTGCGCGGGCCGATGCGCTCTCCGAGGTTTCCGCCGAAGATCTGCAGCAGCGCGTACGGGATCGAGAAGGCCGCGACGGCGAGCCCGAATTCGGCGTTGGTGAGGCCCAGGGCCTTCATCATGGTCGGGCCCGCGGTGGAAATGTTGGTGCGGTCGATATACGAAATGGCGTACATGATGCACAAGAGCACCACCACTCGTCCGCGCATCCGCCCGAATATTGGGCTGGCTTTCACCGGCACATGCGACTCTTTGGTGATCGTCATGCGATCCTCACAATCCGTCTTCTTGTGATCTGGGCCACGGTGGTCTTGTCGACCCTTTTCACAATATTTGTGGGCCTTATGGAATCCCTATGTGCAGCTTTGGTTAACGCCCAGACATCCGACGGCACATTCCCTCGAGACTGTGTCAGCGGCTCTATCTAAACTTAACGCATGCAACCGACACGCTCTGTGCGCCCGTTCGAAGTCGTCAGCGAGTACACGCCGAGCGGCGACCAGCCCACGGCGATCGCTGAACTCACCGCGCGGATCACCGCGGGGGAGACCGATGTGGTGCTTCTCGGTGCCACCGGCACCGGCAAGTCGGCGACGACGGCGTGGCTCATCGAAGCGGTGCAGCGACCCACCCTCGTGCTCGCCCACAACAAGACTCTCGCCGCCCAGCTCGCCAACGAGTTCCGGGAACTCATGCCGAATAACGCCGTCGAGTACTTCGTCTCCTACTACGACTACTACCAGCCGGAGGCGTACGTTCCGCAGACCGACACCTTCATCGAGAAGGACTCCTCGATCAACGCCGAGGTTGAGAGGTTGCGTCACTCGACCACGAATTCGCTACTCAGCCGGCGCGACGTCGTCGTGGTCTCGACGGTGTCCTGCATCTATGGCCTCGGCAGCTCGGAGGAATACCTCGACGCGATGATGGCCCTCCAGATCGGAATGAAGATCAACCGGGAGACCCTCATTCGCAAGTTCGTGTCGATGCAATACCAGCGCAACGACGTCGACTTCTCGCGCGGAAACTTTCGGGTGCGTGGCGACACCATCGAGATCATCCCGATGTATGAGGAACTCGCCATCCGCATTGAGATGTTCGGTGACGAGATCGAAGGACTGTACAGCCTCCACCCGCTGACCGGCGACGTCGTTCAGAAGCTCGACGCCGTCTCGGTGTTTCCCGGGTCGCACTACGTCGCCGGTCAGGATCGGATGCAGGCCGCGATCGTCACGATCAAGCAAGAACTCGAGGAACGCCTCGGCCAGCTCGAACGCGAGGGCAAACTGCTCGAGGCCCAGCGGCTGCGGATGCGCACGACCTTCGACATCGAGATGATGGAGCAGATCGGGTTTTGCAGCGGAATCGAGAACTACTCCCGCCACATCGACCAGCGGCTTCCCGGGGAGGCGCCGCACTGCCTCATCGACTACTTCCCCGACGACTTCCTCGTCGTGATTGACGAATCGCACGTGACCGTGCCGCAGATCGGCGCGATGTACGAGGGGGATGCCTCGCGCAAGCGCACCCTCGTCGAGCACGGGTTCCGTCTGCCGAGCGCGCTCGACAATCGACCTCTCAAGTGGAACGAGTTTCTCGACCGGGTCGGCCAGAAGGTCTACCTCTCGGCGACTCCGGGCAAGTACGAGATGAGCATCACCGACAGCGTGGTCGAGCAGATCATCCGGCCGACCGGACTCATCGACCCCGAGATCGTGGTCAAGCCCACCAAGGGTCAGATCGACGACCTGCTCGAAGAGATCCGCAAGCGGGTTGCGATCAACGAGCGGATTTTGGTCACGACGCTGACCAAGAAGATGGCGGAGGAACTCACCGAGTTCCTCGGCGAGGCCGGGGTGCGGGTGCGTTATCTGCACTCCGACGTCGACACCCTTCGGCGCGTCGAACTGCTCACCGAGCTTCGTCAGGGGGTCTACGACGTGCTCGTCGGAATCAACCTGCTTCGGGAGGGGCTCGACCTTCCCGAGGTGTCGCTCGTAGCCATTCTCGACGCCGACAAGGAGGGCTTCCTCCGGTCGTCGACCTCGCTGATCCAGACGATCGGACGCGCCGCCCGCAACGTCTCGGGCGCCGTGCACATGTACGCCGACGTCATGACCGATTCCATGAAGCTTGCGATCGAGGAGACCACCCGCCGGCGGGAGAAACAGGTCGCCTACAACTTCGAACGCGGCGTCGACCCGCAACCGCTGCGCAAGAAGATCGCGGACATCACCGATTCCCTCAATCGCGAGGGGGCCGACACCGCGGAGCTGCTCGCCGGCCGTGACGGCCGGAAGCGGTCGCCAACGCCGAACCTCAAACGCGTCGGTCTCGCGGCGAGCGGTGCCAACGACCTCGAGTCGATCATCCGCGACCTCAACGACCAGATGCTGCAGGCCGCGGGGGAGCTCAAGTTCGAACTCGCCGGTCGCCTGCGGGACGAAGTTGCCGACCTGAAGAAGGAACTGCGCCAGATGCAGGCGGCGGGCCACATAAGCTAACCGGTGCTTTTTCTTCCGCCGGTGGCGGACAACTGCAGGCCGATGTCGGTGGCCTGCCTAGAATCTATAGAGTGTCTATTTCTCGTGTGACGTCCGGTTCCAAGCTGTCAGTACACGGGGCCCGGGTGCACAACCTCAAGGGAGTCGACCTCGAGATCCCGCGGGATTCGCTCGTCGTCTTCACCGGGCTCTCCGGCTCCGGCAAGTCGTCCCTCGCGTTCGATACCATCTTCGCCGAGGGGCAGCGACGTTACGTCGAGTCGCTCTCGGCGTACGCACGGCAGTTCCTCGGCCAGGTCGACCGGCCGGACGTCGACTTCATCGACGGGTTGAGCCCCGCCGTCTCGATCGATCAGAAGTCGACCAACCGCAACCCGAGGTCGACCGTCGGCACGATCACCGAGATCTACGACTACATGCGCTTGCTGTGGGCGCGAATCGGAATTCCGCATTGCCCCATCTGCGGGGCGAAGATCGAACGCCAGACCGTGCAGCAGATCGCCGACCAGCTCATGACGCTCGAGACGGGAGTCCGTTACCAGATCGTCAGCCCGGTGATCTCGCAGAAGAAGGGCGAGTTCGTCGACCTGTTCAAGGAGCTCGCCGCCAGCGGGTACTCGAGGGCGATCGTCGACGGCGAGCAGATCCAGCTGAGCGACCCGCCGACCCTCAAGAAGCAGGTCAAGCACGACATATCGGTCGTCATCGACCGGCTCGTCGCGGCCGACGACATCCTGACCCGGCTCACCGACTCCCTCGAGACGGCGCTTCGCCTCACCGACGGCCTGGTGAGCATCAACTACGTTGACGCGACCGGGCCGGACGCCTGGCGCAATTTCTCCGAGAAGCTCTCCTGCCCGAACGGTCACCCCGTTCAGCTCACCGAGATCGAACCGCGCACCTTCTCGTTCAACGCCCCGTTCGGCGCATGCCCGGAGTGCTCCGGCCTCGGCACGAGGATGTCGGTCGACTCCGAGTTGCTGCTCGGCGACCCGGCGCTCAGCCTCGCCGACGGCGTGATCCTGCCCTGGACCCAGTCAGGCAAGGGGCTGTTCAACTATTTCCAGCGTCTTCTCGAGGGACTCGCTGCCGATCTCGGCTTCTCTCTCAAGACGCCGTGGCGCGACCTGCCCGAGACGATCAAGGACGCGATCCTCAAGGGCAACGACTTTCAGGTCACCGTCAAGTGGAAGAACCGCTTCGGTCGGGAGATGAAGTACTCGACCGGTTTCGAGGGTGTGATGCCGTTCATCGAGCGCAAGTTCCTCGAGGCGGAGACCGACTCGGCACGGCAGCGCTACGCCTCCTACCTTCGGGAGATCGACTGCCCGGTGTGCGACGGCAAGCGGCTGAAGCCGGAGGTGCTCGCGGTCACCGTTCACGATCACAACATCGCGGATGTCTCCGACCTGAGCCTCATCGACGCGTTCGAGTTCATGCAGCTTCTCGAACTGTCCGAGCGTGAGGCCAAGATCGCCGCGCAGGTGCTGCGCGAGATCCGGCTTCGGCTCGAGTTCCTGATCGAGGTCGGACTCAACTACCTCAGCCTGGCCCGTTCGGCCGGTTCGCTGTCCGGCGGGGAGGCGCAGCGCATCCGGCTCGCCACCCAGATCGGCTCCGGTCTCACCGGGGTGCTTTACGTTCTCGACGAGCCGAGCATCGGCCTCCATCAGCGCGACAACCGACGCCTCATCGAGACTCTGGTCAAGCTCAAGAACCTCGGAAACACCCTGATCGTCGTCGAACACGACGAGGACACCATCCGCACAGCGGATTGGATCGTTGACATCGGACCGGGCGCCGGCGAACACGGCGGCGAGGTGGTGCACTCGGGATCCTACGATGCGCTGCTCGCCAACACCCGTTCGGTGACGGGGGACTACCTCTCCGGCCGACGGGCGATCGAGACTCCGGCCGCGCGTCGGCCGGTGAACAAAAAGCGGATGCTCACGGTGGAGGGTGCGCGGGCCAACAACCTGCAGAACGTCACCGTGGACTTCCCCCTCGGCACGTTCACGGCCGTCACCGGAGTGAGCGGATCGGGCAAGTCGAGCCTCATCAACGACATCCTGTACAAGGTGTTGGCTAACGAGCTCAACGGCGCACGGCAGATACCGGGAAAGCACACGAGAGTCACCGGTCTCGACAACCTCGACAAGGTCGTGCACGTCGATCAGGCCCCGATCGGCCGCACCCCGCGCTCCAATCCGGCCACCTACACCGGTGTCTTCGACAAGATCCGCACCCTGTTCTCCGAGACCCAGGATGCCAAGGCCCGAGGCTACCTCCCCGGTCGGTTCAGCTTCAACGTCAAGGGCGGCCGGTGCGAGAACTGCTCGGGTGACGGAACCATCAAGATCGAGATGAACTTCCTTCCCGACGTCTACGTCGTCTGCGAGGTCTGCAACGGAGCGCGGTACAACCGGGAGACCCTCGGTGTGCACTACAAGGGCAAGAACATCGCCGAGGTGCTCGACATGCCGATCAGCGAGGCGGCCGAGTTC
Source organism: Microbacteriaceae bacterium (assembly GCA_025464975.1). Lineage (GTDB taxonomy): Bacteria > Actinomycetota > Actinomycetes > Actinomycetales > Microbacteriaceae > Lacisediminihabitans. The sequence goes on along the minus strand of JAODMT010000008.1, from coordinate 127,836 downwards.
TTCGAGGCCATCTCCTCGATCAGCCGGTTTCTCAACACCCTCGTCGACGTCGGCCTCGGCTACGTGCGGCTCGGCCAGAGTGCGACGACCCTGTCCGGTGGTGAGGCGCAGCGGGTCAAGCTCGCGACCGAGCTGCAGAAGCGGTCGATGGGTCGAAGCATTTACGTTCTCGACGAACCGACGACGGGGCTGCACTTCGAAGACGTGCGCAAGCTCCTGCTCGTTCTGAACGGCCTAGTCGAGAAGGGCAACACCGTCATCGTCATCGAGCACAACCTCGACGTGATCAAGTCGGCCGATTGGCTCATCGACCTCGGCCCGGAGGGCGGGGCCGGCGGAGGGCAGGTGCTCGCGGTCGGAACGCCGGAGCACCTCGCGACCGTCGAGTCCAGCTTCACCGGAACCTTCCTTCGGGAGATTCTGCCGGCGAAGACACCGACGCAACGCAAGAAGAGGCCCGCCAAGGTCCTCGCGACCACCTAGCGCCATGAGCAAAACCGTCACGTGGCGACCCAAGGCTGGGGAGATCCCGCAGCAGCCCGGCGTGTACCGGTTTCGGGATGCGGCCGGTCGAGTGCTCTACGTCGGCAAGGCAAAAAACTTGCGGGCGCGGCTCAGCAACTACTTCGCGCCCCTCGCGAGCCTGCACGAACGCACCCGGCGCATGGTGTTGAGCGCGGCCTCGGTCGAGTGGACGGTTGTCGGCACGGAATTCGAAGCGCTGCAGCTCGAGTTCACCTGGATCAAGGAGTTCGATCCGCCGTTCAACGTGCAGTTCCGGGATGACAAGTCGTACCCGTACCTCGCCATTACCCTCGGCGAGAACGTCCCTCGGGTGCTGGTGACACGTAACCGCAATATCAAGGGCGCCCGCTATTTCGGACCGTACACGAAGGTGTGGGCCATCCGCGAGACCGTCGATCTCATGCTCAAGGCGTTCCCGATGCGCAGCTGTTCCGACGCGACCTACAAGCGCGCGGAGCAGACCGGGCGGCCGTGCCTCCTCGGGGACATTGGAAAGTGTGCGGCACCGTGCGTGTCCCGGGTGTCGAAGGAGGAGCATAAGTCCATCGCGCTCGACTTCGCCTCGTTCATGGCCGGAAACGACTCCAAGTACGTCGGCGACGTGTCGCGAAAGATGAAGGCCGCCGCGGCCGTGCAGGATTACGAGTCGGCCGCGAAGTACCGCGATCAGCTCGGCGCCCTCGAGACGGCGCTGTCGAAGAACACCGTCGTGCTTTCGGAAGACGTCGACGCAGACCTGTTCGGCATCGCCCACGATGAACTGGCCGCCGCCGTGCAGCAGTTCACCGTGCGCGGGGGCCGCATCCGCGGTGTGCGTAGCTGGGTGGTGGACAAGGAACTCGATCTCGATCTCGGCGAACTCGTCGAGACGGTCATTCAGAACGCCTACGACGAGCTCGACCCGCCGCGCCTCGTCGTGGTACCGGAACTGCCGGAGGACTCGGCCGAGCTCGAGACCTGGTTGACCGAGCTGAGGGTTGAACGCGGCATCGGGCAGGGCAGGGTCGCTCTGCGGGTCGCCCAGCGCGGCGAACTCGCCGCCCTCGCACTCACCGTCGGCACCAACGCCCGCAACGCCCTGATTCTGTACAAGACCCGCCGCAGCGGGGACTTCGTCGCCCGGTCGCAAGCCCTCGCGGACATCCAGGAGGCCCTCGGCATGCCGGACGCCCCGCTTCGCATGGAGTGTTACGACGTCTCCCACCTGAGCGGAACCAACATCGTCGCCTCGATGGTGGTCTTCGAGGACGGGTTGCCGCGCAAGGACCAGTACCGCCGGTTCAGCATCCCGGAGTCCTCCGACGACACCGAGTCGATCTACCAGACCCTCAGCCGCCGGCTCGCCTACCTTGACGACCCCGCGGCCGGTATGGAAGCGAACCGGTCGGACGGCGACCCCGAGCGAAAGAAATTCGCCTACCGGCCAAACCTGCTCATCGTGGATGGCGGCCAGCCGCAGGTTGCGGCGGCGCAGCACGCGCTCGACGGCGCCGGCGTCACGGGCATCACGCTGTGCGGCATCGCCAAGCGGCTCGAGGAGATCTGGCTCCCCGGCTCCGACTACCCGGTGATCCTTCCGCGCAACAGCGATGCGCTGTTCCTGATCCAACGGATCCGGGACGAAGCGCACCGGTTTGCGATCACCTACCAGCGCCAGCGTCGCAAGCGGGATGTCAATTCGGTGCTGTCCGAAATTCCGGGGCTCGGGCCGGCACGGGTCAAGGAACTGCTTCGCCACTTCGGTTCGGTCAGCCAACTTCGAGCGGCCGAACCCGCGGCGATCGCCGAGGTAAAGGGCGTCGGCCCGACTATCGCCCGCACGATCTTCGAAAAACTACGGGAGTGACTTGCTCGGTAGTCTTGACCAGATAGTCAACCTCAGAGAATTGAAGGCGTGATCCCGCAATGACCGAGGACAGCTACAGGCAAGAAGTGCTCATCATCACCGGCATGTCGGGCGCCGGCCGGTCGACGGTTGGCAACGCGCTGGAAGACCTCGGATGGTACGTGGTGGACAACCTGCCGCCTCAGATGCTCCGACCGCTCGTCGAACTCGCCGGAAAGGCCGGCAACAACCTCCCCAAGGTCGCGGCAGTTGTCGACGTGCGCGGCGGCAAACTGTTTTCGGATCTCGAGCGGATCGCCGAACACCTTCGCGAGGGAACTCCGGTCCGCGTGCTGTTTCTCGAGGCCACCGACGAGGCGTTGGTGCGTCGATTCGAGCAGGTGCGCCGGCCTCACCCGCTGCAGGGCGACGGCACCCTGCTCGACGGCATCGCCGAGGAGCGAACCCGCATGCTCGCGATGCGCGAGTCGAGCGACATCATCATCGACACCTCCGGCCTGAACATCCACCAGCTCGCGACCACGATCTCCGAGACTTTCTCCGGCGAGGACACGCCCGGACTGCAGCTCACGATCCTGAGCTTTGGCTTCAAATATGGCCTGCCGGCCGACGCGGACCTCGTCGCCGACATGCGGTTTCTGCCCAACCCATTCTGGGTTCCCGAGCTGCGGGACCTCAGCGGTCTCGATCGTGCGGTCAGCGACTTCGTGCTAGACCAAGAGGGTGCGACCGAGTTCCTCAACGGCTACGCCAGCGCGCTCGCTCCGGTGCTCGCCGGCTATCAGCGCGAGAACAAGAGACACGCTACGATCGCCATTGGATGCACAGGGGGCAAGCATCGATCCGTTGCCGTCGCGCAGAAACTGGCCGGCATCCTGCAGCAGCAACCCGGCGTCGCCGTGAGTATCAAGCATCGGGATCTCGGACGCGAATAGCCGCCACCGCCCGAAACTATTCCGGCCCCGCTTACGGGCCGACACCAGCAGCACAGAAAGTTAGGAACACGGATTGGCTCTCACCGCCGACGTTAAAGACGAACTCGCTCGCATCGACGTGAGCAAGACGACAGTGCGAGCGGCGGAGCTCGCGACCATTCTGCGGTTCTCCGGGGGGTTGCACCTCATCTCCGGCCGCATCGCCGTCGAGTCGGAGTTGGACACGGCGCAAATCGCGCGGCGGGTTCGCAAGGACCTCGCCGAACTGTACGGGGTGAAGAGCGAAATCTCGGTCATCTCGGCGTCGGGCCTTCGCCGAACGAGTCAGTATCTCGTCCGGGTGCTCGAGGGCGGCGAGACCCTCGCAAGGCAGACCGGGCTTCTCGATGCCCGTCGGCGTCCGATCCGGGGGCTGCCGAACAAGCTCACGACCGGCAGCCGCGAGGAACTCGCTGCCGTCTGGCGGGGCGCCTTCCTGGCCCACGGCTCGCTCACCGATCCCGGCCGCTCCGCGGCGCTCGAGGTCACCTGCCCCGGAAACGAGTCGGCGATGGCCCTCGTCGGCGCCGCCGGCCGGCTGAAGATCGCGGCGAAGGCGAGGGAGGTGCGCGGAGTGCACCGTGTCGTCATCCGGGATGGCGAGGCGATCAGCGCCATGCTCGTGCACATGGGGGCTCATTCGACAGTGCTCAACTGGGAGGAGTTGCGGCAGCGCCGCGAGGTTCGCGCCACGGCGAACCGGCTCGTCAACTTCGACGACGCGAACCTTCGCCGGTCCGCTCAGGCCGCGGTCGCCGCGTGCGCACGGGTCGAGCGCGCGCTCGAGATTCTGGATGGCCACGTTCCCGAGCACTTGCGCTACGCGGGCGACCTCCGACTGCGGTTTCGCGACTCGAGCCTCGACGAACTGGGCCACCACGCTGACCCGCCGATGACGAAGGATGCCGTCGCCGGCCGGATCAGGCGACTTCTCGCGATGGCGGACAAGCGAGCCGTCGAGCTCGGAATCCCCGGGACGGACGCCAACCTCCCGCCAGACTACGAGGACGCGTGACCTCTTAGCCCTCCGCTCGGGAAGCATCCGGCGGGCGCGATAGTTGTCACGAGTACACTGAAAAAGACCCGGATTGGCGCGTATTGAACGCCGACTGAGGGTTTGAGAGAAGGAGAAATCAATATGGCTGAGTACACGCTTCCCGAACTGGGATATGACTACGGAGCTCTCGCTCCGAGCATCAGCGGCGCCATCATGGAGCTGCACCACACCAAGCACCACCAGGCCTACGTGACCGGCGCCAACGCCGCGATGGCTGGTCTCGCTGCGGCCCGCGACTCCGGCGACCTCGCCAATGTGAACAAGCTTGAGAAGGATCTCGCCTTCAACTTGGGTGGCCACGTCAACCACTCGATTTTCTGGACCAACCTCTCCCCGGACGGCGGCGACAAGCCGGCCGGAGAGCTCGCGGCGGCGATCGACGATCAGTTCGGTTCGTTCGACAAATTCGTCGCGCACTTCACCGCCGTCGCCCTCGGCGTCCAGGGCTCCGGCTGGGCCGTCCTCGCGTACGACGTCATCGGCCAGCGCCTCTCCGTGTTCCAGCTCTTCGACCAGCAGGGCAACGTGCCGCTCGGCCTGATCCCGCTTTTCATGCTCGACGTCTGGGAGCACGCCTACTACCTCGACTACAAGAACGTGCGCGCCGATTACGTCAAGGCCGTCTGGAACATCGCGAACTGGCAGAACGTGCAGCAGCGCTTCGATGTGGCCCGGGAAAAGGCCAACGGGCTGCTGATACTGTCATAGCGCCGTAAGTTACATAGTCTCGGTGGCCGGGTTCGCCCGGCCACCGCGGCGATTCCACCCGTTCCACCACGTACCCCACAAGTCGCGCCCCGTGGCGCCTCAGCAACAGGAGTTCTCTTGACTGTCAAGATTGGCATCAACGGCTTTGGCCGAATCGGTCGTAATTACCTCCGCGCGGTTCTCGCGCAGGGCGCCGACCTCGAGGTCGTCGCGGTTAACGACCTGACCGACCCCAAGTCGCTCGCGCACTTGCTCAAGTACGACTCCGTCGCCGGACGCCTGTCCGAAGACGTCTCGGTCGACGGCGACTTCATCATCGTCGGAAGCCGCCGCATCAAGGTTCTCGCCGAGCGCGACCCCGCCAACCTCGGCTGGGGTGACCTTGGCGTAGACATCGTCATCGAGTCCACCGGTCGCTTCACCAACGCGAAGGATGCCGCGAAGCACATCGAGGCAGGGGCCAAGAAGGTCATCATCTCGGCCCCCGCGACCGACGACGACGGAACGTTCGTCATGGGCGTCAACGAGGGTGACTACGACTCCGCGACCCAGCACATCCTCTCCAATGCCTCGTGCACCACGAACTGCCTCGCGCCGCTGGCCAAGGTCTTCATGGAGGCGTTCGGAATCGAACGCGGACTCATGACGACGGTGCACGCCTACACCGCCGACCAGAACCTCCAGGACGGGCCGCACAGCGATCTCCGCCGCGCGCGCGCCGCCGCAGTCAACATCATCCCGACCTCCACCGGAGCGGCGAAGGCTCTCGGCCTCGTCATCCCGGAGCTCGTGGGAAAGCTCGACGGTTACGCGCTTCGCGTACCGGTGCCAACCGGTTCCATCACCGACCTCACCGTCCAGGCGAGCCGTCCGGTCACCGTCGCCGAGGTCAACGCCGCGTACAAGGCCGCGGCCGAGAGCGGCGCGCTCAAGGGTTTCCTCAGCTACACCGAGGACCCGATCGTGTCGAGTGACATCCAGGGTGACCCGCACTCCTGCATCTTCGACGCAGGCCTCACCAAGGTGATCGGCGACCAGGTGAAGATTGCGGGCTGGTACGACAACGAGTGGGGCTACTCCAACCGTCTCGTCGACTTCACCGAGTACGTCGCCGAGCGCCTGTAACCGGCACAGCGACAGAAACAGACACGATGCCGCTTCGCACCATCGACTCCCTCGGAGAACTCGCCGGAAAGAGGGTGATCGTCCGCTGTGACCTGAACGTCCCGCTTGGCGACGGGCAGATCACGGACGACGGTCGCATTCGTGCGTCCCTTCCGACGCTCAATTCGCTCATCAACGCGGGCGCCCGCGTTGTGGTGATCTCTCATCTTGGCCGTCCGGACGGTTCGCCGGACGCCAAGTACAGCCTCGCTCCGGTTGCCCAACGGCTCTCGGAGTTGCTCGGCAAGGGAGTCACCTTCGCGAGCGATACCGTGGGGTCGGTGGCGCGAGACGCGGTCAATGAGCTCGGCGATGGGGACATCGCCCTGCTCGAGAACCTTCGCTTCAATGCCGGAGAGACCGCGAAGGATGCCGGCGAACGCCGGGCCTTCGCCGGGGAGTTAGCCGCCTTCGGTGACGCGTTAGTCTCGGACGGCTTCGGCGTCGTGCACCGAAAGCAGGCGAGCGTCTTCGAGCTCGCGGAGATCCTGCCGAGCGCGGCCGGTCAGCTGATCGCGACCGAACTCGAGGTGCTCGACCGGCTGACCGAATCGCCGACCAAGCCGTACGCGGTCGTGCTCGGCGGTTCCAAGGTGTCGGACAAGCTCGGGGTGATCGAACACCTTCTGCCGCGGGTCGACTCTCTGCTGATCGGCGGCGGGATGCTCTTCACCTTCCTCGCTGCGAAGGGCCACCGGGTCGGTGCGAGCCTGCTCGAGGTCGACCAGCTCGATGTCGTGCGAGGCTACCTCGATCGCGCGAGCGAACTCGGGGTCGAGATTGTTCTGCCCACTGACGTCGTGGTCGCCTCCAAGTTCGGGGCAGACGCGGAGCACCAGGTGCGACCGGCCGACGACATCGAGGGGTCGCCCTGGGGCGAGTCCGGACTCGGGCTCGACATCGGACCGGAGACCGCCGCTAAGTTCGCCGAGGTCATCCGCGCGTCAGACACCGTATTCTGGAACGGACCGATGGGCGTCTTCGAGATTCCGGCCTTCGCCGCCGGTACGAAGGCCATCGCCGAGGCGCTCACCGAGGTGACGGGACTCTCCGTCGTCGGTGGCGGCGACTCGGCCGCGGCCGTTCGCGCCCTCGGCTTCACCGACGACCAATTTGGGCACATTTCAACCGGCGGGGGAGCGAGCCTCGAATTTCTCGAGGGTAAGAGTCTTCCCGGCCTCGAGGTACTCGGCTGGAGCGCATCATGACCACATCGACCGTCGCCGGCCGCCGGCCGCTCATTGCCGCCAACTGGAAGATGAACCTCGACCATCTCCAGGCGATAGCCTTCGTGCAGAAGCTCGCCTGGAGCCTGAAGGACGCGAAGCTCGATTACGGAACGGTCGAGGTCGCGATCTTCCCGCCGTTCACCGACCTTCGCTCGGTGCAGACGCTCATCGCGGCGGACAAACTCCCGCTGAGATTCGGCGCGCAGGATGTTTCGGCGCACGAATCCGGGGCCTACACCGGCGAGATCGCAGCCTCGTTCCTCAAGGCGCTCGATTGCGAATATGTCATCATCGGGCACTCCGAGCGTCGCACCCTTCACGACGAGTCGGACGAGGAGATCGCCACCAAGGTTGCCGCCGCGATCGGGCACGGGCTCATCCCGGTGCTCTGCGTCGGCGAGACCGCGGAGGACCTCGAGAAGCACGGCCCGAGTGCCGTGCCGGTCGCCCAGCTCAAGGCCGCCCTCGCCGCGGTCAAGCCGGGAGCCGACATCGTTGTCGCCTACGAGCCCGTGTGGGCCATTGGCTCCGGCCAGGCGGCGACGCCGGCGCAGGCTGAGCAGGTCGCGGCCCAGCTGCGGGTCACTCTCTCCGAACTCCTCGGCGCGGATTCCGCGGCGGCGACTCGGATCCTGTATGGCGGTTCGGTGAAGGCGTCGAACATCGCCGGGTTCATGCGTGAGCCGAACGTCGACGGCGCGCTCGTCGGGGGAGCAAGTCTCGATCTCACGGAATTCTCCAGCATCGTGCAGTTCCAGAAGCACGTCGGTACCTGAGTCGGCGCGGTTCGACAGCGCAGGTGCGACAGTGCGGGTTCGACGGCAGTCCCCGCCCGCGGCGCACTCAAGTTATACTGATCATCGGCCACCCGGACGACAACCGGCGCGCCCAAGAGAGGCTTTCGTGGAAATTCTTCAGGTCATCCTGCAGGTTGTGCTCGGCATCACGAGCCTTCTGCTCACCCTGCTCATACTTTTGCACCGTGGCCGAGGCGGCGGTCTGTCCGACATGTTCGGCGGCGGAGTGACAAGCAACCTCGGCGCCTCGGGGGTCGCGGAACGCAACCTCAATCGCATCACGGTGATCCTCGGACTGATCTGGGTCTCCTCGATCATCGTTCTCGGACTCATCACCAAGTTCACCGGTTAGGAGACAGCATGGCTTCAGGAGGAAGCGCCATTCGTGGATCCCGCGTTGGGGCGGGACCGATGGGCGAACAGGACCGGGGATTCCACGCGGAACGCCTTCAGGTGTTCTATTGGTGCGCCAACGGTCACGAGTTGAGCCCGCATTTTCTCGCGACCATCGAGCCGGAGGAGATCCCGGAGATTCTCGACTGCCCGAACTGCGGGCTCCCCGCCGGTCGCGACAAGGAGAACCCACCGTCGGTGGTCAAGGTCGAGCCGTACAAGACTCACCTCGCCTACGTGAAGGAACGACGCACTGAGGAAGAGGCTGCGACGCTTCTCGACGAGGCTCTCGAGCAGTTGAGAGCGCGCCGCGGTCGTCTCACCCCGCAATAGGCCCTCACAGACGACGAAACGCCCCTCGCAACCGAGGGGCGTTTCGTGGTTAACCGGTTCGAAAACGCGGTGCTGCTTCAGTATTCGGTGGCGATGAGCTCGGACGGAACCTCTGCGGCAGCCTCGCTGTCTACGAAGAACACGGTCCGCAGTCGGCCTTCGACGCCGGCGGCGGGAACCTCGAGGGTGCTCGCGTCCGCGAGGACGAGCCCGAGCGCAGAGGCCTTGTCCGGTCCGGCAAGCGCGAGCCAGACCCGATCTGATGAGTTGATCACCGGGAGGGTGAGGCTCAGCCGTTCCGCCGGCGGTTTCGGCGAGTTGCGGACGGCGACGACAGTCTCATCGGTCACCTGGATTCCGTCGGATTCCGGGAACAACGACGCGACATGCCCGTCCGGACCGACGCCGAGGAAGGTGATGTCGAAGCGTGGGGTGGTCGCTCCGTCGTCAGCGGCGAGCGACAGCTCGGCCGCGTAGAGGGCCGCGGCCTCGTCGATGTCGATCCCGTCGGCCGGACTCGGACACCAGTGGATATGCTGCGGAACGAGCGCGACGTGGTCGAGCAGGGCGTTTCGAGCCTGGGTGTCGTTGCGCTCGGCGTCCCCGCGGGGGAGCCAGCGTTCGTCTCCCCACCACAGCACGACGCGGGACCAGTCGATGCTGTCCCGTGCCGGTGACTCGTTGATCGCGGCGAGAACCGCAGTGCCGACGGTGCCGCCGGTCAACACGACGTTGACCTCCGACTGCTGATCGAGCAGGTCAACCACCTTGGTGATGAACCGAGCGGCGACCGATCCGGCGAGGGTCTGCTTATCGGCGTGTACGAGAACCCGGCGCACGTTACTCACGCTTTCTGCACCGTTATGGAGCCGGTGACGGTCGGCGCGTCGAGTCGGGCGAGACCCTTTTGGATCACCTCGCCGAACAGGTCGTCGGGGTCGAGGCGGCGCAGCTCCTCCGCGAGGCAGTCGCGGAGACTGCGACGGATGAGTGAGATGTCGTGGGTCGGCTGATTGGGTTGAACGAGCGTGACGATGTTGGTGTTGGTGCGCTCGAGCTCGATGACTCCGGACGCGCGATGCATCCGGACGCCCTGAATTCCACTCGACCCGTGCAACGGGGAGATGAGTTCGTGCCTCGCCGGCACCCGAAGCTGCATCTGTAGCCACGCGGCGAGCAGACCGGTGGACGGCGAATCCGGCGCGCCGTGCACCTCCACCCCGGTGATCGCCTCGTAGGGCGGCTGGTCGAGGACCGCGGCGAGTTGTGCGCGCCACAGCGTCAATCGGGTCCAGGAGAAGTCGGTGTCACCGGGCGCGTAGGTACGGGAGAGGTGATTAAGGAAGCGGCGCGGGTTCGACTGCGCCGCGGCATCCGTGATCCGCCGCTGGGCGATCCGGCCGAGAGGCGACTCCGATACGACCTCGGGCGCCTCGCCGGGCCACCAGGCAACCACGGGGGCGTCCGGAAGCAGAAGACCGGTGACGAGACCCTCCTCGTCGCTCGCGGTGTCGCCGTAGGCGCGAAGCATGATGACCTCGCTCGCGCCGGCGTCGCCACCGACCCGAATCTGGGCGTCGAGCCGTGGCTCGTCCTGCTGATCGGCGGGCTCGACGGCCGTCGAGATCACGATGACGCGCATCGGATGCTCGCGTGAGGCGTCGTTAGCCGCCTCAATCGCCTCCTCCTCGAGCCCGAGCCGGGTGGAGATGACGAGGGTCAGCACGCGCCCGAGGGCAACCGCGCCGCCCTCCTCCCGAATCTTGACGAGGGCTTTCGAAATGTTACTTACCGTGGTGTCGGGAAGATCGACAATCATGGGCGTCTCCAGGTTCGGCCGTCGCGGGCTAGAAGTTCATCGGCGGATGCCGGTCCCCAAGTGCCGGGCTTGTATTGCTCCGGCTGTCCCTGGGTAGCCCAGAATTCCTCGATAGGGTCGAGGATATTCCAGCTTAACTCCACTTCCTCGTGCCGCGGGAAGAGCGGCGGATCGCCGAGGAGCACGTCGAGAATGAGTCGTTCATAGGCCTCGGGGCTCGCCTCGGTGAAGGCATGGCCGTAGCCGAAGTCCATCGTCACGTCGCGGACCTGCATGCTGGTGCCCGGGACCTTGGATCCGAAGCGAATGGTGACACCCTCATCGGGCTGCACGCGGATGACAAGCGCGTTCTGACCCAGAGTGCCGGTTTGACTCTTGGAGAAGAGATTCTGCGGGGCGCGCTTGAACACGACCGCGATCTCGGTCACTCGACGACCGAGGCGCTTGCCGGCCCGCAGGTAGAACGGGACGCCGGCCCAGCGGCGCGTGGCGATGTCGAGCCGGATTGCGGCATAGGTTTCGGTGGGGGACTGCGGATCCATCCCGTCCTCCTCGAGGAAGCCGACGACTTTCTCACCGCCTTGCCAACCGCTGGCGTACTGGCCACGAGCGGTCGAGTGCGAGAGGTCTTCCGGCAGCTTGACCGCGGCCAGCACCTTCTCCTTCTCGGCGCGGAGGTGGGCGGCGTTGAAGGAAATCGGCTCCTCCATCGCGGTGAGCGCGAGCAGCTGCAGGAGGTGGTTCTGGATGACGTCGCGGGCGGCGCCGATTCCGTCGTAGTAGCCGGCGCGGCCACCAACGCCGATGTCCTCGGCCATCGTAATCTGCACGTGGTCGACGTAGTTCGCGTTCCAAATCGGTTCGTACATCTCGTTGGCGAAGCGCAGCGCCAGGATGTTCTGCACCGTCTCCTTGCCGAGATAGTGGTCGATGCGGAACACCGAGTCAGACGGGAACACCGACTCGACGACGTCGTTCAATTCACGGGCGGTCTTCAGGTCGCTACCGAACGGCTTCTCGATCACGACGCGGCGCCACTGGCCCTCCACATGGTTCGCGAGACCGGACCGGCGAAGCTGCTCGGTGACCTGCGGGAACGACTTCGGCGGGATCGACAGATAGAACGCGTGGTTTCCCATGGTTCCGCGGGAGGCGTCGAGTTCGTCGAGCGTCGCCTTCAGCTCTGCGAAAGCCTTGTCGTCGTCGAACTCACCCTGCACGAAGCGGATTCCTTCGGCGAGCTGCGCCCAGACATCCTCGTGAAACTCGGTTCGGGCGTACTGCGCGACGGAATCGTGCACGACCTTCGCGAAGTCCTGATCCTCCCAGTCTCGTCGGGCGAACCCGACGAGCGCGAAGCCGGGCGGCAGGAGGCCGCGGTTGGCCAGATCGTAGACGGCCGGCATCAGCTTCTTTCGGGCAAGGTCGCCCGTCACTCCGAAGATGATGAGGGCGCTTGGCCCAGCGATCCTGTTAAGACGGCGGTCGGAGGGCAACCTCAACGGGTTGAACTCCGGCGTGATTTCCACCGGGGACATTCGGCTCCTAAAAGAGTTAGTCGACCGCGCTGAATAGCGTGGGGAGATTCTGAGCCGGGTCGGTCAGAGTGAGAGTGAGTACGGGCCGGCCGTGATCGGCGAGCACACTCGCGTCGCCGGCGGCCTGGGCCTGGATGAGGTAGCCGTAAGAGAAGGGGCTGTCCGGAATCTCCAGATCCTCCGCGGGGGTCGCGGTGATCTGCAGGAACACTCCGATCGCCGGTCCACCCTTGTGGTACTGGCCCGTGGAGTGGAGGAAGCGCGGCCCCCAGCCGAAGGTGACCGGTCGCTCCGTCTTGGCCGCAAGCAGGTCCCGGATCTGCGCGAGCTCGTGGTTGGCGTGCCGGTCGACATACGCCTGCACGGCAAGGTAGCCGTCGGGGCCGATCTGCGCCAGCAGCGCGTCGATCGCTCCGGCGACCGTGTCGATTCCGCTCAGCAGCTCCGCCGGTCCACGAACTTCAATTCCCTCGGCGACAAAGACCGGGGCGACCGGCTCGGGGCGGGAATCGAGCAGCGCGCGAGTGGCGGTCTTCGCCGACTCGACGTCCGGCTGATCGAATGGGTTGATGCCGAGCAGTCGCCCGGCGACCGCAACGGCGTACTCCCAGACGAGCATCTGGGCTCCGAGGGTTCCGCTGATCTCGATTTCGCCGTCGTTGACCTCTTCGGTCGCGCGGGCGCTTTCAACCAGACGCACGATCTGCACGTCTGGCAGGTTCTCGGTGAGTTCCGGCGAATGGCTCTCGAGCACGACGGGCAGCAGGCCCTTGCCGAGCTTTCCGGTCGACTCGGCGATCAGCTGCTCCACCCAGTCGCCGAAGCCGACGATGTAGGTGCCGTCGGAGACGATGCCGACCTTGTCCTTGAGCGGACGAGTTCCGGCGATTGCCGCACCGAGTACCAGCGCGGGGTTGTCCAGCCGGTCGACCATGAGCTGGCCGGTGACGGCTGATGCCTCCTCGAGGAGGGCACGGATGTCGACCCCGGCGAGACCGGACGGCACGAGGCCGAAGGCCGTGAGGGCGGAGTACCGGCCGCCTACGTTAGGGTCGGCGTTGAACACGCGGTAGCCGGCGTCACGCGCCGACTTGTCGAGAGGGGAACCAGGATCGGTGACGACGACGATCCGTTCGATCGGGTCGATCCCGATGCCGTGGAACGCCTCCTCGTAGGTCTTGCGCTGGCTCGCGGTCTCGAGCGTGGATCCGGACTTGGACGACACGACGACGACAGTTGTCTCGAGACGGTCGTTCAGGGCAGCAAGGATCTGCCCGGGGTCGGTCGAGTCGAGGATGGTCAGTTCGACACCGGCCGTGCGGGTGATGACCTCGGGGGCGAGGGATGAGCCGCCCATTCCGCAGAGGACGACATGGTTCACCCCTTCGGAGTGGAGCTTGTCGCGCAGCGCGACGATGTCGTCGATGAGCGGCTCGGAAATGACGACCGCTTCGGTCCACCCGAGACGCTTGTCCGCCTCCGCCTCGGCGTCGGCACCCCACAGGCTGGGGTCCTGGCCGGCGATGCGCGATGCGACGAGGTCGGCGACGAGCTGAGGAACGACGCGATCGACGGCCTCCGCCGCCGCGCCGCTCACCGTGATGTCGAAACTCACTTGGTGGCCCCCGACTCGGTGGAGACCGCGTGTTCCGAACCGGACCTGGCCGACTCGGTCTCCACGGTTCCGGACTGGGCGGACTCGAGCGCCGCGGTGACGGTGTCGAGAAGCTCGTTCCAGGAGACGATGAACTTCTCCACGCCCTCCTTCTCGAGAAGGGCGGTGACCTCCTCATACGAGATGCCCTGGGCGTCGAGAGCGTCGAGAACGGCGTTCGCGTCGTCGTACTTGTTCGTGACCTGGTCCCCGTCGATCACTCCGTGGTCGAACGTCGCCTCGAGCGTCTTCTCCGGCATCGTGTTCACGACGTTGGCGACGGTGAGCTCGGTGACATAGAGCGTGTCGGGGAGCGTCGGGTCCTTCACCCCGGTGGACGCCCAGAGCGGACGCTGCACGTTGGCGCCAGCGGCGATGAGCCCCTTGGCCCGCTCGCTCGCGAACTCCTGCTCGAAGACCTGGTAGGCCAGTCGTGCGTTGGCTATGCCGGCCTTGCTCTTCAGGGCGACGGCCTCTGGAGTGCCGATCGCGTCAAGCCGGTTGTTGATCTCGGTGTCGACGCGGGACACGAAGAACGACGCGACCGAGCGGATCGTGGAGAGGTCGTGACCGGCCGCCTTCGCCTTCTCGAGACCGGTCAGGTAGGCGTTGATGACCTCACGGTGACGTTCGAGGCTGAAGATGAGCGTGACGTTGACGCTGATTCCGGCGGCGATCGTCTCCGTGATTGCCTCGAGGCCCTCGACGGTCGCGGGGATCTTGATCATCGCGTTCGGGCGGTTGACCTTCGCCCAAAGCTGCTTGGCCTGTGCGGAGGTTGCCGCGGCATCGTGCGCGAAGCCCGGCTCGACCTCGATCGACACCCGGCCATCCTGGCCACCGGTGGAGTCGTAGACGGGACGGAAGATATCGCTGGCGTTCGCGACATCGTCGGTCGTGATCTCGAAGACGGCTTCGGTGACCGTCTTGCCGGCGGCAGCGAGCTCGGCGACCTGCGCGTCGTAGGCCTCGCCCTTTGCGAGGGCGCTCGCGAAGATCGTCGGGTTGGTTGTGACGCCGACGACATTGCGCTCGGCGATCAGCTTCTCGAGGCCGCCGGACTTGATGCGCTCACGGGACAGGTCGTCGAGCCAGATGCTGACGCCGACTCCGGAGAGTGCCTGGGTTGGGGTGGTGGTAGTCATGATCATTCTTCCTGTTCGTACCGGCGCCTATCGGGCTGCCAGTGAGTCCTTTGCGGCGGAGATCGCGTGCTCGGTTGTCATGCCGAATTCGCGGAACAGCGTCTTGTAGTCGGCCGAAGCCCCGAAGTGTTCGATGGAGACGCTCCGGCCGGCGTCGCCGACGTACTTTCTCCAGGTCAGGTCGAGCCCGGCCTCGATTGATACACGAGCCTTGATCGCGGCGGGAAGCACCGATTCGCGGTACTCGGCGCTCTGCTCCTCGAACCACTCGAGGCACGGGGCAGACACGACGCGGGCGTTGATGCCCTCGGACTTGAGCTGCTCGCGCGCGTCGACCGCGATCTGCACCTCTGATCCGGTGGCGATGAAGATGACGTCCGGCGTTCCGTTCGGCGCCTCCGCGAGAACGTACGCGCCCTTCGCGACATGCTTCGCCGAGGCGAAGGTGTCGCCGCTCGCGACATCGTCGCCGCGTTCGAACACGGGGATGTTCTGACGGGTCAACGCAATTCCGGCCGGTCCCTCGCGTCGCTCGAGGATGGTCTTCCACGCCCACGCTGTCTCGTTCGCGTCGCCGGGGCGCACGATGTCGAGGCCTGGGATGGCGCGGAGGGCCGAGAGCTGCTCGATCGGCTGGTGGGTTGGTCCGTCTTCGCCGAGGGCGACGGAGTCGTGGGTCCACACGTAGATCGCCGGCGCCTTCATGAGCGCGGCAAGTCGAACCGCCGGCCGCATGTAGTCGCTGAAGATCAGGAATGTGCCGCCGAACGGGCGGGTGTTGCCGTGCAGCACGATGCCGCTCAGGATGGCGCCCATCGCGTGTTCGCGGATTCCGAAGTGCAAGACCCGGCCGTACTTATTGCCGGTCCATTCGTGCGTCGAGCGTTCGGCCGGAACGAACGACGCAGCACCCTCGATGGTGGTGTTGTTCGACTCTGCGAGGTCGGCCGAACCGCCCCACAGCTCGGGGATGACCGGACCGAGGGCGTTAAGGACCTTGCCGGACGCCGCGCGGGTTGACACTTCCTTGCCGGCCTCGAAGACCGGGAGAGCCTCTTCGACACCCTCGGGAAGGTCTCCGGAGAGGATGCGGTCGAGCAGAACCTTGCGCTCGGGGTTCGCAGCCGCCCAGGCGTCGAACTGTTCGTTCCACTCCGCGTGGGCGGCCTTGCCGCGATCAACGGCCTTCCGCGTGTGGGCAAGCACCTTAGGGTCGACATCGAATGTCTTCTCGGGGTCGAACCCGAGTACCTCCTTGACCGCGGCCAGCTCATCTGCGCCGAGCGCCGAGCCGTGGATTTTGCCGGTGTTCTGCTTCTTCGGGGACGGCCATCCGATGATGGTCTTGAGGATGATGAGCGACGGCTTGTCCGTCGCGGCCTTCGCGGCCTCGATGGCGTCGTTCAGCGCCTGCACGTCTTCGACGTACTGTCCGGTCTTCTTCCAGTCGACGACCTGCACGTGCCAGTGATAGGCCTCGTAGCGAGCCTTGACGTCTTCGGTGAAGGCGATGTCGGTGTCGTCTTCGATCGAGATCTGGTTGCTGTCGTAGATGGCGATGAGGTTGCCGAGCTGCTGATGGCCGGCGAGAGACGACGCTTCGCTTGAGATGCCCTCCTCCAGGTCGCCGTCACTGACGACCACGTAGACGAAGTGGTCGAACGGGCTCGCGCCGACCTCGGCATCCGGGTCGAACAGGCCGCGCTCGTAGCGGGAGGCATAGGCGAAACCGACGGAGGACGAGATGCCCTGGCCAAGCGGGCCGGTGGTGATCTCGATGCCATCGGTGTGCCCGTATTCGGGGTGACCCGGGGTCTTTGAGCCCCAGGTGCGAAGCGCCTTCAGGTCGTCGAGCTCGAGGCCGTAGCCGCCGAGGTAGAACTGCACGTACTGGGTCAGGGAACTGTGACCGGCGGAAAGGATGAACCGGTCGCGACCGATCCAGGTGCTGTCGCTTGGGTCACGCCGCATCACCTTTTGGAAGAGCAGGTACGCGGCGGGAGCGAGACTCATCGCCGTTCCCGGGTGCCCATTCCCAACCTTCTCAACGGCGTCTGCCGCGAGAATGCGAGTGGTGTCTACGGCTTTGTTGTCAATGGGATCCCATTGGAGAACTGCCACGAGATTTCGACCCTTCTGTTGCTTACGATGTCTGTCCCGGGTGGGTCGCACCGCATTAGAGGTAATTCGACGCTCACCTGGCGACATCGGCAGTGCCGCAGGCACCCCGGCGAGCAAAGCTGTTTCGTTAGGGTCTTGGCCTGCGGCTGGCAAGCACATTCCAGTATAGAGAGGGCTGAGTGAGCGGTTCCATTCCTGGGGGCCCCGACAGGCACGGATGCCCCGGACGCATAGACTCTTCGCAGGGCATTACCACCGTTAGAGGAGCAATGGACGTAGCGTTACAGACCGGACACGCGGGCGAACACATCGGCTTCGTGCGCAAGTCGAAGGCCTACGTCGCCCTCACGAAGCCGCGCGTCATCGAGCTCCTTCTCGTGACCACGGCTCCCGTCATGATTCTCGCCCAGAACGGCATCCCCAACCTGTGGCTCGTGCTCTGGACCCTCGTCGGTGGGGCGCTGAGCGCCGGGTCGGCCGGTGCGTTCAACTGTTACATCGACCGGGACATCGACCGGGTCATGAAGCGCACGAGTCGCCGCCCACTTGTCACCGGCGAGCTGACCGACCGTGAGGCCATTGCCTTCGCCTGGATCATCGGCGCAGCGTCGATTCTCATTCTCGGCTCCCTGGTCAACTGGCTCTCGGCCGTGCTGTCGCTCGCCGCAATTCTGTTCTACGTTCTCGTGTACACCCTCGTGCTGAAGCGCCGCACGCCGCAAAACATCGTCTGGGGCGGTGCGGCCGGCTGCATGCCGGTGCTGATCGGCTGGTCGGCGGTGACCGGATCCCTCGACTGGACCCCGGTCATCCTGTTCGGCATCGTTTTCCTCTGGACCCCTCCGCACTACTGGCCACTGTCGATGAGGTTCCGCGCCGACTACGCGTCGGTCAACGTCCCGATGCTCGCGGTCGTGCGGGGTCGGACCGTCGTCGGGCTCCAGGTCGTGCTCTACGCCTGGGCTACCGTCGCGTGCTCGCTTCTGCTCATCCCGGTGGCCAAAATGGGGATCATCTACTCGGTCGTCGCGGTGCTCGCCGGGGCATACTTCCTCTTCGAGGCGCACCGGCTGTACTCGATGACGATCCGGCATGACGTCATCAAGCCGATGCGGGTGTTCCACAGCTCGATCAGCTACCTGACGCTGTTGTTCATCGCGGTCGCGATCGACCCGCTGCTTCGGTTCTAGCCGCCATCCGCACCATCCGCTCCCACAGGAGGTTCGACCAATCGTCACTCCCTTCAGCTGGTTAGCCAGCCGCTACACGCTCGGAGCTCGGGCGCTCCGCTGGGGGACCACCTCCGCTCTCGTCGTGAGCATCTTCATCGTCTTCTCCGGCGGGGTCGTCCGAGTGACGGGATCCGGCCTCGGCTGCCCGACCTGGCCGGCGTGCGAACCGGGGTCGCTCACCACGACGCCGGCACTCGGAATTCACGGGCTGATCGAGTTCGGCAATCGCTCGCTCACCGGCCTGCTGATCGCCGCCGTCGGGTTCGCCATCGTCGCCACCCGGCTGCAGGGGACCCGAAACCGCACGCTCAACCGCCTCGCCTGGTCGCAGTTCTGGCTCGTCGTCGTCAATTCGATCGCCGGGGGAGTCTCGGTGCTCACCGGGCTCAACCCGTACGTCGTTGCGGTCCACTTCGTCCTCGCCATCGCGCTTCTCACCACGACGACGCTCACCTGGCATCGGGCGAGGCAGAGCGTCGGCGTGTCGCTTCCCGCCGTGCGCGCTGGCACCTCCGGCGTGACCGCCTCCCGCGTGTCGGCCGGACTGAGCGTTGCCCTCGTCGTCACGACTCTCGCGCTCATCATGGTCGGCACGCTGGTTACCGGGTCCGGCCAGCATTCCGGCGATTCGGCGGATGTTCCGCGCATGAGCCTGGTGTGGGCAGACGTCACCGTCGCGCACGCGGTGCTCGGTTCGGCGGTCATTGCTCTCGCCGTGGTGCTTCTTCTGACGCTCCGCGGCGCCGCGTCGAATTCTCTCGCCCGGCGTCGCGTCGTGGCGTTCCTCGTTGTGACGATCGCGCAGGCGCTTGTCGGGGTCATCCAGGCGTTGACCGGCGTCCCTGCGGTTCTGGTCGCGATTCACGTGCTCGGTTCGGCGCTCGTCTGGGTCGGCGTGCTTCGCGTTCTGCTCGACGTGAATCCGGGCTTGTTCGCCACGGTGCGGGCGAGCGCAGCGGAGACCACGCCGGAGGTTGTCGCTCGCTGACTTCTCGCTTAGCCGGCGCCACGCTGTCGGTCGGGCGCGGGCCTGCCAACTGTCCGATGATTTGCGGAGAGTCTCCCTGTAGAATCGGGGTATTCCTTCTTCGCAGTTGTAAGAAGTGTCAGCGTTGACGCACGGGGGGCAACGCCCGTGCCGATCTGTCAGTCACGGTCTAATTGTCAGAATCTGGAAACTACACGATCTGAAAAAATCAAGCGGGCCACCGCAATCGAAAAGCTGGTCCGCCCACCGTGAACAGCGAACCGCGATCATCCGGTCGTCGTTGCGAAGGGAATGCCGTCACAGCCGCTCCGGTTATACGGGTATGGAAAGAGGGAACTCATGTCAGACATTCTGATCGACCGCCCCGAACTCGAAAGTCTTGGAATCTACGAGTTCGGCTGGTCTGACTCGGACGTCGCCGGCGCGTCGGCCAAACGTGGCATCTCGCCCGAGGTCGTCGCCGACATTTCCACGCTCAAAAACGAGCCGGAATGGATGCTGAAGAACCGGCTCAAGGCGCTCGCCCTGTTCTACAAGAAGCCGATGCCGGCCTGGGGCGCCGACCTGTCGGGAATCGACTTCGACAACATCAAATACTTCGTCCGTTCCACGGAACGGCAGGCCCAGACCTGGGACGATCTGCCCGACGACATCAAGAACACCTACGAAAAGCTCGGCATTCCCGAGGCGGAGCGTCAGCGTCTCGTCTCCGGTGTGGCGGCCCAGTACGAGTCCGAGGTCGTGTATCACACGATCAACAAGGAGCTCGAGGAGAAGGGCGTGCTCTTCCTCGACACCGACACGGCGCTGCGCGAGTACCCGGAAATCTTCAAGGAGTACTTCGGAACGGTGATTCCCGCCGGCGACAACAAGTTCGCCGCGCTCAACACCTCCGTGTGGTCCGGCGGGTCGTTCGTCTACGTTCCGAAGGGCGTTCACGTCGACATCCCGCTGCAGGCCTACTTCCGCATCAACACCGAGAACATGGGCCAGTTCGAGCGAACCCTGATCATTGCCGACGAGGGCTCCTACGTTCACTACATCGAGGGCTGCACCGCCCCGATCTACAAGTCAGACTCGCTGCACTCCGCGGTGGTCGAGATCATCGTGAAGAAGAACGCACGAGTTCGCTACACGACCATCCAGAACTGGTCGAACAACGTGTACAACCTCGTCACAAAGCGGGCCATCGCCCACGAGGGCGCGACCATGGAGTGGATCGACGGCAACATCGGTTCGAAGGTCACCATGAAGTACCCGTCGATCTACCTCGTCGGCGAGCACGCGAAGGGTGAGACCCTCTCGGTGGCGTTCGCCGGTCCCGGACAGCATCAGGACGCCGGTGCCAAGATGATTCACATGGCCCCGTACACCCAGTCCTCGATCGTCTCGAAGTCGATCGCGCGGGGTGGCGGCCGCACCGGCTACCGCGGTGAGGTGCGCATTGCCGAGGGGGCGCATCACTCGGCCAACACCGTGCGCTGCGACGCTCTGCTCGTCGACTCGATCTCGCGCTCCGACACCTACCCGACCACCGATGTCCGCGAGGACGACGTGCAAATGGGCCACGAGGCGACGGTCTCGCGCGTGAGCGCCGAGCAGCTGTTCTACCTCCAGTCCCGCGGAATGCCGGAGGACGAGGCAATGGCCATGATCGTCCGCGGCTTCATAGAACCGATCGCGCGTGAACTCCCCATGGAGTACGCCCTCGAACTCAACAAGCTCATCGAGATGGGCATGGAAGGCAGTGTTGGATGACCCTCCTCATCACGTCGGAAGGAACCGTCGGCTAGATGGCTTCGCCCGTTACACTCACCACGTCCTCGTCCAGTCCCAAGAAGGCGGATGCACAAGACCATTCCCGACTCGGCTCGAAGCAGCACAGCGACGGAGGCTGGGGTCTCGTTCCCATCCAGGTTCGTTCGGCCCGATTCGCCTCGTACGATGTTCGGGACTTCGAACCGGTCAGCGGCCAGGAGGCGGAGTGGAAGCACACTCCCGTCGCGAGGCTGCAGCCCCTCCTGACTGACCCCCTCGACGGGGACATCGAGGCGCTGACGCTCGTGGCGACCGGAGGGCCCGCAACCATCGAATGGATCGACCGCTCCGATGCCCGCATCGCGACGGCCGGCACTCCGGAGGAACGAGCGTCCGCCAACGCGTGGAGTTCGTTCGAAAGCGCCCTCTCCATCCGCATCGACTCGGAGACGCCGACCGAGATCACCGTGCACCGGTCCGGCCTCGGCGACGTCCCGCGCGCCGCCCACACCGTCATCCACGCCGCCCACCACAGCGTCGGGACCGTCGTGCTCCAGAACAGCGGAAAGGCGATGCTCAGCGAGAACGTGGAGATCGTCCTCGACGAGGGAGCACACCTCACCGTCGTGACCGTTCAGGAATGGGACGACGACGCCACACATCTCGCGAGCCACTTCGCAACCGTCGGCCGCGACGCGCGACTCAAGCACGTGGTGGTCTCGCTCGGCGGATCCGTCGTTCGCGTCAACCCGTCGGTCCACCTCGTCAGCGAGGGAGGTGACGTCGAACTGTTCGGCGTCTACTTCGCCGACACCGGCCAGCACCTCGAGCAGCAGGTATTCGTCGACCACGACGCGCCAAACACCCGCTCACGGGTGAGCTACAAGGGAGCGCTGCAGGGCCTGGGCGCCCACACCGTCTGGGTCGGCGACGTGCTCATCCGGCCGACCGCATCCGGCACCGACAGTTACGAGCAGAACCGCAACCTGTTGCTCACGGATGGCGCTCGTGCGGACTCGATTCCGAACCTCGAGATCGAGACCGGTGACATCGCCGGCGCCGGACACGCCAGCGCGTCCGGTCGCTTCGACGACGAGCAACTGTTCTACCTCCAGGCGAGGGGCATCCGCGAGGACGAGGCCCGGCGTCTCGTGGTTCGCGGGTTCCTGTCCGAGATCGTGCAGAAGATCGGCTCGCCGGAGCTCGAGTCGCGACTGCAGAGCGCGATCGAGGCCGAACTCGTCGGCGGTTCCGAATCGACCCTGGAGGGGCAGGCATGACAACCGGAGGGGCAGGAATGACAGTCCGAATCTGTTCAGAGGACGACATCGAGGTCGGCGCCGCGGTGCGTGTCGTCATCGACGGAACCCCCATCGCCGTCGTCCGTGACTCGGCCGGAACGGTTCACGCGATCGGCGACACCTGCACCCACGGGGACATCTCGCTCGCCGAGGGATTCGTGGAGGACGACACCCTCGAGTGCTGGGCCCACGGCTCCAAGTTCTCCCTCGTCACGGGCAAGCCGATAACGCTGCCGGCATACGAGCCGGTCCCCGTCTTCGCCGTCTCAATCGTCGACGGCGACGTCTTCATCGATCCGACGCCAGTTGTCGGCGCTTGATCTTGTGAACCACCAAGCCTCCCGAACCACGAAGTCTCCCGAACCACGAAGGTAACCTTTCATGTCAGTTCTCACCGTCTCAGACCTCCACGTGAGTGTCGAAACCGAGCAAGGAACCAAGCAGATCCTCAAGGGGGTCGATCTCGTCGTCAAGCAGGGCGAGATCCACGCGATCATGGGACCGAACGGCTCGGGAAAATCGACCCTCGCGTACACGATCGCCGGCCACCCGAAGTATCACGTGGAGAGCGGCTCGGTGACGCTCGACGGTGAAGACCTTCTCGCCATGAGCGTCGACGCCCGGGCCCGCGCCGGACTGTTCCTCGCCATGCAATACCCGGTGGAGATTCCCGGTGTCGCCGTCACGAACTTCCTCCGCACGGCCAAGACGGCGATCGACGGCGTTCAGCCCTCCATCCGCACGTGGACCAAAGAGGTCACCGAGTCGATGAAGAACCTGCGGATGGATGCCTCGTTCAAGGACCGCAACGTGAACGAGGGCTTCTCCGGAGGCGAGAAGAAGCGGCACGAGATTCTTCAGCTCGAGCTTCTGAAGCCCAAGTTCGCCATCCTCGATGAGACCGACTCCGGCCTCGACGTTGACGCGCTGAAGATCGTGGCGGAGGGCGTCAACCGGGCGAAGCAGAACACCGGCCTCGGGCTGCTGCTGATCACCCACTACACCCGCATTCTTCGTTACATCACTCCCGACTTCGTGCACGTCTTCGTCGACGGACGGGTCGCGGAAGAGGGTGGCCCCGAGCTTGCCGACCGTCTGGAAGCCGAGGGCTACGACCGCTTCATCGCCCCGGCCGGACTGCCGACGGAAGCGTAGGCTTGACGCCATGGCCGTTGCACTCGAACCGCAACTCTTCGACCGTGTCGAGGAGGCACTGAAGGACGTCATGGACCCCGAACTCGGGGTCAACATCGTCGACCTTGGGCTCATCTACGATCTCACCTGGGACGACGAAAACAGCGCCCTCATCATCAGCATGACCCTCACCTCCGCCGGTTGTCCGCTCACCGACGTGATTGAGGAACAGACCGCCCAGGCACTCGATGGGGTCGTCGAGCAGTTCCGCATCAACTGGATCTGGATGCCGCCGTGGGGACCGGAGAAGATCACCGACGACGGGCGCGACATGATGCGGGCCCTCGGCTTCTCGATGTAGTTTCTCGCACACAGTAGTTCTGGCATCAGTAGTTTCCTGGCACGCAAAAAGTCCGAGATCGACCGGGTGGTCGCTCTCGGACTTTTCGCGTGACTGTGGAAATTGCGCGGTGCGCGGACCTTGTGCCGGTCAGTCGCTCTCGGGTGCGCGGCGGTCGTCGGCACGCGAGATGCCGAACCAGGCGACGCGAATAAAGGCGGCGGCGAGCACGGCCTTGATGATCCCGCCCAGAATGAACGGGTAGAGGCCACCCTGCAGCGTCTGCTCCAGGTTCAGCCCGAGCGTCGCGGCGAGCCACGGCAGCCCGACCGCGAAGGTCACGAGCGTTCCGGCCCCGAAGGAGACAAGCGCGCCGAGGATCCTGTGGTCCCAGGCGCGCTGCGCGAGCCATCCGGTGAGGGCGGCTGCGGCGATGAATCCGACGATGTACCCACCGGTCGGTCCGGCGACCACGCCGAATCCGTGCGAGGCGTTGCTGAAGACGGGGAGTCCGACGATTCCCAAGACCGCGTATAGCGTCATCGACAGGGCACCGCGCAGGGCGCCGAGGGTGCTGCCGACCATGAGAACGGCGAGCGTCTGGCCGGTGATCGGCACCGGCCACAGCGGAACGGTGACCTGCGCGGCGATCGCGGTCAGCGCTGCCCCCGCTGCGACAAGAACTATGTCGGACGGTAGGCTACGGGCGATGAGTCGATCGGCTAGCGTCGGTCGGCCGAGGGCAAGTGTCGATATCGTCATGGGTCTCCTTGGTGGATGGCCGCGGAATATTGACCGACGGCCCACGATTTATACTAGAGGCCTGCCCCCTCCCCTCCCGTTGTCGTAAGACGACTAAAGAAATGGATTCTGCCTGTGCTCAGCGTGCACGACCTCGAACTGCGTGTTGGCGCGCGCATGCTTATGGAGGACGTCACCTTCAGAGTCGAACGCGGCGACAAGATCGGCCTCGTCGGGCGAAACGGAGCGGGCAAGACGACGCTGACCAAGGTGCTCGCCGGCGAGGAACTCGCCACCGGCGGCACCATCGAGTCGACCGGCGAGATCGGTTACCTCCCGCAGGATCCGCGCTCCGGCAACCCGGAAGACCTCGCACGCACCCGCATCCTCGATGCCCGCGGCCTCGGGCAGCTCATGATCGGCATGGAGAAGGCGGCCGGCGAGATGGGCGACCCCGACCAGGCGATCATCGCGAAGGCGATGAAGACCTACGGCAATCTGCAGGACCGGTTCACCGCGCTCGGGGGATATGCCGCCGAGGCGGAGGCAGCGTCAATCGCGAGCAATCTCAGCCTGCCGGATCGCATCCTCGACCAGCCGCTTTCCACCCTTTCCGGCGGGCAGCGCCGCCGCATCGAGCTCGCCCGCATCCTGTTCTCCGGGGCGGACACGATGCTGCTCGACGAGCCAACCAACCACCTCGACGCCGACTCGGTGGTCTGGCTTCGCGAGTTCCTGAAGAACTTCCAGGGCGGTCTCATCGTGATCAGCCACGACGTGGAGCTCGTCGAGGACACCGTCAACCGGGTCTTCTATCTCGACGCGAACCGCCAGGTCATCGACATCTACAACATGAACTGGAAGAACTACCAGCGGCAGCGTGCGGCCGACGAGGAGCGCCGCAAGAAGGAGCGCGTCAACGTCGAAAAGAAGGCCGGCGTGCTGCAGATGCAGGCGGCCAAGTTCGGGGCGAAGGCATCGAAGGCCGCGGCGGCCCACCAGATGGTGCGACGCGCGGAGAAGATGCTCTCCGGTCTCGACGAGGTGCGGGCCGTCGACCGGGTTGCCAAGCTTCGCTTCCCCGACCCCGCGCCGTGCGGACGAACGCCGCTCATGGCATCCAATCTCAGCAAGAGCTACGGCTCGCTCGAAATCTTCACCGCGGTGGATCTCGCTATCGACCGCGGCTCGAAGGTCGTCATCCTCGGTTTCAACGGTGCGGGCAAGACGACACTTCTCCGCATTCTGGCGAGCGTCGACGAGCCCGACACGGGCCAGCTCGAACCGGGCCACGGACTCCGCATCGGCTACTACGCGCAAGAGCACGAGACCATCGATGTCAAGCGCTCCGTGCTGCAGAACATGGTCTCGTCGTCACCGAACATCACCGAGACCGAGGCGCGCCGCGTGCTCGGATCGTTCCTGTTCACCGGGGACGACGCGACGAAACTCGCCGGGGTGCTCTCCGGCGGGGAGAAGACGAGGCTGGCCCTCGCCATGATCGTCGTTTCCGGCGCGAACGTGCTGCTGCTCGACGAGCCGACGAACAACCTCGACCCGGCGAGCCGGCTCGAGATTCTCGACGCCCTCGCGAACTACTCCGGAGCCGTCGTGCTCGTGAGCCACGATGAGGGAGCAGTCGAGGCGCTCAACCCCGAGCGGGTGCTGATCCTCCCGGACGGCACCGAAGACCTGTGGAACCGGGACTACGCCGACCTGGTGGCGCTGGCCTGACCTGGGGGCTTCCGGCGTCGCCAGATGGCTCAGTGGCTCGAACCCTCGAGGATCTCGTCTTCGACGTCGCTATCGCTGCGCGGCTTGGCGAGCCGCTTGCGCTCCCGCTCCTCGGCGCGCTCCTGCTCGTCCGGGTCGTCCGCGTTCCGCATTCGGTATTCCTGGCGTATCCCGTACCAGAGCCCGAAGAAGGCCATGATGCCGAAGAGCACCCACTGGATGGCGTAGGAAATGTGCAGACCCTCGTCGAGCACCGGCTCCGGCATCGCCGTCGGACGGGTCCCGGCCGACGGGCTCTCCGAGACCATGAGTCCATACGCGCCGGTGTAGGTCGGCTTGCCAACGAGCCTCGCGACATCCGGCAGGCGGATGGTCGCGACCTCGCCCGGAAGATCGGTATGGCCAGCCAACGACGGCTCGCTCGCTTGCAGCCGCACGACGACGCTCACGGGACCGCTCCGTGGCTCGGGGATGCTGTCCGGCCGGTCCTGCTTTTGGCCGGTCGGCACCCAGCCCCGGTCGACGATGAACACGCTCCCGTCGCTCAGAAGTAGCGGATCGAGCACCTCGAATCCGGGTTCGCCGTTGAACGGGCGATTGCGCACGAGCAGCTGCTTGTCGAGTAGGTAGCTGCCGGAGAGGGTGACCTGCCTCCACTCCTGCCCGGGTGAGAAGGAGCGGAGCGTCGGCAGCACCTCCCGAATCGGGGCTGGGCTGCTGTGATAATTGCGGTCGATCAGGTCATTCGCCGCACGAGTCTCGTTGAGCCGGGCGACCTGCCATTGCGATAGTGCGACGCAGATGGCCGCGAACACGATTGCGACGCCAAGGTAGCCGAACCAGCGACGGCTGAAGGCGAAGCGCCACCGGTTCATGCGGTCCGACCCGTGGATGACGGTGCGACGTCGGGCACGAGTTCCACCGACTGACCGAGCGGGGTCACGAGAACGGGGAAGTCGCGGGCGCCGAGATAGTCGCGAAGATAGTCCCGGTGTTCATCGCACGCGAGCCAGACCTTCACCCGGTCGATCGAGTGAATCCGCGGGTTTCTCCAGTTGACGTTCCAGGCCGCGGCCGCCGTGCAGCCGGCGCGGGAGCAGGTTGGATCGAGCTGATCTTCCGGATGGCCGATCACGGCACATCCGTAGGCCGTGGTTCGGGCACCTGCCGCACAAGTCCGCCGGGGCGGAGCATTTCGGTCGCTGGTTTGGAGCTGCTCGCGTTTGCGAGAACGACGGCGACATAGGGGAGCAGTATCGCGCCGACCGCGGGAATGAGACGCCACCAGTCCGGAACGACAAGACACAGGACAATACACACCGTTCTGAATGACATGGCGACCGTGTACTGGATCATGCGGCTTCGCCGGTCGTCATGAGGAGACCGGGGGAGTGAAGTGATCGACTGCTGCTTCGCCATGGGGTACCTCAAGCCTACGTCTAAGATTGGGGGAGTTTGTCGGCGCCGGGTGCTCATTTACCAGCGTTTTCGACAGCGGCACTGACGAAAGCGAGCGGGGCAATGACACCGGAAAAGATCACGCCGAGAACCGTGCTGGTCACGGGCGGTAACCGGGGCATCGGGTTCGCCATCGCCGAACAATTCGTGGCGCTCGGCCACCGCGTCGCGGTCACCGCGCGCTCCGGTGAAGGGCCGACCGGCACGCTGACCGTGCGCGCCGATGTGACCGATGCCGCATCAATCGACGCGGCATTCGGTCTCGTCGAGGCAGATTTCGGCCCGGTCGAGGTGCTCATCGCGAACGCGGGAATCACGAAGGACACGCTGCTTCTTCGCATGACCGAGGAGGACTTCACCTCCGTCATCGACACGAACCTCTCCGGCGCGTTCCGGGTGGTCAAGCGCGCGTCGAAGGGCATGCTCAAGGCGCGCTTCGGCCGGATCGTGCTCGTCTCCAGCGTCGCCGGACTCCTCGGGTCCGCCGGTCAGGTCAACTACGCCGCGTCGAAGAGCGGCCTGGTCGGTCTGGCCCGCTCGGTAACGAGGGAACTCGGTGCGCGCGGCATCACCGCAAACGTCGTCTCACCCGGCCTGATCGAGACCGACATGACGGCGACGCTGCCCGAGTCGCAGCTTGCGGAGTACAAGAAGTCCATTCCGGCCGGTCGGTTCGCCACTGCCGAAGAGGTGGCGAAGGTGGTCACCTGGCTCGCCAGCGACGACGCCGGATACATTTCAGGCGCCGTTATCCCGGTCGACGGCGGCCTGGGGATGGGCCACTAGCCGGGTCAGCCGCGCAGGCCGAGCAGGGGAAGCAGCTGGCTCAGATCGCGCACGTCCATGAGCACGTCGGCCTCGTCACGCACCGGCGCCTTGGCGTCGAAGCCGACCGACAGCCCGGTGATCTCCATCATCGGCAGATCGTTCGCCCCGTCTCCCACCGCCACAGTGCGGCTGAGCGGAACCCCGAAGTCCAACGCCCACTCCGCGAGCGTCTCGGCCTTGGCTCGGCCGTCGATGACCGGCCCGACCAGTCCGCCGGTGAGCACCCCGTGCACGAGCTCGAGCCGATTGGCGCGCCAGTAGTCGAGGCCGAGCCGTGTCGCGACCGGATCGATGATCTCGTGAAAACCGCCGGAGACCACGGCGACCCGGCCACCGGCCGCGCGCACCCCGGCGATCATCTCCGGCACGCCCTGGGTCACGGTGACACGGCGCGAGACCTCATCGAACACCGACTGGGGAAGACCGGCGAGGGTCGAAACCCGTGCGCGCAGGCTCTCTTCGAAGTCGACCTCACCGTTCATCGCCCGGGCGGTGATCGCCGCGACGGCGGCACCCGATCCGGCAGCGTCGGCGAGAAGCTCGATCACCTCGTTTTCGATGAGGGTGGAATCGACATCGAGAACGACGAGAAAGCGGGGCATCTGAGCGGCCGTCCTGTGAGGCGGGAACCCATCCACTGCGAATGGGTGACGGAACCCGTCCGCCGTCTACCTGACGGTGACGCCCTTACCAACGACAGTGATGCCGGAGTCCGTGACCGTGAACCCGCGAGCCCGGTCGGCCTCGGCATCCACACCGACTGTCGCACCGGCGTTGATGACGACTTCCTTGTCCAGAATAGCGCGGCGAATCACCGCGTCAGGTCCGATCCGAACCCGGTCGAAGACAATCGAGTCGATCACCTGCGCGCCGGACTCGATGATCGCCCACGGGCCGAGCACGCTGCGTTCGATGTGCGCCCCGGAGAGCAGCGACCCGAGGGACACGATCGAGTCGATGGTGGTTCCCAGGTTCCCCTTCGAGTCGCGCACGAACTTGGCCGGCGGCGAATTGAACTGCTGGCTGAAGATCGGCCAATGCTCGTTGTACAGGTTGAAGATCGGCAACGCGGAAATCAGGTCCTGGTGGGCGTCGAAGAACGAGTCGATGGTTCCCACGTCCCGCCAGTAGTACCGGTCCCGATCGGTTGCTCCGGGAACGTCATTGCGGTTGAGGTCGTAGACGGCGGCGTCGCCGCGTGAGACGAAGTCGGGCACGATGTCGCCACCCATGTCATGGTTCGAGGTGGTGAGTTCGCCGTCCCGCAACACCGCGTCGATGAGGATGTCCGTGTCGAAGATGTAGTTGCCCATCGACGCGAGCACCTCACCGGGGGAGTCGGCGAGCCCGACGGCGTTCTTCGGCTTCTCGAGGAACTGCGCGATCCTGGTCGGGTCATCAGGGTCGAGTTCGATCACTCCGAACTGGTCGGCGAGCGAGATCGGCTGGCGGATGGCCGCGACCGTGACTCCGGCGCCCGACTCGATGTGCGCGGCGATCATCTGGCTGAAATCCATGCGGTAAACGTGGTCGGCTCCGACGACCACTACGATGTCCGGCTTCTCGTCGCGAAGCAGGTTGAGACTCTGCAGGATGGCGTCGGCCGATCCGGCGAACCAGCGCTTGCCCAGTCGCTGCTGAGCCGGCACGGATGCGACGTAGGAGTTTGTGATTCCGTCGAGCCGCCAGGTCTGCGAGACGTGTCGGTCGAGGCTGTGCGACTTGTACTGGGTGAGCACGACGATCTGCCGAAGACCGGAGTTGATCAGGTTGGACAGCGCGAAGTCGATCAGGCGGTAGTTGCCGCCGAACGGGACCGCGGGCTTCGCCCGGTCCGCCGTGAGCGGCATCAGTCGCTTGCCTTCTCCGCCGGCGAGGACAATGCCAAAGATCTTCTTCGATGCCATGTGTCCACAGTAGAGGAACGTCGCCGTGCGCCACTGTCCGAACCGCGCTAGCGTTTCACACTGTGAGAGTCGATCTGATAACCAGGGAATACCCGCCGGAGATTTACGGCGGAGCCGGAGTGCACGTCGCCGAGCTGACGAAGGCGCTTCGTCGTGACCTTCAGGTCGTGGTGCGAGCCTTCGGGCAGCCGCGGGACGAGGTCGATGTTCACTCGTACGGTGTACCCCCGCAGCTCGCCGGCGCCAATCCGGCGCTCGGCACGCTCGGGGTCGATCTCGAGATCGCGAAGGACGTCGCCGGCGCGGACCTCGTGCACTCACACACCTGGTATGCGAACGGGGCCGGGCACATCGCGCAGCTGCTCCACGGCATCCCTCACGTCATCACCGCGCACAGCCTCGAGCCGTTGCGCCCGTGGAAGGCAGAGCAGCTCGGCGGCGGGTATCGCGTGTCGAGCTGGATCGAACGCGATTCCTTTGCCTCGGCGGACGCGATCATCGCTGTGAGTCATGGCATGCGCCGCGACATCCTGCGCTCGTACCCGTTCCTCGACCCGTCCATTGTCTCCGTCGTGCACAACGGGATCGATCTGGAGGCGTGGCACCCGGTGCGGGACGCGGATCTCGTTCGTTCCCTCGGCATCGACCCGGATCGCCCCGCGGTGGTCTTCGTCGGCCGGATCACGCGGCAGAAGGGCCTGCCCTACCTGCTGCGCGCCGCGGCGCAGCTGCCGCCGGAGGTGCAGCTCGTGCTCTGCGCGGGCGCCCCGGACACGGCGGAGATCATGGCCGAGGTGCGCCACCTCGTCGGCGAGCTGCAGCTGACGCGAACCGGAGTGGTGTGGATTGAGGAGATGCTCAGCCGGCACGACCTCTCCGCTGTGCTGACCTCCGCGACGACATTCGTATGCCCGTCGATCTACGAGCCGCTTGGGATCGTCAACCTCGAGGCGATGGCGTGCGGTGCGCCCGTCGTCGGAACCGCGACCGGCGGTATCCCCGAGGTGGTCGACGACGGGGTGACCGGCCGACTGGTTCCCATCGACCAAGCCGACGACGGAACGGGCACTCCGCTCGACCCGCAGAAATTCGTCGACGACCTCGCGCGCACCCTGATCGAGGTGGTGAGCGATCCCGAGTTGGCTCGATCGATGGGGCAAGCCGGTAGGGCATGGGCCGAGCGAGACTTCGGCTGGGAGCGCATCTCGAAACGCACGCAGGAGGTCTACGGTTCGCTCCTGGCCTGACCCCCGTACGCGCCGGGCGGCGGCGCGTACGGCCGAGCGGCCGGGTGAAGAAAGGTAGGGTTGGGGGATGGCCAGCGTTCTCCAGCTCTCCGACGTGTCCTTCGTCCGAGACGGCAACTACATCCTGGATTCCGTCAATTGGAGTGTGGAGAGCGACGAGCGTTGGGTGATCCTCGGGCCGAACGGCGCCGGAAAGACCACACTCCTTCAACTCGCGTCCGCGCTGATCCACCCCACCGCCGGAACGGTGCGCGTTCTCGACGGGACTCTGGGTCGTGTCGACGTCTTCGAACTGCGCCCCCGCATCGGGTTCGCGTCGACGGCGATGGCGCGGCGCATCCCGGGTACCGAGCGCGTGCTCGACGTCGTGCTGACCGCCGCCTACGCGGTAGCCGGACGCTGGAACGAGTCGTATGAGGACATTGACGTTCGGCGTGCGCAGCGAGTTCTCGCCGAGTGGAAGCTCGACCACCTCGAGGATCGCAAGTTCGGTGCACTGAGTGACGGCGAACAGAAGCGGGTGCAGATCGCGCGATCGGTGATGACCGATCCGGAACTCCTTCTGCTCGATGAGCCGGCCGCGAGCCTCGATCTCGGCGCGCGTGAGGAGCTGCTCGAACTACTCGGCGGCTACGCGAGGGCCAAGCAAGCGCCGGCGATCATCATGGTCACCCACCACGTCGAAGAAATCCCGGTCGGATTCAACAACGCGATGCTTCTCGCCGACGGCAGAATCACCGCCGCCGGACCCATCGCCGACGTCCTCACGTCGGAGAACCTGACCGAGACCTTTGGGCGTCCGCTTCAGGTCGAGGAGCGCGACGGCCGGTTCGCCGCACGCGCCGCCTAGCGCGCGGGCTTTCGAATCCCGGCGCGACAATCCGGGGCGAGACTCTGGTAATGTAATCCCTTGGCCCACGTGCCATCCTTTTTCTCCTCTCTTTCACTTCACACTCAAGGAAATAACGATGAAGACTGACATCCACCCCGAGTACTCGGCCGTCGTGTTCCGCGACCTCGCGAGCGGCGAGACCTTCCTGACCCGTTCGACGGTCAAGAGTGACAAGACCATCGAGCTCGATGGCCAGACCTACCCGGTCGTCGACGTCGAAATCTCGTCCGCGTCGCACCCGTTCTACACGGGCAAGCAGCGCATCCTCGACAGCGCCGGGCGCGTCGAGAAGTTCAACTCGCGATACAAGGGCTTCGGCGCGTAACTGCTGGGCCGCCGGTTTGACCGGCTCCCAACACGCTTCGCAGGGAAGGCGATCGGCTTCGGCCGGTCGCCTTCCCCCGTTAAGCGGCTCTAACGCTGCGGCCAGCCGCCGTGCGCGATGAAGTCGGGGTTTCGAGCCCGGCGCATGTAGTCCTGAAAGTTCGCGGCCTGGTCGGCGCACCAGCCAACCTGGAGCGCGTGAATGGCGTGGATGTCGTCGCCGAGCTCGGCGTTGTAGCGGCGGCCGATTGCCTGGGCGACCCGACCGGCGGCCACGGCGTCGGCGCCGGCATCGTGAGCGGCGGTGAGGTCGACCCCATAGTTGAGTGCCGTCGCCTCCAGAGTGCGCTTGCCCTTGCGGTAGCGGTCGACCGCCTTGTCGATTACGAGCGGGTCGACAATCGGAGTGGGGCCGCTGAGCGGGGTGATGCCGTGCCGGATCGCCTCACGATTGAGCAGCGTCAGGTCGTACGGTGCGTTGTAGATGGTCACGGGGATGCCGCGGCCGAGAATCGCCCCGATGGCGGCGACGATCTCAGCGATCACCTCGGCGGCCGGCCGCCCCTCGGCGCGAGCGCGCTCGGTGGAGATGCCATGCACCGCACTGGCCTGAACCGGAATCTCGACCCCCGGGTCCGCGAGCCAATCGATCAATTCGATGCTGTTGCCCGACGAATCGATGATTCCGACGTGGGCGGAGACTACGCGGCTCGTCTCCACGTCGATGCCGGTCGTCTCGAGGTCGAAGACCCCGAGAGTATCGAACCAGGCACTGCCCTTACTGCAGGCACTGCCCTTACTGATTGAATAGCTACCGATTGAATCGCTCACACTCACAATCTAGGGCCGACCACCGGCATGGCTCGGAGACCCGACGTGAAGCCAGTAGAAACTCTGGGTGGCGAGGGTCACGGTGACCTCGCCGCTCTCATTGAACGCGGGAAACTCGCCGCCACCGAACAGGTCGAAGAGGCCGGCCCCGGCCAGCTGCTCCGCCGTGATGGTGACGGCGATCGGATTGTGCGCGAAGCTGAAGATGCACAACACGTCCTCGGGCGAATCGCCGAATTGCGTTCCGGATCCGGGGTAAGAGCGCACGAAGGCAAGCACGGACTCGTGGTTGGTAGTCAGAACGGTGAGCGATCCGAGTCCGAAGGTGGGGTGGGCCTTTCGCACGTGGATCACGTTGCGCACCCAGTGCAGGAGCGACCGGGACTGGGCAAGCTGGGACTCGACGTTGGTGAGGTTGTAGTTGAAGACGAGGGACTGAACCACCGGGAGGTACAGCTTGCCGGGGTCGGCCGAGGAGAATCCGGCGTTGCGGTCCGGGGTCCACTGCATCGGCGTGCGGGAGGAATCCCGGTCGGGGAGCCAGATGTTGTCGCCCATCCCGATCTCGTCGCCGTAGTAGAGGAATGGGCTACCCGGGAGGCTGAAGAGCAGCGCGTGTGCCAGCTCCAATTCGGCCCTCGAATTGTCGAGTAGCGGGGCGAGACGGCGACGGATCCCAATGTTGGATCGCATCCGCGGGTCGTACGCGTACCAGCCGTACATGGCCTGGCGGTACTCCTCAGAGACCATCTCGAGGGTGAGTTCGTCGTGGTTGCGCAGGAACACGCCCCAGCCGGCACCCTCGGGGATGTCCGTCGTCTCCGAAAGGATGCGGGTGAGTTCCCCCGCGTTCTGTGAGCGGAGGGAGTAGAAGACTCGCGGCATCACCGGGAAGTCGAACGCCATGTGGCACTCCGGCTCCTCCTCCGTTCCGAAGAACGCCGCGACCTCACGCGGCCACTGATTTGCCTCGGCGAGCATAATCCGCCCGGGGTACTCCTCGTCGAACATCGCACGCACTCGCTTGATGTACTCGTGAGTCGGCGGCTCGCCCTCGCCGTTTCCCTCGTCGGACTCGAACAGGTAGGGGATGGCGTCGAGCCGGATGCCGTCGACCCCGAGATCGAGCCAGAAGCGCATGATGTCCAGCACGGCTTCCTGCACCGCCGGGTTATCGAAGTTGAGGTCCGGCTGGTGGGAGAAGAAGCGGTGGAAGAAGAACTGGCGCCGCACCGGGTCGAAGCTCCAGTTCGACTCTTCCGTGTCGACGAAGATGATCCGAATGTTTCCGTACTTATCGTCCGTGTCGCTCCACACGTAGTAGTCGCCGTATGGGCCGTCTGGATTGGACCGGGACTGTTGGAACCACTCGTGCTGGTCCGACGTGTGGTTGAGCGGGAAGTCGATGATGATGCGCATGTTCCGTTCGTGCGCCTTCGTCACGAGATCCTTGAACTCGTCCAGGGTGCCGAA
This sequence comes from Microbacteriaceae bacterium, assembly GCA_025464975.1. Classification (GTDB taxonomy): domain Bacteria; phylum Actinomycetota; class Actinomycetes; order Actinomycetales; family Microbacteriaceae; genus Lacisediminihabitans. The sequence continues at coordinate 92,345 of JAODMT010000008.1, read as the reverse complement.
CTCCGGAAGGATCGACCGGAAGTCCGCGACGTCGTAACCGCCGTCGCGCAGCGGGGACTCGTAGATCGGCGGGAGCCACAACGCGTCGATTCCGAGCCACTGCAGATAGTCGAGCCGGGACAGCAGCCCCTGCAGGTCGCCAGACCCATCCCCGTTGCTGTCCACGAACGAGCGCACCATGACCTCGTAGAACACCGATCGCCGATACCACTGCGGATCAAGGGTCAAACCGGGCAGTTGTATCGGGGCGGTGAAGCTCACAGCGCTCCTTTCGAGAGCAGGGTTTGTAGATTCAGGCAAGTCTAGGCGCGCCGTGAGAACGCATACGCGACCTCGCATCCGTAGACTGGCCATCGATGACCGCTCACTCGCCCTACGCTGCCCTGCTCGAAAAAATCCCCATCGTGCGCCGCGAGATTTCCGTGCTCGGCAGCACAACCCGATATTGGGTTTACGGGCCCGAGGATGCCGCGCTCACCATCGTGGTCGCCCACGGCTACCGCGGCGAGCACCACGGCCTCGAGCCGGTAATCGCCCAGCTGCCGAACATCCGCTGGATCGGGCCGGACATGCCGGGATTCGGGGAGTCGACGCCGCTCACCGAGGTTCCGCACAGCATCGAGGGGTTCGCCGCCTGGCTCACCGCGTTCATTGACGCCCTTGGCCTCACCGGAACGGCGGTGACCCTCGGGCACTCGTTCGGAACCATCATCTCCTCGCAGGCCGTGTCGGCCGGGCTGAAGACCCCGGCTCTCATCCTGGTGAACCCGATCTCGACGTCCGGTCTCGAGGGACCGAGCCGACTCGCGACCCTGATCACCGTCGCGTTCTACCGGCTGGCCGGAAGGCTGCCGTCGAGAGTCGGCGCGTTCATGCTCAAGCGCTGGTTCGTCGTGCAGTTCATGAGCTCCACCCTCGCCAAGACGAAGGACAGAGAGCTTCGGCGCTGGATTCACCGGGAGCACCACACCTACTTCAACAGATTCGCCAGCCGTGACTTCGTGGTCGAGGCCTTCGAGGCATCGGTGAGCGCGGACGTGAGCACCTACGCCGCCGGCATCACCGTACCGACGCTGCTCGTCGCGGCCGAACTGGATGACATCACACCGGTGAAGGCGCATCACGATGTGGTGGCCACGATGACGGACGCGAAGCTCGAGCTGCTTCTCGGCGTCGGCCACCTCATCCACTATGAGGTCCCGCACCTCGCCGCGGCGGCAATCAAGTCGTTCCTTGTCGAGCGCTCGCTTCTGTCGGCCACCGCCGAACTCGAGGAGCCGCGCCAGCCGTGAAAGTGATCTTCGACTGCCGCTATACGCGGCTGGTTCGTCATGACGGAATCAGCCGCTACACCGCCGGCCTCGTCGAGGCGTTCGCGAAGCTTCACCCGGTGACCATGCTGATCAGCGACGAACGACAGCTGAGCATGCTCCCCGATCTGCCGTGGGTGAAGGGTCGCCCCGGAACGAGTGCCCTTGAGCCGTTCATCGGAATGCTGTCGATCAACCGGTGGAAGCCGGACGTGGTGTTCAGCCCCATGCAGACCATGGGAGCGACCGGGCGACGGTACAAGCTCGTGCTCACCGTGCATGACATGGTTTTTTACCGCATCACCCAGATTCCCGCGGGTTACAGCTGGTACGTCCGGGCAATTTGGCGTGCCTTCTATCTGACGTATTGGCCGCAGCGGGCGGTGCTGCACCGGGCGGATGCCGTCGTCACCGGCTCGTACAACTGCGAGCGGGAGATGAAGGAGGCGCGCCTGACGAGCCGACCGCTCTCGGTGATCCGGCCCGGAGTCGACGATCCGAGGGTGCCGCCGCGTGAGTACCCCTCCGGCAAGACCCTCGTCTACATGGGGACCTTCCAACCGAACAAGAACGTCGAGACCCTGGCCGCGGCCATGCATCACCTCCCGGGGTACACCCTTCGACTGCTGTCGAGAATCAGCGCGGACGACCGTGCGCGGATCTCGGCGCTCGCCCCGCCGGGATCCGTCGTCTTCGACAACGGGGTGACCGATGAGGAATACCGGGATGCCCTGCTGGCCGCAACGGCGATGGTGACGGCGTGCTGGGACGAGGGATTCGGCATCCCGTTGATCGAGGCCGAGGCGCTTCGAACCCCGCTCGTGCTCAGCGACATTCCCCTGTTTCACGAGGTGGGGGGAGACGCGGCGGTGTTTTTCGACCACCGAAGCCCGCGGGCGTTCGCTGAGGCCGTGCGATCGATTGACGAGCCGGAGGAGTGGAGGCGGCGCAGCGAGCTGTCCTACGCCCAGGCACAGGAGTTCAGCTGGGAGGAGTCCGCCCGCCGCTTGTACACGTTGCTCACCGGACTCGTGTCCCCCCGCTAAGGCCGGGGCTACCCAGGGGACGAGATGTGCTCTTCGTCGGGCAGCGAGCAGCCGAAGTTGTCCCCCGAAGGCCAACGACGCGGGGGAAGCTACGAGCGCAGCTCCCGCTCCTCGAGGGCGTTCTGATCGAGGAGATCTCCGCCGTCGTCGCTCAACGACTCGAGGTCGATCGGGTCGTTGAACGCCACGAGCTGAAGGCTTCCGTTGAGACTGCGGAAGCTGTGAACGGAGCCGTTGGTGATCGGGACGCCGGTGTGGTGCGGAGACTCCGGTGCGACCGCGTTGAGCACCGTTCGGATGACGCCCCCGTGCGTCGTGACGATGAGGCTCGCCCCCGGATGCCGATCGGCGAGTGACACGAGCGCCGGAAGCACGCGAGCGGCGACCTCATCCCGGCTCTCCCGGCCCGGCACCGGTGTGTCACCGGGATAGAACCGCGACAGCTCACTGTCGTCGAGTCCCTCCGCGGCGCCGTACTGTCGTTCGACAAGGGCGTCGACGATCTCGATGTCCGATTCGTCGATGCCCACGGCGTCGGCCAGGATCACCCCGGTCTCGAGCGCTCGACTGAGCGGGCTGGACGCGATGGCATCCCAGGAGCGCCGCGCGAGCAGCCGCCCGGTGCGTGCGGCCTGTGCCCTCCCGGTGTCGTTGAGCGGGATGTCGGTACTTCCCTGAATCCGACGCTGCCGATTCCAATCGGTCTCACCGTGACGCACGAGGTAGAAGAGGGTCATGGTCCGCGCTGCCTCCGTTGTCTCGTAGGCGGCGAGGATTGTGGCGATCGCCTTAGCCGGCCAGTCGACTCGCTATGGCGCCGATCGTTTCAGATGTGCCCGCGTCAATCTTAACGGTCGCCCGCGGGTCGCCCTTGGTGGCACCCCGGTTGATGATCACGATGGGGAGGCGCCGCTTGCTCGCCTGATCGAGCAGCCGGATGCCGGAGTTGACGACCAGGGACGACCCGGCGATCAGGAGCGCGCCGGCCGATTGCACGAGGGCGCTTGCCTCCGCAAACTTCTCGGTCGGGATGAACTCGCCAAAGAACACGATGTCCGGCTTCAGAACGCCGCCGCAGACCGTGCAGTCCGGGGTGATGAAATCCTCGATCTGGGTGAACTCGACGTCGCCGTCGGGGCCGAGCTCGTACGAGGCCGGCTCGTCCAGCCAGGGGTTGGCCCGGGAGATCCGCTCGGAGACGTCCGATCGCGCGAAGGTTTGGCCGCAGGTGAGGCAGCGCACCCGATCCATGGTTCCGTGCAGATCGACCACGCGCTGGCTTCCCGCGCGCAAGTGCAGCCCGTCCACGTTCTGGGTGATGACCCCGTTGACCGTTCCCGCGCTCTCGAGCTCGGCGATTCTCTGGTGGCCCTCGTTGGGAGATGCGCCGTCGAATCGCCGCCAGCCAAGATGGCTGCCGGCCCAATAGCGTTTGCGGTACTCGCCGTCCTTGAGGAACTGCTGAAACGTCATCGGGTTACGGGCTGGTGCGCCTTCGCCGCGGTAGTCCGGGATGCCGGAATCGGTGCTGACACCCGCCCCGGTCAGGACCGCGATCGTCTTGCCCTGCAGCACCTCCGCCGCGGCATCCAGCTCCGTCGTCGTGGCCGACGGCCACTCTCGCACAACAGCATTGGTCATGAGTTCCGCCTCCCCGTCGATCGCCACGCACTGTACGTCGGTGCGGCGTCACTCACCGGCACGACTCTTTGCACTCGCAAGTCACTCATCCTCAGCGTAAACAATGGAGTTTTCGGATATGTTTCCGTTTGCTGGCAGTAATTGCCGGATCGGCGCCCACGGTGGGCCAGCGGGGGAGCCACATGCACACTATCCGGATCGACAATCTCGACCATCCCGGCCTCGCCGACTATTTCGGACTCACCGACGTCGCGCTTCGTCGTGTGAGTGAACCGGCCGGCGGGCTATACATTGCCGAGTCCTCGAAGGTTATCTCGCGTGCGATCGCCGCGGGCCATCGACCGCGGTCGGTTCTCGTGCAGGACCAGTGGCTGCCGGAGATGCAAGCGCTGCTCGCGCCGTTCGATGTGCCGATCTACGTCGGACCGCCCGAGCTGCTCGAGCGGTTGACCGGGTTCAACCTGCACCGCGGAGCCCTCGCCGCGATGCATCGGCCGGAGCTTCCGGCGGTCGCCGAACTGATCGCGGACGCCCGACGAGTGGTCGTCATCGAGGATGTCGTCGACCACACCAACGTCGGGGCGATCTTCCGTGCCGCCGCCGGCCTCGGCGCCGATGCCGTTCTCATCACGCCGCGCTGCGCGGATCCGCTCTATCGGCGGAGCGTTCGAGTCAGCATGGGCACGGTGCTTCAAGTTCCGTGGACCCGACTGCCGGAGTGGCCGGAGGGAGCACACCTGTTGAAGGCCGCCGGATTCCACATCGCGGCGCTGGCTCTCGCGGATGGCGCGGTCACCCTCGATCGGTTGGCCGACGACCCGCCGGAGCGGCTGGCGATTCTGCTCGGCACCGAGGGCGACGGCCTGAGCAGGGCCGCGGTCGCCTCGGCCGATTCGGTCGTGACGATACCCATGTTTCACGGCGTCGACTCGCTCAACGTCGCGTCGGCGAGTGCGGTCGCGCTCTGGGCGCTCCGGGTCCGTTGAGGCCAGGGCGAATGTCACGGGGGCGAATGTCACAACGGCGAATGGTACAGGGGAGAATGTCGCGAGAGCGAGCGCCGCTTGAGGCACTGTTGGATGACGCGGGGCGGGACAGCGTCCGCTCTCGCTCGCGGACGCTGCGGCACCGACGAGCCCTAGCACTCGGCGGTGCGGGGCTCGTCGTAGTGCTCGCCCTCTATCTTCCAATGACGCTTCTCACCCCCATCGCTCCAACGCCGGCGGTGAATGTCGCACACACGGACCCGGTTCGTGCTGCCGCGACCATCGGCTGGCCCGCATACGGTGAGAGTGCCATCGGAGCCGTCGGCTATCCCGCCGTGCTGGGGACAAGCGGAGGCACCGATCCTCTGCCCATGGCGAGCATCAGCAAGATCATCACGAGTCTCGTCGTGCTTCAGGCGAAGCCGCTCGCGACCGGATCGACCGGGCCGACGATCACCATCACCACCGCCGACGCGAACCTCGTTGCGAAGTACGTCGCGCTCGACGGCGAGACGAAGCCAATGACCGTCGGGGCGACCATCTCGCAACTCGACATGATGCGGGTCGCCCTCGTCGCCTCGGCCAACAATTATGCGGAGGCCCTCGCCGATTGGGCCTACGGCTCGGAAGCCGCGTTCGTCAGCGCGGCGCAGAAGTGGCTGAGCGTCAACGGGCTCAGCGAGACGACGCTCGTCGAGCCAACCGGAATCGACCCGCGCAATGTCGGCACCGCGAGTGACCTCGTGCAGATCGGGAAACTGGCCCTCGCGAATCCGGTCATCGCGTCGATCGTGTCTACGCAGTCCGTGACGCTGCCGGGCGTCGGCTCTTTCGACAACACAAACACCCTGCTCGGCCAGGACGGAGTGGATGGGATCAAGACCGGAACTCTCAATGGCGAGTCGAATCTGCTGTTTTCGGCGCGGTACCGGTACGGCGGGCATTCGGTCACCGTCGTCGGGGCGGTGATCGGCGGAGTCGACCACAAGGCGGTCGACGCCTCAGTGAGCGCCCTGTTGAGCAGCGTGAAGAAGGGATTCCACGAGGTGACGCTCACCACGAAGGGGGAGCCATTCGCGACCTTCAGCACCCCCTGGGATTCCCATTCGAGCGCCGTGGCGACCAGGACCGCGACGGTTCTGGTTTGGGGTGACACGCCGGTGACGAGCGTGATCTCCTCTCGCCCAGTCGGCATCAATCCCGGCCGGGTGGCGGTTGGGTTGGTCACCTTTGCGGTCGGCACGCACACCGTGACGGTGCCGCTCACTCTCGATCGGGCGATCCCGGATCCGGGGCCGATCTGGAGGATCACCAATCCATTCACGGCGAGAAGCTAAGCAGTTGCGGTCCCGTGACACGCCGTATTCCGATTGGGGAATGAATGCATTGCGCTTTCGGTATTAGCACGTAGGGTGAAGTGATCTGAGTGAGCAATCGCTCTACCCCGACTGGGAAGTCATTCGAATCGAGGTACTGTGAGCGATCAAACTGCTGTGGCCCCCGTGGTCACTTTCACCAAGACGAAGCCGGGCGGCTCGCGGACGAATCCGACGACGGAGTACTCCGCCCTCCTGCGGACCGTGCGTGAGGCTGGGCTGTTGCGCCGCCGCACCGGCTTCTACGTCATGATGTTCTCCCTGATTTCCGTCGCGCTCGGCGGCGCGATTACCGGCTTTGTATTGCTTGGCAACTCGTGGTTGCAGCTCCTCATTGCTGCTGCGCTCGGGGTTATCCTCACGCAGTACGCGTTCCTGGCACACGAGGCGTCCCATCGGCAGGTGTTCGAGTCTGGCAAGGCCAACGATCTCGCCGGTCGCACCCTCGCCAACCTTTTCGTCGGCATCAGCTACTCGTGGTGGATGACAAAGCACAGCCGCCATCACGCCAACCCCAACGTGATCGGCAAAGACACGGACATCGAACGGGACTTCGTCTCCTTCACCGAGGCCGACGCCGCGCGTGCCACCGGCATCTATGCCTGGGCAACGCGCCGACAGGGCTACCTCTTCTTTCCCGCGTTGCTCCTCGAGGGAATCAACCTGCACCTGCTCGGCTTCAAGACGGTCTTCGGACGCAAGCCGGTAGACCAGCGCTGGCTCGAGGTCAGCATGCTCGTTCCCCGCATCGGGATCTACCTCGCGCTGGTCTTCATGTTCCTTCCGGTGGGGTTGGCCTTCGCCTTCATCGGCGTTCAGGTCGCGGTGTTCGGCCTCTACATGGGCGCATCGTTCGCCCCGAACCACAAGGGGATGCCGATCCTTCCGCACGACAGTAAGGTCGACTTTCTGCGCCGCCAGGTTCTCACCTCCCGCAACATCACCGGCTTGGGCACGACGACCTTCATGGGTGGCCTTAACTACCAGATCGAGCACCACCTGTTCCCCAACATGCCGCGCCCGCACCTGGCGCAGGCTCGGGAGATCGCCAAAGAGTACTGCGACACCCACAACATCCTGTACACCGAGACGTCCCTCACCGAGTCATACGGAATTGTGATCGCGTACCTCAACCGCGTCGGTCTCGCCGCGGGAGGCGACCCATTCGATTGCCCGGCGGCGGCCCAGTTCGGGCGGTAGCCAGCCAGTTCGGGCTGGTCGCCAGTTCGGGCGGTAGCCCCAACTCGGGCGCAGCCGCCAATCGGTCAGTTCCTCAGTTAGTGCGAACCCGAGTGGTAGGGCGATGCGTCGGGGCGCTTCGGCGTTATTCCGTCACCTGAAGACTGGTGGCGGATGCGCCGAAGCACCCACGGCACGAGATACTCCCTGGCCCACCCGATGTCTTCGACCCTCGCCTGCCGCCACGGCACCCGTGCGAGCGGTTCGGGGTGATACGGCTCGAGATCGTTGTCGACGTTGAGGGCCTGCAGCACCATTCTGGCGATCGTCGTATGGCCGATGGGAGAGAAGTGCAACCGGTCGGGTGCCCACATCCGCGGGTCTTTGAGCTCACGAAGGGCCCACATGTCCGCCACGATCAGATCGTGCCGAAGGGCAATTGCACGCAAGTTCTCGTTGTAGATGGCCACCTTGCCACGTGAGCGGTTGAGCACAGGCGTCATGCCGATGTCCGGGCCGTTGAACAGCACGACGGTAGCGCCGTTGGCCCTGAGGCGCACGATCCCCGCTTCGAGGATGGTCGCCAAGCGGTCGGGGTCGGTATTGGGCCGGATGATGTCGTTGCCGCCGGCGGAAATGGTGATCAGATCGGGCCGAAGCTTAAGCGCGACCTCGACCTGTTCGTCGAGGATCTGTCGCAGCAGCCTGCCCCGGATCGCGAGGTTGGCGTATGCGAATCCGTCCGTCTGCGCACTGAGGACCTCAGCGACCCTGTCTGCCCAACCGCGATTACCACCGGGACTCTTCGGATCGGGGTCACCGATGCCCTCGGTGAACGAGTCGCCGAGCGCCACGTACCGGGACCACGGGTGTCGCTGAGTCATGAGTTAACCCTGCATCACGCGCGTACCGCGCGCCAATCCTTGCGCGCGCCTACCCGGCGTTACACCCAATAGTCAAGGCCCTTGCCGCTACTTTTGGGGGATGCAAAAGTGGCGTACGGCATTCGAGATTCGAATGCCAACGGAACACGACCATTGGAGACGAAGCGATGGGTATCATCGGTTGGATCATTCTGGGACTTATTGCTGGCGCTATCGCCAAGGCAATTCTCCCGGGCAGGCAGGGGGGCGGCTGGCTCGTCACGCTGCTTCTCGGAGTCGTGGGCGCACTACTCGGGGGTTGGATCGGGTCGGCCATCTTCGGAATCGGACTCGAGAACTTCTGGTCTCTCCAGACCTGGCTAATCGCCATCATCGGATCGATCGTCGTTCTGCTGATTTACGGTCTGGTAACCCGCAATTCGGGTCGTCGGGTCTAGACGGCCTCACTCAGTACTCGAAGGGCCCCTTCGCCATTGCCGCGAAGGGGCCCTTCGCCGTGCACGGCGCCTTGCCTCACCACGCATCCCGCCCCGGCATCGTGCCCGGCGGAATCCGAGGGCGCGAGAGCCGGGTAATCTCGATGGGTGAGTAATGCCCTACCGTTCGGTCACCAGGTGGGCACCTCCGCAGCCGAACACCTGTCACCGGCATTTCCCGAGCGAGCGGCGCGCGGAACGGCGGACAAGCTTCGCGCCTGGCAGGAAGAGGCGATCGAGGCATACTTCGAGCGCGAACCACGCGACTTCCTCGTGGCGGCGACCCCCGGAGCGGGCAAGACGACCTTCGCCTTGCGGCTCGTCACGGAACTGCTCGCCCAGCGCAAGATCGACCGGGTGACCGTCGTCGCGCCTACCGAGCATCTCAAGCGACAGTGGGCGGATGCCGCGCACCGGGTCGGCGTGCGTCTCGACCCGAATTTCAAGAACAGTCAGGGCTGGGCCGGCAAACACTTCCACGGTGTCGCCCTCACCTATGCGCAAGTGGCGACGCGGGCGGCGTTGCACCGCGGCATGACCGAGGGCGGTCGGACCCTCGTCATCCTCGACGAGGTTCACCACGGCGGCGACGCCCTCAGCTGGGGCGACGCGATCCGTGAGGCATTCGAACCCGCCACCCGGCGGCTTTCCCTCACCGGCACGCCGTTCCGCTCCGACACCTCGCCCATCCCGTTCGTCACGTACTACCCGGACGAGCACGGCATCCGCACCTCGCAAGCGGACTACGCCTACGGCTACGGGCGCGCCCTCAGCGACGGCGTCGTCCGACCGGTCATCTTCATGGCCTACGCGGGAAAGATGCGCTGGCGAACCCGCACCGGGGACGAGATGGAGGCCCGGCTCGGCGAGGGCGACACGAAGGACGTCACGGCGCAGGCCTGGCGCACCGCCCTGTCGCCGGAGGGCGAATGGATTCCCGCGGTGCTCAAGGCCGCCAACCGGCGCCTCACCGAGGTGCGGCGCGGGGTCCCGGATGCCGGTGGGCTCGTCATCGCGACCGACCACTTTGCCGCCCATGCCTACGCCGACATCCTGGAGTCCGTCACCGGCGAGAAACCGACGATAGTTCTGTCCGATGAGAAGGCGGCGAGCGACCGCATCGCCGACTTCGCGGCATCCGACAGCCGGTGGATGGTGGCCGTGAGGATGGTGTCGGAGGGAGTGGACATCCCCAGACTCGGTGTCGGCGTGTATGCCACTTCCGCGTCGACCCCACTGTTCTTCGCCCAGGCGATCGGCAGATTCGTGCGGACCAGGCGGCGCGGCGAGACGGCATCGATCTTTCTGCCGAGCGTTCCGGCGCTGCTTGCCCTCGCGGGCACGATGGAGCTGCAGCGCGACCATGCCCTCGATCGGGACCCCGGAGAGGGTCTCGAGGAGATTCTGCTTGATGACGACGCCGTCGACGACGCGAATCGGGTGGAATCCGCCTCCGGCGACGCGCTGCTGTTCGACTACAAGGCGCTCGAGTCGGAAGCGGCCTTCGACCGTGTGATGTTCGACGGCGACGAGTTCGGCGCCGGCGCGGTGGTCGACAGCCTCGAGGAGCTCGACTTCATCGGCATCCCCGGTCTGCTCGAGCCGGAACAGGTGAAGGAACTGCTTCGCCACCGGCATCAGCGCCAGGCGCGACGCATCGGCGACCGGCAGAAGCAAATCGACGACGCAAAACCGGCGGAGCAGGCGCCGCTCTACCGGAGCCTCAAGGAACAGCGCACCCTGCTGAACAGCCTCGTCGGCATGCGGGCCAAGGGGACGGGCGAGCCGCACGGCATCATCCACGCGGAACTCCGGCGCCTGGCGGGAGGGCCGGCGGTCTCGCAGGCTAGCGTCTCCCAGCTGCAGGCCCGGATCGATCTTCTGCGGCGCAGCCTCCGCAGCTAACTCGCACCGCTAGCGGAAGTCCCGCGACGCGGTGCGGATGGTCAGCGGCAATACCTCGAATCGATCGGCGAGGAGGTTGGTGACCCCCTCGGCCGACCTCTCGAGGATTCCCCGCACTATCAGGGCTGGCGAGTCCCGCGCGACCCTGCGGTACCGGTTCCACATGCCGACGCTGCAGATCACGTTGACGAGACCGGTCTCGTCCTCGAGGTTCATGAATGTGATTCCGCTCGCCGTCGCGGGGCGCTGCCGATGGGTGACAACGCCGCCGATCTCGATGCGGCGACCGGATTCCGTCGTGGAGAGGTCAGCCGAACTCAGCACTCCGCGCAGCGTGAGGGCCGCCCGTACGTGGCGGATCGGGTGATCGTCGGGGGAGACCCCGGTTGCCCAGAGGTCGGAGGCGAGAGTCTCGGCCGAGCTCGGCATCGCGAACAGCGGCGGCTGAACCGAGACCATGCTTCCCGGCAGGAACTCGGCGCGGTCCTTGGCCGCATCGCCGGCCGCCCACAGCGCCTGCCGAACGGTGAGGCCGAGCGACTCGAAGGCGCCGGCCGCGGCGAGGGCCTCGAGCTGCGGGGTCGTCAGGCCCACCCGTCGAACGATGTTGCCGAGGTCCGTGTAGTCGCCGTTCGCCAGTCGTTCGTCCACGATCTTCCGCGCGAGGGTCTCCCCGATCCCCGACACCTCCGAGAGTCCGAGCCGCACGGCCAGCGCGCCGTCCCGCCGATGCGCGTCGCTGTCGAACGGCACGGAGCGGTCGAAGTCGCCGACCGGTCCCTGCTCCGCCTCTCGGCACGCGGGACTGCCGGTCGCGCGCACCGGGCTCGCGCTTCCCAGCGGTTCGAGCCGCGGTTCGAGCACAGGTTCGAGCCCGGGTTCGAGCCCGGGCTGCCAGTCTGAGCGAAGGATGTCGGGCCGTCGCACCTCGACGCCGTGCCGCCTGGCGTCGGCGACGAGGGTGAGCGGGGAGTAGAAGCCCATCGGCTGGGCGCGCAGGAGGGAGGCGAGGAAGGCCGCCGGGTAGTGCAGCCGCAGCCACGCGCTCGCGTAGACGAGAAGAGCAAAGCTCTGGGCGTGGCTCTCGGCGAAGCCGAAGTTCGCGAACGCCTCGATGCGCTGGTAGATGTCATCCGCGTCCGTTCCGGTTATGCCGTTTCGTTCCATGCCGGCGTAGAGCTTTGCCTTGAGCGAGGCGATCTTCTCCTGGCCGCGCTTCGAACCCATCGCGCGGCGGAGCAGATCGGCGTCGTCGGCCGAGCAGTCACCGACCGCCATGGCGAGCTGCATGAGCTGCTCCTGAAACAGCGGGACCCCCATCGTGCGTTCGAGCACCGGCTTGGCGAGCGGGTGAAGGTAGGTGATCGGCTCGGTTCCCATCTTGCGCCGGATGTAGGGGTGAACGGCCCCGCCCTGGATCGGCCCGGGCCGCACCATCGCGATCTCGATCACGAGGTCGTAGAGGCGCCTCGGAAGCATGCGCGGCAGCATCCCCATTTGCGCGCGACTCTCGACCTGGAAGACGCCGATCGAGTCGGCCAGGCACAACTGGTCGTAGACCCCCTTCTCCTCCTTGGGGATGCTCTTGAGCGTCCAGTCCTCGCCGAGATGCTCGCGTGCGAGGTCGAAGGTGTGCTGCAGGGCGTTGAGGATGCCGAGGCCGAGCAAGTCGAACTTGACGAGTCCCATCCAGGCGCAGTCGTCCTTGTCCCACTGCAGCACTGTGCGATCCTTCATCCGACCGTGCTCGATCGGACAGACCTCGCCAACCGGCCGTTCGGTGAGCACCATTCCGCCGGAATGGATGCCGAGGTGCCGGGGAAACTTGAGCACCTCCGTCGCAAGCCCGACGACGGAATCCGGGATGTCGTGGTCGGCGCTCGAAAGCAGCGCGCCGTGCTGCTCGACCTGCTTCGACCACGCGTCCTGCTGGCCGGGGCTTGCCCCGAGCGCCTTCGCCATGTCGCGCACGGCGAACTTCGGCCGGTACTGGATGACGTTGGCCACCTGAGCGGCATTGTTGCGACCGTACTTCGCGTAGACGTGCTGAATGACCTCCTCCCGCCGGTTCGAGTCGAAGTCGACGTCGATGTCCGGTTCCTCGTCGCGGTCGGCAGAGAGGAACCTCTCGAACGGCAACTCGTACTTGATCGGGTCGACCGCCGTGATGTCGAGCAGGTAGCACACGACGGAGTTGGCCGCCGAGCCGCGCCCCTGACAGAGGATGCCGTTCTCCCTCGCGAATTTGACGATGTCGTAGACGATGAGGAAGTAGCCGGGAAAGTCCTTCCGTTCGATGAGCGCGAGCTCTCGTTCAATGCGTTCGCGCACCTCCTCGACCTTGCCGGCGTAGGTCACCGGAACGGCCTCCCAGACCAGCTTGCGCAACCAGCTCATCGGCGTGTGCCCCACCGGGACCTGCTGGCCGGGCAGCCGCGGCCTCGCGCTCCGTAACCGGAAGCCGAGGTCCTCCGCCACTTCCACCGTCCTCTCGACCGCTCCGGGGTAGCGAGCGAACCGTGCGGCCATCTCCGCGCCGGAGCGCAGGTGTGCGGATCCCGCGGCCGGCAACCAGCCATCCATGGCGTCGAGGCTGCGGCGGGCGCGCACCGCGGCGATGGCCGAGGCGAGCCGGTGCTGTGCGGGCTCGGCGTAGTGCACGTTGCCCGTTGCGACGACGGGCAGTCCGCGCCGCGCCGCAATGGCAAACAGCGCGTCGTTGTGGTCGGAGTCGAGGGGGTTGCCGTGGTCGAACAGCTCGACGTTCACGTTGTCCCGTCCGAACAGGTCGACGAGGCGGTCGAGCTCCCGGGTCGCCGCCGCGACCCCGTCGGCGACGAGCGCCTGACGCACCCAGCCCTTGCGGCATCCGGTGAGCACGGCAAAGTGGCCGCCGGACCGGTCGGCGAGTTCGAGCGGATCGTAGAGCGGACGTCCCTTCTCGAGGCCGGCCAGTTGGGCCGCGGTGAGGGCACCGGCAAGGCGGTGGTAGCCCTCCTCCCTGCGCGCGAGCACAAGTAGGTGGCTGCCCTCCGGGTCGGCGGCACCGTTCTGCGGTTTGCGAAGCCCGAGGGAGAGTTCCGCCCCGAATACCGTGCCGATGCCGGGGTGAGCCTCCGCGGCCTCCGCCATGCGCACTATGCCGTAGAACCCGTCGTGATCGGTAATCGCGAGGGAGTGCAGGCCGAGCCGCACCGCCTCCTCGAGCATCTTCTCCGGAGGGGAGGCGCCGTCCAGAAAGCTGAAATTGGAGTGCGCGTGCAACTCGGCGTAGGGAACGGTTGCCCCGGCCGGCGGAGCAACGACAAGCGCCGGTGGCTCGTACTTTCCGCGCTTGTGCGACCACCCGGGGCTGTCCCCGCCGTCGGCGCCGACCGGAGCGGCGCCCGGGCGGCGCTGCGCCGCTGTCGAGGGTTCCGACAGCGCGCGTTCAAACTCGGACCACGGGACCGGCGGGTTATTCCAGCCCATCGGTGGCCTCCCGCTCGTCAAAGCGCCGCTCAGTCATAGCGCGCCGCTCAGTCATAGCGGGCTTCCGTGCCCCATTCGTGATTTTCGAGAACGAGGAGCCAGGCTGCCCCCGTCTCGTCCACCAGCTGAAATCGGCTTGCGCGCCGCGAGGTGTCGGCATCCCACCAGCGTTCGTCGATGGTCCACGGACCGGCCCAGGCCGACACGCTTCGAAGAGTCCGGCCGTCGGGGGAGAACTGCGCCGGAAGCCCGGAGAGCGTACCCCGGTCGTCGATGTCAACGGCGACCCCAGCCGCGTCGATCACCATCGCGGGTTGGGCTACCTCGAACACCGTTCCGGGCGACGGGGTGGGAAGCTGACCGGGCCACGGCTCTGCGGTGCTCTTGGTGACCGCCGGACGATCGCCCCAGGCGACCAGATTCCTCCGGTCGCCGAGCGTGCGACCACCGCCGACCACCGCCGTTACCACCGCGCCGTGCCCGAGCATGCTCTGCACTCGGGAGAGTCCGTGGTGCACGCGTTCATCGAGACCGGTTCCCCACAGCCCCTCTTCGTGGTTCCCGATCGCGTCGACGCTCTCCGGCACGACGCGCACGCTCGTGATGCGCGAGCTGACGCCGCTGTCGATGCTGCCGCTGCCCTGCAGTTGCCAGCGCACCCGGTCGACGACATCCGCGGCGGTGAAGGAACGAGGGTGCAGCCAGCTGCGCTCCGAAAACTCGCCGGATTCCGATTCCACCTCGATGCGAATCGAGGTGCAGACCAGTTTCGCTCGAATCAGCTGCTCGATGAACCGGTCGGCCAACGCCCTGCAGCCGAAGGCCACCTGATCGATGCGGTCGAGGGGAGGCTCGAAGCCGGCCGAACTGTCGAGCTCCTCCGGAACGACTCGCGGAACGACGGACCGACTGTCGAGTCCGTTCGCGAGCGCATGCACCCGCGCCCCCGACTCGCCGAACCGCGCCTCGACATCCGCGGCGTCGAGTCGGGCAAACTCGCCGAGGGTGCGGATCCCCAACCGTCGCAGCAGGGTCGCGAGTGAGGGTTCGCCGAGCAGTCCGACCGGCATTTCGGAGAGGAACACCGCCGAACCTCCCTCCGGCACGATGCGGATGCGCTGGCGCTGCGGGCTTCGCGCGGCATGCTCCGCGGTGAACGGGCCGTCGGCGATGCCGACTCGAGCCCCGTGGATGCCGAGCGCGTCGAGCGCGTCGAGCAACCACAGCGCCGCTTCCTCTTCGCCGCCGTAATACCGTGCGGGACCCCGCGCCCGAACGGCGCAGGTGCCGGGACGAAGCACTTGCACCCCCGGCATGGTCTGCTCGATGGCCTCGAGCACCGGTTCGAACAGGCGGATGTCGACGGCCGAGTCGTAGTCGAGCACCGCAAGATCCGGGCAGCGGGCCTGAGCCTCGCGCACCCGCAACCCGCGTTTTACCCCGTCGCGGCGGGCGGAGGCCGAGCACGCGAAGACGAGTCCGGCGTCGATGAGGGCGAGGGGGGAATCCGGCCCGACCGCGCGGGCAATCGCCGAGCGGCTGGCCGGGAAGCTGGCTCGGAGCCCGGTTCCGCTCGCGGAAAGCGAGCGAAGGGCCGCGGTGATCGGCCAGTCCGGGCACCAGAGCACGATGGTGCGCTCTGGGCCGGCAAAACCTGAACCGACGCGTCTCATCATCCCGCCGCTTCGTGGAATCCGTGCACCTCGTGCACGGTGCCCGGGTAGGTGTCGTTCTGCACCCGGGAGACACCGACCAAACCGGGTCGCTCCACCTCGCGGAACCGCTCGTGCGGATCCGGGAGCCAGAGTCGAGCGCTGCGCGGTCGGCCGCCGGCCCGGCTCGAGACCGTCACGGTGACCTGCCTCGCGCTGAGGTGACCGCTGCCCTGCCCGATTCCGCTCCAGTTGCTCTCGGAAAGGCTCAGCATCGCCTCGCTCTGCGGCCATGGGCCGAGCACGAGAAGGGTCGCACCGCGCTGCCGCAACCGGGCGGTCAACCGGGAGACGCTCGAGTCACTCGCTCGCTGTGGCGGTCGGGTGACCACGACACCGAGCACATCGGCGATGGCGGCGGTGACGCCGAGCCACTGTTCCCCCGGATGAGGAACGAGCACTAGTCGTTCGAGATCGATTCCGAAGTGTTCGGCCGCCTCGACGCCGAATTCCGGAACCCCGACCACCCCGCACCAGGACCCGGCGGCCGACGGCCCGGCGAGGAGGGCCATGAGCAGGCTCGACGAGTGGTCGACGGAGTACGCAACACCCTGCTTGAGGCCGCCGCCGGGAAGGAGCCTGGCGATCGCCGGATGGGTGGGAATCGTGCGGGTATCGAGCGTGGTCGCCTGCATCTGGCGGATGCGCGCCTGCAGCTCTTCGACCGTCGATCGGGTCGGAGAGGCGTCGAGCGTTGCGGCAGCCGGGGACATCTCCCCATATTCGAACATACATTCGAATATGTCAATTGCCACAGACATTCTTGAGCGGACGGCTTTCTCTAGCCGCCGCGCACGACCGGGGCGTATATTCCCGCCATGAGCGGATTCACCATCCCTTCCGACGCATGGGCGACCGATGAACCGGAATATCCCCGCCGACAGTGCCAACGACCGACCTGGCTAAACCTCAACGGTCAGTGGCGATTCCACTACGACGACGACGGAAAGGCGACTCACCCGCGGCACGTCGTCGACTGGGACCGCACCATCACGGTGCCGTTCGCCCCGGAGAGCGAGCGGAGCGGAATCGGCGACCGCGGATTCCACTCCAACGTCTGGTACGAGCGGGAATTCGAGCTGGCAACGGTGGACAGCGGACGGGTGCTGATCCACTTCGGCGCCGTCGATTTCGAGGCACGGGTCTGGGTCAACGAGCAATTCGTCGGCGGGCACGACGGCGGTTACACCCCGTTCACCCTCGACATCACCGATGTGCTTCGTCCCGGGAATGTTCAGACCGTCACCGTGCTGGCAAAAGACGATCCGCATGATCTGGCGAAGCCGCGCGGAAAACAGGACTGGCATCTCGAGCCGCACAGCATCTGGTACCCGCGCACCACCGGGATCTGGCAGACGGTGTGGGTGGAGGAGCTGCCCCCGATCCACATCGGCGGGGTCAATTGGACCCCCCTCCTCGAACGGTGGGAGATCGGCTGCGAGGTGTTCATCCATGGACACGACGGCGCGCCACTCGACCTCAGGGTTCGGTTGCACTTCGGCGACCGGGTGCTCGTGGATGACCGGTACCGGGTGATCGAGAACGAGGTGCACCGCAGAATCGCGCTGTCGGATCCCGGCATCGACGACTTCCGCAACGAACTGCTGTGGAGCCCGGAGGCCCCATCACTGATCGCGGCCGAGATCCAGCTCCTCAGCGGCGACGAGGTACTGGATGAGGTGCGTTCGTACACCGCCATCCGCGGTGTCGCCCTCAATCGGGGCAGGCTGCTGCTGAACAATCGTCCCTATTACCTCCGCCTCATCCTCGACCAGGGCTATTGGCCGACCACACTCCTCACCCCGCCGTCGGAGGAGGACATCATCCGGGACATCGAACTCGTGAAGGCCGCGGGGTTCAACGGCGTGCGAAAACATCAGAAGATCGAGGACCCGCGTTATCTCTACTGGGCCGATCGCCTGGGGTTATTGGTCTGGGAGGAGATGCCGAGCGCCTACCGATTCACCCATGAGTCGGTCAAGCGCACCGCCCGCGAGTGGACGAGAGTGATCGATCGCGACTCCAACCATCCGTGCGTCATCGTGTGGGTGCCGTTCAACGAGTCGTGGGGAGTTCCGAACCTCCCGACGGATGAGTCGCACCGCAGTAGCGTCGTCGCCCTGTACCACCTGACCCGCACCCTGGATCCGACCCGGCCGGTCATCGGCAACGACGGATGGGAGAGCAGCGCGACCGACATCGTCGGCATCCACGACTACGAGGAGGACCCGCACCGCTTGCTCGTGCGCTATCACGCGGAGGCAGGCGAGCGCGGTCGGCTGAACGACCTGCTGGTCAACGGATGGCCCGGCGGCCGGGTGCTGACCCTGGAGGGGCACCCCCACGAGGGTCAGCCGATCATGCTCACCGAGTTCGGGGGAATTGCCAAGGCCGCGACGGGGGACGAGCGGGGCACCTGGGGCTACAGCGTCGGCGCGTCGAAGGAGGACCTGGCGCGTCGGTACGTTGAGCTGTTGAATGCCGTAAACCGCATCGACGACTTCAGCGGATTCTGCTACACCCAGTTCTGCGATACGTTCCAGGAGGCGAATGGCCTGTTCACCGCGGACCGCACACCGAAGTTTGACATCGACACGATGCGCAACGCGACGATCGGAACCACGGACACGCCAACCGAAGTGAGGGTCGACGGGACAGGTGATGAACGCACACAGCGCGAGTGATGCACAGGCGAGCGACCCGCTCGGCGGACGTCTCTACGACGGCTACTTCGCCGATCCGTTCGTCCTGGCGACCGAAGACGGGTACGTCGCTGTTGGCACGGGAGGCACGAGCAACGACCGGGTATTCGAGGCGTTGACCTCGGCAGACCTGCTCGACTGGGCCTCCCACGGAACGGTCCTCGAGCGACTTCCCGCCTCGCTTGGCGACCAGTACTGGGCGCCGGAGATCGCCGCCGCGGATGGCCGGTACTGGATGTACTACTCGATCGGTCACGGCACCGATGGCCATCACCTGCGCGTGGCTGGTTCGGAGAGCCCGCTCGGGCCATACATCGACCTCGGCGTCGACCTCACCCCGAACGAGCTGTTCGCGATCGACCCGCATCCGTTCAGGGACGTGGATGGCCGGTGGTACCTGTTCTTCGCCAGAGACGTGCTCGACGACCCGCGGCCGGGAACCCAGCTCACCGTCGCGCCGCTCACCTCCATGACATCGATTGGCACTGCCGTCACCGCGCTCGCCGCGAACGCCGATTGGCAGATCTACGAGCGTGAACGACCGATGTACGGATCGCGCTACACCTGGCACACCCTCGAGGGGCCGTCGGTCGTTCGCCGGCACGGCCGCTACTGGATGACCTACTCCGGCGGCGCGTGGACGGGAGACGGGTACGGGGTGGACTGGGCCGTCGCTGACTCGCCGCTCGGACCATGGGCTCACCCCGCAAGCGGTAATGGCCGGCTGCTGAGTAGCGGGCCGGGCCTCATCGGACCCGGCCACAACAGCCTCACCGTCGACCCGAGCGGGGAGGACGTGATTGTGTTCCACGCCTGGAACCCGGAGCTCACCTCCCGCAACCTGTTTGCGCGGCAGATCCGATTCGAGCCGGATGGCCCCCGTCTCGCCGGCCCGCTCGTTCGACGGCCGTCGATTCCCTCGGCGGTGAGCTGACCGGGGCTCGACCCTCTACGTCGCGCTGGCCCGGCGGCCCGATGCACTACCCGTGGCAACCCGTCAACCCCTACCTTCCTCGCCGCACAGGCGTCTTATGGGTGCGGAGGATGATTCTGATGGAATCCATGCCGCGTGATCTCGTTGTACTCTCGCATCTGCGCTGGAACTGGGTATGGCAGCGACCACAACACCTGGTCTCCCGCTTCTCCATCGCTCGCGCCGAGCGTGGGGCTCGCACCTGGTTCGTCGAGGAACCCGTGTTCGACGAGGTGGACGGCCCGACCCTTCGCCGAAAGCAGGTTGGCGGGGTCACCCGTGTCTGGCTTGCGATGCCGCGCATTCCCGGCCCCGTGCCGCGAATTCCCGGCTTCGGCGAGCACCTCGGCTTCGACGCGGCCGGGGCGGAAGGCTACGGAGAGATGCTGCTCGACCTGTTCGAGCGCGAGGGCCGCCCGAGCGGGCCGCACGTGCTTGTGTACACTCCGATGGCGCTCGACGCTGCACGTTTCCTCGCACCTCGGCTGCTGATCTACGACGTCATGGACGACCTCGCGTCCTTTCACAACGCGCCGCCGGGTCTCAAAGTCGCCCAGCGCCGTGCTCTGGCCGCATCCGATGTCGTCTTCACCGGGGGAAAGTCGCTGCACGAGTCCGTGGCGTACCAGCACCGCGGTGACGCACACCTCTTCCCGAGTGGGGTGGATGTCGCGCACTACGCGAGTTCTCGACACCGGCGCGCCGAGGCACGCAGGCCGTCCCGGGTTGCCGGTTACGTCGGTGTGATCGACGAGAGACTCGATCTCGACCTGATCGCCGGGCTGGCCGACGCGCTTCCGGACTGGACGATCCGGCTCGTGGGGCCCGTAGCCAAGATCGAGCCGGAGTCGTTGCCCCGGAGGTCGAATCTGGACTACTGCGGCATGGCCGCCTATGCGGCGCTGCCGGCGATCATGGCCGGGTTCGATGTGGCGCTCATGCCGTTCGCGCTCAACGACGCCACCAGGTCGATAAGTCCGACCAAGACCCTCGAATACCTCGCCGCCGGCCTTCCGGTCGTCTCGACACGGATTCCGGATGTCGTGGCCGAGTACCCGGAGGTCGTGCAGTTCGCCGACACGGCTTCCGCATTCGCTGCCGCGTGCGCCGAGGCGATCGACGACCCGTGTGAGCAGCGTGACCGGCGTGCACTGCCGATCCTGGCATCCCGCGACTGGGGAGCGATCGCCACTTCGATGCTGCGGCTCATCGATCTGGCAGACGATCCCTCCGACGACCTCGGGTTCGCGCGCGATTCCGCGTCGTCAGGGCACTGACATGACGCCCGCCGGCTTCCGCTTCGACTTCGATCTCGTCATCGTCGGTTCCGGGCTGTTCGGGCTCACCGTCGCGGAAAGCGTCGCTCGACTGTTCGGCCGGCGGGTGCTCGTCCTCGAGCGCCGCGAACACATCGGTGGCAATGCGTGGTCGGAGATCGAGCCGGAGACGGGCATCGAGGTGCACCGGTACGGGGCGCACCTGTTCCACACCTCCAACGAGCGGGTGTGGGAGTACGTCAACCGATTCACCCGGTTCACCGGTTATCAGCACCGGGTGTACACCGTCTACCACGACCGCGTTTTTCCCATGCCGATCAATCTCGGCACGATCTGCTCGTACTTCGGCCGACGGTTCAGCCCGGACGAGGCTCGAGAACTCGTGCGCGACCAGGCGGCCGAGGTCGCGGGCCGGGAGGTCTCCAACCTCGAGGAGAAGGCGGTCTCCCTCATCGGACGACCGCTCTACGAGGCGTTCGTGCGCGGCTACACCGCGAAACAGTGGCAGACTGATCCGCGGGACCTGAGCGCCGACATCATCAGCCGCCTTCCGGTGCGGTACAACTTCGACAATAGGTACTTCGCCGATTCGCACGAGGGGCTGCCGGTCGCCGGGTACGGCGAATGGCTCACCCGCATGGCGGAGTCACCGCTCATCCAGGTTGAGCGTGGAGTTGACTTTTTCGACGTGCGCGACAGCATTCCGGAGGGCGTTCCCATCGTCTACACCGGGCCCCTCGACCGCTATTTCGACTACGCCGAGGGTGAGCTCGGCTGGCGCACGATCGACCTCGAACTGGAGGTGCTCCCGGTCGGCGACTTTCAGGGGACGCCCGTCATGAACTACGCCGACGAGACCGTGCCCTGGACCCGCATCCACGAGTTTCGGCACTTCCACCCCGAGCGTGAGTACCGGAAGGACAAAACGGTGGTCGTGCGCGAGTTTTCACGTTCGGCTGGCCGGTCGGATGAGCCGTATTACCCGGTGAACGCGACGGCGGATCGCGAGCGGCTATTGCGCTATCGCCAGCGGGCGCGAGCCGAGGAGGACGTCTACTTCGGCGGGCGGTTGGGCACCTACCAGTACCTCGACATGCACATGGCGATCGCGTCGGCGCTCAGTCTGGTCGACAACACCCTCGGGCCCCGGTTCTGCTGAGGTCGGTCCTCCCGGTCTCAGGGCACCTCGACGGACTGCACGATGGCCGCGGGTTCGAACGCCGCGACCCGTCCACTGCGCCGGCGGTCGGAATACACCCACCACCGGTACAGCGCGAATCGGAAGGCCGTGCCAAGCGCGAGCCCGATGACGTTCGTCGCGATGTTGTCGTCGAGCACCGAGGTGAGGCCGAGGGCGTAGTGGGACACCCACAGGCAGCCGAGCGCGATGGCCGCTCCGGCGAGACTCACGACCGCGAACTCGATGCCCTCCCGGAGCACATCCGTTCGCCGCTCGGATCGGAACGTCCAATACCGGTTGCCGATCCAATTGACCACGATGGCGAACGAGGTGGAGATTATCTTGGCGACGATCGGGCCATCGTGCACGAGCTGTGGTGCAAAGACGGTGGTGCGAAGGGCGTTGAACACGACGATGTCGACAACGAGTCCGACGCCCCCAACCAGTCCGAAGCTCACCAGCTGGCGCAGCAGCGCGACGCGCAGGTCACGACGCATGGCTGTGCTCCCGGGCGACTCGCGCGGCGCGGATGGACACGGCGGCGTTCTTGCGATCACCGGAGATACGGGACGGAAGACCGCGCACCCCCCAGACAGTGACCTTGAGGATTGCCTCTTTCACGATTCCGGAACTCATCTTCGATTCGCCGTGCACGCGCTCGACGAAGGTGATCGGAACTTCGGAAATGCGCAGTCCGGCGGTGTACGCGCGCCACAGCATGTCGATCTGAAAGCAGTACCCCCGGCTCAGGACGTTCTGGTAGTCGACCGTTCGGAGCGCGTCGGCGGTGAAGGCTCGATAGCCGCCCGTGATGTCGCGCACCGGAATTCCGAGGGCGATTCGCGCGTACAGGCTTCCCCCTTGGGAGAGCACCGAACGGCGAAGCGGCCAGTTTTCCACGGAGCCGCCGCGCACCCAGCGCGAGCCGAGCACGACGTCGGAGTCGTCGAGCCGGTCGAGCAGCCGAGAGAGCTGTTCGGGTTGGTGCGAGCCATCCGCGTCCATTTCAACGAATCGCTCGTAGCCCTTGGCGAGTCCCCAGTCGAAGCCGGCGCGGTATGCGGCACCGAGTCCGTCCTTCTCGGTGCGGTGCAGCACGTTGATTCGGTCGTGCCCGGCCGCGAGCACCGACGCGAGGGCGCCCGTGCCGTCGGGCGAGTTGTCGTCGACAACGAGCACGTCAACGGTTGGTGCGCTGCGCAGGAGCCTCGCGATGATGTCGGAGAGGTTTTCCCGCTCGTTGTAGGTGGGGATGACCACGAGAGTGTCGTTTGATCGTGGTGTCGCGTTCATGGTGTCTGCCTTGGGGGTTCGAAAACGGCCGGTGCATAAAGTCCGGCTCTCGTTCCATGCTCGCTGGCGAGACTTGGGGCGAGGTTGGGAACGGCCCGTGCGGGCGTGAGAGTCCACACAGACTGCGCTCAGGAGGGCCCGTTCTGTTGGTCGAGTAGCGACCGAGGGACGAGGCCGGGTATCGAGACCCGGCGTATCTCGTTCCGGGGTCTCGATACGCTCGCTGCGCTCGCTACTCGACCCGCGGAAGGGCGCTCGCTGCTCGACCCGCCGACGGATCAGGCGGCGGTCGGAAGCGAAACGGTCACCGTGAATCCGGCCGCGTTGGAGAGGCTGATGGATCCCTGCGCGGCCGTGACGATCGCATGCACGATCGCGAGCCCGAGCCCGCTACCGACGTTGGTGCTCGCCCGCGAGCCATCCGATCGGGTAAACCGGTCGAACGCCACCGGCAGGAAGTCCTCGGGCATGCCATTGCCGGAATCGACGACCGCGAGCAGCAGCTCGGATCTCGAGTACCGAAGAGCGATCCGAACGGTGCCCCCCTCCGGCACCGCGGTGATGGCATTGTTCGCGAGGTTGGCGATGACTCGCCCGAAGTTGCTCGGCGAGATGCGGTAGGCGGCGTCCGTCGGCTCCTCGGACACGTCGAAATCGATCGTGACGTTCTTGGCCACCGCGAGCAGCCTCGCACGATCGACAGACTCCGCGAGCTCTTGCGCGAGTTCCGGCCACGAACTGAGGGTCTCCGGGGCGTGCGCCTGCAGCTGGGAGAGCTCGAGCAACCCGGTCGCGAGCCCGGAAAGCCGCTCGACCGAGCGCTCGGCCGCCGTGATCTCCGCCTCGAGCGCCGTGGCATCGCCGCTCGCGAGATGGGAGAGCTCGAGTTGGGTCTTGAGAATGGCGAGCGGCGTGCGCAGCTCGTGGCTCGCATCGGAAACGAGCTGGCGCTCCCGCTCGACCGATTGCCGCACCTCGGTGATGAACTCGTTGAGCGTCGTGCCGAGGGCGAATAGCTCGTCCTTCGCCGGGCCGATCGGAAGCGGCTCGGTCGACCCCTCGGCCACGAGAGCCATCGCCTGGCGCCGCATCCGGGCCACCGGGCGCAGCGCGGCGCTCGTGAGGAGCCAGGATGCGACGCCGACTCCGATCACGAGAACTATCGCACCGAAGATGAGCGCGCTGGTGATCCGTTGAAGCGAGAGGATGGACGAGTCCTCATTCCGCGCCGTGATCACCGTCCAGTCCCCGGCATCCGTCACGACGGTCTGCACGAGCACCCGGTAGGAGTCGTCGCCGTCCAGGGTGGTGTGCACCCCGTCTGACTTGGCCGCGATGATCGCCACCCGGGAACGAAGGCCGCGCGGAAGATTCGATTCCTTGACGGCGCCGGCCGGGTCGACAACGGCGACGAGCTGGCCGCGCGCTGGGGTGTCTATCGTCGGAGTCGGCGAGTCGAGCACGCCGGTGACATACGGAAAGGCGTCGTGGGTGAGCACGGTGGTCGTCGTGCTGACCAGGATGTTCTCCACCTGCGCCCTGAAGAGCACGAGCGCGCCGCTGAGAAGGACCGCGGCAACCAGGAGACTGCCGAGGGTGATCCTCCAGCGGATGGATAGCCGGCGGGCCCACCTCACTGTGCCCACCTCACTGTGCCCACCTCACTGGGGCACCGCACTCGCATCGAGCGAGTAGCCTGCGCCGCGTACCGTCGTGATCCGAACGGCTGCCGCCTCCGGATCGAGCTTGCGGCGGAGGTAGCTCACGTATTGGTCGACGATGTTGGGGTCGATGTTCTCGCTCGAGCCCCAGACCTCCTCGAGGATGCGGGAACGGCTCACCGTGGTGCCGGGATTGCTCGCGAGCAGGCGAAGCAGCGCAAACTCCTTCGGACTCATCGGGAGCGGACGCCCGGCGACGGTCACGGCGAGCGCGGCGGAGTCGATCCGCACGGTGCCCACTGTCACGGCAAGTTTTTCGCCCGTCGCATCGCGGCGGAGGAGCGCCCGAATCCGTGCGCTCAACTCCACGAAGGCGAACGGCTTGGTGAGGTAGTCGTCCGCCCCGGAGTCGAGACCGTACACACGGTCCTCGACGGCGTCTCGAGCGGTGAGGAGCAATAGCGGAACGGAGCTCCCGGTGTCCCGGATCCGGCGACAGATCTCGAAGCCTGACATCCCGGGGAGCATCACGTCGATCGCGGCGAGCGCGACATCCTGGGTCGCCACGGCGATGAGAGCGTCGACACCATTACTGACGACGACGGTCTCGTAGCCCTCGGCGATCAAGCCGCGATCGATCAGCCCACCCATTTGCGGGTCGTCCTCCACAATCAGGATCTTCACCGCCGCACCAGCCCTTCAGTCGTGCCCCACGGCCGACGGTCAATGGTGGCACGGTTCGACTGCACTGGCCGCGCGGCTACCCGTCCCTATCTACGAGGTCAAGCCTTCGTGTGCAGGCTGGAACTCTCCTGAGCATCGGATTAGCCTCGGCCAGACCGAGTGAAGCCAGACCGAGTGAAGCCTGACCGAGTGAAGGAGGAAGCATGACGCAATCCGGAAACGACGAACCGATCGTCGAGAAGGACATGTCCTACAGTCCATCGAGCGAGCGCGAGGTGGCGCGGAATCAGGACGACACTGTCGACTCGAGAGCCGGCGGGGAGGACGGGGTGTCCTCCGATGACGTGAAGGTGCTGCCCGGAACGGGCGGACCGGATGATGTCGGCGACGTCGAGCTGGCCCCGGGGGAGTACCACCCGAAGGGCGACGCCGCCCCGGAATCACGGAGGGATGGAGCGCGGTGACGGCCGGCGATCCGCCCGAGGGGTTCGCGCTTCCCGAGCGGGTGGGATAGCCGCGACGCGCCGGGTCGAAAACGGCCTGTGCTTGATAACCACTCGGTCGAGCGGTAGACCGGAACCATGAACGACGACAACGCGTGGGAACCGGAGCTCGTTCCGCTGCCCGGCAGCGAGAAATCTTCCGCTGACATCATCGCCCCGGCGACGCGAGCGCTCGAACCGGACCGGGAAATCGAGGCGACGGTGGTGTTGCGCCGCCGGCACCCGGCCGTCGATCCACCCGAGCGGCTCGACTCGGCACAGTTCGCGGAGCGGATGGGGGCCGATCCGCGGGATGTCGAACTCGCGACCTCGACGCTCACCGGCATCGGACTCCGGGTGATTGCTACCGACCAGCGGTCGCGACGAATCCGGGTTGCTGGCACCCCCGAGACGATGTCGCGAGCGTTCGGGGTGCATCTGCAGGCGGTTACGAGCCGCGCGCTCGACGGGTCGAAGGTCGACCACCGCAACCGTGCCGGAACGCTGATGGTCCCGGTCGCCCTCGACGGGGTGGTGATTGCGGTGCTTGGTCTCGACGACCGTCCCCAGGCGAAAACCGAGTTTCGAATCGCGGAGGCGCGCTCCGTGGCGGTGAGCTACACCCCGCTCGACCTGGCGCAGATTTACCGGTTTCCCCCGCAATACGACGGCTCGGGGCAGACGATAGCCATCATTGAGCTCGGCGGCGGATTCGCCCAGTCCGAACTCGACACCTACTTCGGCGGGCTCGGCATCACCGGCCCGACGGTCACCGCGGTGGGCGTCGACGGGGCAACCAACGTGCCAGGCGGGGATCCGAATGGCGCGGACGGCGAGGTGCTGCTCGACATCGAGGTGGCCGGTGCCCTGAGCCCGGGCGCCGGCATCGTGGTGTATTTCGCGCCGAACACCGACGACGGCTTCGTCGACGCGGTGAGCGACGCGATACACGCGGCCGTCACACCCACCTCGATCTCGATCAGCTGGGGGCAGAACGAAGACGCCTGGACCGAGCAGGCGCGCACCGCGCTCGACGAGGCCTTCATCGACGCCGCGACGCTCGGAGTCACCGTCACCGTGGCCGCCGGCGACAACGGAAGTTCGGACGGCGCCGCCGATGGACGCGACCACGCAGACTTCCCGGCATCCAGCCCGCACGTTCTCGCCTGCGGCGGAACGACGCTCCGGGCGACGGGCAGCGACGTGAGATCCGAGACGGTGTGGAACAACGGATCAGGCGGCGGCGCTACCGGCGGCGGAGTCAGCAGCGTGTTCGACCTCCCCGACTGGCAAGCCACGGCGGGAGTTCCGAAGTCGTCCCGCGGCAGCGGCGGGCGAGGAGTGCCGGATGTCTCGGCCGTTGCCGATCCGACGACAGGGTACGAGGTGCTGGTCAACGGGGAGCGGAAGATTTTTGGCGGAACGAGCGCCGTCGCACCGCTCTGGGCCGCGCTCATCGCGAGGCTCGCGCAAGCGTCGGGCGAGAGGCTCGGGCTCATGCATCCGACGCTCTACGGAACCGGAACGGCGACGGCGGCGCGGGAGGGGTTTAGGGACATCACCCTCGGCAACAACGGCGGCTTCGCCGCGAAGGCCGGCTGGGACGCCTGCACCGGTCTCGGCGTGCCAGAGGGAACGGGACTGCTCACGCTGTTCACCTAAAAAACCGGGACGGGGGTCTAGCCCAAAATCGAGACTTGTGTACGCTGTCCACATGTCTTTCATCGAGGCCGCTGGACTGACCAAGACCTATACCCCGAGGGGCTCCAAGCCGGTTCACGCGCTGGACGGGCTCGACCTCGCCGTGCCCCAGGGGACGGTGACCGCGCTGCTCGGGCCGAACGGGGCAGGCAAGACGACGACGGTCAAGGTGCTCACGACGCTGATCAGGCCGGACTCCGGGTCGGCGCGGATCGGCGGGATCGACGTGTTGGCCCACCCGCAACAGATACGCCCGATCATCGGTGTGTCCGGGCAGTACGCGGCGGTCGACGAATATCTCACCGGTTTCGAGAACCTCGACATGGTCGGCCGGCTCTACCATCTGGGCGCGAAGCAGTCCCGGATCCGCGCTCAGGAACTCATCACCCTGTTCGACCTCGAGGAGGCGAAGAACCGTCCGGTGAAGGGATTCTCGGGCGGAATGCGGCGACGGATCGACCTCGCCGGGGCGCTCGTCACGCGGCCGCAGGTGCTCTTCCTCGACGAACCAACCACTGGCCTTGATCCGCGCTCCCGACTCGGCATGTGGGACGTGATCAACTCGCTCGTCGGGCAGGGAACGACAGTGCTGCTCACGACCCAATATCTCGAGGAGGCGGACCAGCTGGCGGACAGCATCTCCGTGATCGACGATGGAAAGGTCATCGCCGAGGGCACCTCGGACGAGCTCAAGGCGTCGATCGGCGGCCAACGGATCGAGATCACCCTCGTCGATCCAGGGGACAGCAGCGCGGCGGTTGAGGTGCTCCGCCGCTTCGGGAACTCGGAACCGTCCGTCGGCGGCGAGGGACGCGAGCTCACCGTTGACGCGGCGCACGCCCCAGAGGCCCTACAGCACGTTCTCGCCGAACTCGGCGCCCGCGGCATCCGCCTGTTCGACGCGGGAATGCGGCGACCGACCCTCGACGACGTGTTCCTTCGACTCACCGGACACGTGGCCACCGAAGACGATGCGCCGGCACTTCAGACACAGGGGAGGCACTGATGACAACGACAACGACGACGACGACAGCGGCGACCACGACGAGAGCGGCGGCCTCCCCGATCGCCGACTGGTTCTCCGACGGATGGATCACGACCCGACGCAACCTCATCAAGATCAAGCGCGTGCCGGACATCCTCGTCTTCACGACCCTGCAGCCGATCATGTTCGTTCTGCTCTTCACCTACGTCTACGCCGGTGTCATCAACATCCCGGGCAGCAGCTATACCGAATTCATCATGGCCGGGATCTTCGCCCAGACCATCGTCTTCGGGTCGACCTATTCCGGCTCGGCGATGGCGCAAGACCTCAAGGTGGGCATCATCGACCGCTTCCGCACCCTCCCGATGAGCCCGTCGGCGGTGCTGATCGGCCGCACCAACGGTGACCTGTTCATCAACGCGGTCTCCCTCGCCGTGATGATGACCACGGGCCTCATCGTCGGCTGGCGCATCCGCTCGACCCCGCTCGAGGCGATCGGGG
Source organism: Microbacteriaceae bacterium (assembly GCA_025464975.1). Taxonomy (GTDB): domain Bacteria; phylum Actinomycetota; class Actinomycetes; order Actinomycetales; family Microbacteriaceae; genus Lacisediminihabitans. Next base: position 62,920 of record JAODMT010000008.1, on the reverse strand, counting down.
CGGTCGCGCTGCTCCTCCTCTTCGCCTACGCGTTCTCCTGGGTGATGGCCTACATCGGCATGACGGTGAGAAGCCCCGAGGTCATCAACAACGTGTCGTTCCTCATCCTGTTTCCGCTCACGTTCATTTCGAACGCGTTTGTGCCGAGCGAAACGCTGCCGACCCCGTTGCGCGTCTTCGCAGAGTTCAACCCGGTGTCGGCGCTCGTGCAGGCCGCGCGGCACCTGTTCGGCAACATTCCGCCGGGTGCACCGGTGGCCGACAACTGGGTTCAGCGCAATCCGGAACTCACGGTGATAATCGGGATCATTGTGCTGCTCGTCGTCTTCGTGCCCCTCGCGATCCGCAAGTTCGACCGGGTCAGCAGCCGCTAGGGGTCTCGATACGCTCGCTGCGCTCGCTACTCGACCCGCAGGAGGGGGTCTCGCTGCGCTCGCTACTCGACCCGCTGGAGCTGGCCCGCATCGAAGCGGGTTAGCGTTGGGACATGACTAATTCCACGCTGCCCTCCGTCGTCGCCATCACGGAAGGGTACGTGGTCCCGGTGTCATCGCCCCCGATCGAGAACGGCACGGTGCTCATCGAGAACGGTGTGATCAAGGCCGTCGGCTCCGACATCACCATTCCGGATGGCGCGACCGTGGTCAGCGCGGCCGGCAAGTGGGTGCTTCCGGGCTTCATCGAGGCGCACGGGCATGTCGGAATCCACGAGGAGGCCAACGGCGCGGCCGGTAACGACACCAACGAGATGACCAACCCGAACATGGCGGCGGCGCGCGCGATCGACGCGATTGACATCGAGGACGAGGGCTTTCGGGACGCCCTCTCCGGTGGTGTGACCAGCGTCGTCGTCAAGCCGGGCAGCGGAAACCCGATCGGCGGCCAGACCGTCGCGATCAAGACCTGGGGCGGTCGGACCATCGACGAGCAGCTGATCAGCGCCGCCGTAAGCGTGAAGTCCGCACTCGGCGAGAACCCGAAGCGGGTGTACGGCGGCAAGGACAAGACGCCGTCGACCCGGATGGGGGTCGCCCTCATCATCCGTCAGGCCTTCGAGGACGCGCGGTACTACGCGGCCGAACGCGCGGCGGCGGCAACCAAGGGTGAACCGTTCAAGAAGGATCTCTGGCTCGACACCCTCACTCGGGTGCTCGACGGCGAACTGGCGTGGGATCAGCACACCCACCGGCACGACGACATCGCGACCGCCGTGCGACTCGCCGACGAGTTCGGCTACCGTCTCGTGGTCAACCACGGCACCGAGGCGCACAAGCTCGCCGACCTGCTCGCCGCACGCAACATCCCGGTGATCTTCGGCCCGATGTTCACCTCCCGCTCGAAGGTGGAGTTGAAGGATCGCGCGATCGCCAACCTGGCCGCGATCGCCGCCGCCGGAGTGCGGGTCGCGATCACCACGGACCACCCCGTCGTGCCGATCAACTTTCTCGTGCACCAGGCGTCCCTCGCCGTCAAGGAGGGTCTGCCACGGCAGGTCGCCCTCGAGGCGCTGACCGTGAATCCCGCGGCAATTCTCGGACTCGACTCGCGGGTCGGCTCGCTCGCCGCCGGCCTCGATGGGGACGTCGTGATCTGGTCGGGCGATCCGCTCGACGTCAACTCACGGGCCGAGCGGGTGCTCATCGGCGGTGTGCCGGTGTACGAGTGGGATGCCGAGTCGCACCTCGGTCGCACGGTCGAGCGACTCAGCCGGTTCGCCTAGAGCGCCGGTTCGCCTAGAGCGTCAGCGCCCCGCGGCGTAGCCTTGCGCGCCGCGGGGGTTCGCGGCCGCCGAAACGATTCCCGTGTGCGGGTCGCGCTCGACCGAGGACAGCCGGCCGAGGCTCCAGTCGCCGGTTCTGGTCACGACGTGACCGCGCCGCTCGAGGTCGGTGATGACCGCGTCGCCGATCCGACCCTCGATGTCGGCGCCACCCGGAGTCCAGGTGCGTGGCCAGAACGATCCTGGAAACGAGGTCGTGTGGAAGGATGGCGCGTCGATGGCCTGCTGCGGCGTGTATCCGCCGACCAGCGTGCGCAGCAGGTAGAGCAACTGCCACTGATCCTGCTGGTCGCCACCGGGGGATCCGATCGCGGCCACCGGGTGTCCGTCCTTGAGCACGAGAGTCGGGGTGAGCGTCGTGCGCGGCCGCCTGCCGGGGGTGAGCGTCGACGGGGAACCGGGCTCGAGCCAGGTCATCTGAAGTCGCGAGCCGAGGCAGAACCCGAGTTCGGGGATGGTCGGGGAGGACTGCAGCCACCCGCCGGACGGGGTGGCCGAGACCATGTTTCCGTGCGAGTCGACCACGTCGATGTGGCAGGTGTCGCCGCGGGTCTCTCCCGATTTCGCGACCGTCGGTTCGCCGCCGCCGACGAACTGTTCCCCCTCGACCCGCAGCCGCGGCCGGAATGGCTCGTGGCCGGGAACGCTGCCGGGGCGCAGTTCGAGCGACGCCTGATCGCCGATCAGGGCCCGGCGTTCCGCGGCGTACCCGGGGGAGAGCAGGTGATCGAGCGGCACATCCGCGCTGTCGCCGTAGTAGGCCTCGCGATCGGCGATGGCGAGCTTCTGCGCCTCGATGATGGTGTGCGCGCCGAGCGCGGTCGACGGATCCAGGTGCTCGTCGTCGAACCCGTCGAGGATGGCGAGGGTCTGCAGCAGAGCCGGACCCTGCCCCCACGGTCCGGTCTTCGCGATGGTGTAGCCGCGGAACTCGAGGGTCGTCGCCGGTTCGATGGTCGCACTGAATTCCGCGAAGTCGTCCTCGTCGATGACCCCGGCATGGTCGGTGCCCGAGGAGTGGCGGTGCGGCTCTCGCACGAACTCCGACGCCGCCTTCGCCACGAAACCGGTGCTCCACTCCGCTCGCGCCGCATCAATCCGCGCCTCCCGGGTCGGGGCCGTGCTGGATGCCGCGTCCACGAGGCGCTCGAGGGTGCGGGCGTACGCCGCGTTCTTCACCAGCTCGCCCTCCTGCGGAATCCGGCCGCCCGGCATCCACCGTTCCGCGGACGACGGCCAATGCTCGGTGAACAGCGCCGACACGGTCGCGATGGTCGTTGCCACCCGACCGAGCAGCGGATGCCCGTCGCGGGCGTACCCGATGGCGAAGGCGAGCACGTCGCCGAGCTCCCAGGTTCCGTAGTCGCGAAGCAACAGCAGCCACGCGTCGACCGCCCCGGGTACCGCCGTGGCGAGTGCCCCGGCGCCCGGCACGAGAGAGAGTCCCTCCGCCCGGTAATGCTCGACGGTCGCCGCTCGCGGGGCGGGACCCTGCCCGACGAGCACGAGGGGAACGGACGGTTCTTCCGCGGTCGCGAAGACCCCGGTCATGTCGCCGCCGGCCCCGTTGAGGTGCGGCTCGACGACGTGAAGCACGAACGCTCCGGCGACGGCGGCGTCGAAGGCGTTACCGCCACGCTCGAGCACGGCCTGGGCCGACGCGCTGGCCAACCAGTGTGTGGAGGCCACCATCCCGAACGTTCCGCGAAGGGTGGGCCGAGTGGTGAATGGGTCCGCTGTCGTAAAGGTCACAAGGTTCGAGCGTACTTGCCCGGCGCCGCCCCACGCTGCGCGCGAAAGCGAACCGGCTGGATTCGAACCTGAACGTGAGCCCGACGTCAGTTGGACCGCGGCGGGGGCAAGGCGTTTACTTAATTGCATGGCAAAAACCGTCGCAGACCAGCTCATCGCCCAACTCATCGAAGCCGGTGTTCACCGCATCTACGGGATCGTGGGGGACAGCCTCAACCCGATCGTCGACGCGGTCCGTCGCACCGGCGGCTCCGCCAAGGGCGGAATCGACTGGATTCACGTGCGTCACGAGGAGGCGGCGGCCTTCGCCGCGAGCGCCTACGCTCAGCTCACCGGTGAGCTCGCGGTGTGCGCCGGGAGCTGCGGTCCCGGCAACCTCCACCTGATCAACGGGCTGTACGACGCGCACCGCTCTGGAGCCCCGGTGCTCGCCATCGCGAGCCAGATCCCGAGCGTCGAGATCGGAAGCAGCTACTTTCAGGAGACACACCCCGAACGGCTCTTCGTCGAGTGCTCGAACTATTGCGAGCTCGTCTCCACCGCGGCTCAGGCTCCCCGGGTCGTCAACTCGGCAATCCGGCACGCCACCGGTCTCGGCGGGGTAGCCGTCGTCGCCCTACCGGGTGACATCGCCGAGCTCGAGGCCGTCGGGACCGCCCCGCTGTTCACACCGACCGGCCGCCCGACGATCGTTCCGGATGCCGCGGGTGTCGCCGCCCTCGCCGCGGCGATCAACGACGCGAAGACGGTCGCCATCTTCGCCGGAGCCGGCGTCGAGGGAGCCCACGACGAAGTCATCGCCTTCGCCGAACGGATCGCCGCCCCGATCGGGCACTCGCTTCGAGGCAAGCAGTGGATCCAATACGACAACCCGCTCGACGTCGGCATGACCGGTCTCCTCGGCTATGGCGCCGCCCACGCCGGCATCCACGACGCCGACCTCGTGATTCTGCTCGGCACCGACTTTCCCTACGAGCAGTTTCTGCCGGATGCCAAGGAAGCGGTCATCGCGCAGATCGACGCGGACGCGTCGCACCTCGGCCGCCGAACCAGCGTCGCGCATCCCGTGCACGGTGACGTGCTGCCGACCCTCGCCGCCCTGACCCCGCTCGTCGCGGAGAAGACCGATCGCGGCTTCCTCGACAAGACGGTCGCGCGGCACCACAAACTGCTCACGAGCGTCGTCGGAAAGTACACCGACGTGGACACGCTCACCCCGATCCACCCGGAGTACGCGGCGAGTGTGCTTGATGAGGTGCTCGCGGATGACGCGATCATCACCGCGGACACCGGAATGAGCAACGTGTGGCAGGCACGCTACATCACCCCGAACGGCAAGCGGCGCATCATCGGCTCCTTCCTGCACGGCTCGATGGCGAACGCGCTCCCGCAGTCGATCGGTGCGCAATTCGCCTACCCGGACCGTCAGGTCGTCACCATGTCGGGCGACGGCGGCCTCTCGATGCTCATGGGCGAACTGCTCACCGTTATGACCTACCGGCTTCCGGTCAAGATCGTCGTATTCAACAACTCCACCCTCGGACTCGTGAAGCTCGAGATGTTCGTCGACGGCTATCCGGACTTCGGCGTCGACGTTCCCTCGGTCGACTACGCGGCGGTCGCGAACGCTCTCGGCATCTTCGCGCAGCGGGTGGAGGATCCCCAGGAGCTTCGCGGCGCACTCGAGCGGGCGTTCGCTCACAACGGGCCGGCGCTCGTCGACGTCGTGACCGACCCGCTCGCGCTGTCCCTGCCCGCGGCCATCAGCCTCGATCAGGTCAAGGGGTTCTCGCTCGCCATGTCGAAGCTCGTTCTGAACGGCGGCGTCGGGGAGGCAGTGCAGATGGTGCGTTCCAACATCCGACACGTCCCCGGCCTGTAGCGCCGTTTCCGAGCTGGTGAGGATTCGGGCGGCTTTCGGCGCCCTTCGACTGGGCGTTGCGGCACTCTGTGCCGCCGCGCTGGTCTTCCGGTTCGTGTGGGGGCTCGGCTCGGCCACCTTCACCCCGGGGAACTTCTTCGCCTACCTCACCGTGCAGAGCAACCTGGTCTTCCTCGTCGTCACGGTTCTTGCCGGGATCGCGTCGTTGCGTGGCCTCGACGACGCGCGGTGGCTCGACACGGCTCGGGCCACCGCACTGAGTCTCACCGTGTCATCCGGTGTCATCTTCGGCGTCATCGTCGCGCAGTCCGGGGAGCGCGGGCTGCGGATCGACGTTCCGTTGTCGGATCAGCTGCTGCACTTCGTGCTTCCGGCGGTCGCGATTCTCGACTGGGTCAGCGCGCCGGGGCGCGGCCGGGCGCCGTGGCGAACCGTGGGTTTCACGGTGACGTTCACCGCGGCCTGGGGCGTTTTCACCCTCGTCCGTGGCGAGATAGTCGGCTGGTACCCGTACTTCTTCCTCGACCCGGCGCAGGTGACCGGCCTCGGCGGACTCGGGCCGCTCTCCGCGGCGGCGCTCGTGCTGTTCTGCGGGGTCGCGAGCGGGCTGGTGGCTCTCAGCCGCGTGACTCCGCTGGCCGAACGGGCACGCGCCCAGCGCCGGTCGGGGCGATCAGAGCTCCGCGAACGGCTCGAGGGATCGCATCGCGGCAGCGATCAGTTCGTCGTCGCTCAGGCCGACGATGTCGCGGGCGGCGCGGCCCCCAACGATGCCGACCAGCACCGGCTCGCCGGTGATGGCCTCGAGGTTAACCCAGGTGGTGATGTCGTTGTCGGTGCCGATGAGCCCCCACGCGGCGGCATCCGTTGACCAGAACGGCTTATTGAAGCGGAGCCACACGGTCTCGACCGTGCCGACCCCGATCTCGGCGATCGCCGAGCGGTGCGCGAGCGGCAGCAGCGGGTCGAAGGTGATCGAGCCGCGTTTGAGCACCCCAAGCGGCACCGCGACGACCGCGCGATCCACCGCGAGCGACTCGCCGGTTCCGAGCTTGAGGCTGACCCCCGAGTCTCCGTACGACACCCCGGCGACCGCGGTCGAGAGTGAGGTGGTCACGCCGGTGAGGGCGTCAGTGACGAGTCGGTCGAACCCGCCGGTGACCACCCGGTCGTACGCTGCGATGTCGTTTACCGCGTACCAGCTCGACAGCGCCGATGGGTCGGCGCCGGTCGCCGTCGCAATCCACTGAAGCTGGTGGTCGAGCAAGCCGGATCCGGCGAGCCCGTTGACGTCTGTCCCGTCTGCCGCCCGTGCCGCCCCCGATTTGTCGAGGGCCTTCTCGAGGCTCGAATCCGTCGGCTGCGCGGCCGCCCAGGCCGCGGCATCCGCTACCGCCTTCGAGCCAATCGGATCGGCGGTGGCGCTCGCGGAGGTGGACGCCAGCAGCGACGGCGACAGCGGGTTCGTCTGCACCCCGAGGCTCGTGAGCTGGGAGAGCAGTACGGCGTCGGGTTGCCGGGCCAACCGCCACGCGCCGAGCTCGACGCCGACCGGCCAGGAGCTCGATTTTCGACTGTCGATGCGTCCGCCGACCCGATTGCGTGCCTCGATCACCACGACGTTGTAGCCGGCGAGGGTGAGATTTCGGGCGGCCTCGGCGCCGGCCACCCCCGCTCCGATCACCGCGATGCGTTCACCCGGTTGGGCGACACTCGCGACCTGGCTCGCCGCGCGGGATCCGCTGGCCTGCGCGCCGAGCACGGTGCCGGGCAGGTCGGTCGAAGTCGCCTCGCCGGCGAAGAACACCCGGCCGAGAACGGGGGTCGCGAGGTCGTCGCGCCCCGCGGGGGTCGATCCCGCCGGGATAAAGCTGTGCGAGCCGCGCGCGAACGGATCGGTGGTCCAGGCGCTCCGCAGCATGGCCGACGGCCGCGGAACGGCCGGTGTCGGCGTCGGTGTTGGTGACCGGGTCGGCTGGGGACCGCCGTCAGAGCAAGCAGTCAATACGAGCAGGGAAAGCCCTGAACCCGCCCCAATGAGAAAACTCCGGCGACTGAACGACATCTCAGCGCCACTGTACTCGCGCGGCGATTCGAGAAGACGCTAGTGGAGCGGCGAGGCGGCCTAGGCTGGTTTGTATGCGATTGCCCGAGGTGTGCGTCTGCTACCTCATCCGGGCAGGAGCGGACGGCGACGAGATTTTGCTCGGGCGCAAGAAGGTCGGCCTCGGCGAGGGAAACCTGGTCGGGCCGGGCGGCAAGGTCGAACCGGGGGAGACACCGGAGCAGGCGATAGCGCGCGAAGTCGCGGAAGAGACCTCGATCCTCATCGGCGCTGTGCGACTCGTCGGCGAGCTGACCTACCCGTTCCCGTTCCGGCCGTCGTGGAGTCAAAAGTCGTGGGTGTACCTGTGCCGCGACTGGACCGGGGAGCCGGTGGAGTCCGACGAGCTCGCCCCCGAGTGGTTTTCCCTCGCCGAACCACCGGTCGAACGGATGTGGGACGACGCGAAGTATTGGCTCCCCGACGCGTTAGCCGGTCGGTTCGTCACGGCGACGTTCGAGTTCGGGGAGGACCTCCGCACGGTGTCGGATTCCGATCACGCCGCGTTCAGGGCAGCATGACCCGCTTGTAGCTCCGCCCGTCGTCGAGGGTCACCGTTGTCGCGGTGAGGGTTCCGCGTGAGATGCGCAGGTATATCGCCTGTGCGCTCACCCCGAGGCTCTTCGCCGCGTCGGAGACCGAGAGGCCGGGCAGATCGGTTGGGACGCTGCTTGGACGGGCCGATCGCTTGCGGCCGGCCTCCAGCCGCGCGGCGATTTCTTCGTCCGAGCCCTGCCAGCGCCACTTTGCCGCCGCAGATCCGATTCGGGCCGCGTCGGCGATCGACTGCCAGGACTCTCCGGCGGCGAGCGCGTCTCGAACGCTCGCGAGTAGCGCAGGCTCGGTCTCGAGGGCGGCGGTGAGGTCCCGGATGGCTCGCAGCCGGGTGAGCGGGTCGGCATCCGTCCTCTCACTCGCGGCCAGTCGGTCGAGTGCCTCTCGGGATCTCGCGGAGAGGAAGGGAACCATCATGCCCAGAGCCTACGTGCGTCTCGGGAGCGCCTATCGACTGCGCGTCTTCGCTGGGGGCAGACAGGGCGGGTCTCGCGGCGTAAATTGGGGCGATCGGGCCGTTCGCGCGGCGCCGGACCGTCCGACGCTCGGCAGCCCAGGCTGGAGAGACACGATGTCGAATACCGCAATGCAAATGATGGAAATGCACTCGGATTCCCTGCAGGGACTGAACCTGGCGCTCGTGCAAGAGTGTATCGAGGCCTGTTCCGCGAGCGAACAGGCATGCACGATGTGCGCTGGCTCGATGATGAGCGGCATGATGAGCGGCATGATGAGCGGCACGACGGGCGGCGGGGCCATGGCCCAGGGTGACGACAGCATGGCGATGTGTCTCGACATGTGTCTCAATTGCGCCGACATGTCGAACACGATGATGCGAATGATGCTTCGGCCGACCGGCATGAGCCAGCCGGCGATGAGGGCGATGCTTCAGGCGATGGTCGTCATGTGCGGCGCATGCGCCGACGCGTGCGACGCCCAGGCGAAATCGAACTCGGACTGCGCGATGTGCGCGGAGGTGTGCCGCCAGAGCATGCGGGTCTGCCAGCGAATGGTGGATTCGATGGCCACCAAGCCGATGTAGACGCGTTAGTTAGTCAACGAGGACACTGAATCGCTCGGCCCCGACCGCGAGAATTCCGTAGAGGGCGTGGAGCGCGACCGGCTCGCCGGTGCGCAAGAGCGTGGAGAGGTCGGAATGGTTCCAGACCCAGACCGTTCCGGCTTCGCCATCCGCTGACGGCTCAAGCAGGTCGACGCGGAGCCAGCCAGAGTCGCCCGATACCCGGGTCACGATTCCATCGCGCCACTTGCTCGGGGTGGCCGCGCTCACGACCAACCGGATTGCGGAAACGGTGTGGCCTGCCTCGGTGAGAACGCAGGAGTCCTCGTCGGAGTGGGAGCACAGCATGGCCACCTGCACCTGTGGCGTGAGATTCGACATGCTGACCTCCGATCCGTTTGATTGCAACCCGTTCGATTGCGTGCGCGGCGACTGTTTAACAGGCGACAGCCAGTGGGCACTGACTAACAGGCTAGGTTCGGTCGCCGCCAATGTCAGCTACGCACGTCACGCGACGAAACATTTGCCGTGCACCGATCGGCGAAATCTCCCGTAACGTTGGGGGTGGAGTCTGTCGATCACGGATCTCCTTCGTAACGAGAGGTTCCGCTGTGGCCGAATGTATTCACGGACTTGAAGCAGGACTGTGTGACCAGTGCTTCCCTAAGCCGGTTCCGGTGCTCGAAGTCGTGACGGCCGCCGGACAGCGGAACGCGCGGGCGAAGGCTGCCGTGAGTCGTCGCGTGGCGTCATCCGCAACCAAGACGGTGGAAAGCGTCGACGACCAGCGGATCTATCACCTCACTCACGTGAGCAACCTCGCCGACATCCTCTCCACCGGTTCGCTTCTGGCCGACTCGAGCACGGCCTGGACGTCGCGGCCGGCCGTCGACATCTCCTCTCCCGCGACGCGCGAATCCCGTCGCAACACCGCCGTGTCCGGCCTCGGAAGCCCGAACGTCGCCGACTTCGTACCGTTCTTTCTCGTTCCGAACGCGACGATCTGGGAAGACATCCGGTCGGAGACCGCAGACCCGCGCCTCTCGGAGGATGCCATCGGGTCGGCGCCGGCGGACTTCGTGCTGCTCGTGAGCACCGTCAAGCATGCGGCCGACCACAGCGAGGACGGCGATATCGTCGTCAGCGACGGTGACGCCGCCCACGTGCTCACTCGCTTCGCCGCCTCGACCGAATCGAGCCAGCGGATGCTTCGCAAGCTGCGCAACGACGACAACGCCGAGACAATCGTCGAGGCCGAATTGCTCGTGAAGGACGCCTTCCCCTTTGAGCTGGTGACACTCATCGGCGTCGCCAACGACAAGGCCCGCGAGGGGGTGCGCCGCATCCTCCGGACTTCGGAGCACAGTCCAAAGGTCGCGGTGTACCCGCCCTGGTTCCAGCGCCCAGAGGGCTAGGAAACACGGCACTCAGAACCAGATGCTCAGCCACGGGGCGACAACCGAGCGGAAGGCATCGTCGATCGCGGCGGCCGAACCGGGCCGCAGTTCGGTGATCCGTCCGGCCCGCGCGAGGGTGAATGCGGAGACGCCACCCAGATAGAGCGAACCGAGGTCGGCGACGGTGAGCGCGATCGCCGCGGCGTCGACCGGGGCTTCGCCGTGCAGTTGCTCGACCATGGCGGTCCCGTCGTCGGCGATGGTCAAAAGGAAGAGCCCGTCGGCAAAGCCGAGATCGTCCTCGACGTCGAGGACGATGTGGCCGGCGGCCCGGTAGGTGCGGGCGGAGAGAGCGGCCGGCACGTCGAGCACACGAATCCAGAGGTGATCGCGAACGGAAGCGCGGGTCACGGCTCGCGGATCGGCGACCTGCCAGGCGACCGGCTCGTCCACTGACCGAAGCGGGGCCGTGATGGTGCTCACGAGGTCGAGTTCGAGCAGGAAACGCCAGAGGCCCGCGTAGGCGTCATCCGTCGCGGCGACGAAGAAGCCGAGTTCGACGGAGTGCTTGCTGAAGTCGGCGCCGGTCTCGGTGACCTTGTATGCGGCGAAACCCTGCAGCTCACCGTCCTCATCGTCATAGCGCACGACTCGCAGGTGCTTTCCCGCGTCCTGAGCGCCGGTGAACCCGAGGAGTCGCTCCCACAGGATGCCGTCGAAGGCCATGTGACCCGGTGTCTCGAGCCGCACCCTCTCGACGAGCTCGAGGCCGTCGACGAGCAGGTCTTCGGGCGACACGAAGTGCACTCGACCGCCGGAGCGGGGACCGGTCCAGGCCGCGCGAGCGGTGTCGATGGTCCAATCGGCGATCATCGCCGCCGGGCCGAAGCCGAAGCGGCGGTAGATGGTGGCCTCAGAGACAGTCAGTGCGGCGACCGGGACGCCGAGCGACGCCGCGGTGCGCAACTCGGCCTCGATCATCGCCCGGGCGATGCCGAGCCGACGGTGGGTGGGGGCGACGGTCACCGCGGCGATCGACCAGGCGGTGACGCTCGAGTTGCCCGGTACGGTGAGCTCCGCTGGCCAGATACTCACGGTCGACACCGGGGTCGCCGGTTCGGCCGCCGAGTCGTCCCACACGCCCGTGGTACGGCGCCCGGCGATGCGGGGGAGCACGAACTCCAGTGTGTCGCTGTCCATCGCGCTTCCGTAGAATCCACGATTCTCGGCCCGCAACCACTCCCCGAGCGAATCGGTGTCTGAGGTGTCGACGAGGGCGAGCCTCAAGCCCTGCGCCTCGAGCCGATCGGCAGACTCACTGTCGATTGCTGCGGTAAGGAAGTCGTTTCGTGCGGTATCGGTCACCGTTCGAGAGTAGCGGTGCTTGAATTGGCGGATGACGAACTCGACCGTTCATTCGACCGCTCACCCCACCGAGCACCTTGCCGATCTCGCGAGTTTCATCCGGGCGTCGCCGTCGTCGTTCCACGCGGTCGCGGAGGCCGCGAGGCTCCTCGAGACCGCCGGGTTCTCCAGGCTGGACGAGGCCGACGCCTGGCCGGCCGACGGGGGACGGCGATTCGTGGTGCGCGACGGGGCGATAATCGCCTGGGTGCAACCCGCGGCGGCCGGGCCGACGACTCCGTTCCGGATCGTTGGCGCACACACCGACTCGCCGGGATTCAAGCTCAAGCCGAAGCCGACGACGGCGTCGAACGGCTGGCTGCAGGCCGGCGTCGAGGTCTACGGCGGCCCACTGTTCAACTCCTGGCTGGACCGGGAGTTGGAGTTCGCGGGCCGCCTGGTGTTCGACGACGGAACGTCGGCACTCGTGCGCACCGGGCCGCTCCTGCGCTTCCCGCAACTCGCCGTGCACCTCGATCGCGGCGTGAATACCGAGGGGCTCACCCTCAATCCGCAGCAGCACCTCAACCCGGTGATCGGCACCGGTTCCCTCGCCGACGCCGACATCATCGCGCACCTTGCCGGGCTCGTCGGCCGCGCCGGGCGCCACGTCGCCGGCTACGACATCGTTGTCGCCGACACCGCCGAAGGGCAGGTGTTCGGTCTGAACCGCGACCTGTTCGCCTCCGGCCGGCTCGACAACCTCTCGTCCGTGCACGCCGGCCTCACTGCGCTGCTTGCCATGGTTGGCGCCTCGGAAGACGACTCCGCCGACCGGCCGATCACCGTGTTCGCCGCGTTCGACCACGAGGAAGTCGGGAGCGACACCCGCTCGGGTGCGGGTGGGCCGTTCCTCGAGAGCGTGCTGCTTCGCATCGCCGGTGAGGCGAGCGCCTTCGACCGGGCTCGCGCCTTCGCCAAGTCCTGGTGCCTCTCCGCCGATGCCGGGCACGCCGTCCACCCGAACTACCCGGAGCGGCACGACCCGGCGAACCGTCCGCTCGTTGGCCGTGGCCCGCTCCTCAAGATCAACGCGAACCAGCGCTACGCCACGGATGCGGAGGGCGCCGCGGAGTGGGCCCGGTCCTGCCGCCAGGCCGGAGTCGAGTACCAGGAGTTCGTGTCCAACAATTCGGTGCCGTGCGGGTCGACCATCGGGCCGATCACCGCGACCCGGCTCGGCATCCGCACCTTCGACGTCGGAATTCCGTTGCTGTCGATGCACTCGGCGCGTGAGCTGTGTGGGGTCGAAGACCCGTTCTCCCTCGCCCGGGCAATCGAGGCGTTTCTCGCCCCGACCCCGAGCCCCGGCCAGCACTAGCCCTCGAGCAGCCCGCGGATGTCCTCGACCGTGAGCGACGACGAGAACGCGGCGTCATCATCCAGCACCGCGTCGAACAGTTCGGCCTTGCGGTCGCGTAGCGCCATGACCTTCTCCTCGATGGTGCCGGAGGCAACCAGCCGGTAGACGTTGACCGACCGGGTCTGCCCGATGCGGTGGGTGCGGTCGACGGCTTGCGTCTCGGTCGCCGGATTCCACCACGGGTCGAGCAGGAACACGTAGTCGGCCTCGGTCAGGTTGAGCCCGAAGCCGCCGGCCTTGAGGCTGATCAGGAACGCCGGAGCGTCGCCGTCCTTGAACCGCGCGATCACCTCGGCGCGCGAGAGAGTCGACCCGTCCAGGTACTCGTAGGCGATGCCGGCGGCATCCATGCGGGCCGCCGCCTTGCGCAGGAACGACGTGAACTGGCTGAAGACGAGGGCCCGGTGCCCCTCCGCCACGACGTCCTCGAGCTGTTCGAACAGGGCGTCGAGCTTCGCCGAGGGGATGTCGGAATACGACTCGTCGACGAGTGAGGCGTCGAGGCTGAGCAGGCGAAGCAGAGTGAGCGACCGAAACACGATGAACCGGTTGCGGTCGAGGTCCTCGATGAGGCCGAGCAGCTTCTGCCGCTCCTTCTGCAGAAATGTGTCGTAGAGGGTGCGATGCCGCGGCGCGAGGTCGATCCGCAGCACCTGCTCCTGCTTTTCCGGCAGCTCGGTCGCGACCAGTTCCTTTGTGCGCCGCATCATCAACGGACGGATGCGGCGCCGCAGCTTCGCGATGAGCTCCTGGCCGGCTCCGGCGGCGACCGGTCGAACGTATTCCTCGGTGAACCGGCGGGCGGACGGGAACAGCCCCGGGGCCACGATCGAGAACAGCGACCAGAGGTCCATGAGGCTGTTTTCCATCGGGGTGCCGGTGATCGCGAGCTTGAACGGTGTGCGGAGGGCGACGGCGGCCTCGTGGGCCTTCGACGCCGGGTTCTTCACGAATTGCGCCTCGTCGAGAATCAGCCCGGCCCAGTCGATTGACTGGTACGACTCGAAATCGAGCCGGAACAGCGCATAGGAGGTGACGACGATGTCCGCGCCATCCGCGCCATTCACGCCTGTGACAACGGCCTCGATCGACTGCCGGGTGGTCGCGACGCTCCGAACCGTCGCGGCCGGGGTGAAGCGGCCCGCCTCGGTGACCCAGTTCGGCACGACCGAGGTGGGGGCGACGACGAGGAACGGGGCCCGCTCGGCCGGCGCCATTCCCTCGGTCGCGTGAGCCATGAGGGCGAGCGCCTGCAGGGTCTTGCCGAGGCCCATGTCGTCCGCGAGCACGCCGCCGAGCCGGTGCTTCCAGAGCAGGGCGAGCCAATCGAAGCCGTCGCGCTGGTAGGGGCGCAACGTCGCGAGCAGGGCGGCGGGCGGCTCGGTCGCCTCGACCGTGTCGATCGCGAGCAGCCCCCGGGCGGTGTCCCGCCACTCCGTCGCCTCCACGGTCTCGTCGGCGAGGTCCTCGAAATCGGCCCAGAGGCTGGCCTGGTAGCGGCTGATCCGCAGCCCGGTCTCCCATTCCGGAAGGGCGGATGCCTCGTCGATGAGCGCCTTGAGCTGTTCGAACACCGGCTGCTCGAGCGAGAGGTACGAGTCGTCGATGAGCAGCAGCTTCTTCGCGCCCTTCGACAGCGCCTTGATGATTGTGGTGAACGGCACGTTGCGGCCGTCGATCGCCACATACACCCCGAGGTCGAACCAGTCCCGCTTGTCGGTCGGCATCGTAGTGAAGGTGAGCTTCGGGGCGCCGGTGAGCTCGGTGTAGTCCGGACGGTCGCCGACCGTTTCGATCACCACGCCGTCGACCGCCTGCAGCTCGGGCAGCGTGCGGTCGGCGAAGTCGGCCGCGTCGAGGCCGTCGAGCGTCGACCCGGAGACCGGGCCGAGCATCCGCTCCACCCGGTCGAGAATTTCCCTCTCGGTCGCGACATCCCGATCGTCCCCGTTGCGATCGGTGTTGCCGCGAACCGACTTGCGCTCGGTCCCGTATTTCCACGCCCAGCCGATGGTCAGTCGTTGCTTGGGCAGGAACGTCACCGTCGCGACGAGCACCGGCGGCGGAACCGGCGGAAGACTCAGCGAGTCGTCGGTGCTCGTTACGTCGATGCTGCGCCGGAGCCGAGGGTAGTAGTCGCTCAGGAATTCCTCGACGTCGTGCGCCGGAATCACAACGGCGCTGTCCCTGTTGCTGTCGCTGTCGCTGCCGCTGCCGAACTGCGCGTCCCCGAGCAGGGACCGCTGCTTCTCGGTGAGCGGGGCGGATGTCCGGGCGAGGGTCAGGCTGAGCCGCGGGTCGAACGCGAAGGCGTAGACGCCGTGATCACCGACTGTGCCGACGGAGCTCACCGGGTGCGTGCGTCCGTCGATCTCGACGACGGGCGACAGCGTCAGATCCGTCGCCAGTGACGCATCGATACTGACCCGCGCGTGCTCGCCGACGGTCACGCTCGTTGCCTTCTTGCCGGTGACGAGGGCGATCCCGCGCGCCTCGGCGTCCTCGAGCAGCTGCCAGAACAGCGGGCTGTGAAAGTCCTCGAGGTAGAGCCAGTCCGGCTCCTGCCCGCTGAAGGTGTCCCGGGTCGCGCGGTGCAACGCCGAGAACTGGGAGAACCAGCGGTGCTGCTCCTCACGAAGGCCGAGGCGGTTCACCTGGTAGCTGAGCGAGTTCCAGGTGACGGAGCCGCGCGTCCAGTTTCCGGTGTCGCTCAGGGTCACCGGCCGCACCCCGAGTCGTACAGCGGCTGTGGTCGCGGCCGTCGCAGGCTTCGCCGACGGCCCGTTCCAGCGGCCGCGGGAACGGGGAATCTGTTCGCGCAGTTCGAACAGCAGCCCCATGCTCGTGCTCCGGACGCCAGGGTTGGTCGGGGAGACGGTGAGCGCGGCGACCGCGGTCTTCCAGTCGGCGGCCTTGGGACGTGCGCGCTGAATGGAGCTCGCGCGTTCGAGTTGCTGCACCAGCACGGTGTTGCTCTGCAGCAGCGTTGCCGCGACGTGCTTGCAGTCGAACCCGACGGGGCAGTCGCAGGAGCTGCTCACCGGCTTGCCCCCGGCGAGGGTTGCCGTGGGGTGATACGCCTCCGGCCGCGAGCCGAGCACCGTTCCGCGCAGCTCCTGTTGCGGGCCGTCCCAGGCCAGGTCGATCACTGCGCCGCCGCGGGCGTAACCGAGTCCGCGCTGGAAGGACGATGGTCCGACGAGGCGCATGATGTCGGTGACGTCCACCATGGGGGCGGACTCGGGAGGCATCCGTCCATGCTCTCACGCGCCCCCGACCTCTCAGGCGTTCAGGACGGATGACCCTGCGCGCGCTCCGAGACCGCTCCGTGCCGACCGAGCATTGCCCACACTGTCCGGGTGAGCGACGGGTAGTCGAGAGCAATCTGCCGCAGCACGCGATATTCCCGGGTGGGGGACGGATGCTGCCCGTCGTTCGCGTTGATGGCATCCGCTCGCAGCAGATAGACAACGAGTTCGTCCACCGTCGGCAGCTCCTCCATGAAGGCCCACGGATCCTCGCCGGCGTGCAGTCTCTCGAGCACGACGGTGTCGAGTTCCTGCTGCGCCTCGGCACGGAGGACTTCCAAACTGACTCCCCCGCGGGGGAGGAACTTGCTGCCGGTCATCAATCGAGCCTAGGACCGAGGTTCTACGCTGAACAAATGACGACCGTCGCACGCCGCGCTAGCGCTCCGCGGCGCTTCCTCGCCGGGGTGCGCTACCTCGGTTCCGGCCTGCGACTGTGGGCGCGCTCACCGAGGCTCATGCTGCTCGGCGCGATTCCGGCCCTCATCGTCGGCGCGCTGTACGCCGCGGCCATCGTGCTGTTCGTTCTGCACCTCGATGCCATCGCCGCCGCGGTCACGCCGTTTGCGAGTGGCTGGGTGGAGCCGTGGCGCTCAGGGGTGCGGATCTTCGCCGGCGCCGGGCTCACCGGCGCGGTCGTGCTTCTCGCGGTATTCAGTTTCGTCGCGGTCACCCTCGCCGTCGGCGATGTCTTTTACGAGCGGATCTGGCGGACGGTCGAACGACAGCGCGGCGGCGAACCGCCCGCCGTCGAGGAGCCGTTCTGGCGCTCCGCGGTTCGCGGCATCGGCATCGGGCTCCGGCTGCTCGCACTCACCGCGACGGTCGGCATCCTGCTCTTCGCCTGCGGATTCATCCCGATCGTCGGCCAGACCGTTGTCCCGGTGATCGGCGCAATAGTCGGCGGCTGGCTGCTTTCGGTCGAATTGACCGGCTATTCGTTCGACGCCCGTGGCTTCACCCTCCGGCAGCGTCGCCGCGTGCTCGCCGGCGACCGGGCGGCGGCGCTCGGCTTCGGAGTCGTGACCTACCTGCTTTTCCTCGTGCCGTTCGCGGCCGTGATCATCATGCCGGCCGCGGTCGCCGGCGCGACGCTGTTGGCGAGGGACGCGCTTGTTCACGCCGAGTCTCGGCCGGCCTGACTGACTCAATTTCCTCGTCGCAACCGCTTGACCGCGTCCCAACCCGAGAGAACTCTCGAGTGCAGTCCTCGCGGAGGCGCGCGCTCGGGATGTGCCTCCGCTCCCGAACAGTCCCTACGAACGTCAGTCCCTACGAACGTCAGTCCCTACGAACGTCAGGAGAGTACGAATGCCCAAGAACCAGGTCGTAGTCATTACCGGAGCCTCGAGCGGCATCGGCCGAGCCACCGCCATCCGCTTCGCAAAGCAGCACGCGAGGCTCGTGCTCGCCAGCCGACGGCAGCGCTCCCTCGATGAGCTGGTCGACGAACTCAACGCCATCGGTGCGCAAGCGATCGCCGTGCCGACCGACGTCACGAACGAGGAAGCGGTGCTCGAACTCGCGAACACCGCGGTCGAGAACTTCGGACGCATCGACGTCTGGGTGAACAACGCGGCGGTCTCCGTCTTCGCGCCCTTCGCGACCATGCCGCTCGACGACTTCCGTCGCGTGATCGACGTCAACATCATGGGCTACGTCTACGGCGCTCGCGCTGCGCTCGAGGTGATGTCCCGGCAGAAGAAGGGGGTGCTCATCAACGTCGCGTCGCTTGTCGGGGAAGTCGCGCAGCCGTACACCGCGCCCTATGGCATGTCCAAGGCGGCCATTCGAGCGCTCGGCGTGAGTCTGCGGTCGGAACTCATGCTCAAGAATCTGAAGGGCGTGAACGTCGCGACGGTCGTTCCGCCGACGATCGACACACCGTTCTTCCGCCACTCGGCTAACTACACCGGTCGTGAGGTCGTTGCCATGCCACCGGTTTACTCGGCGAATCAGGTCGCGAAGGCGATCGTGCGACTGGCCTCCGCTCCGAGGTCGGAGTTGGTGATCGGGCGCGCCGGGCAGGCGCTCGTGCGCCAACACCGCAAGACGCCGGCACTCGTCGAGACCCAAATGGCGCTGCAGACCGACAAGGCGCACCTGTCCCGCCAGCACCGATCCGGGGACACCACCGGGACGCTCTACGCGCCCGCCCCGGCCGATGATGCCGAGGTATCGGGCGGATGGAACGGCGAAGGCCGCACGGCAGGGCGGCGTGCCATCGCGTGGATACTGCTCGTCGGTGGGGGAACAGTGGTAGCCCGGCGCTTATTGCAGGGCCAGTCCGGGTCTCCCAGAATGGCCGCGCTCGCGAACTGGGCCACGGTCGCGAATCTGACCGCCCTCGCAAACCGGGTCACCCTCGCAGACTGGACCGCACTCGCAGACCGGGCCAAGAGGCTAGGACCGAGCCTCGGTAGCTCGAGCCGTGGCCGCTCGACCCACGGCCACTCGACCCACGGCCGCTCCGGTTTGATGCCAACGGCCCTCGCCCTGGCGGCCATGGCCAAGGCGAACGCGCCAAAGACGAAATCGACCAAGGCGAACTCGACCAAGGTGAACTCGGCCAGGGCAAGGCGCGCCAAAGCCACCACGGCAAGGCGCGCCAAAGCCAACAGGGCGAAGGTGAAGGTCGCGTAAAGCGTTCCGGGGACGAGCGTTCCGGCCACGAGCGTTCCGGGGACGAGCCCTCGCTCGCCCCCGGAAGTCCGTTTCGACTAGAAGGTTTCCGGGTCCACCCGATTCGCCGACTTGAGACCGGGGTCCTCGTCGTCAACGAGTAGGTCCTCGTCGAGGAGTTCCTCGTCGTCGTCAACGAGCTGGTCGTCGTCACCGAGGTACTGCTGGTCGTCGTCGTCGAGCGCCAACCCGTCGGGTCCGGAATTTTGAATCGCGGCGTCGTCGTCGAAGTTACTGCCGAAGTTGGTGTCGCTCATGGAGTGCTCCCTCGCTTGCGTGGTTCCCGAACGGATGGTGCCTTCACGCTAGGCACCCAAGCCAACTCGAACCAGCCCGTTGACAATCGCGCCAGGGCGGGAGTCGCACGATCCCGCAATCGCACCACCGCCACCGGGATCTTCCTCGATCGGGGAACGATTTCGCGCCAGAACGGGTTACCCAGAGCATGACGCTTGCTCTCTCGATTCTCGACCTCGCCCCCATTGCCCCCGGCCAGACACCGCGCGACAGCTTCGCGGGAAGCGTCGCCCTCGCACAGACCGCAGAGAAGCACGGATATACGCGGGTCTGGTATGCCGAGCACCACAACATGCCAACCATCGCGTCCTCGGCCACGAGCATCCTGATCGCCCATGTCGCCGAGCACACCGCGACCATCCGGCTCGGGGCCGGCGGAATCATGCTGCCGAACCACTCGCCGCTCACCATTGCGGAGCAGTTCGGAACCCTCGCGGAGCTCTTCCCCGGACGCATCGACCTCGGCCTCGGCCGCGCGCCGGGCAGCGACCAGAACACCGCTCGCGCGATGCGCCGGGACCCGAGAGCATCGGATGAATTCCCGCAGGATGTCGTCGAGCTTCAGGCCTACCTGCGCGGCGAGTCGGTAATCCCGGGAGTGCAGGCCGTTCCCGGCGCCGGAACAGACGTTCCCCTCTACATTCTCGGCTCCTCGCTCTTCGGCGCTCAGCTCGCCGCCGCGCTCGGACTGCCCTACGCATTCGCGTCGCACTTCGCCCCCGACGCGCTGCACGAGGCCATCCGTACCTATCGTCGCGACTTCACCCCCTCGACGCAGCTCGCGGAACCGCACGTGATCGCCGGAGTCAACGTGATCGCCTCCGACGACGAGGCGGATGCGGCGCTTCAGTTCGAGACGACCCGTCGCGCGCGCGTACGCAGCCTGATAGCTCGCGGGCCCGGGGCTCCCGACTACTCCGACGACCAGATCGATGCCTTCCTCACCACACGGGAGGGTCAGAACATTGCGAACATGATGAGATACACGGCCGTCGGCACTCCGGAGAAGGTACGCGCCTACCTCGAGGAGTTCGCGGAGAGCGCGAACGCGGACGAGCTGATCATCGCGCACCAGTCCCGCGACATCGGCGACCGCCTCCGCTCGGCGGCCCTAACGGCGGACGCGATGCACGCACAGCGCCCCACCGTGCCGGTGGAGTAGCCCCGCCCCCGCTCTCGTGGGTCGAGTAGGCCCGCGACCCCCCCCCCCCCGTCCTCGTGGGTCGAGTAGGTCGCGAAGCGACCGTATCGAGACCGCGTTCCGAGACCCGACTCCCTCACGACCTCAGTCGCACCCGATCCCATCGTGATCCCGGTCGAGCTGGTACACGTCAGTCCCGACGACAGTAACGGTCCCGGTGAGATATGCCGGGCCGTTACCTCCTCCACCGGCACAATCAACGTCGCTCACTATCGGAACGCATTGACCCGAGTAGTTGGGACTGCAACCGGATGGCGCGGCGGGAGCAGGCGCGGGAGCCGGTGCGGGAGCGACCGGGGCCGCCGCCTTGACGGGCGGCGCGGGCACGGGCGCGACCACCGCGGGAGCAGGAGCAGGAGCAGGAGCAGCAGGTGCGGGCACGATCACCGGCGGCGCCGGAGCGAACGGCGACGAGACGGCACGCGCATCCGTGCAATCGGAAAGAACGCGCAACATCGCGTCGTGCTCCGCTTGGGTCACCCACAGTCCGTAAGTAGCCTTCACCGAGACCTGGTGGCCGACGTAGGTGCACCGAAAAGCCTTGGCCGCCGGTAACCACGTTGCGGTGTCACCGTCGCTCTTTTGCTCGTTCGAGCGTCCGTCGACCGCGAACAGGTTGATGGGATCGTTGGCCAGCGCGACTCGCTGCGCCTGCGACAACTGTTGCGCGCCGGTCTGCCACGCGTCGCCAAGAGAGACGATGTGGTCGATCTGCACGGCGGTGGAGGTGAGCTGGCCCCTTACGAAGTGGATGGCCTGACCCGTGTACGGCGACGTCAGCTCCCCCCTAACAACCCGACAGGAGCCCTCCTTCTGCACCGAAGTAAGATCCCGACTCAGGATGTCGTTGCGGGTGTCGCAGCCGTTGCGGTCCTCGTCGATCCATGCCGCGCCGAACATGGCGGTGCGCGCGTAGCCGGTCATCGGCGCTTTCCCCTTGATCGGCAGGGTGGCCAGTAAGGCGATGGCGGTGGTGTCCGTAGTCGAGGAGTCGGCGATGGCGACCGACGCGGCCTCTGCCGGCTCCGTGACGGTGGCCGGATCCGGCGCGGACTCGGCGCTGAAGGAAAAGCTCGGCGTCGGGGAAGGCGTCGATGAAGACCGTGAACTGGACGCCGCAGATCGAGCCGAGCCGGCATCCTGCGTGCCAGGGCTCGGCGGAACGAGCGAGCCGCCCACCCCGGCGGCGACAAACGCGGCGATTGTGACGATGCCAGCTACCTTGCGGTTCGCGATGGCCGCCCAGCCCTTGCGGCCCGTGATCAGAGAGTGGAAGCCGGTGAGCATGGCGGCCAGGGCGGCCATCACGATGAGTCCGCCGATGCCGCTGGAAGCGACGCTGATGATCGCGAGCAGTGCGATGGCGCCGACACCGATCCAGAATGTCGGTCGGATGCTGAATCGCCCATTCGGCTTTGGCTGCTGTGGCATCTGATGTCCCTCGCGTCGGTCTGTCAGAAACCTAGGGCTCTTACGTGCGGGCGCCCGGCAGCGCGCGCGGGTGTCGTCAAGCCCGACTTGATCTCCGCTCGCCGCGTACGCTCGTACGCATGACACCGGATGCCGTGCGCGAGTTCTGCCTCTCGCTTCCCCAGGCCATCGAGACCTTCCCGTTCGGGGAGGAGACGAGCGTATTCAAGACGAGCGGCAACGACAAGATCTTCGCGATCTCAGCCCTCGGCGGCGATCCCCTCAGCGTGTCGCTCAAACTCGACCCCGAGGACAGCCTCGCGCTTCAGGCCGAGTACCCGCAGATCACCCCCGGTTATCACCTCAACAAGCGGCACTGGGCGACGATAGTGCTGGACGGTGCGGTTCCGGATGACCTCGTGGAACAACTGCTCTCGGGGAGCCACGAGTTGGTCCGCCCGAAAGTGCCTCGGGCGCGGGTGAGCCCTCCGCAGGTCTAGTCGGCGCTCAGGCACTTCTCCGTCTCATAGCGGCGAGGTCTCGATACGGGCGCTTTGCGCCTTAACCGACCCGCAGAGGCGGCGCTGTGCGCCCTACCCGACCCGCAGAGGCGGCGCTGTGCGCCCTACTCCACCCGCTGACTACGCGCTGCGCGCCGCTCAGGCGGTTAGCAGCGCTCGGGTTTGACCGAGGGGGCGCAAGAGCTGATCGGGGTCTAGCCAGGGCGGGGTAAGGAGGTGCGGTTTGCCGTTGATCATGCGCATGATGAACTCCGAGGCGTGCAACATGTGGTGGTGCGCCGAGCAAAGCAGGGCTCCGTTATCAACGTCGGTGGCGCCCCCATCTTTGTATTCGACGACGTGATGCGCCTCGCACCAGGACGGGGGAGCCGTGCACTGCGGCCAGACGCATCCGCCGTCCCGCACCGCGAGGGCCTTTCGCTGTGGGCCGCTGAAGAGCCGCTGAGCTGTACCAAGCTTCAGGATCTCTCCACCGTCTCCGACGAGCACTTCCCGATAGCCGGAATCACACGCCAACTGTTGCATCGTCGCCGCTGAGACCGGTTCGTCAACGTCGTCGAGCCACCCGACGCCGGTTCCCTTGCGAAGATCGGTCAGCTTCACGACTGCCATCACCGTGGTCATCGGCCGGAAGCCTCCGTCGTGTTCCGACCGGCGAAGTCCCGCCGTCAGAGTGCCGATCAGGATGTCGAACTGTCGTTGTTCACGCGTGCGCGGGTCCCGAATGGTCTCGATGACCTCGCCGCAATCGCCGGTGAACTCAGCGCCGCCCTCTTCTTTATTGAGAAGGTCGTCGGGATCGAGGAACCTCGGCTTCGCTGACGGGTTCGCTCCCTCGGCGAACATGGCCCGAAGGAGTGCGGATGACGTCGGATCCGCCCATCCGGAAAACGGAGACATGCCGTTCACCTCGCGACCGAGCGAGAAGCCACGACGCTGTCTCAGTTCGGCGTCGCGGGGGAGCGCACCATCCGGGTCCAGCGCCTCCCGCCACACGCGCGCCTGCACCGCAACAAGATCGGCCGACTCAAATGCGGCGACGGTGACCAGTTTCTCTTCCGCCGTGCGGAGCGCATCGCCGCTAGCCACCCTCGACGCCTGGGTGAGGCAGCGGGTGATGCGAGCGGCGGCATCTATGCCCAACAGCCCCGACCCCATTGCCGCCGCCACCGCAGGGAATCGGGACGGAATCGGCCGGCCGTCGAGGCTTCGGCCCGAGCGAATGAGTGTGCCTAGTTGGATGCGCCGCGCGGCCTCCGACTGGGAGACTCGCGTGATGTGCTCGACGAGGTGCGTGCCCCTGCTGTGACCGAGACGCCGGGCGAGGCCCGCGTTACCCAGGTCGTGGTTCGAGCGGACATCGGCCTCAGCCGCGGCTGCGACCCGCATCGTGTCGATCAATCGCCCGGCGCGTTCCACCTCGGCCAACAGCCCAGCGAGATCTTCATCGCCAAGGAGGTCGAGAGCGCCGGACACGGAACGACCGGCAGCAGCACCGAGGGCATCAGCCGCCGCTGCCACTTCGCTGATCGTTTCGTCCATGGAACAACTGTTCCATGGACCGCTGACATTGGAAATTTGCTGATGAAGGCCGAGATTTACTGTGGAAAGCCGTCTCCGCAAGGCACCTGTGAAGGAGAGGACCCACGGGTGGACGAGAGAGGAGCGAATACCCCCCACCCCGCGCTAACACCCCGCGCTAACCCCTCGCGCTAACCCGCCGAGTAGGCACCACGGGTCGGTCGCGGCTCCCACGTTTTCGGGATGTGAGGTAGAGCCGATGGGCGGTGATCACAATCGCGAGCCACGCGGCCCCGAGAACCCATGCGCCGAGAACATCCGTAAACCAATGGTGACCCAGAAATACCCTGGTCAGGCCCATGGTCACGGCGAACAGGGCAGCGAGAGAGATCGTCACCACCCGCCCGGTCGCGGTCTTGCGTCGAAGCACGATGAGGTAGGCGATGATCCCCGCGATGACGAACGAATTGAGTGAGTGCCCGCTCGGGAACGATGGGGAGTATTCGAACGGCGGCACGGCATCCGACAGCGGCGGACGCGACCGGCCGAACAGTTGCTTGCCGGCGATCGTCATGAGCAGCGATCCCAGGGCCGCCGAGCCAATCAGAATCACCGGCGTCCACGATCTGCGACGAATTGCGAGCAGAGCCATGACGGCGATGGCCAGAATCGGCATTCCGATCGTCCCGCCCAAGTTGGTGTAGGCCGTCACCGCCGAGTCGAGCCATGGCGAGCGAATACTCATCACGTAATTGAGCAACGGATGATCGAGCCCGGCCACCCCGTCGGCCTCTGTCACGGCGTCGTAGATCCAAGCGAATAGCGACGTGAGCCCGACCGCGAGAACGCCACCGACGAGAAGCGTGATGATCAGGGCGAGATGCGCACCGATCCGAAGGGCGATCCAGTGCATGAGCTTCGCGAGACGCTGCCCGAGCGGCGACCACCGGGTGAGGTCCTGCCGTCCGACGAACCGGTCCTGATTCAGTTCGGCCGGAACACCCTTCTCGGGTTGCTTCGAATTGTTGTCAGCCAAATTCACCCCTCGTCGTGGCCGGTGCGCCACAGTCCGACGTTAGATGATGGGCTCAGGTTTGTCGTGGGGTTGCACACGTGGCGAAGATCGGTAACTGCGCCGCAATCCTGCAGACGTCGGTCAGGATGTATCGGCATAATGTCACTGGCCGTCAGCGGATCACTGGCGGCAGGCATCCGATTTGAGGGAGCTTTCTCATGTCCGAAACCGTCGTAATTACCGGTGCGAGTGATGGAATTGGGGCGGCGGCGGCCCGGGCGCTGACCGCCGCGGGCAAGCGGGTTGTGCTCGTTGGACGCTCCCGGGAGAAGACCGCGGCGATTGCCCGGGAACTTCATGCCGATCACTTCCTCGCCGACTTCTCCCGACTCGACCAGGTGCATCGGCTCGCGACGGAACTGCTCGAGCACTACCCGCAGATCGATGTGCTGGCGAACAACGCCGGTGGCATCTTCGGCGGGCGAGAAATCACCGTCGATGGGCACGAGCTCACTTTCCAGGTGAACCACCTCGCGCCATTCCTCCTCACCACCCTCCTGATGGACCGTCTTGTGCACAGCCAGGCCAGGGTTATCAACACGTCGAGCGTTGCCAACACCGCGTACGGGCGTCTCGACGTCGACGATCTCGAGACTCTCGAGGACTATTCGCCCAACCGCGCCTATGGCAACAGCAAGCTCGCGAACATCCTCTTCACCCAGGAACTCGCCCGGCGATTCGACGACACGGGACTCACCACAGCGGCGTTCCATCCCGGAATCGTGCGCACCAACTTCGCTAGCGGTTCGACGAGCCCCATGCGGATGCTCTACCGGTCCGTGCTCGGCGGGCTTCTCTTGCCGCCCGACAGGGGCGCCGACACGCTCGTCTGGCTCGCCACTACGCAGCCGGGCGTCGACTGGGTGTCGGGGGAGTACTACGTGCGCCGCAAGTTGGGCCGCGTCAATGCGCAAGCGGATGACCCGGAGCTTGCGAGGCAACTCTGGGAGCGCAGCGCGCAGCTGGTCGCTGTGTAACTGGCCCTCCCGGTCTCGATACAGGCGCTGAGCGCCCTACTCGACCCGCGGAGTGTCTCTGCGGGTCAAGTAGCGAGCTGTCTCTGTGGGTCGAGTAGCGAGCGAAGCGAGCGTATCGAGACCCCGTCCGCAACTCCTCCCGGTCTCGATACGGGCGCTGAGCGCCCTACTCGACCAACGGGTCCTTACGCGTGTTGAGACCCGACGCGCGGATTCACTTCTCGACGCCTGCTACTCGTATTCGAGACAGCAGGTGGCTGGCGGCCACCGACCCGGCCACGCACAGGATGGTGGGCAGCAGAAGCACCGCGCCCTGATTCGTTAGCTCGATCAGAAGGACGATCGCGGTGAATGGCGCCCGCATGCTTGAACCGAGAAATGCCGCGGCACCCAGAAACGCAAACGCGGCGACCGAATCGTGCGGCGCCGCCGCAACCCATAATCCGCCAAGGGCAGCGCCCACGCTGGCCCCGATGGCCAGGGAGGGAGTCAAGGTGCCGCCCGCGGCGCCGCTGCCGATCGTCGCCGCTGTGGTAGCAGTCTTGACCACGGCGAGAACGGCAAACAGTCCGAGGGGGACCAGCGGGTTGAATGTCGACTGGGCGAGAGTCTGTCCGTTGCCCAGAATCTGCGGAAAAGGAATGGACACCGCCCCGACGAGGGCGAACGTGATCGGCATGAGCAGAAGAATCCACCACGAACGTGGTCGTATCCGTTCAGTCATCCGAACCAACCGCACAAATCCGCTGGCCAGCACGCCGATCACCGGGCCAAGTAGGACCGCGCCGATGGTCAAGTCGGGTGTCACGTTCAGGTGGGGGATCGTGTAGACCGGCGTCGGGGAGATGACGAGATCAACCAGTAGGGCGGCTACCCCTGCCGTGGCGACAGCCGGGATCACGGCGGCAAGGTTGATTTGAGCCAGGAGGATTTCCAGCGCGAACACCGCCCCACCCAATGGCACGTTGTAGACCGCGGCCAGGCCGGCGCCGGCACCGCAAGCGACGAGGATGCTCCGCTCGCGCGCACCGACCCCCGCCTTGTCGCTCAACCATCCGGCGACCCCGGCGGAAAGTTCGCGCGGAGCAAGTTCGCGCCCGATCGAGGCGCCGAGTCCGACGATAAGAATCTGCAACCCGGCGTTGACCGCCGTCGAGACTGCCGGCATTTTTCGACCAGCCACGCTGTTTTGCACCGTGACCACCGCGGGGCCCCAGCGGCGGAGCGTCCACCAGCCGACGGCCGCGATAAGCCCTGCAATGGTGAGGACGACAATTCGCCACCACGGCGGAGTGTGCCCCAAGGTGTCGAAGGGGCCGGCTGCGGTTTGGATGCCGACCAGTGCCGCCTTCACGGCAAGACCACTGAGACCCGCGCCAAGGCCGACAAGAATGGTGACGACTGCGAAACGCACAGCCCAGGAAAATGAAGGGACATGGGCAGGCACCCCGTGATGTTACCGGGCGCTCGCTGTGACCTTCCGCAGAGCGGTGTGTCTCGGTGGGTCGAGTGGCTCTTTCCGCGGGTGGAGTGGCTCTT
Source organism: Microbacteriaceae bacterium (assembly GCA_025464975.1). Lineage (GTDB taxonomy): Bacteria > Actinomycetota > Actinomycetes > Actinomycetales > Microbacteriaceae > Lacisediminihabitans. Next base: position 35,131 of record JAODMT010000008.1, on the reverse strand, counting down.
TCCGTGGGTCGAGTAGCGAGCGAAGCGAGTGTATCGAGACCGGCGTCGGCGTCCGGGGGGTCTCGATACGGGCGCTGAGCGCCCTACCCGACCCCGAGGTTCCGCGCTGAGCGCCCTACTCGACCCACGAGTTTCCCCGCATCAACGCCCCACTCGACCCACAGATTCGACCCACAAAGTGACACAATGAGGCGGGGGAGGGGGATGCCAATGGCTACTAGGTCGCTCCCCGCCGCAGGTCGCCGCAGTACGCCCTGGCAGAACGGACTCGGCACGACGACCGAGATCGTCGTGTGGCCACCGGGAGCAACCCTTGCCGGATTTGACTGGCGGCTGAGCATCGCCGACGTCGTCACCAAATCCGCCTTCTCAAATCTCCCAGGAATCGATCGCACCCTCGTTCCGCTGACCGGCGCGGGCATCGAACTGACCATCAACGGCAGTAGTCGCCCGGTCGCCGCGTTCGAGGCGATCGAGTTCGACGGCGGGGATGATGTAGTCGGCGCCCCGATCTCGGGACCGATCCGCGACCTCAATCTGATGCTGCGCCGGGATGCCGCCGTCGGTTCGCTCGAAATCGTCACCGGTCCGCACCGACTGGTGGCAACGATCGGGACCGATGGGTGGACCGTCGCGATCGTTCTGCAGGGAAGCGTCATCACCGGGCGGGGTGAGACCCTCGCCGAGGGCGACGGGATTCTGCTTACGAGCGGCGAAGCGGGCGAGGCTGAGGTCGAGCTCGAAATCGGCGATGGCATTCTGGCAATCGCGCACATTCTGCCTCGGAACCCCGTCGGGTCTCGATACGGGCGCTGAGCGCCCTACTCGACCGACGGGGTTTCTGTGGGTCGAGTAGCGAGCGAAGCGAGTGTACCGAGACCAGCGTCCGCGTCCCCCGGGTCTCGATACGGGCGCTGAGCGCCCTACTCGACCCACGGGATCGACCCACGGGTAGCATTGCGCCATGACAATCCCTCATGCGTGGAACCTCGACGGCCGCGTCGCCCTCGTGAGCGGCGCCGGCGGTCCGACCGGAATCGGCTTCGCCGCAGCGAGAGCCCTCGGCGAGCTCGGCGCTCGCGTCGCGATCACCGCGACGACCGAGCGGATTTTCGATCGGGTTGCCGAACTCCAAGAGATCGGGATCGCCGCGACCGGGTTCGTCGCCCGGCTGGAGTCGGCCGCGGGAGTCGATTCCCTCGCGGCTGCCCTCGCCGAGGCATCCGTGCACCCGACGATTCTGGTGAACAACGCCGGCATGGTGAGCGTTGGGGAGGACGAGATGATCACCGGGGACGTGACCATGCCGGTCGAGGAGTGGCGGCGCTCGATCGACCTCAACCTGACGAGCGCGTTCCTGCTGACCCGCGCCATCGTGCCGCACATGCGGGCCGCCGGTTGGGGGCGGATCGTCAACGTGTCGAGCGTCACGGGTCCGGTGATGGCGTCCCGCGGCGACGTGGCCTACGCCGCGGCGAAGGCCGGGATGGTCGGCCTCACCCGCGCGCTCGCGGTGGATGAAGCGGGCAGCGGCATCACGGCCAACGCCGTCGCCCCGGGCTGGATCGGCACCGGTTCACAGACCGACAGCGAGTCGGACGAGGGACCGAAGGTGCCGATCGGGCGGAGCGGGACGGCGGCGGAGGTGGCGTCCGCGATCGCGTGGCTCGCGTCGGCCGGCGCGTCCTACGTCACGGGCCAGGTGATCACCGTGGACGGCGGCAACAGCGTCGGCGAGCAGCGCCTGTAAAAGGCAGCGCCGTAAAGAGCAGCGACTGTAGGAGGTGAATCTCCACTTTCTGTCGATCTGCAGAGGCGTACCGCGTCGAACAGGTGAATGCTCTTAGCGGAAGAGCTTTATGAAGGGTTGAGACATGTCGAAGTATTTGATCTTGATTTTCCGGGACGAAGACCAGCCAACCGGTGAGGTGATCAGCCCCAAGTACCGGGAGTTCATGGATCGGCGCGCGAGTGCGCTGCTCGGTGGGGTCGCGCTTCAGCCGACTGCGACGGCGACCTCGGTGCGCGGCGACGGTGTTGGCGGATTCGTGGTGACCGATGGGCCATTCGCCGAGTCCAAGGAGGCTCTCGGCGGCTACTACCTCATCGAGGCGGCCGACCTTGACGAGGCACTGGAGATCGCGAAGGAAGTGCCCGCTCCTCATGGCGGGGTCGAGGTCCGACCGGTACGGGTTGCCAGCTGATGCCGGAGGTTGCCAGCGCGGCGGTCGCTGCGGCGGTTGCGGATGCGCACCGTCGTGAGTGGGCATTCGTGCTGGCGGCCACTGTCAGCATCGCCGGCGACCTCGACTCCGCCGAGGAAGCGGTCCAGGACGCCTACGCGAGCGCACTCGCCACCTGGGGCGCGCGCGGAATCCCGGATAACACGGGCGCCTGGTTGACCACAGTCGCACGGCGGCGCGCGCTCGACGTTCGCCGACGCACTGTCACGGCTCAGCGAGCAATTCCGAAACTCGTCCACCTCGCGGAGGCCACTGCTTTCGATCGGGTCGACGAGGATGTGCCGGATGACCGGCTTCGCCTCATCTTCACCTGCTGTCATCCGTCCCTTAACCTCGACGCACAGGTCGCGCTGACCCTTCGGATGCTGTGCGGACTGTCGACCGCCGATGTGGCGCGCGCATTCCTGGTTCCCGAGCCAACAATGGCCGCGCGCATCACTCGCGCGAAGAAGAAGATCAACGACGCGCACATCCCGTATCGGATCCCCACCACGGCGGAGCTGCCAGAACGGGTGGACGCCGTGCTTGCCGTGGTGCACCTCGTATTCACGACCGGGCACACGGCACCGTCGGGCGCAAACCTCATGCGTCGCGACCTGGCCGAACGCGGGCATGAACTGGCTTGGATGCTCCGCCTCCTTCTCCCGGCGAACCGAGACGTCGCCGCCCTGCTCGCACTCATCCTGCTGACCGACGCACGACGTGACGCACGCCAGGACGGCAGCGGACGACTCGTGCTCCTCGCCGATCAGGACCGTTCGCGCTGGGACCACCGCGCGATCAGCGAAGGGGTGGCCATGCTTCGTGAGGCGCTGAGCCGCAGGGCACCAAGCCGCTTCGCGCTGATGGCGGCGATCGCGGCCGTCCACGACGAGGCATGCTCCTGGGACGACACCGATTGGCCTGAAATAGTCGGTTTGTATGACCTGTTGCTCGAGACGTGGCCTTCCCCGGTCGTCGCGTTGAACCGGGCCATCGCCGTCGGATTCGCTGTCGGACCGGCCGAAGGCCTGGCCGAACTCGACCGGCTGGCCGACGAGCCCCAACTTTCACGATACGGCTACCTCGCGGCCGCCCGCGCCGACTTCCTCACACGTCTCGGACACACCCCGGAGGCGAAACTCGCCTATGAGGAGGCGCTCATCCTCACCGAGAACGAAACCGAACGGAGCTTTCTCATCGCGAAACTGGCCGGTATTGCAGGCGCGGATCAGAAGTAGAGCAGCGGCTCTAGGCGACAGCGGCTCTAAGAGACATCGCCCGGCACCAGCCCGGAAACGGCGCCGACCAGCCGACGCCGCAGGGCGTTGCCTTCCTCGGCGAACCCGCGCTGACGCCGCACATACTCGGCCTTGCCGTCGGGCGTCTCGATCGCGACGGGCTCGTATCCCCACGCGGTCAGGTCGTACGGCGAGGCCTGCATGTCCAGCTCGCGGATCCGCGCGGCGAGACCGAACGCGTCCAGCAGTAGCTCGCCCGGCACGAGCGGCCCGAGCTTCACCGCCCACTTGTACACGTCCATGCCAGCGTGCAGACACCCGGGTTGTTCGGTCGCCGGCTGGTTCTCCCGAGTCGGACGCAGCCGGTTCAGCCCGACGGCATCCGGCGTGAAGAACCGGAACGCGTCGAAGTGGCTGCATCCGATGCGATGCCCCTCAACCACAGCGTCGGTCTCCCGCTGGCTCAGCCGCAGCGGCGCCTCGTGCCGATGCTCACCCTGCCGGTACACCATCGCCCATTCGTGCAGCCCGAAGCATCCGAAGCTCGCCTCACGGTTCGCCGTCACATCAAGCAGGGACGCGATGAACCGGATGCTCGGGCCCTTCGCCTGCACGAGCGCGGCAGCGTCGACGCTGACGTCCGCGCCGTCGATTCGGTACCCCGTCCAGCTCGCCCGCGCGGTTTCCGCGGCCTTGGCCAGCACGACATTGGCTCCCGGATTCCAGCGGCGCAGCAGTCCCGGACGGTTCGGGTAATACGTGAACAGAAAGTCCTCGACCGGATGCGTCTGGCCGGTTCCCGCACGCTGCCGCCATCCGCTGCTGTACCGGTCGGCGCGCTCCTGGTGCTGCCGCTCGAGCGCGCGCCATTCTGCGGGGGAGAGCACGGTTGGGGAGAGCACGGTCGCGGCGGGCACGGTCGAGACGCGAGCACTCATCGCGAAACTGCTCCGTCTTCCACCGCCGCGGCCAGCCCGTCCAGAATCAGGTCGAGCCCGAACTCGAACTCGTCGCCGAAGTCGTATCCGGGCTGCAGCACGTGCTCGGTCGTCAGCTCGACGAGGTGCGGATATTGTCCGGTCTCGAACAGCTGGATCATCGGTGCGGCGACTTCGGCGACCGTGCTCGGTTCGAACGGCAGAGCGGCCTCCTGCACAACGAATCCGTAGATGTAACTGTGGAGGAGGGGATAGGCGTGGGCGGCCATCGGCACCGAGAAGCCTCCGCCGCGCAGGATGCCGAGGATCGCGTTGTGGTGCCGGAGCGTCGCCGGCCCGGGGCTCGTCCGGGACTCCAGCAGACTGATCGCCCAGGCGTGGCGCCCCAGCACCTTCCGGGCGGAGTGCGCCCAGCGTCGCAACTCCGATTGCCAGGGTCCTTCGGCCGACGGGAGTTCGATCTCGCCGAAGACCAGATCGACGATGCCGTCCAGAATCTCGTCCTTGTTGGCGACGTAGTGATAGAGCGACATCGGCCTGATGCCGAGAGCTTGCGCGAGCGAGCGGATGGTCAGCGATCCGATTCCGGTCTCGCCGGCGATCGCGACGGCGGCCCGCAGCACTCGCTCGCGGCTGAGAGGGGCGCGTTCGGGGGGATTCTCACTCACTGCTTCTGACATTGTCCGTCCAACCTATCGCACTTTCGTACTTTGTACGTTAGCCTAGCCGTACTAAGTACGAGAACGACCCGAATTAGACCTCAAGCCCGAAGCCCACGCCCGAGAAGTCCGAGAAGCACGGAGGAAAGTCATGACACCCCAATTACGGCCAACAATGAAGCCAGCGAAGACCGCGCAGACCCCGGAGGCCACCGGCCCAGCCACGACCCCCACGACAGCCACGATGAACGCCATAGTCCACCACGCATACGGATCCGCGGAAGTTCTGCGAGTTGAACGCATCGACCGCCCGGTCATCGCCGAGCACGAGGTGCTCGTCCGGGTGCACGCGGCGGGCTTCGATCGGGGTGCCTGGCACATGATCATGGGACTGCCATATCTGATCCGGCTCGTCTCCGGCATCCGCACCCCCAAGAATCCCGTGCCCGGAATCGATCTCGCCGGCACAATCGTCGAGGTCGGCGCCGCCGTCACGAAGTTTGCAGTGGGCGATGAGGTGTTCGGTACCGGCCGGGGAAGCTTCGCCGAATACGCGGTAGCCGCCGAGGACAAGCTGGCGCGCAAGCCGGTCACCCTGTCCTTCGAGCAAGCCGCCGTCGTGCCCGTGTCGGCGTCGACCGCCCTGCAGGCACTGATGGATGTCGGCCGACTCCAGTCCGGCCGGACGGTGCTGATCATCGGGGCGTCGGGCGGTGTCGGAACCTTCGCCATCCAGCTGGCCAAGACGCTCGGCGTCGAGGTCACCGCCGTCTGCGGCACCGCGAAGCTCGACCTGGTGCGCTCGCTCGGTGCCGATCACGTGATCGACTACACCCGGGATGACTTCGCGGACGGTTCCCACCGCTACGACCTCATCCTCGACATCGCCGGCAATCCGACGCTGTCCCGGCTGCGGCGCGCGCTGACGCCGACCGGCACCGCCGTGATCGTCGGCGGGGAGAGCGGCGGGAGCCTGACCGGGAGTATCGACCGGCAGTTGCGGGCCAGGGTCATGTCCCTGTTCATCCGTCAGCGGCTGACCAGCCTCCTCGTCCGGCAGCGCTCGAGCGACCTGGAGACGCTCACCGTTTTCATCGAGGCGGGCACCGTGGTCCCTGCCGTCGACCGCACGTTCTCGCTCGATCAGGTGCCGGATGCCATGCGCTACTTGCAGGCGGGGAACGCTAGGGGGAAGATCGCAATCAGAACCTGACCGAAGAAGGCGACGATGCCACCCGATAACTCGTCAGCAGCCCAAGACACTCCAGCGGCCGAAAACGAGCCAGCAGCCCAAGGCGAGTCGGCAACCGACAGCGCGGCTCCCAGTCTGGACGGCCACACGATTCTGGTCACCGGCGGCAGCGGCGGCATCGGGCGGGCGACCGCTCTCGGACTGAGCGCTCTCGGCGCGAACCTGGCGATCGTCGGCCGCGACCGAGAGCGCACCGAGGCCGCGGCCAGCGAGATCCGCGAGCTCGGGCAGGCGGATGTCTTCGTCGCGGACCTGTCCTCCCAGGCCGAGGTGCGGCGCCTGGCCGAGGAGGTACTCGAGCGACTTCCGCGCATCGATGTGCTGGTCAACAATGCCGGCGGCTTCTGGAACACTCGCCACGTGACCGCCGACGGGCTCGAGCGCACCTTCGCCCTCAACCATCTCGCGCCGTTCCTGCTCACCAACCTGCTGCTCGACCGGCTGCTGCAGAGTGCCCCGGCCCGCATCGTCACGGTCTCGTCGAGTGCGCACGCCGGCGCGCGAATCCGCTTCGACGATCTCCAGGGCGAGCGGTCCTATTCCGGTGCGCAGGCCTACAGCCAGTCCAAACTCGCCAACCTGCTGTTCACCTTCGAGCTGGCACGCACGCTGCCCGTGAGCGCGGTCACCGCCAATGCGGTTCACCCGGGCGTGGTGCAAACCTCGCTCGGGGCCGCGGACCCCAGAGCCATGCAACGCGCCTTCTTCCCCCTGATGTGGCCCTTCATGAAGAGCCCGACTCAGGGCGCCGCCACGTCGATTTACGTGGCATCCGCTCCCGAACTGCAATTCGTCACCGGCGAATACTTCGCCAACAACCAACCCAAGGAGTCCTCCCGTCTCAGCCACGACGAGGCTGTGGCCGCCCGACTCTGGCGGGTCAGCGCGGATCTCGTGGGGCTGCCGTCGGCATGAACGACCCTGTAGCTGGGCTCACCGACGCGCAGCGATCGTTGCGTGCGCAGTTGCTTGCCACGGAGCACTGGAGCCTGCTCGCCTCCCGCTCGACGACGCAGAGCGAAGTGCTCACCCGCATCGCGATCTTCCTCACGCTTGTCTCCGCGGGGCTCGTGACCCTCGGCGTATTCGGGCAGGCCTCCGGATTCCGAGGATGGTTCGGCGTCGCCGCGCTCGGAGTGCTGTTCCTGCTCGTGCTGCTCGGCCTGATCACCCTTCTGCGCGTGTACAACACCATGACGGAGGACCTCATGTACGTCCTCGCCATGAACCGGCTGCGGGGTGCGTACCTCGACCTGGACCCAGGCGTCGAGCGGTACTTCCTCATGTCGGCGAACGACGACGAACTCGGCGCCCGGCGCACGTACCACTATTTCTTCAGCCGCAATGCGAGTCAGCTCTTCGCAAGTTCGGCGATGATCATCACGACCGTGACCGTCGCGGTCGCGGCACTGTTCGTCGGGAGCCTCGCCATCGCGTTCGGCGCCGCGGTCTGGTTTGCAATCACCATCGCGAGCACGATCGGCCTGCTGATGTTCGTCGGGTTCCTGTCTCGTGGGTATCGCCTGTACCGCCGCTCCCTCGCGGTGCACGTGCCGCTCCGGCGAACAGGTGCGGCAGAGCCCGGGTCGCAGGACGGGATGGGTTTGGCCGACTAGCGCTGCTACACGCGCGTCACGACCTCAGGCCCGAACGCGCCCGCGCGGAACCTTTGCCTTCGCGACGCGCAGCTCGTCCGCGGCATCCCGATGCAGGAACAGCGCCTCGACGGTGGCGCCGACCGTGATGACCGCCAGCGCGAGGAATGCGAACCGGTACGAGCTGAGCCCGGTGCCGTAGACCAGCTCGCCGACCCGCAACGCCGCGGCCCCGACCGCGACCCCGAACCCGGCGGCGACCTGCTGGATCGTCGAGGCGAGGGTGTTCGCGGAGGTCATGTTGGCCGGGGCGATGTCGGCGAACGCGATGGTGTTGTAGGCGGTGAATCCGACCGACCGGGCCACGCCGCTGAACAGCAGCAGCGCCGCGATCAACACGTACGCGGTCGCCCCGCCGACCAGCGCCATCAGCGCGATGCTCGCCGCCGCAGCGAAGCTCGAGGCGAGCAGCACCGTGCGGAATCCGAAGCGCACCAGCAGGGGAGTGGTCGCCGGTTTGATGGCGAGGTTGCCGACGAAGACGAACAGCACGAGCGCCCCGGACAGCACCGGCGACCAGCCGAGGGCATCCTGGAACAGCAACGGCAGCAGGAACGGCACCGCTGTGATGGTCAGCCGGAACAGCGACCCGCCGGCGTGCGTCACCCGGAAGGTCGGCGTCTTGAGGGCGCTCAGATCGAGCAGCGGATGCTTCGTGCGCAGCAGATGCACGATGGCGAGTCCGGTCAGCAGAACGCCGACCGCTGCCGCGATGATCAGCACGATCGGGGCCGGGGCGTTGCCCGCGAACTCCGCGCCGAGCCAGGTGAGGGACCCAAGGCCGCCGCAGGTGAGCACGAGTCCGAGCCAATCGAGGCGGGGCGGGACATCCGTCTGACCGTGCGGAACGAGCCGGAGCGCGGCGATGAAGGCGATGATGCCGAGGGGCACGTTGATGAGGAAGATCCACTGCCAGGAGGCGTAGGTGGTGATGAAACCGCCGGCCAGGGGAGCGATCACCGGGGCGGCGAGGGCCGGCCAGGTGAGCAGGGCGATGGCCCGGATGAGGTCTTTCTTTTCGGTGGTGCGCAGCACCACGAGTCGTCCGACGGGCACCATCATCGCCCCGCCGACGCCCTGCAGCACCCGCATCACGACGAGTTCCGGGAGGCTCGTGCTGAGCGCGCACAGGATGGAGGAGATGGTGAAGATGGCGATGGCGGCGGGAAAGACCAGACGCGCGCCGAACCGTTCGGTCAGCCATCCGCTCAGCGGAATCAGCACGGCGAGGGTGAGGAGGTACGCGGTGATGGTGACGCTGATCGCGGCGGAGTTGACCCCGAAGCTGATCGCCATGCGCGGCGCGGCGGTCGAGAGGATGGTGCCGTCCAGGTTCTCCATGAAGAACGTGCCGGCGACCAGGAGGGTAAGGGCGAGCTGTCGTCGCTCCGGCGTGCTCGCACTCATTGTTGTAAGGGTAGTGGATGTGTGGTGGCAGAGGCCTGCTGCGGCTTCACTCTGGTTGCGGGAAGCGCATACCGGGCGAATCTGGTTGTAACCAGCGGACTCATAATCCGCCGGTAAAACGCGGCGAGAATCGAGTGGCTATGTCAGGCCCATTTGGCCCCGCTGTAAGTGCACGTCGGCCGCTCGTCGACCAATTGCATGTCAATTGAACCGGCGGATACTGATGCGCCAGTCAGCAGATTGGCTGACTCCGATGTAGACAGTTGCGACGTCTGCCGATCTTCGCGGCGGGCAATAGTCTTGCGGTCGAGCTCGGTCTGGAGTTCGACCGCAGCTGGGATGCGGTTGCTTATCGCTGCGAAAAAAGCCGCACCGGTTCGCGACGAGATCGTAGATGGAAACATCACCCTGGACCTTCATCATTCCCTATCGGACTGACGGTCAGGTTAGAACGAGTGCGGCAATTGTCGCTGTCCAGGGGTACGCCTCGATTGCTTCGTCAAAAGTAGGAGACATCAGCCGCTCAGCAAGAAGCTCCTTCGTTCGCAGATCGAACAGGAGCAGCGCCCGCAGATCGTTCGCAGGGTTGATCGCGAAATCCAGCCGAACCGGATAGCCCTTGATCGACCCGAACACCGACGTGCCAAGAGGGCCCAAGGCCATTTCCTTAGCCAGCACAAACTCGGTGCCTTATTGGTCAGTTGGACGTTGACCAACTTGATTAGTGCATCTGTGTTCATTGTTGCCTTCCCATTCGATCACCGTAGGGCACGCGCGGCCGTAGCAGACTGCTAACGAGTTACCCAGTAAGGGGCTCTGCCCGAGGGGGAAATTCCCAACCGAACAAGATGCGACCGCGGGCCGCAACAGCTGTGGGCGGCACGCGGTCACAACAGTCGAGATCCCTCAGAGCGCCAACGGATTCCGCGCGTTGAGTTCTCGCCGAGCTCTAATCAACCACCCATATGTCGAGGGCGCGTTCGAAGGGCTGGAGACTTTCATCCAGCTGTTCGAAGTCCAGGAAGGGAAGCCCGCGGCGCCGTAAGAGTTGGCGTAGATCGGCTGGTCGACGTGCCAGGGTCACCCGTGCGAGACCGTCTGACGCGCGGTGCGCATTGACCGACTGAACTCAACTTCAGCGCACAGGGCTGGCCGCCCGCCTGTGTCCGTTAGCCGATCCCCTTACGGCACTAATCTTCGCGCATGCGCGGGAGAACTAGCTCGGCGGAGGTGGCCCAGTCGAGCACGCGCCGGGGTCCGGGTGTTGATTCGGTCGGCGATGTCGTCCTGGGGTGTCTCATAACTAACGGTGAGTACCGTCATTCAACCAGGAGGTTATGAGACGTAGTTATGAGAATCGCCCTTCCGCGAGATTCCGGGGATATTGAAAGGCCGGCCCAGGCAAAAGGGCGTGAGATGTCTCGTATCCCTAGGGTTACGAGACGCGGAATCGCGTTGCGGACAGGGCACCCCTTCGGGCACTTTCACCGGTGGGCCAAACGGGCGTCGAGGACGGCCACCGTGCAGTAGCCAGAATGCGGAACAGATCCGTACGGCGATCGACCGTCTAATGAGACAGTCGAGTGTGCACGCCCGCCCGAATCGGCGCGCACCGCCGAGGAACTGTTGTGGAGTACCACTAGCTTGGTCTTCACACTCTGAATGGGGAAAATGAGCGCCGACCCGCCGAAGGTGACGACGTTAAAGGGCAAGTTTCGGCCACCAACCGACGGAACGGCTCTGCCTACATTGACGTTTGCGTTGTCCAATGAAGCAGCGAGGGCGAGCGCGCCCACCGACGCCCTTGACGATTTCATGAAGACTTGGGCACCACCCGGGACCGATTCTTGGTACGTACTGAAGATAGATCAGGTGCCGGACAGCGGTCGACAGAGCATCGAGGCTTCCCTGGTGGTTCCCGGTGTCGACGCCTGGCAACTTGGCGAGGCGCGACTTTCTCGGATCGGCGGCCGCGCGCCCGAAGACCTAGTTTTCCGCAATCAACTTTATATTCGCATTGGTTCGGCGGCGGTAGCAGGCGGTCGCATCGAGGCAGCCATGAAACGGCTGATCCTGCACATGTCAGGCAGTTTGGAACCGACGTTTGCCGATTCAGACGACCCGTGGAAGACGCTTGATAGGAAACTGCGCAATGCAGCTACAGCCTTGGGTGAACGCGCGGCCGATCTCGTCAAGGTTCTGGACTGGGGACAAGCGAACAATATCCGCGACATTCGGAACGACATCATTCACGCCTACTGGTGGGACTATTCCAACGTGGGAATTACTCGCGGTCGTGTCTATCAGGACGGCACGAGTGAGCTGATCCAGATAACGCCAGAGCAGCTTGATGAGGACTGTCAGAAGCTTCACGACTACGCCGACACGCTTGACTCGGCCATGGATGGAATCTGGCTCAACGTATACCTGCCCCGGCTAAACAACGAAGGCGAGGAACCCAAGAACTGCCCGAAGACTAGCGGTACTCCTCGGGCATTCGTCGGGATGCCTGCCAACGGCCGGGTGCGTACGGAACCGCCGACAAAACGTGCGCATGGGCAGCCTACGGAGGAACCCAAAGCACCGACTGCGCAAGATAGTTGATTTTGGAACGACCGAGTTTTTCAAGCTATAGGCCGGGTGTCTCACAACCACCTCGTCTCGAAATCCATTGATATAAGACGCTGGCGCCCGCTCTGGAGCGATACGGGCAATTAGCTCGATGGACCACTGAGCGATCACAGAACACTGCCAAAAGCGCCAAAGGTCACAATGCGACTCCGGAAGATTTTCGGCCTGCCCGATTGGGCACACCGTGTCGCGGAACGCCTTGACGGCCAGATCTTGTGTCTTCCGCTCAGTTTGTCCCACTGATTCCATGAGCGCCTGCCGCCAAAATCTCTTCAATGCCTTGGTTCTGCCAGTCCCCGTAGGTGACTCCGCTCCTAGCGATCCGCCATGTGGTGCGTCCGTTGGCATTTCGTCCGAAGATCACCGCCGCCGCCGCCGAAGGCGAAGCGAACACCTGATCGCGGGTGAAGGCAACCATCGCCCCATCCGCCGTCGCGGCCAGGGTACCGTCGCGCTCCAGTTTCTCGCGAAGCTTCTCATACCCGTGCGACGTACCGACCCAACTAGAGCGGGCGTGTGATCCCTCGAAGACTGTGAACTCGCCATCGATCTCCTGCGCTGTTGCGACAATCCCCTCCTTGTTGAGCAGCAGCTCAAAGACTGGTGAGGAAGTGCTCTCATCTGCCGCGGCCAGGTCAACAACGCCAGAGGGGACCACAGTCCGCGTCGCAGCTCGAAACAGGTTCACGCCGAGGACCGGCAGCACGATCTTTGCCTGAGCAATGAAGTACTCCATGTCAGACACGTCTGCTTCTGGAAGAGGAAGTGGCAGAGGGGCGGTGCCGTTCAGCAGCCGCGCACGTCGAGCTAGCTGCGCGAGCGCAATCAGTCGAGACTCCAAGTACCGAGCGTGCGCCTTCGTGAGATTTGAGTCCTTGCTGATTAGCACGACAGCGCGGTCCCAGAAGTCTTTCCCTCCCTGCTCCTCGGGGCGTGAGTGTTGGTAGAGCCGCCTGCTCACATCATCGCCCTCACCGATGTAGGCGAGCGAGTCGGCGAGGCCCTCGGGATCTTCGCCGAGCAGAATGTAGATGCCGGTGCGGGAAGTTTCTGGTCGCTTGAGTAACGCAGCGAGATCCGATCGCGGCGCGGCAACAACATGCCCAGTCCAGTTCATGATCTCTGCGGTCAGCAACCCGCCAGGGGTGCCATCGGCCAGAAACAGTCGGATCGACTTTCCCCCGCTCACGCTGCTTCCTCTCCGGTCATCAATCGTGTCGGTCCGATCAGAAGCTCCCGCCAAATGCCCTGCTTGACCTGCCGAGCCTTCAGCGGTCGAACCTTCAATACGTTCAGCTCGTCGTCGACGTTACCGACCGCATGCGCGATTGCTAGCTGCCCGCCAATGTCCGGTACTTCTCCCGTCAGGTTCTGGATGGTCGTGAGGCTCAAGCCGTCTCTGCTCCCGTCGCCGGTCGATTCACCACGAAGGTCATCGTGCCGGGCGTCCAAGTTGTAGTGGTATGTGTAGTGCAAGAAATTTGGAATCATGCTCGTCGGTGGACCAGATTCCCTGATGGCAACGATCCGCGAGTCTTGCCGTGACCTGCAGTCCGATGAGCACTATACCTGGCGGCATGAGCTGTGCTCGATTCACGCAGTCCGTCCACCCGAGATCCAACCCCGAACATCAAGGACTTATCGGCAGCAAGACACGCGAACGTCCAAGGGATCTAGGCGCGGGCAGGACGCGGAAGCATGGAATCGGCGCCGAATTGGTTCAAGATGCCAGAGGCGATCCCGTGAGCGGCGAGGCGTTGCTCATGGATATCTTCTGGAGTCCGTAGCTCGGCGAAGACCGTTTGAGTTCGACTAAGGTGACGAGTCCATTCACGCTCTATCACCTTGGTGTCAGAGGTTTCGTCGAGGAGCACTAGCGGGCGCTGGCTCTCGGTCGGCTGGAAGATCTTCGCATTGATGCTCATAGGAGCACGGTTGAGCACCTCGTTGCTCAGCGCCTGGGCTACGGCAACGAAGTCAGCGGCCGCCGCATCAACGACACCGCCGCGGAGGTAGATCGCCTCGCCGTCTACAAGCTCATTGAGTCTCCACGTCAAGTCGATGCCGAGGGCACATGAGCCGTCGAGATGTAATTCAAGATATATCGGCCGTTGCGTATTGGAGTCGCTGCGGCTGAGGAAGTTGCTGAGCACCCAGCGGTGGTAACCGGTTCGCGGGTTCTGGCCTGCTGAATCGAGCGACCGAAGTATTTCGGTTGGCGGGCTAAGTGCTCTCCTGAGTTCCATGCCCCGCCGAAGAGCTTCTTGCGCGACGTTTAGTACGCGATGCCGCTCGAGGGTGGGGTGCCCTCTTAGCACGCGAACAGGGGCCGCCGCCATGACCAGCCAACCTCGATTGCCGCCTGCTTCGAGGCACTGCTCCGCTGCGAAGTCGATCAACTCGTTCAGGATTTCAGCGTGGGAAGTTTGGCGCGCGAAGCGCTCCCGATAGGACTGCGCGAGCTGGTGCTCGTCCATCCAGATAGTGTCGCGGCCATATCTTTCAGGCACTACAGCAGCGCGATGATTCTTGTCCCTTTGTCCCGCCCCGTAGATCAGGTGAGGTGCAAATTCGCTTGCTGGGACATCAACAACCAGAAGTGTGCATCCGCCATCTCCTGAGTCCAGGACGCACATTTCCACACCGTCGAGATACGGCTTGACCCTGCTAGAAATCAACTGTTCGAGTGATCGGATATTGGCATCGGAGATGTCGTCCGGTGACAGTCCAACCAACTTGAGTGGTTCCGCAACACCGTAGATGAGCAGGCCACCATTTGTGTTGGCCATCGCGACAACGTCCTTCACGAACTCATGCCATTCCCCGCGGTCTGGCTGTGGGGGTAGTTGGCGCTTCCAATCGAGGTCGTCTGCTTCCTCAACCCCTGCTTCAACGGCCCGACTGATGGCTTCGAATGTGAGCGGTCCGGGGGGGCAATCCGAGTTGCTGGTGAATTCGCGTAAGTGGGGTCGCCATCACTAGAGCGTAGTGAAGCATCCGGTTTCAAGCCGCCGTCTCCTTGGAAGTGTCACCAGTTGATGGCCGTGTCTTTCGAGGGCAGTGGTCCCGCTCGAATCGAAGAAAGCGGCAAGAATCCCGGGACGGTTCACACACGACGTTGGTCGAATTTTCTTCAACCTTCGCCAAGCTAGCCCGGGCAACACGATGAACACAGATCCGTCGTCGGTTGCCAATAGAGTCAAGTTTGTGTCGCGGCCGGCGGCACGTTGAGCATGAACGGGCACGACTGAATGTCACAACTGGCACCATCGCAGCAAAACAACGCTAACTTCATCTGGTCGATCGCGGACCTACTCCGTGGGCCCTATAAGCCGCATCAGTACGGTGCCATCGTGCTGCCGTTCACCATCCTGCGGCGGCTGGACGCGGTGCTGGAGCCGACCAAGCAAGCGGTGCTGGATGAGGCGACGAAACGCGGCGATGCGGCATCTGTCTCGGTGTTCCTTGCGAAGGCGTCCGGCGCAGGCTTCTACAACGTCTCGGCGTTTACCCTCCAATCGCTCATGGGCGACCCGGCCGGCATCAAGGCGAATTTGATCGACTACCTTCACGGATTTTCCGAGAACGTGCGTGACATCTTCGAGCGCTTCGAGTTCGAGAAGCAGATTGAGAAGCTGGACGCGGAGAACCTCCTCTATCTGATTACTCAGCGCTTCGCCGCCGTCGACCTGCACCCGGACAAGGTCACGAACATCGAGATGGGCCTCATGTTCGAGGAACTTATCCGCAAGTTTGCCGAAACCTCAAACGAGACGGCGGGGGAGCACTTCACGCCCCGCGAAGTGATTCGCCTGATGGTGAGTCTGCTCTTCATTGCCGACGATGAAGCCCTTAGCGAGAAAGGCGTCGTTCGCTCCATCTATGACCCAACCGCGGGGACTGGCGGCATGCTGTCTGTCGCCGATGAATATCTTCTGGAGCACAATCCGGATGCTCGGCTTGTCATGTACGGGCAAGAAGTCAATGGCGAGTCCTACGCCATCTGCAAGGCAGACCTGGTGATCAAGGGCCAGGACATCAACCACATCGTGCTCGGCGACACTCTCACCGACGACGGTCTGACCGGCGAGACTTTCGACTACTGCCTCTCCAACCCGCCGTTTGGCGTCGACTGGAACAAGCAAAAGCCCGCCGTCCTCAAAGAGCACGAGCAGCAGGGCTACAACGGACGCTTCGGCCCCGGCGTACCCCGCGTCTCCGATGGCTCCTTGTTGTTTCTGCTGCACCTGGTGAAGAAGCTGCGGCCGAAGGCCAAGGGTGGCGGGCGGGCGGGCATCGTGCTGAACGGTTCGCCGTTGTTCACCGGGGGAGCAGGCTCGGGAGAATCGGAGATCCGACGCTACCTGCTGGAGAACGACCTGCTAGAGGCGATCGTCGCGCTGCCGACGGACATGTTCTACAACACAGGCATTGCTACCTACCTGTGGATCATCGACAATGACAAGCGTCCCGAACGCCGCGGCACCGTGCAACTGATCGATGGCACCTCGTTCTCTCGCAAGATGCGCAAATCCCTCGGCTCGAAGCGCAAGGAACTCGGCCCCGACGACATTGCCCGCATCGTCACCCTCTACGGCGCCGCCGAAGAATCGGACGTGTCAAAGACCTTCAAGAACGAGGACTTCGGCTACCGCACGATCACCGTCGAGCGCCCGTTGCGACTGAACTGGGCGGTTACGGCGGAGCGCTGGAACACGGCACTTACGCTGAAGCCGTTGGCCTCAGCGACAGAAGCGCTATCGCAGGTTGAGCTTGTCGAGACCTCACCAATCACGGACGCCATGGCGTTCACAAAGGCGCTCAAGTCCACTCTCGCGGGGGCGAAGATCACGCTCACACCCGCACAGCTGAAGGCTCTGACATCGGCACTATCGGAGCGCGACGACTCGGCACCGATCATCACTGACGCAAAGGGTAACTGGCTGCCCGATACGGTTACTCGCGACACTGAGAATGTGCCCCTCAACGAAGACGTCCACACGTACTTCGACCGCGAGGTACTCCCTCATGTTCCGGATGCCTGGATCGACGAATCGAAGACAAAGGTCGGCTACGAGATCCCTTTCACCCGACATTTCTACAAATATGTCCCACCTCGCCCGCTGGAGGAAATTGACGCCGACCTCAATAAGCTCATTCGCGAAATCACCGACCTGTTAAACGAGGTCGAAGCATGACGCTCAAGCGGTACCCGGAATACAAGTCACCAGGGGCAGACTGGCTCGGTCTTGTTCCAGCGACGTGGGACGTGGGTCCGCTTGGTGTTCATTTTCGTGAGCGCAAGGAGAGCGTGAGCGACGAAGCGTTTGCGCCACTGTCGGTAACTATGGGCGGCATCGTTCCACAACTGGAGACAGCGGCAAAGACTGACAATGGAGATAATCGGAAGCGCGTCGAGCCCAACGATTTCGTAATCAACAGCCGGTCCGATAGGAAAGGCTCGTCCGGCGTATCTCGGTTGAGGGGAAGCGTTTCTGTCATCTCTATAGTGCTTGAGCCACGCGACATTGACCCCGGATATGCACACCACCTCCTTCGGAGCCAACCATTTCAAGAAGAGTTTTATCGATTCGGAAGCGGCATCGTCGCCGATCTTTGGAGCACGCGCTATTCGTCGATGAAACAGATCACTCTCCCTGTGCCGCCGCAAGATGAACAGCGTCAGATCGCCGACTACCTGGACGTGCAGACGGCGAAGATCGACACGCTGATTGGGAAGCAGGAGCGGCTGATCGACATACTGGCGGAGCGGCGGCAGGCCGTCATTTTTCGTGCGGTTACCAAGGGGCTCGACGCTGGTGCTCTATTGAAAGATTCCGGCATCACGTGGCTTGGGCAGATACCGGAGACCTGGCCCGTCAAGAGAATCTCCTGGCTTTTCAACGTGATCGGGAGCGGCACCACTCCGCCGCGTGAAGCCAATAGATACTACGGGCCAGGGAAGCCGTGGGTCACGACTGGTGAATTGCGAGAGACCACCATCTTCACGACGTCGGAATCAGTCACAGCCGAGGCGCTGTCCACATTTCCCACTTTGCGTGTTTACGAGTCGGGATCCCTGCTAATCGCGATGTACGGCGCGACCCGTGGACGGCTTGGCGTCCTGGGAGTGGCAGCTTGCACCAATCAGGCATGTTGTGCGTTGTCGGAGCCAATTGGAGTGAACCCGCGCTTCATTCACTATGCTCTGCTTGCATCCAGAACGTACCTCCTCGCAATGGCCGTAGGAGGTAGTCAGCAGATGAATATCAATCAAGACACAATTCGCAGCTTGCGACTTCCAGCTCCACCGCTCTCTGAGCAATTGGAGATTGTGCAGCACCTCGACTCGGTCTCGTCGAGAATTGACGCGCTTTCGGCGAAGGCTCGCGAGATGATCGACATACTCAAGGAGCGGCGGCAGGCGCTAATCAGCGCTGCTGTGACGGGGAAGATCGATGTGAGGGGATTGCCTGATGGGCAAGCACAACGAGTACTGGTTCGAAGACGAGCTAGCGACGCACCTGGCGGCGAACGGGTGGCAGTACTCGAAGGATGACACCGGTTACGACCGTGCGCTAGCCCTGTATCCGGCGGATGTCTTCGGTTGGCTAGACGACAGCCAGGCTGACGCGCTCGCCCAGCGGCTGAAAGCATCCGACCCTGTCGCACTTCAGGACAAGGCCCGGCAGCAGTTGTTGACCCGGCTGACCCAGCTGCTGGACAAGCCGTTCGAACAGGGCGGTGGCATGTTGAATGTGTTGCGGCATGGGTTCAAGGATGTCGCGACGCAGTTCGATATGTGCCAGTTTCGTCCGGCGCAGAATCTGAATCCGGCGATGCTGGAGCGGTATGGCAAGGTGCGGTTGCGGGTAATGCGGCAGGTGCACTACTCGACGTCGAACCAGAAGAGCTTTGATCTGGTGTTCTTCGTCAACGGTCTGCCGGTCGCGACGATGGAGGTCAAAACGGACTTCACCCAGTCGGTGCAGGACGCGATCATCCAGTACCAGAAGGACCGCACCCCGAGGGATCTGGTCACCAAGAAGACCGAGCCGCTTCTCGGGTTCGGCAACCGTGCGCTGGTGCACTTTGCGGTGTCCAACTCGGAGGTGTGGATGACCACCCGGCTGGCCGGGGCGGACACCGTGTTCCTGCCGTTCAACATGGGGAACGATGGGGGCAAGGGCAACCCGCAGAACCCGAACGGCTCGCCGACGTCGTACCTGTGGGAGCGGGTGCTGCAGCGGGATGCGTGGTTGGAGATCATCGGCAAGTTTCTCCACGCCAGCTCGTGGAAGGAGACGGACGCCGTCACCGGTGAGGTGACGGTGCGGCAGTCGCTGCTGTTCCCGCGCTTCCACCAGTGGGAGTCGGTGACCTCCCTCGTGAAGACCGCGCGGGAGGAGGGACCGGGCACCAGATTCCTGATTCAGCACAGCGCCGGGTCGGGTAAGACGAACTCGATCGCCTGGACCGCGCACCAGCTGAGCTCGCTGCATAACGAGGCGGGCAAGAAGGTGTTCGACTCGGTGATCGTCGTCACCGACCGCACGGTGCTGGACGACCAGTTGCAGGATGCGATCTATCAGATCGACCACAAGACCGGTGTCGTGGTGCCGATCACTCGCGGTGGCACGGATTCGAAGTCGACCGCTCTGACGAAGGCGCTGACCGACCGGGCGCAGATCATCATCGTCACGATTCAGACGTTCCCGTTCGCGCTGAAGGCGATCCGGACATCCGGAGCCCTCGTCGGACGCAGTTTCGCGATCATCGCCGACGAGGCCCACTCGTCGCAGACCGGCAACACCTCGGCGAAGCTCAAGCATGTGCTGTCCCCGGACGAGCTGGCGTCGCTGGAGGACGGCGGCGAGTACGACATCGAGGCGCTGCTGGCGGCCGAGATGGAGGAGAAGGCGACCGCGGCGAACCTCAGCTTCTTCGCCTACACGGCCACACCGAAGGCGAAGACGCTGGAGCTGTTCGGCCGCACCGGGGCGGACGGGTTGCCCCATCCGTTCCACCTGTACACGATGCAGCAGGCGATCGAGGAGGGCTTCATCCTCGACGTGCTGCAGAATTACACGCCCTACAAGCTCGCGTTCAAGCTCGCCCATAACGGGCGCGAGTATGACAGCGCCGATCCGCTCGTGGACAAGACGCAGGCGGCGAAGGACCTGATGCGGTGGGTGAGGCTGCACGAGTACAACATCTCGCAGAAGGTCGCGGTGATCATCGAGCACTTTCGTGACAACGTCGCGTGGCGGCTTAGCGGTCAGGCGAAGGCGATGGTCGTCACCGGCAGCCGCATCGAAGCGGTGCGGTACAAGCGGGCGTTCGACAAGTACGTGAGCGAGCACAAATACACCGGGCTTGCGGCACTGGTCGCCTTCTCCGGTGAGGTGATGGACGAGGATGCCGGCGAGGACTCGGTCACCGAGATCAGCATGAACCATGGCTTGAAGCGACGCAGCCTGCCGCAGGCGTTCGGCTCGGATGACTACCAGGTGATGTTGGTGGCCAACAAGTTCCAGACCGGTTTCGATCAGCCGTTGCTGGTGGCGATGTATGTCGACAAGAAGCTTTCCGGCGTCACCGCGGTGCAGACGCTGTCGCGGTTGAACCGCACGGCGACCGGAAAAGACCAGACGTTTGTGCTCGACTTCGTCAACGAGCCGGCCGAGATTCTCGCCGCATTCCAGCAGTACTACCGTTCAGCGGCCCTGGCCGAGGTCTCGGATCCGAACGTGATCCACGAGCTGCAGAACAAGCTCGACCAGGCCCTCATCTACGAAGAGTCCGAAGTCGATGGGGCCGCGAAGGCGTGGGTGTTCGACGAGGGCAACAACGCCCTCACCAAGTGGCTCACCCCGGCCAAGCACCGATTCGCCGGCCAATTCGCCGATGCCCTCGCCGCAGGTGATGCAGCTCGGGTGGAGGAGTTGGTGCTGTTCCGCAACGATGTGAACAGCTTCATCCGCGCCTATGACTTCCTGTCCCAGATCATCAACTATCACGACACCGGACTGGAGAAGCGATCGATTTTCTATCGCCTGCTCGCCCCGCTGATCACCGCGACCGAGAAGGACCGCCCGATCGACCTGACCGGGGTGACGCTCAGTCATTACAGCTTGCGGCCCGAGGAAGCCGAAGACCTGGCCTACTCGGACGAGAGCGAGGTGTTAAAGCCGTTCAGTGCCGTTGGGTCAGGTGCGGCGAAGGACCTGGAGTTCGTGCGCTTGCGCGAACTCATCGACAAGATGAACACCCTCTTCGAAGGCGACGGACTCACCGACAACGACATGGTCGGTTTCACCGGTTACGTAGGCGGCAAATTCGATGAGAACGTGCGCCTTCGCGAGCAGGCTCAAGCGAACAGCTTCGAGCAATTCATGGGGAGCCCGGACCTCGGCGAGGCCTTCCAGGAGGCGGTCATTGAGTCCGACGAGAACTTCCGCTCCATGAGCGAGCAGGTGCTCGGCAGCAAGACGATTCAAAAGGCAATTCTCGACCTGCTCGCACGGGAGTTTTACGACAAGCATCGCCGGCATGGGGCAGCCTGAGCTGGACCGCCACGACCCCAATCGCGGCGATTGTGGGACGTTTGTGGGAGGTCGCGCTTTTCCCTGGCCCGCGCGTGAAGAAATGCGGTCGGGTTCTGCCTCTCTATCCGACTCTAGAATTCCGCCTAAACGGGAGATCGGAAACGGGGTAAACGTTCGCATCGTCAGTACTCTTGATGTCGTCTGCCCGGACGATGCGAATAAGTTGAGATAGTATCCAAATCAAGCGCGCCGCTCCATGCGCCATCACCAATAAGGCGAGCTCGAAGAGCCACGGCGCTAGCCAAGCGGATGATGCGATGCTACAAACTGTGGCCGCTACTAGTAGCACGACGGCTTCAAATCCAGCTAGAGTGCTTGCCACCCAGGTCCTTGTCAAACTTGTTCCGGCACTGGCGCGAAAGGCTTGAAAGCGCGCTGAAGTTGCAGTTAAGCCGAAGACCACCACGACTCCAGCAAACCCCGCGACGATCGCCGCTGGCCCCAGGAGGGCGAGATACAAGGATTGGACCGGCCCTTGCGAACTCACCGCGAGGCCGCCCCAAACGTTAGGTATTCGCCCCATCTGAGTGGCCCAAAAGTGCACCGCGACCAGGGCCAGTAACGCAAGATCGACATAGAACGGCTGCTCTCGCAAAAAACGACCAATGCGCTTCATTGCCATCTCCTGACTACAAGTGTTTGCGGGCCTTTTTAATTGCTTCAAACATGGCGTCGAGGACAACTGCGGGCGTTGGTTCCTCGTCTTCGTCGGCACCCACTTGCTGGCGAATCGTAATCCGATCACGCGTGAAATCTACCGAGTCGCGGATCATCTCACCGTCCTCATTTTCGAGGATGAGAGTCGCAGCTGCCTTCTTGAAGGAAGTAGAGGCGTTGAGCAACTCTTTTATGCTGTTTACCAATTCTCTACCTCCTTCGTCGGTAGGAACAACGTTCCCAAAGCTAATGGTCATGTCCACCGACACGCTTCCAGTTGCCACGCTCTGCGCGATGGTCAGCGCTTTGCCAAGTTCTCCATTGAAATCCTCGCCGTGCGCCATAGCACCGGGCGCAATCCTCAAGTGGACCTTCGACGCAGATTGAGCTTGAGCGAGTCGGGCAATTTGATCCGTCCGCGATGCCGCTCGCAATTCGAGCCTCTCCTCGTGTCCAGAAAAACCAAAAACAATATTCAACCAACGCGCAATGGCGGAAGTCGATGGTCCGGCCGATGAGCGCACAATTGCAATGTAGTTCGAGCCGCTGACATTCAGAAGGTAGGCCGGCTCATGCAGTGATTGAACCACGCCCTTTGAAGCGAGTGAGCCGAAGGCGCCGTCGATACCTCGTGCATCGGGCCAGTCCTGTCCAGGGCGCCGCCGGTCGAGGTAGAAGTATTTCGCCGCGGGGCTGATCTCGATCCGTGCCTCGCCCTCGATTTCACGACCGAAGTGCGTGACCATGCGTTGCTCCTCGGGAAGCGCGGCGACGTGATCGTGCAGATCATCCCAGAAGCCTGCTTGGAGCGCCTTTACGTTGTCGTGCTGATCGATCACTATAGGTTCAAAAAAATACACCGTGCGCTGTTTTGTGGCCGACACTTGCTCCCTTTCAAGACCCCGCCGTCTGACGCGTCCATGGAGTCAGCATGGCAGAGGGTCACTCACTTTCATTCGAAGGAACAGCTTTCTACGACCGTGTTGCCGTCCGGTCGATTGTTCGAAGGAGAGATCTGCTATTAGCGGGGTTGTGCAGCTGTCGTCATGGCTGATTCCTCGTTAATCTCAAACCCGAGCTTGTGCAGCTGACGTCTGGCCGTCTGGGATACAAACGGTCATTTGATGGACGAGGATGCTTGGAGATTGTTCGTCTCAAGCTTGAGCATCCGCTCGACGTCTCGTGGCTTTTGTTCGAGCCGTTCACTTGTGCTCGCTATGCCATGTGGTTCGGTGCCGGTCGTGGCGCGGGCGCTGCGCTCAACGGCGCCAGCGCTTGCTCGAAACCTAAAGGTGCGTAATAGACACCCCGCCCCAGTGATCCGCAAGGTACTCGGCGACAAGGCGGCGGTGGCATTGATGTGCGGTGGCTTCACTGCAAAGCAGTACGGCGTTGTCTACGAGCCCCACAGGGATCACGTTCTCGACGTGACGCTCACCCAGGAGATGAAGGAATTGTTGCTCGTAGTCCCTCCAACTAGTGCCGAGTTTCTTGTATCCATCGAGCATCTCTTGTGTGGGCGCGAGCAAGAGCTCGTGACTGTATTGCACCGCGCATAGTTCGCTAAGTAAGTATCTGAGGTCGTCGCGCTTCGCGAATCCGGCTAGCTGCGAGACGTTATTGAGACGAACGTCGATAAGGCGCCCGGCGCCAGACTCCCGAATGAGGGTGAAGAAGGTGCGGGCAGACTTCTTCGTGAAGCCAATTGTAAAGATGTTCACCCGTGTAAAGCCCTGCTGAGGGGCCAGTCCTTGGCCACGTAGGCGACTTTTTGCTCTTGTCTGCTCAGCGCCTCAACGAGCAGTTCGTCTTTGGTGCGAAGAAGATCCGCTTGGTCGAGCCCGAATTTTGTCATCAGTCTTTGCATCGCATTGTCGTGGCTCTCGACGTGCCCGTCAGCGTGAATGTGCGCTACTGGCACCCCGACGCTCTCAAGTACTCGCGAGACAAGAAGCGTTCGGTGGCAATCGAGCGGCTCCTGTTCGGCGCACATCAAAGCGATGTCCTCTGTTTGCATCCCAGTGCGGAGCCGTTCAACCCCGACCCTGAACGCATCAGTCCGCGCTAGACGGTCGTACTTGACTTGCCCGTTCACGTAGCAGCTTGGATCGTCAGACCTGGCGCCAAGCTCCTTGCCGAGAAAGACGTACTTGACGCGTACCTTCCGCAGTGCGCGCTTGAGCGCTTCGCGATTGAACTGTGGAGTGAATCTGCTCGCGGGCACCGAGCGGACGTCGGCGATTGCGGTGACACCGTGGTCGGTCAATAGCTTCAGGAACTTCTCGAGCTCATGAGTGGAGTGACCGATCGTGAGGATGCGCTTCACGTCACTCGCCCTCCGCCCTGCCCGGGCTGATCACCGCCGCAATCAGTTTGTAACAGTAGTCATCATTATGGGGTTCACTCAGGCTCATCGTGATGTAACTCTTGCCCAGCAAGTATTTACCGTCTGCTTTTGCGAGGTACTCACGTTCGATCACCGCGTCACTCACCCATACGCGATACTTCGCGCCCAAGTACGTGAACCCTCCTTGAACTCTACGCTTCGCGTTTCCGAACGAGGCGCTCGGAGCGAATACAGAAATCACGAGGTCCTCGACCAGGATCAGGCGAAGCGAATGATCAAAGTCATTAACATCCGCGGACGGGACTCGGTCGTTCGCACCGTAATAGGTATCTGGCGCACTACTGGGCCACAAGGCAGCCGGATCACTCTCGAGTCCTTCCAGATCATCCCAAGTGGCGCGTCCTTTTCGAACCCAGTAACGCTCGGGATCAAGGAGCCAGTTCTCCGACTGGTAGCCAGCAGGGGCCGCTTTGATGAGCGGGACGGACACGATGTCGAGGACCTTCGGGTCGGACCCGTCTTCATACTGCCGTTCGACCTCTGATACTTCAGCGCCAGGACGCGCGCTTACTGGACGGATCCATTCCCCGGATTCATCGACCTCGATGCCGGCGATACACCTACCAAGGTGCTTACGCGAGTTCGCCAAGCACACGATTGTCTTCTGTTGCGTCATGAGTGGTCTTTCAAATTGAACCATAAGTGCGACCGGGCGGTCTCTGAGTTGATGACTCACAATATCGCACCTGGGCGGAGAAAGTGAACGAAGATCAGCTCTCCGTTCCACGTGCAGACAACCGTCGGGGCGTGGAAGAGGAGTCGGTGCTGGCTGCGCTGCTCGAGGATCTCGGGGGTCACTCGCGATCCGTCAGTTGCTGCGGCGAAATGCACCGATTTCCCCTTCAGGATCAGAACTTTCGCTTGCGTTGATCACGAATCCGTGGTCGATGCATCGACGTCGACGGAGCTCTATTCTTCACAGGCGAACGTGAACCTGTCGGCGGTGCCGCCGGCCTAGTTGGATCCGCTGCAGGTGACGCTGGCCAGACCGCCCGTGCTTGTTTGATTCGAGACCGTTTTCCCGTCGACCGTGACCGTGCACGAGATGCTGCCGGTGTCGTTGATGCCGTTGGTCGCAGTCAGGAGAAATGAGTTGAAGGAAAGGCTGTTCGCAGAGCCCTTGACGGTGACCGTCTTCGTGAACGGGAGCGGGGTGCTACTGGACTGTTGCGTGCCCACGTTGCTGCCGGTGAATGTCGAATAGGTGATGTTCGCGTCCTGCGCGGCCCCTGTGACGGTGTAGGCGACAGTGTGGGTAGCGGACGCGGCCTTGTGCTCGTCACTGACCGCTTTCGAGATGCCGAAAAATATGGCGGCGTAGAGCACTGTCATGACGATGGCGAGGATCAATCCGATCATTCCGATGATCAATCCGGCGATTGACTTTCCATGCGCACGTGACTTCTTGAGCGACCCGGCAATTCCGAGGATGACGGCCACTGCCCCGGCGAGGATTGCCGCATAACTAACAAATGGTACAAACGCGAAGGCAAACGCGACGATACCGATGACGAGTGCTGCGGTCCCGAAGCCGTTTCCCTTTCGCGTGGGCGGGATGGTCTCCGATTCGATCGCATTTTCGGATGCGCTGACGGTCGGCTTCGAATTCGACATATGAACCTCTTCTTGGATTGGTTGAAATGAGCGACCCCCAGTGGTGGATCTGCTGAACCAAGCACACCAATTCCTCGTCCGGCAGGCCACGTCGTTCCGGCCCGTGTGAGGCGACCGAAAGGATGGCTCTGGGCGACGACATCCGACCAAAGGGTGGTGGGCGATGACACCCGTCCCCCCTACGATCGACACATGCCCGTCGTGCCGCCCTCACCCTCCAGCGGCTGGGCGGTGCCAGCAGTCCCGGTCCCTCTGCGCGGGTCTCGTAAGCGTGCGCGCGGCGTGTGGAGGCTAACTGGGTCGATTGTCCTTGCTGTTGTCTGCGTGCTGCTGGCATTATCCGCCGGCGGCAACTACGGAACCGATGGAACCACGTTCGCGCCGGTGATCCGTGCGGTCGCGACCTTCGGGGTGATTCCAATGATCGCGGTGTCGGTGTTGCTGGTTTGGCGGCACCGATTCCCTGTTCTGATGGCTGTTCTCGCAACGGCATTCACTCTGATTTTGCCGACGACCCCGCTGCCGGCGCTGATCGCGTTGGCGGCATTCACCGCGGTGCGTCGTGGATGGAAGTCATGGGCGATGGTGGTGGCGGCTTACGTCGCGACAGTCGCTGCGTTCAGCTGGGACCTCGCCGCCCCAACATCTTCGATCTCCGATTTCGTCGGTGCTCCGGGCGCCGGAACTGCAGGGCGAACTGCACTGTTTTGGGTGTTGCCGTTTCTCGCCGCGCTCGTCGTTTCGCCGTTTGCGGCGTTCGGGATCGGCCGTCGCGTACGGCGTGAGCGCGATGCTGCCCAGCGCGGAAATGACGCTGCGACCCGCAACATCGCGGCGCTTCATCAGGAGGTGTCGCTCGAGCGGGAACGCCAGGAGATCGCGCGAGAGATCCATGACACCCTCGCCGCGCGGCTAAGCGCGGTTTCGTTGCACGCGGGCGCGCTCGAGCTGACCGTAGGTGACGATAATGCTCAGGTGATTGCGGCCGCACGCGCGGTGCGGGAATCCGCGCAGACCTCGCTTGAGGACCTGCGCCACGTTGTACAGGTGCTTCGCAACCCCTCGGCCGCGGCCGCTGGAGTCAGCACCGGCCTGCACGACCTCAGTGAGCTAATCGACATCTCACTCCGAGACGGGACCGACGTTCGTGCGCAAGTTTTGGTTGCGGACCCGGCTTCATGCGAGCCCGAGGTGGCACATGCCTGTTACCGGCTGGTGCAGGAGTCGATTTCCAATGTGCGCCGCCATGCACCGGACGCGGCCCTTTTTGTCGACGTGCGGGGTGGCCCAGAAACGGGGCTGACGATTCGAACGGTCAATTGGCTCGCAAGGGGGGCGGCCCAACCGTCATCGAGTGGAGGGCACGGCCTCATGGGAATGAGTGAGCGGGCTGCGCTCGTCGGCGGCACATTCCAAGCGGGCGCGACACCCGAGGGGTCGTTCTCGATAGTCGCCTGGCTGCCTTGGAAGCGTCGCTAAACTAACGCAGTGCCAGACAACAGCCTGCCCATTCGAGTGCTCGTCGTAGATGACGACCGAATGGCAGCTGCCGGCATTACTGCCATCCTCAACACTGCCGCTGACATTGATGTCGTGGGTCACTGCACGGACGGCGACCAGGTTTCCGAAGCCGTCGCGCGTCTGAGGCCCGATGTCGTGCTCTGCGACGTGAGAATGCCAAGAATGGACGGAATTGCCGTCGCTGGATCCCTCGCAGTCGCGGCTAATGGCCCCAAGACCATAATGATGACCGCATTCGATGACGACGGCCGAGTTCTCGACGCGGTCGATGCCGGCGCAGCCGGGTTCCTCCTCAAGGACGAGGACCCCCACCGGATTATCGAGGCTGTTCAGTATGTGGCCGCCGGAGATGCGGCGTTCTCGCCGCGCGCCGCGCGGCAGTTGAGCGAGTGGATTCGGGAGTCCCGTGGCGCCGACACGCGAAGAGAATCGCTCGAAAAGCTCGAAATGCTCACCCACCGTGAGAGAGAGTTCGCGCTCGTGCTTGTCACCGGTGCCTCCGACGCCGAACTCGCCGCTCATTTCTTCGTGGCCGAGACGACAGTGAAGTCGGCGCTCACCGCCATCAAGAATAAATGGGGAATCCAGAACAGGACGCAGCTAGCTGTGGTCGTAGCGCGGTCCGGACTTGCCTGATCTGCATCGGGGCTGGCCTGGTGCGAAGCAGACGCGCAGGCCATTAACCACAACCTCTAATCGTCCGTCGAGGGCAACCCCCGTTATCTAGGCAGAACAGGGCCGGTTTCGTTGCCGAGCGGTTACGGTGCCGAGCGGTTAAGAAGATGAGGGCCCTCGCCGTCGGACGAGGGCCTTCATCTGTTCGGCTATTTCGTTCCGGTTCCGCTGCACGACACTGTGGTGTACTGACCCGTGCTGGTCTGCTCGGCGATGACTTTGCCGTCAAGCGTGATCTTGCAGGAGATCGTGGTCCCCGTCGCTCCATTTGAGCCGGTGAGCAAGAAGCTATTGAAGGAGAAAGTTCCGCCCTGCTTGACATCTAGGGTCTTAGTGAACGGCAGCGTCTGGCCGGTGCTCTCTGCCGTGCCGCTCTTGCCATCGGTGTACGTCGAATATGAGACTGTAGCGTCGCTGCTATCGCCGGTTATGTCGTAGACGAGTGACACAGTCTTGTTTGCTGCGGCGTCGCTCTTCTTGATCGAGTCATTGACTGCCCCGGCGAAGGCCGCCGTATAAGCGATGGAAAGGACGATGGAAAGCACGAGAGCGACAACGGAGATGATCGCACCGGCAATGGTGGCGCGGCGCGGGCGTCCCTTAAGGATGAGCCCGATCACTCCGAGTACCAGCGCCACAAAGGCGATAAAACCTGTTCCGAAGTTTAGGAACGGGATGAACGATCCTACGAAGGCGATGATGCCGATGACGAGGGAGGCGACGCCGAGTCCGTTGCCCTTCTTGGGCGTTTCAGCGCCGTAGGTGCCAGTTGATGCTGGGGGAACAATGGTGGGCTGCTGTGAGTTTGACATGAGTTTGATTATGGCAGTACACAATGGCGCTCAAATTCCTCAACGAGGGGGTCTATGAAATCGTTACGAACTCTTTTGAGCGAGCATGTCCCTCACGACGAGAAGGTTGACGGTATCCCCGGCATCTGCCAACCAGTCCCCAATTTCGCTGAGCATGGCATCGGCGGTGACCAGCCGGGTTCGAGAGTTCGGGTCGAGAGTTTCGGCGGTGGTTTCCTGACGGCCCTAGGGATGAACCACGATCCAACCTGCCACCCAGGCGCTGGGAAGGTTTGTCGTCATCTGGTCGACTGCCATGGCGTGATGGGCTGCTGTGCCGCTTGTTCATCGTTCCGTTCTCGAGAATCTGGCCCACTTTGTCGAGTGCGTAGTGCCCGGATGACCAGAGCTTCGAGTCAATGAGCGCGATTCGATTTCCAGCAATGATCGCGTGATCGATGTCGGAGTTCTTGGTTCCCGGGAACCGGGGCTGGGGGCTAGCATTTTTTGGAGCGTGATCCTGTCGCCAGCCTTGCCCTCGCCCTCGCATGCGGTGGCGAGTGTGGAAACAAAATCGAAGTGAGAGCGCCGGAACTAGTGACAACTCACCCTCCCGCTCCTTAAAATCGGATGATTGATCCGCAGGTGTGTCATGAAACCTTTCGCCGTCATCGCGATTTTGCTTTCGACCCTGGTCGGAACTTCAGCCTGCTCTAGCCCAGATTCGAGCATCACCGGCTCGCCCAGACCATCGGCGTCGTCGGCGAAGCCCACGGACGAACCCACTCGCCGCCTACGGGATGTGACTTCGCTCGATGCGTCGGCCGCCCTGTCCGCTCTCGTGGCCGATGGTTTTGGCGTCTACTTCAGAGCTGCAGACGGGAGCCCGATCATCGACGAAACGGGCTGGACAGTCCTAGACGAGAAGCCTGTTGCGGGGTCGAAGCGAGCCGAAGGAACGCTTGTCGTGCTGACGCTCGCGCCGCCTGCACCCGCGCCAGCTCCTGCTCCGGCACCCGCGCCTTTACCTGTTCCTGCTCCGAAACCAGCTCCGAAACCGGCACCCAAACCGGTGCCTAAGCCAGCACCTAGACCGGCGCCAAAACCGGCGCCAGCACCAGCACCGGCACCGGTGCCTGCTCCCACTCTGGCTCCCACCCCGGCTCCCACTCCCACTCCGGCTCCCGCGCCTGAACCCGAACCCGCACCCGCACCAATTCCCGCGCCGGCGCCCGCCCCGATCCCGGAACCCTGATCCGCAGGTGCTTCATGAAACTTTTCGCCTTCATTGCGATTTTGCTTTCGACGCTGGTCGGCGCTTCAGCGTGCTCTAGCTCAGATCCGAGCATCACCAACGCGCCCAAACCAACGGCGTCGTCGATGGCGCCCGACGTACCCACTCACCGCTTACGGGACGTGACTTCGCTCGATGCGTCGGCCGCCCTGTCCGCTCTCGAGGCCGATGGTTTCGTCGTGTACTTCAGGGACGCTGACGGGGGTCCGATCGCCAACGCTACGGGCTGGACAGTCGTAGAAGAAAAACCCGTTGCGGGGTCAACGCGAGCCGAAGGATCGCTGGTCCTACTAAAGATCGCGCCGCCTGCTCCTGCTCCTGCGCCCGCTCCCGCACCGGCACCCGCTCCGGCTCCGGCTCCGGCGCCTAAACCAGTTCCCCCACGGGCACCGGCACCGGCACCGGCACCTAAACCAGTTCCCGCGCCGCCCCCACCAGCGCCGCCACCGGCGCCCGCACCAACAGTGATTCCGGGTGCATTTTGCGCGGACGCTGACTTTGGAAAATCTGGCGTGGCCGCCAACGGTAGAACCTATGTTTGCGGCTTGAAGGGAGCCGACGCCAACGGTCATTACCACTGGAACTCCACGGGCTGAGCGAGGCCATTACTCGCTGCCCTTAGGCCGAGTCCGCTGCAGGCCACGATTGCGGCACCGTTAAAACGAAGGGAGCCCCGCCGTCGGGCTAGGGATCCCAATCCGTTCGGTTACTTCTTGCCGGTTCCGCTGCAGGACACCATCGCATACTGATTTCTCGGAGCACGGTGTCGCCCCCATTCGCGGGGCTGCCGCGGGTACCTTCTCGGGCAATAGAGTCCTTGTAATGATCAGCCAAGGCGGGGCGGGGCTCATTGCCCAGGTGTATCCAGTGGGAATTCTGTTGATCGCGCTGGAAACCGCGAGAGTCGCACAGAAACGGCCGGTGCTGAAGGTGCGGTCCCCGGCGTGGCTTGGGCTGAGGATTCTCGCCACGGCTTGGGCCGTGATCCTCGGGATGTATTCGGTGGTGCTGTGCATCTCCGCCGTCTCGCAGGACCGCGGGCTCGACCCGCAGGAGAGCATCGTGGTGGCCGTCGGCGGCTTCGCGATCTTCTTCTGCGCGATGCTCCTCATCGCTGATTCACTGATCGCGGTGTACGAGACGTGGGTGGATGCTGGCGGATACGACTGGCGGCTCTCCAAGCGCGGGCTTCGTGCGGAGGAAACGCCCCTTGGTGCCGGCGCTGCAGAATCGCCTGACGAGCCCTAGGCGGAAACCGGCCCCGGGGCGACGCGCGGTGTCACCCAGCGGCGGAACCACGCGGCATCCGCCATCCGGGACAGGAGCGGGCCGGCGATCACGGTGAGCAGCACGTACGCGGTGGCGAGCGGGGCGAGTTGCGGTTCGATGCCGGCGCCGACGGCGAGGCCGGCGATCACGATCGAGAACTCGCCGCGTGGGGCGAGGATGAGGCCGGCGCGCCAGCGTCCGCGGACGCCGATGCCGGCCATCCGCGCTGCGCGGTATCCGGTAAACGTCTTCGTCGCGATCGTGATGACGGCGAGCAGCGCGGCGGGCAGCAGCACCGGCAAGATGGTGCGCGGGTCGGTGGAGAGACCGAAGAAGAGGAAGAAAATGGCGGCGAACAGGTCGCGCAGCGGGGAGAGCAGCTGCTGGGCGTTGTGCGCGACCCGGCCGGAGAGGGCGATGCCGACGAGGAACGCGCCGACCGCCGCGGAGACTTTCACCTCCTGGGCGAAGCCTGCGACGAGCATTGTGAGTCCGAGCACGCCGAGCAGCAGCGACTCGGCGTGGTGAGCTATGAAGAGCCTCGAGATGACCTTGCCGAAGCGAAGCGTAGCGAACAGCAGCACGGACACGACGAGCACCGCCACGATCAGGGTCGTCGTTCCGCGGAGGAGGCTGGCGCCGATCACCAGCGCCGAGAGAACCGGAAGGTAGAAGGCCATCGCGAGGTCCTCGATCACGAGAATCGACAGGACGGTCGGCGTCTCGCGGTTACCGACCCGGCGCAGGTCGCGGAGCACCTGCGCGACGACTCCGGATGACGAGACCCAGGTGATTCCGGCGAGAGCGACCGCCGCCACGGGACCCCAGCCGAGCAGGAGGGCGAACACGGCGCCCGGGATCGCGTTGAGCGCGGCATCCATGATCCCCGCCATGCGGGAACTTTTGAGGCTCGTCGCGAGCTCGGTCGGCGAGAATTCGAGGCCGAGCATCACCAGCAGCAGGATCACGCCGAGTTCGCTGCCGAATTGGAAGAACTCGGCGCCGGCGTCGAGCGGCACCATGCTTCCCGACCCGAGCGTCAGGCCGGCGAGAAGGTAGAGGGGGATGGCGGACAGGCCGATGCGGTTCGCGAGCCGCGACAGGAGGCTGAGCCCCAGCAGAACAGCCCCAACTTCGACGAAGAGCAGGGCGCTGTCATGCACGGCGAGGTCCCTTAGCCGTCGGTGAGCACTCGGGCGAGGGCGTCGAGGCCCGGTCTGGTTCCGACGGCGATGAGCGTGTCGCCGGCCTCCAGGGGAGTGTCGGGGGTGGGGGAGGGGATGACGTCGGGGCCGCGCACAATCGCGACGATCGACGTGCTCGTGCGGGAGCGGGCCTTCGTGGCGCCGAGCTTTTCGCCGGCGTACGGGGACCCGGCCGAGATCAGCAGCTGCTCGGTGAACAGCCCGGCGGCCTGGTCCCGGATGCCGGCGAGCTGACCCAGCATGAGCGAGGCGCCCAGCACGTCGGCGAGGGCGGCAGCCTCGTCATCCGTCAGCGGCACGGAGTCGGCGCTGGCATCCGGATCGTCGACGCCGAACAGCGCGATCTCGCGGGCGCCGTCCCGATAGGAGACCACGCCGATGCGCCGGCCGGCCCTGGTGATGACGTCGTGGCGCACGCCGATGCCCGGCAGGTCGACCTTTTCCACGCGCACGCTCACAGGGGAAGGGTAACAGGGCGGGTGTCGGGGTGGGGGTGGTTTGGGTGGTTCGGCTCTCACCGACTGCCCGATACTGTTGAGCCATGATCGACTTTACTAATGGCTTTTTGTTCAAACTCGCGGTTGTCAATCCGTCCGACGTCCTAGCCCAAGTTGAGCCGCTGTTCGTCGCGGACGAGACAATCATGGTCGCTGCGAAGGCGGTGCGGGACTACGTGGTCTTCACCAACAAGCGGATCATCGCGGTGAATGTGCAAGGGATGACTGGCAAGAAGCGCGATTTCAGTTCCTTGCCGTACAGCAAGATCCAGGCCTTCTCGGTCGAGACCGCTGGAACTTTCGATCTCGATGCCGAGCTGGAACTCTGGTTCAGCGGGCTAGGGAAGGTCCGGTTCGAATTCAAAGGCAGCTTTGACATCACTTACCTCGGCAAGCTCATCGGCGGATACGTTCTCGGGTAGTTCGCGACGACCGCTCGGGTTGGAGATTGATGACCTACATTTTCGAAATCATGGTTCCAGGGACTCGGCTCAACGGAATCCAGGAGCCTGATGCAGGAGAGGTGCACGCACTTTTGGCCTGATGCAGACGTCCCTGGTGGACGCAGCACTTGCCTTATCGATGTTCGAAGACCACCGTCGAAGCGACAACGCACCCTCTGATCATCAGAAGGAATGGGAAGAAGACCATGCTCGCCGGGAACAGGTGCGCGGCGAATTAGCTTGTGCTTCGCCAGAATTGTCCGAAGGCGGAGATCAGTTTGCGGCGATTCGTCGCTTAGACGATCTAGTGCGATTTGAGGTCCAGAGGCGCGCGTGGAGGGACGGTCGCGTGCCGAGCTCGTATCGGATGCGGCCAGCGTTCATTCATGCGAAGTCCTGTCTCTATGCGCTAGACACCATAGGCAAATCCTTCAAGCTGCTATCGGCGCATGTTGACGACGCCAGCAAAATCGATGCATTGATCGATGAGTGGAATGAGTCGATGCCGGATCTCATGCATGTGCGGAACTCAGCACATCATCCGGAAGATCGTGTTCAAGGTAAGACCTTCAGTCGAAGGATTGACCTGCAACCAGTCGAGAACGAAATGCTGAGCGTGCCGGGCGGTGGGGCGCTAATTGTCGATTGGCTCGCTAACGATCGTTATGGAGGAACTCTCGCGGATGGTCGATTCGGCGAGATTGAGATAAGTCCGGCTACAGTCGCCGTGGCAGCGCGCGTGGTTCAAGCTGCGCATGATCTTTTCCAATGGAGAGGCCCACGGTCGCTGTTGCCGCTTTAGCGGAGCGCGCTGCCCTCAGCTGCAGGGATTCGATGTGGCGGCCGATCCTGGCGCGCGGCATCTGATTCGCCCGCTCTTCTCCTCCACAGGCGGGACTGGGCAGCATGAAAACACCGGATCAGGTCGGTGATTCGCAATGTCGGTGGTGGACGGTTTACTGGTCTCATGAACAGCAGAGCGGACGGTCTCCTCGAGACGGAACACGCTCTCGAGGCACTGCTCTCGACGGCTCTGCTCTCGGTCGCACTGGCTCCCTCTGGGCCCGGCGACCTGGGTCTGAGCGATCCGGGTCTCAGCCGTTCGGGTCTCAGCGGTTCGGGTCTCAGTGATGCGGAGCTCATGG
>JAODMT010000015.1 GCA_025464975.1 Microbacteriaceae bacterium | reverse complement strand
CCGTCTGGGTCTTGATCTCACCGGTGAGGTGGTTCATGAACTCGGCCTCGACATAGAGCGGAGCGGAGTAGGTCTTGCCCTTCTCCTTGCACTCGTCGATCGAGTACTTCTTCTCTTCGAGGAAGGGGTTGGTGAACGACAGCTGCATCGTCTCGCCGAGGTCCTCGATTGGGGAGATCTCTTCGAAGATCTCCTCGAGGCCGGTGAGCGACGGAAGGTCCTGGCGGCCGGAGGCTTTAGCCTGCGCCGCGCGTTCCTTCCAAATGTCGTTGCCGACTAGCCAGTCGAAGCTCTCGGTCTGCAAGGCCAGCAGATCGGGAACTGTCAAAGTGTCGGTGATCTTCGCGAACGAGAGACGCTCTGCTGAGCGGCCGTTCTTGGGAGATCCCTTTTTTGATGAGTTCGTGGTGGATGCGTTGCGAGCAGCAGCCAAGGAAATAACCTCCGGTGGGCACTAGGCCCCAGCTTGATATGGCAGTCAGTCGGTGATGGATTCGCCCCAGTTACCGGTTAAGGTTGTTGTGTCTTAGACACGTGTAGCCGACCGCAATATGAAGGCAGAGAAATCCTGGGAGCGCAAAGGTCCACTATAGTGCGGTTTCGGCCACTGGTGCAAGTCGATTCTTGACCAATGTGCCAGATTCGGCTATAAGTGCCGATGATCGTGGGATCCGCTCGGCGGCGGCGCGTTCACGACGGCGGCCTGGAGCCGCTGCAAGCGGGAGTGCACCTTCCCGACGAGTTCCGGCTCCATGCCCGTGACATCGAAGGCGCCGACGAGTAGTGCGAGCATCGCATCGAACGCCGCCGGGGTGATCTGCAATCCGGCGTGTGCGTGGCGCATGCTGCGACCCACATAGAGTTCGGGGCCGTCGAGCACGACGGCGAGGTAGGCGCAGAGGTGGCTCTTGAACTTTTCCGGGTTGGTGACTTTTCGGTACCAGCTCGACGTGATCTCATCGCGCACCGCGCGTTCGTAGAATTCCGAGACGACGCGCTCAAGGGCACTGTCGCCCCCCACGTCGTCGTACATCGTCATTAGTCCCCTGTACCTACCGGTCTGCCTCTTGTCGTCCCTCATTCTGATTCATGAGGACCAGTCATACTATCCCCCAGTCGGGCTACAAACTTTTACGTTGCGCAACTGTGGCATTCTCGATTGGTGACCGAACATCCATCCACCGTGCTCAAGCTCAGCGGCTACTACGCCGTGATCGAACCCGACCGCTGGGTGCCGGGAAGTTACAC
Source organism: Microbacteriaceae bacterium (assembly GCA_025464975.1). Taxonomy (GTDB): domain Bacteria; phylum Actinomycetota; class Actinomycetes; order Actinomycetales; family Microbacteriaceae; genus Lacisediminihabitans. Next base: position 80,164 of record JAODMT010000015.1, on the reverse strand, counting down.
CCTCGTCGTGGACGGAACGCCCCAGTCGCACGTGAATCTCGACAACCCGAGCGAACTGTTTTTCGAATATGTGCAGCGAATCGGGCACGTGATCGATCAGCTCGGCATGCCGGGCGAACCGCTCACCGCAGTACACCTCGGCGCCGGCGCGTTTACCCTGCCCCGCTACATCGAGGCGACCCGGCCGGGTTCCCGCCAGCAGGTGATCGAGATCGAGAGCGACCTCGTCGACCTCGTGCGGGAGAACCTCCCCCTGCCGCGCAACGCGTCAATCCGGGTGAGGCACGGGGACGCGCGAGAGGTGCTCGGCAAGTTTCCCGCCGGGCTTCGCGGCGAGGTCGACCTCCTTATCGTCGACGTGTTCAGCGGAGCACGCACGCCGGCACACGTGACGAGCATCGAGTTCTACCGGGAGGCCGTTGCGCTGCTCAAGCCGGGCGGCGTCATCGTCTCGAACATCGCGGATGGCCCGGGCCTGGCCTTCGCCCGCGGTCAGGCCGCGACGATGCTTGCCGCCACCGGAAACGTGGCGGCGCTCGCCGAGACGCAGATCCTCAAGGGGCGCCGCTTCGGAAACGTCGTCATGGTGGGCTCGCGCGAGGCCCTGCCGCTCGAGTGGATGCCGCGCCTGCTCGCCGGGGGGCCGCATCCGTCCAAGGTTGTCTCCGGACAGGAACTGGTCAACTGGATAGCCGGCGCATCGATCGTGACCGACGCGACCGCGGTGCAGTCGCCGCCGCCGGCCAAGAACATCTTTCAGGTGGGTAACCGGGACTGAGTTTTCGGCTGGGCGCGCCGCCGGTCGCCGAGGGACAACTTCGGTCGTCGATGCACCCCACGAACAGCCGAACCCGCCCCCTGACCGAACTCCTCCCCCGCATTGACCCGGTCCTCGTTCGCCCGGACACTTGAACCATGGGGCGTCGAACGCTCGTCAGGTCGCTGGTCGTCGCGGTCACCGCGCTGACCACGTTGACCACGGCCGCCTGTTCGAGCCTGGCCCCATTCGAGGGGCCGAGCCGCGCGGGATCGAGCGGGCCAAGCAATTCGCCCAGTCGCACACCCGACAATGCGCCCAGCGAAGGACCAAGTAGCACGCCGAGCGAAAGGGCCCTCGAGCCGGATGGCACCCCAACCGTGGTCGCCGAGGGGCTCGCCGCACCGTGGTCGATCCTGCGCCTCGGCGCGAGCGACAGCGGGAGCGACAACGGGAGCGACAACGATTCGACCCTCATCAGCGAGCGCGACCGCGGCACGATCAGGGAGTTGACGCCGGGAGGCGAACTGCGCACGGCCGGGACGATCGCCGGCGTCGCTCACTCCGGCGAAAGCGGGCTTCTCGGCCTGGCGTCGCTGCGCCGCGGCGGTACCACCTGGATCTACGCGTACTTCACCACGGCGAGCGACAATCGCATCGAACGGATGCCGCTCATCGGGCGACCGGGATCGTATTCCCTCGGCTCCCCTAGGCCGGTGCTCACCGGCCTCGCGCAGGCGCTCAATCACGACGGGGGCCGCATCGCCTTCGGCCCGGACGGAATGCTCTACGCGACGGTCGGGGATGCCGGCGTGTCGGAGCGCGCCCAGGATCCGTCATCCCTCAACGGAAAGATCTTGCGGATGACTCCGACCGGCGGCGTGCCACCGGACAACCCGATGGCCGATTCGCTGGTCTACTCGATGGGGCACCGCAATCCGCAGGGCCTCGCTTGGGATTCGACCGGCCAGCTCTTCGCCGCGGAATTCGGCCAGAACCGTTGGGACGAGCTCAATCGCATCGAGCCTGGCGGCAACTATGGCTGGCCGACGGTGGAGGGAAAGGGGGGAAATTCGCGATTCATCGACCCGGTGCTGCAGTGGCCGACCAGCGAGGCGAGTCCGAGCGGCCTCGGCTACGTCGGCGGAACCCTCTTTCTCGCCGCGCTCAAGGGGGAACGCCTGTGGGTCATTCCGCCCGGAGCGACAACGGCTCTGCCGTTCTTCGTCGGCACCTTCGGACGACTGCGGGATGCCGTGCCGGGCCCGAACGGGACCCTCTGGCTACTCACCAACAACACCGACGGAAGAGGATTTCCGCACAGCGGTGACGACAAGCTGTTGCAGGTGAAACTCAAGGGTCGGCCGTGAGGGTTAACCTCGTTCTGTGGCTGAGTTGGTTCGAGTGCGGCGGTGGGCGGATGCCCTGATCGCGCTGCACCTCGGCCCCGGTTGGACCTTCGGATTCGATTCGGCGAAGACCCGTGCCGGGCTCTGCAACTACACCGCGAAGCGGATCACCGTCTCGCGCTACCTCGCCTCACGCTACGAGGACGACGAGATTCACCAGGTCCTGCTGCACGAGGTCGCCCACGCCATCGCCGGCAACCCGGCGGGGCACGGCCCGCGCTGGAAGGCAGTCGCGACCGAACTCGGCTACGAGGGAAAACGGCTCCACGACGGCGCAATCGCGCACGAACTCGCTCCGTGGGTCGGCACCTGTCCGGCTGGCCACGTGCACTACCGCTACCGGCAGCCGACCCGCCTGCTCGCCTGCGGCACGTGTTCGCGCCGCTTCGACGCGGCGAACGCGATCAGTTGGAAGCAGCGGGCCGTCCGCTAAAGCGAGTCGACGGTCACCGAGGCCGCCGCGGCGCGTGCCGTAGCGGCCAAGCGGAAGTCACTGGAGTCGCGCCTCGACACCGAGCACGAGTTGCGCAATCACAGTTTTCCAGTGGCCGAGCATCATGCGACGCTCGTCCCGGTCGGCGAGACGTTCGTGATGGATGCCGATGGTCGTGCCCGTGGGCACCTCACGAACCGAGAGCTGCAGCGTGCTGTCGTGGGGCCAGTCATCCGGATGCCAGGTCAGGCGGATCTTGGAGTCGGCGGTGTACGCACGCACCTCACCGGCGACCCCGTCGCTCGTCTGGTACGGCGCGCCCGTTTCCAGCCGAAGCTCGGTCTGACCGAGCCAAAGCGGCAGCCCGGCGCCGAGCAGATACTCCCACACGAGCGGCAGCGGTGCGTCGACCGTCTGTCGCACGCCGACCTCCCAGCCGGCATCCTTGGTGCGTCCTGTCGAATCGCTCATACCTCAACCCTCTCGCACAATTGGGCGAAACCAGAACCTCGGAGAACCCGGCGACTCGGCCGGTGGCTACTCGACGACTTGCACGTCCTTCCAAAAGGCGACGTAGTCCGAGAAGTCCTTGTTGCCGGTTCGTGCGAAGGCGGTCTCGAAAGGTTGCGGATAGCTCCAGGCCCGGTCCTGCAGAACGGTGTCGCCGTCCTTCACGCTGAAGTACTGGCAGTCACCCTTCCACGGGCAGGTGTACGGCGTCGCGCTCTCGACCAGGTACTCCGCGTTCACGCTCGACGGCGGGAAGTACCAGTTGCCCTCGATCTTGATCAGATCGTCCTTGGGTGCGTCGGCGATGACTACGCCGTTGAGTATTGCTTGGGGCACGGTTCCTCCTGGAATTGTCTGACTTGCCTTCTCGGGGGAACGCTAAGACTCTGAAACGAATTCCCGCAGCACCGGCACCTCGGAGCTCGCGTTCAGGTCGATGGCGAAATCACTGTCGGCGTCCTTCGCTATGGGCTAGTGGTGGCGCACACTGAAGGGATGCGCGTGCTGCTGAAGTTACGGCTTGAGTCATCGCCGGATGCCGCGTGGGCGGCGATCCGCGCGCCGAAGGGAATGCGCGACGTTTCCCGTCCGTTCACGACCTTCGGCTCGCTCGAACCCGACGGATTCCCGTCGTTCTGGTCGCCGGGCGAGCACCGGGTACTGCTGAGGGCGTTCGGTCTCATTCCGATCGGCGAGCAGGTGATCAACATCTCGTTCGAGGAGCGGGACGATGGCGTGCGGATCATGCGCGACTACGGCCGCGGGGTGAGCGGCCCCCTCGCGCTCGTCAGGTCGTGGCGGCATTCCATCGCGATCAGCGGGACGCCGGGCGGCACGACGCTGTATCGGGACCAACTCCGCTTCGAGGCCGGCGCGCTCACCCCCGCGCTGTGGCTCGGCTACTGGGCGTTCTGGCAGTGGCGCGGCCGCCGCATCCGTCGCCTCGCTCGCACCTGGCAGCCCCGCGTACCGTTGATCGCATGACCGCTTTCGAGATCGCCGACTGGCGCCGCCGCGTGTTCGCCCTCTATGCGGAGGTGCGAGCGATGGAGGATCCCGGGGCGGCCCACGGAATCTGGCGCGCCGGCCGGGATCGGCTGTTCGCGACCCATCCATCCACCCCACTGCTCGCCGAGGATTTCGCGAGCTTCACCGGCCTGCCGGTCACGCCGTACGACCCGGCCTGGCGATTCGAGGTGGCGGTGACTCCGACCGGGCCGCGGCACCTCGACGTCGCAACCGGAACAGACGGTGTCGTGCCGTTCGACCTCATCGGCGTCGCCGAGATTGCCGGGGTCGGATCGCTCGACGTGTGGAAGCTCGGGAGCTACGGCGGCGGCATCTTCGTTCCGGTCAAGGACGCCCTCGCCGGCAAACCGGGCGGAACCTACGGCGGCGGCCGCTATCTGATCGACACGATCAAGGGCGCGGACCTCGGGCAGGGCAGCACGCCGGATTCCCTCGTGCTCGACTTCAACTTCGCCTACAACCCGTCGTGCGCCTACGACCCGGAATGGGCATGCCCGCTCGCCCAGGCCGGCAACACGGTTGGCATCGAAATTGCCGTGGGAGAGCGCTACGCCGGGCTGACCGGCCACTGACCAGCGCCGCCGGAAGGGCGCACAGCAGCCGGGTGCTACGCTGGACACACTTGCGAGACATTTAGATCAAGTAGCCGCCCGCGGCGTATCGAGATCCGAATTGTTTCGCTGCGTCGTTGAACGCTTACTCTTCTCGCTTCACTGCGGCTCCCATGAGTCCGCCGAAGCTCGTAGAAACTTTCTCCGGCGAACGGATGTGGCCATCGCCACCTTCGCCAGTTCACACCGAGTGAGTTCGACGCTGTCGCACCTCGGCGTGCCGATGCCTGAAAGGCACCACACATCCCTATGTCTGAAACCACCTCTACTTTCGACGCGCTCGGAGTGCCGGCCGCTCTCGTTGCGGCTCTCGCCGCGCAGGGCATCGACAGCCCGTTCCCGATCCAGGTCGACACCCTTCCGGACACCCTGTCCGGCAGGGACGTGCTCGGCCGCGGTAAGACCGGGTCCGGCAAGACTCTCGCCTTCGCCATTCCGATGGTGGCCCGGCTCGGCGGCAAGCTCGCCGGCGGCCAGCGCCGTGCGGGACGCCCGCTTGCCCTCATCCTCGCCCCCACCCGGGAGCTCGCGACCCAGATCACGGTTGCCCTCACCCCGTTGGCCGACGTCTACGGCCTCAAGTCGGTCACCATCTTCGGTGGCGTCTCACAGCAGCGACAGGTCGCGGCGCTCAAGGCCGGCGTCGACATCGTCGTCGCCTGCCCCGGTCGCCTCGAGGACCTCATGAAGCAGGGCTTCGTCTCCCTCGACGCCGTGGAGATCTCCATCCTCGATGAGGCCGACCACATGGCCGACCTCGGCTTCCTTCCGGTCGTCACCCGCATCATGGACAAGACGCCGCAGTCCGGACAGCGGATGCTGTTCAGCGCGACCCTGGACAACGGCGTTGACCGCCTCGTCAAGAAGTACCTCCACAACGAGGTGCTGCACTCGGTCGATGAGGCGACCTCGCACGTGTCGGCCATGACCCACCACGTGTTCGAGGTCGACTCGGTCGAGGCCAAGCGCCTTCTCATCGAGAAGCTCGCCTCCGGCACCGGCCGCCGCATCCTGTTCATGCGTACCAAGCACCACGCCAAGAAGCTCGCCAAGGCGCTCACCGATTGCGGCATCCCCTCGGTCGACCTGCACGGCAACCTCTCGCAGGTTCAGCGTGACCGCAACCTCGCGTCCTTCGCCGCCGGCGACACTCGGGTGCTCGTGGCGACGGATGTCGCTGCCCGCGGCGTTCACGTCGATGACATCGAGCTCGTGATTCACGTCGACCCGCCGGCCGAGCACAAGGCTTACCTGCACCGCTCGGGCCGCACCGCCCGCGCCGGAAAGGAGGGCGAGGTCGTCACGATCGTGCTCCCGACCCAGCGCAAGGACACCGCCGCCCTCCTCCGCAAGGCGGAGATCACAGTCACACCGCAACAGGTGACCGCCGACTCCGCCGCCGTTCTTGCCCTCGTCGGCGAGGTCGCGGCCTACGTGAAGCCCGCCCCGCGCGCCGCGGTTGTCCCGCAGCGTCAGGGCACCCCGCGCCAGTCGCAGGGCGGCCGCGCACAGGGCCAGGGTCGCTCGCAGGGCGCCAACGCGCAGCGCAAGCGCGCCGTGCGGGATGGCGGCACCTCCGGCCAGGCCGCGGGAGGATCGCGCAACTTCTACAGCACGGCGAGCGGGGAGGGCGCGACATCCGCTGCCCCGCGCGGAGGCTCGCGTCCGGCCCGTTCCGGCGGTGCCGGTGGCGCGCAGCGCGCCGGCTCGGGCGGCGGACTCGTCGGCATGTCGCAGGGCGGCGGACGCCGCCGCAGCGGCAACCGCTAGCACCCAAACGCACACCTGAAGGGCCCCTGCACCTCGGTGCCGGGGCCTTTCGTGTGTTCGCCCGCCGACCTGCGGCCCCGGTGTCCGAACTGGCCCCCACTCTGCCCCGCGGGTACCTTCGAAGCATGACCAGCGCGGCCGCACCCCCGGTGCGCAATACCTCGGCGTGACAGGAGAACGAATGGGCGAGTCGCAGAGGGCCATCGTGACGGGCGGGTCCCGGGGAATCGGCCGACGGATTGCAGAGATCCTCGCCGCCCGCGGCCTCGAAGTTGTGCTCACCTACCGCCGTGATCGGGAGCAAGCGGATGACGCGGTCCGCGGCATCCGCGAGTCCGGCGGAACCGCGAGTGCGGTTCGGGTCGAGCTCGAATCGGTCGAGGACATCGACCGGCTGTTCGACGGCAACCCCCTCGACGTTCTCGTGGCCAACGCGGCGGCGAGCGCCTTTCGTCCCGTGGCCGAACTCGGCACCCACCACCTCGAGCGATCCTGGGCGACCAACGTTCGCTCGTTCGTGTTGCTCGCCCAGCGAGCCTTGCCCGCGTTCTCCGACGGCGGTCGGGTGATCGCGCTCACGAGTTACGGCAGCATCCGGGCATTTCCCGGTTACGGCGCTATAGGCGCCGACAAGGCCGCGATCGAATCCTGGGTGCGTCACATGGCGGCCGAATTCGGGCCACGCGGAATCACCGTCAACGCCGTGAGCGCCGGAATCGTGGACACCGACTCGATGCGCCATTTCTATGCCGACCCTGCGATGCCGGCGATCGAATCCATCGCCGAACGCATCCCGCTCGGACGCCTCGGAACGGTCGACGAAGTCGCGGCCGCAGTCGATTTCCTTGCCGGTCCGGGCGCCGGCTACATCACCGGTCAGGTGCTCGCCGTCGACGGCGGAATGACTATCGTCGCTCCACCGTTCTGGTCAGAGCTGGCCACGGGCTTGCCATAGCAATTATTAAGGAGAGACGCATGACCCTCACCGCATCCCCGGAGCGGAGATCCAACAGCGACTACGACCCGAGCACCCTCAGGGACGTCTTCGAACACCACTTCACGTACGCCTCCGGAATCGAGCGGAACATCCACCGCTACGCCACCCAGACCGCCCTCGTCGATTCGGAGACCGGCCGGTCGTGGACCTATGCCGAACTCGGAACAGTCACCGGACAGCTCGCTGCCGGCCTCGGTGCCAGAGGAGTCGGGGTTGGCGACGTTGTCTGTTACCAGCTCATGAACCGACCCGAATTCGCCTTCCTGTATGTAGCGACTCAGGCCATCCGGGCCGTCGGTTCGCCGATGAACTTTCGGCTCGCGCCGGCGGAGGTCGCCTACATCCTCACCGAATCCACGCCGGTGGTCTTCGTCTACGAAGCCGCGGATGCCGCGAACATTCAGACCGCGCTCGAGCTGTCCACGCACCGGCCTTCTGTTCTCGTTGCGGTGGGCGAGGGGGAACCAGTCGCCGGTTCGCTGCGCTTCGAGGACATCCTTGACCCCGACGCCCCGAGCTTTCGCGCGCCGGCCGACGGAACCGTGTGGGACGAAACCACTCGCCTCTACACTTCCGGGACCACCGGGATGCCCAAGGCGGTTCCGCTCACGAGCCTCAACGAGGTGCTCAGCGCGCACGACGTGATCATGCACATGTCGCTCGTTCCGGGCGACCGCACCATGAACATGTCACCCTGGTTCCATCGCGGCGGCACCTACTGTGCCGGCCCGAACACCGTGTTCTACCTCGGCGCCGAGGCCGTGACCCTCCCCCGATTCGATCCCGACCGGGTTCTCGATCTCATCGAGAAGTACGACCTGACCTACCTCATCGGGGCGCCGACCAACCTCGAGCGGCTCGCCGACTCGCAGGAGGCGAACCCACGGTCGATCCAGAGCCTCAAGGGGATCGTGACGATGGGGGCCCCGTTCGAGCGCGCCGCGGCCCTGCGCTACCAGCGCATCCTGACCCCGCGAATCGCGAACGGATACGGAACGACCGAGGCGTTCTGGAACACCTTCCTGCGCCCGGAGGAGCTGACCACCGCGGCCGGCGCGGCCGGGCGGGCCTGCGTCGACGACGACGTCATGGTCGTGAAGGTCTACGGCGACCGGCTGGCCGGACCGGGCGACCTGGTGACCCGCGACGGCCAGGAGATCGGCGAGGTGATCGTTCGATCGTCGAAGTCCGGGTATTCCTACCGCAACAACCCCGAGGAGCAGGCGAAGAAGTTCCACGACGGCTGGCTCTACGCCGGCGACCTCGCCACCTGGACCGAGGACGAAATGATCACCATCGTCGGCCGCAAGGACGACATGATCATCTCCGGCGGTGAGAATGTGCACCCGGTGCAGGTCGAGGCGCTGCTCAAGGAGCACGACGACGTTGCCGATTCGATAGTCGTCGGCATGCCCAGTCAGGAGTGGGGCGAACTCGTCGTCGCCTATGTGTTGCCTCGACCCGGGCGGCTGAAGGATCGAGCAACCGCGGCGCGGGCCCTGGAAGACTTCTGCGTCTCGAGCCCGAATCTCGCCGACTACAAGCGCCCGCGACTGTACGCCTTCGTCGATGAGCTTCCGTACACGGCCACCGGAAAGAAGCAGCACTTCAAGCTGAAGGACCAATCGGCCGCTGACTTCGCGAAAGGCATCTTCGTCAGGCCCTAAGACCCGGGGGCACGGCGCCCGGCGATCAGTACAGGCGGCCGACCGATGCTAGGGCGGCGCGGACGAGAGCGCCGCGACCGCCCTCCATCTCGGCCGAGACGGCGTCGGATGCCGCTTCCTGCGGGGTCATCCAGGTGAGTTCGAGGGCATCCTGCCGCGGTTCGCAGGTGCCGGTCACCGGCACGACGTAGGCGAGGGACACGGCGTGTTGCCGGTCGTCCGTGAATTGCGCCCCGGGAAAGGGGAAGTATTCCGCGACCGAGAACGGCAGTGGGCTCGCCGGCAGAAGCGGGAAGGCCATGGGCCCGAGGTCCTTCTCGAGATGGCGGAAGAGCGCGTCTCGCAGGCTCTCCCCGAACATGATTCGGCCCGAGACGAGGGTGCGGGTGATCGAGCCGGCGGCGTTGGCCCGCAGAAGGATGCCGACCTCGGTCACCTGGCCGACGCCATCCACTCGCACCGGCACGGCCTCGACGTAGAGCAGCGGCAGCCGCCGCCTCGCCTCTGCGAGCTCCTCCTCGGACAGCCAGCCTGAGTTGGGGTCGGGAGTGCCTACGGAGCTCATGCTCCATTCTCACTTAACCCGCTCGGATGTAGTGACGGCGCGTGTGGTCAGGGCGCGTCAGCGAAGGCGGTCCATCAGATGCATCGCATCGAACGGCGCCCGCACCTTGATGTCGTTGTCGAAGTAGACGAAGACGTCGCGACCGACTCCGTCCGGACATCCGCTTCCATCGAGCCAACCGCGAACCTCCGCCGCCCAGGAGTCGAGCGCCTCGTCGGTGTAGCCGCTGGAGTAGAGCTCCTTGTCACCGTGCAAGCGCACGTAGACGAAGTCGGAGGTCACGCTCCGCACCATCGGCCAGCGACCGGCGGTGTCCGCGACGACGAGGGCGACATCCCGCGAGCGCAACAGATCGACGGCTTCGTCGGTGACGAAGCTTGGATGCCGCACCTCAAGGGCGTGCCGAATCGGGCGTTCGGCGTCGGTCGACGCGAACATCCGCCCGTCGACCCGGGCATCGTGAAACTCGGTGAGAGCAACGGCCTCGCTCGTCGACCGCGGCAGCAGCGAGAGGAACTCGTCCATCAGCTCGGCATCGAACCGCGATCGCTCGGGAAGCTGCCACAGCACCGGGCCGAGCTTCGGGCCGAGGGCGAGCACCCCTGAGGCGAAGAAGTTGGCGAGCGCCGCCCTGGCGTTGCGCAGTGCGAGCATGTGAGTGATGAACCGGCCACCCTTCACCGAGAATACGAAGTCGCCCGGCGTCTCGTCCCGCCACCGCTCGAAACTCGACGGGCGCTGCAGCGAATAGAAGGAGCCGTTGATTTCGATGGAGTTCAGGCGCTCGGCAGCGAAAGCCAGTTCGAGCCGCTGCGCGAGACCCGGAGGGTAGAACACTCCCCGCCAGGGCGCGTACCGCCACCCGGAGATTCCAACGTGCGGGGTGGCGGTCATGCTCGCACGCTAGCGGCTCGTCCGCACGCACGCCAGAACTAATCCCGCGGGTCGAGGCCTGCGGGTCGAGTAGGGCGCTCAGCGCCCGTATCGAGACCTGCGGGTCGCCAGTGCGCCAGAACTATGGCTACTTGACCCAGAGCAACCGGCCGAGGATGACGAAGAGCGGCAGAATCACGAGGATCGCGTTTACCGGAAGGGACTTGAGCGACTTCTCGGCGATGTGGATGCCGATCGCGACGACTTGGATGAGAAGGAGTCCGAACGCGGCGAGGATCGTCAACAGCGGCGCGCCGATGCCGGTGGCCTGCGGCAGGATCAGGCCGATCGCTCCGAGCAGCTCGATCACCCCGACCATGCGCACGACAGTCGGGCCGAGCTTCTGCGCCCACGGGGCCGACTCGGAGAATTTCGCGGTCTTGAATACCTTCATACCGCCGGCCGCGACGTAGAGGACGGCGACGAGGATTGCATCGATCCAGAGGGCGACCTGCATGGGAAACTCCTTAGACTAACGATGCATACGTTACGCACCAGAAGTATTTATACGGGCAATAGCCCACCTACTTCCATGACTGCTACGAACATTGGAGTGAGAAATGGGAAGCCACGCCACAACCGACATCGGCGCCATGTGCCGCACGGATGAGACGTCCGCCGCGCACGTCCGCGACATCCTCTCTCGGGTTGGCGACAAGTGGAGCCTGTTCGTGATCGGCCTGCTCGAGCACGGACCAATGCGGTACGGGCGACTCGCCGCGGACATCCCGGGCATCTCGCAGCGCATGCTCACCGTGACCCTTCAGCGACTCGAGCGGGACGGCCTCGTTACCCGCGCGAGCTACCCGGAAATTCCACCCCGTGTCGAGTACGCACTGTCGCCGCTCGGCGAGAGTCTGCGGGAGCCGGTCATCGCCCTCGCGGAGTGGGCCTACGCGCACCAGGACGAGTTCGACGCCAGCCGCGACCGCTACGACTCGAGACTCTAGGCAGACACGTCGTGTCCGCTTCCGGCGGACAGGAGGGCGAATCGGGCGAGATGTCGGTCGTGTCGGCGAAGATGGAGTGATGAGCACGCCGCTCGGCAGATTCTCGCCCGCCACCAGCCAGTGGTTCGAGGGCGCGTTCGCCGAGCCGACGCCGGCCCAACTCGGGGCGTGGGAGGCGATCACCAAGGGGTCGCACGCGCTGGTCGTCGCCCCGACCGGTTCCGGCAAGACTCTCGCCGCCTTCCTCTGGGCCATCGACCGGTTGACCGCCGATCCGGTGCCGGATGACCCGAACCGGCGCACCAGGGTGCTCTACATCTCGCCGCTCAAGGCCCTTGCCGTCGACGTCGAGCGCAACCTCCGGGCGCCGCTCGTCGGCATCACCCAAACGGCGAAGCGGCTCGGGCTGTCACCGCCGTCGGTGACCGTCGGCGTGCGCTCGGGAGACACGACCTCATCCGACCGGCGCCTTCTGCAACGCCAACCACCGGACATTCTCATCACGACGCCGGAGTCGCTGTACCTCATGCTCACGGCCTCCGCGCGAGACACGCTTCGCGGAGTCGAGACGGTAATCATCGACGAAGTGCACGCCGTCGCCTCAACCAAGCGCGGCGCCCACCTCGCGCTCTCGCTCGAGCGACTTGACCTGCTGCTGGAGCGGCCGGCGCAGCGCATCGGGCTCTCGGCGACGGTGCGCCCCCGGGAGGAGGTCGCCCGGTTTCTCACCGGAGGGGCACCGGTGACCATAGTCGCCCCGGCATCGACGAAGAAGTTCGACCTCACGGTCGTTGTCCCGGTCGAAGACATGACCGAGCTCGGCACCGCTCCGATTCGGGAGGGGTCGGCCGCCGGGTCCACCGAACCGGCGCAGGGATCGATTTGGCCGCACGTCGAGGAACAGATCGTGAACCGCATCCTGGAACACCGCTCGACCATCGTGTTCGCCAACTCCCGCCGCCTCGCCGAACGCCTCACAGCGCGGCTCAACGAGATCTACGCCGATCGTCTGGCGTGGGAGGCGGAGCCGCAACTGGTTGGACCGGCCGGAAGCCTGGCCGCCGCCGATAACGACGGGTTCGTGCCTCGAAACGTCGGCGCGGCGGGGCCACCCGCCCAGATGATGGCGCAGGCCGGTCAGACTGCCGGCGCCCTCCCGCTTCTCGCCCGCGCCCACCACGGCTCCGTCTCGAAGGATCAGCGGGCCCTCATCGAAGACGACCTCAAGTCGGGTCGTCTGCGCTGCGTCGTCGCCACGAGCTCCCTCGAGCTCGGCATCGACATGGGTGCCGTCGACCTCGTCATCCAGGTGGAGTCCCCGCCGTCCGTGGCGAGCGGTCTTCAGCGCGTCGGCCGGGCCGGTCACCAGGTCGGCGAGGTGTCGCGCGGCATCATCTTCCCCAAGCATCGCGCCGACCTCATCCACTCTGCCGTCGCGAGCGAGCGGATGTCCGCCGGGCTGATCGAGGCGATGCGGATTCCGCAGAACCCGCTCGACGTGCTCGCCCAGCAGACCGTCGCGGCCGTCGCGCTCGACTCGATCGGGGTGGACGAGTGGTTCGACACCGTGCGCCGCAGTGCCCCGTTCGCCAGCCTCCCCCGGTCGGCCTACGACGCCACTCTCGATCTGCTCAGCGGACGGTACCCGTCCGACGAATTCGCCGAGTTGCGCCCACGGGTGGTCTGGGATCGGGTGAACGGCACAATCACCGGGCGCCCGGGCGCGCAGCGACTCGCGGTGACCTCGGGCGGCACCATCCCGGATCGCGGACTGTTCGGGGTCTTCATGGTCGGCTCCTCATCGACTGGCTCTTCGACAGGCTCAGGACAAGCCGCGCCGGCCCGCGTCGGTGAACTCGACGAGGAGATGGTCTATGAGTCGAGGGTCGGCGACGTGTTCGCGCTCGGCGCGACGAGTTGGCGCATCGAAGACATCACCCACGATCGGGTGATCGTCTCTCCGGCGTTCGGCCAACCGGGCAAGGTGCCGTTCTGGAAGGGAGATGGGATCGGGCGCCCGGCGGAACTCGGCCGCGCGATCGGGGAATTTACTCGGCAGATCTCCTCCGCCTCAGATGAGGTTGCGCGGGCGCGGGCGCTCACGGGTGGCCTCGACCCGCTCGCCGTGAACAACCTGGTTGCGTTCATCGACGACCAGAAGGCGGCGACCGGACACGTGCCGACGGACCGCACCCTCGTCGTCGAACGCTTCCGGGACGAGCTCGGTGACTGGCGAGTCATCCTTCATTCCCCATACGGCATGCAGGTGCATGCGCCGTGGGCCCTGGCCGTCGGCGCCCGCATCCGTGACCGGTTCGGGCTCGACGGCGCCGCGATGGCGAGCGACGATGGCGTCATCCTGCGCATCCCGGACACCGAGAGCGAGCCGCCCGGCGCCGACCTGTTCGTCTTCGAATCAGCCGAACTCGCCGACCTCGTCGCCGAGGAGGTCGGCGGGTCGGCGCTCTTCGCGTCCCGGTTCCGCGAGTGCGCAGCCCGGGCGCTCCTTCTGCCGCGCTACAACCCCGGCCGGCGGTCGCCGCTCTGGCAGCAGCGCCAACGCGCGTCCCAACTGCTCGACGTGGCACGCAAGTATCCGAGCTTTCCGATCGTGCTCGAGGCGGTGCGCGAGGTGCTGCAAGACGTCTACGACCTCCCGGCGCTCACCGATCTGACCGCTCAGATCGAGAGCCGGCGAATTCGCATTGTCGAGACGGAAACCGAACAGGCCTCCCCGTTCGCCCGGTCCCTGCTCTTCGGCTACGTCGCCGCGTTCATGTACGAGGGCGACTCCCCGCTCGCGGAGCGCCGCGCCGCCGCCCTTTCCCTCGACCCGACGCTGCTGGCCGAGTTGCTCGGTCGGGCCGAGCTTCGCGAACTGCTCGATCCGGCCGTGCTCGAACAGACCGAACTGGAGCTGCAGCGGCTCGCGCCGGATCGACGAGCCCGCGACGCCGAAGGAATCGTCGATCTGCTTCGGATGCTCGGACCGCTGTCCGCGCCGGAAATCGCCGAACGCCTCGACTTCTCCTCGGACCGGATCGGGTTGTCCAACCCGGCCAGTGCCGACGACAGGGCCGCCTGGCTTGGCACCGCGCTTGCCGAACTCGCCACTCACAACCGGGTCTGGTTGGCCGGGAGCGAGCGCTGGGCGATCATCGAAGACGCCGCCCGGTTGCGTGACGCGCTCGGGACTCCGTTGCCGATCGGCATCCCCTCGGTGTTCATCGAGCCGGTCGAAGACCCGCTCGGCGACCTCGTGAGCCGATTCGCCCGCACACACGCGCCGTTCACCCTCGACGCCGTCGCCGACAGGTTCGGGCTCGGCACCGCCGTCGTTGCCGCCGCACTCCGCCGGCTGCAGGAGCAGCGTCGTGTGGTGGAGGGCGAGTTCCGGCCGGGGCACAGCGGGAGCGAGTGGTGCGACGTCGAGGTGCTGCGGCGGTTGAGAAGCCGATCCCTCGCCGCTCTTCGGCACGAGGTCGAACCGGTCGACGCGGCAACCCTCGGCCGCTTCCTTCCGGCCTGGCAGCACGTGACCGAGCCGCTGCGCGGGGTGGACGGCCTCGCCGCGGTGATCGACCAGCTCGCCGGTGTGGCGCTGCCGGCATCCGCGTGGGAGTCGCTCGTTCTGCCCGCACGGGTCAAGGACTACTCACCGGTGATGCTCGACGAGTTGACCGCGGCCGGAGAGGTGATCTGGTCCGGCGGCGGCGCCCTGGCGGGGAACGACGGGTGGTTGAGCCTGCACCTCGCCGAAACGGCGGGCTTGACCCTTCCGGAACCGACCGGGGCCGAGACTTCGGAGCTTCAGCGCTCCATCCTGGCAAGCCTCGCCGGCGGAGGCGCGTACTTCTTTCGGCAGCTGTCCAACGCGGTGGGGAGCACCGACGACCGCGCCTTCCTCGCCGCACTCTGGGACCTTGTCTGGTCCGGCCTGATCACCAACGACACGCTCGCGCCGCTGCGCTCCTATCTAGGCGGAACCACGACCAAGGCCAGGGTCGCCCCGCGCAGTCGCGCCTACCGCGGCCGCGCACGCCCGGCGCTTCCGAGCCAGGGCGGACCGCCGAGCGCGGCGGGGCGCTGGTCCCTGCTGCCCCTCGCGGAACCGGACGCGACAGTACGCGGAGTGGCGATGGCCGAGCTCCTGCTCGAGCGCTACGGAGTCGTCACTCGCGGCGCGGTGCAGAGCGAGGGCCTTCGCGGCGGGTTTTCCCTCGCCTACCGCGTCTTCAGCGGATTCGAGGAGACCGGGCGGGCGAGGCGCGGGTACTTCGTCGAGGGACTCGGCGCCGCGCAGTTCGCGACCGGCGCCACCGTCGACCGGTTGCGCTCGTTCGCCCGGGAGCCGGATCCGGACCGGGAACCGGTGGCGATCACGCTCGCGGCCACCGACCCGGCGAATCCCTATGGCGCAGCACTCCCCTGGCCGGCAAACCCGCCGACCGGCGACGACAAACGCGGCCATCGCCCCGGGCGCAAGGCCGGCGCGATCGTCGTGCTCGTGGACGGGGCGCTCGCCCTCTACGTCGAGCGGGGCGGAAAGACCATGCTCACCTTCGAGGAGGAAGAGCGGTCGATCGATGCGGCCGCTCGGTCGCTGGCCGCCGTCATCCGTCGGTCCGGTGGACGCTTGAAGGTCGAGCGGGTGAACGGGGAGTTCGTGATCGGCACGGGGCTCGGGCATGCGCTCCTCGATGCCGGGTTCAGCGTCACCCCGCAGGGTCTGCGGCTGCGGGGCTGAGATGCCGGAGGGAGATACCGTCTACCGAACCGCGATCAACCTTGACCGCGCACTCTCCGGTCGCGCGCTCACCCGCTGCGACCTTCGCGTTCCGGCCTTCGCGACAGTCGACCTGAGCGGGCGGACGGTGAACGAGGTGGTCAGCCGCGGCAAACACGTGCTCGTCCGCACCGACGATTTCACCATCCACAGCCACCTCAAGATGGAGGGCTCGTGGCACACCTACCAACACGGATCGGCATGGCGGCGTCCGGAGTGGCAGGCCCGGGCCATCCTCGCCAACGTCGACTGGGTCGCGGTCGGCTTTCAGCTTGGCACTCTGGATGTGGTGGCGCGCAGTGACGAATCGAGCGTCGTCGGATACCTCGGCCCGGACCTGCTCGGGCCGGACTGGGACCCGGCCGAGGCGCTGCGCCGACTCACTGCCGATCCCGCTCGACCGGTGGGGCTCGCCCTCCTCGACCAGCGCGTCATGGCGGGGCTCGGCAACGTCTACCGCAACGAGCTGTGCTTTCTCAGCGGGGTGCTTCCCACGAGACGCGTCGGCGACATTGACCAACCGCAAAAACTGGTCGACCTCGCCCATCGGCTTCTCGACGCCAACAAGAACCGGGCCACACGCTCCACAACCGGAAAGCTTCGCGGGGCCACCGATTGGGTCAGCCGCCGGGACGGGAAAGCCTGTTATCGCTGCGGCGCGACAGTCCGACGCGGTCAGCTCGGCGAGGATGATTTGCAGCTGCGCGATACCTACTGGTGCCCGCACTGCCAGACCTGAGCGGCAGGCCGACCCGGCCGGGCGCGAGCGCTATTCGCTGCCCGGCCTCAGCGCGCGCGGGTTCGGCCGCGCCGACCCGCGAGCAGGAACAGCGTTCCGACCGCGGTGGCGAGGCCGAGCAGCACGAGCAGCGGTGCCGCGATCGTGTACACCTGCAGCAGGTAGTAGTCGAAGCCGTTCCCACCGTCGGTGAGGCTCAGCTTGTCGAGCCGTTCGCTGATGTATCCGACCACCGCGAGGCCGCCGGCGACGAAGGCGAGACTCACCACCCACAGGGCCATTAGGTAGGCGTCGACCCGTCGGGAAGTCGGCCCCTCCTCCGGACCGTGGTCCCGATCCCTCGACCGAGGGCCGACGGCGCGAGGATCGGCCTCGCGGGATTCAGGGGCCCGCGGTACGGGTGCCTGGGGTTCGGCGGCGCGGGTGTCTGGCGCTTCGGGGTCCGCCTGGCGCGGGTCATCCCGCCACCGGTCACCGTGCCCTTCACCGCGGCCAGGGGCGCCGGTTGCGGGCGGCAAATCCACACCGGGCGCCGGCGCGAACGGCCGTGACCCCTGGCCGTGCACCTCCGGCTTATAGCCGGGTTGAAATGCGGGATCGAAGCGCGGGTCGAATCCGGAACCGCCGCTGGATGAGTTCGTCATTGAGTCTCCACCATGATTGAGCGCTGTTATCTGCCCGCACGGCGATCCTACGTGCGTGTGAGGAACAGCGAGAGGGCAAACTCAGGCAAATGAACGGCCTCGCCGGTTCGGCACGCGTTCGACTCGTGAGTTAGGGTGTCCTAAGTTGAGCTAGTTAAAACGTGCTAGTTCTCTGACCTGAAGGGGCTCCCATTGAGCTACATCAAATCTGCACTCTTGGACGAAAAGGGCTACGTAATCCTGGACCAGTACGACCAGGCCGCAGACCCCAAGGAATGGCACGACCTTGAGTATGTCGACTGGAAGTCATCAGGGGTCACCCGGTTCGCCCCCCTGGCAAGCGCCAAGGGCGAGATCGAGGTAAACGGCTTCTGGAACCACACCCCACCGCGTACCGACAAGGACGGCGTGTGGATCGAGTCTCAGGTCGCGAAGGCGCCGCACCTCGTTGCGCGCGCTCAGGAACCGGGCGCAAACGTCGGACGTTGCCGCGTGATCGAGCTGCAGCCGAACGAGTACGCGAACACGCTGTACAACCTGCACCAGGACGACAACAACCGCCTCAACCCGGATGGAACCGGCTGGATCGTTCGCGGGTTCTTCAACCTGACGGACGACCCGGAGTCGTTCATGACGCTGCGCGAAGACCGCTTCAACCCGTCGACCGAGGTCCGCATCGCCCTTCCGGCCGGCGCCCAGATCATCGTCGACACGCAGCGCTTCTGGCACGCGGTGTGGCACAAGGGACCGGAGCCGCGTTACTGCCTCATCACGTCGTGGGAGTCCGGCCCAGAGCTCGACGCCTACATCGCGAAGCACAACGGAACCAACGACCACGAGAACCCGTACCTCGACCCCAAGGCGATTGAGGATGCCCAGACAGAGGTGCAGCGCCGTCTCGCCGAGCGCGCCGCGAACCTCGCCGCTCGGGGAAAGGCCGACGCGGGCCCAGTCGACCCCGAGGCCTAAACCTCAACCTCAGCCGAGCAGGCGCGGCGCGAGGATCATCACGACGAAGATCGCAGAAAGCACGCCTGCCGCCATGAGCGCGACGCCCAGTTGGCGAGCATCCGGCCTGCGCCAGACGACCAGGATGCCCAGCATGAGGGTGAGCGCGGCCACGAAGACGGCCGGGTAGAAGGTGAAGTAAACGAGCACCGCTCCGAGATCAACCAACAGGCTGGTCGGGTCGTTCACCGAGGACGCGGCAGCAGCGACGGCGCCGAAGGCGATGATCCCGAGGTCCAAGGTCGCGAGAACGGCGACCAGAAGTGCCATTCCGCACGCGACGCGGAACGGGGTCAGGCGGCGAAGCAAGACTCTCAGCGTTGACGCCACTAGCGGCCACCCGACCTGCGGGTGCGGCCCGACCGTCCACCGCGAGTTTTTTGCGGAGTGGGCCTCTGCGGCGAGGGGCTTTTCGAGGCCTTGGCGAGCTTGGGGGTGGGGACGGCTCGCGAACTGGCCGCGGTGCGGCCACGCACGATTCCGACGAATTCGTCAACCTGCGAAGTGGTGCGCTCCTCCATCCAGGCGATCGCGATCGTGCTCGTCGGCAGATCGGTGACCGGGCGGGCCACCACGTCCTTGCGGGTATGCAACCGGGCGAGCGACTGCGGAAGGATCACGATGCCGCCACCCGCCGCGACCAGGCCAACCGCATCCTCACTCGAGAGATCATTCGAAACCTGCTCCTCGTCCGCCAGATCGGCGACGCTGACTCCCTCGAAGGCCGAGACCGGATGATCCTTCGGCACGACCACCACGAACGCTTCGTCATAGAGCGGAATGACGCTCAGGCCGGTCCGATCCACGGGCAAGCGCACGAAGCTCACGTCGGCGAGTCCGTCGCGGAGCACCGACTCCTGGTTGGCGGCACTCGTTGAGATGAAGGCGAGCGGAATGTGGCGTTGGCGCTGCGCCCACGCCCGGGTCCACTTCGTGAGGGTGACGCCCGGGAGGGACGCGATCGTCAGAGTGACGGGAGTCTCCTGCACGAGCATCCTTTCCGTATCGAGGCGGTGAAGCGGGCAGGGGTCTCAGGCTACGCTGGGCGGATGACGTCGGCGAAATCTACACAGACCATGAAACCCGCCACGGCGGCCCAAAAACTTGGCGTTTACCTGCCCGCCACCCCGGAATCATTCCAGAGCCAGCCTGTATCCCGAGACGAGCTTAACGACATGATCGCGCGTCCCCCGCAGTGGCTCGTCGACTTGCGCAAAACTGGTCCGCATCCGCGGCCAGTCGTCGCGCACAAGCTCGGAGTGTCAAACGCCGGGCTGGCGCGCGGAGAAGTCACCGAGCCGCTGACGAGCGAACAGATCGCGGGATTGTTGCAGAATCCCCCGGAATGGCTCGTGCGCGAGCGCGCCGTCCATGCCGAAGTGAACGAGGAAAACGCGAGGGTGAAAGCGGTGAAGGCGTACAAGCGCTCGCTCACACCCCGCCAGAACTGACCTTTCGCCAGCGCTGACCGGTCCTACTCCGGGCGGCCACGGCGCGCTACGACTTGAGGCAGCGTTGGGCACTCGCGACACTGGGAGTCGGGGAGGTTCACGTGGCACAGGGCGCGAGCGAAGATCTTGCGGATGCACCGCGGGGAGAGGGCTCCCCTCGGTCGCGGCGCGGGCTGTCGGCGGCGTCCTGGAGGCTCGTCTACCGGCGAACCATCCACGGATTTATCGCCCACGGCCTCGCGGACATGGCCGGGTCTCTCACCTACTTCGGCGCCATCGCCATTGCGCCGTCGATCGTCGCGCTCATGTCACTTTCCACGATGTTCGGGCAGGGCAAGGAATCGGTCTCCGCCCTGCTCTCAACCATCGATGACGTTGCCCCGGGCTCGGCGATCAGTTTGCTGAAGCAACCGCTCGAGCAGTTCAGCAGCTCGCCGACCATCGGATTTGCTTTCGTCGCGAGCACGCTCATCTCGATCTGGGCGACCTCGTCGTACGTCGCCGCATTCGGACGCTCCCTCAATCGCATCTACGAGATCACCGAAGGCAGGCCGATCTGGAAGCTCAAGCCGCAACAAATTCTGGTCGCGCTAGCCGTTGCGGCGCTTGTTCTCATCACTCTCGCGGCCCTCGTGCTCTCCGCCCCGGTGACCACGGGCGTCGGGGATGCCCTCCACATCGGGTCAACACCGCTCACGGTCTGGTCGGTGGTCAAGTGGCCACTGCTCGTGCTCGCCGTCGTTCTCACGGTCGCGATCCTGTACTACGCGACCCCGAACGTAGAGCAACCGAAATTCCGCTGGATGAGCGAGGGCGCGTTCGTCTCCGTGATCGTGGTCGTCGGAGTCTCACTGCTCTTCGGGACCTACGTCAAAGACTTTGCGCACTACGACCGCACATACCGTTCCTTCGCCGGCATCGTGTTCGTTCTGCTGTGGCTCTGGATCTCGAACCTCACCCTGCTTTTCGGTGCCGAGGTCGACGCCCAATTCGAACGAGCGAAGCAGCTGGAGGCGGGGGTTGCGGCCGAGCGGCAGATTCAGCTTCCGCGTCGGGACACGGAGGCGAGCGACCGTGCCGCGCGAAACCGGAGCGAAGATGTCCGCGAGGGTCGCAGCATCCGCCGGTCGAGCGAACACCACCGGCCGCCTCGTGGCCGCAAGAAACGCTGACCGACGCGTCCGGCTCGCGCTGGCCGATTCCGTTACCCGGGTCGGCCTTGGGAGCGCGATCCCAACCGCTCGCAGCTAGGCGACTTGCGTTCCATGGATGAGGCGGATGATGGACTGGCTCATCGAGTCGTAGTCGTGCGTGTTGTCGAGTTCGCCCGTGATGGCGAACTGATCCATGACGGCGATCCGATCGGCGAGGGTAACCATCTCGGCCAGATCACTGGAGATCAGAAGGATTGCGAGACCCTCGTCCGCTAGACGCCAGATGAGGTCGTAGAACGAGCGTTTCGTGCGCACGTCGATGCCGACCGTCGGCTCGTCGATGATGAGAATCTCAGTCTTCGCGGCGAGCCACTTGGCGAGGGATACCTTCTGCTGGTTGCCACCGGAGAGCTCGCCGACGAGCTGCGACTGGCTCGAGACCCGGATGTCGAGGTCGCCGACAAAGGTGGCCCCGAGCGACCGCTCCGATTTCGTGCTGACGAAACCGAGCGCACGTTCGAGCTTCGCCCAGACCGTTACCGCGATGTTTCGCGCAACCGACTGTCCGAGAAAGACGCCCTCTTCCTTGCGATTTTCAGTGACGTACCCGATGCGATGGTCCTGAAGCGCCTGGCGAACCGATCGAATGGTGACTGCGGAACCGCGAACCTCAAGGCTGCCGGCTGTGATCCGGTCGAGCCCCAGAATGGAGCGTGCCAGTTCAGTTCGACCGGCGCCGACAAGCCCGTATAGGCCGAGAATCTCACCAGAACGCACAGCAAGCGAGACGTCGTGGTGGCCGACCGATGTCGCGACGCCACGCATCTCGAGCACCGCGGGCGCCGAATCATCGATGACTCGATCGGGGACTTCGAGCGCGGCGAGCGCCCTCCCCACCATGATGTCGACGATCTCGTCGCGGCTGTGACTATGCAGGGGACTGGATTCGAGCACCGCCTTGCCATCACGGAGCACGGAGACGGTGTCACAGTGCGCGAAGACCTCCTCGAGCTTGTGGCTCACGAACAGCACGGCCTTGCCCTGCTCGCGAAGCCGCCGAACGACGGTGAACAGGCGGTCGGCCTCGTTCGCACTGATCGAGGCGGTGGGCTCGTCGAGCAAGAGAACATTCGTCTCGGTGTAGAGCCCCCGTGCAATCTCGACGAGCTGTGTCTGCGCAGCGGAGAGTCGGGTCATCGGGGTGTCGGGGTCGATCGAGAGATCCAGTAGGGCGAGGCAACGCTTGGCCTCGCTACGCACCGTGTTCCAGTCGACGCGCCCGGCCCGGCGGGGCATTCGGCTGAGGACGATGTTCTCCCCGACGGTGAATTCCGGAACCACATTGCGCTCCTGGTGGACAACACCGATACCGGCAGCCATCGCTTCAATCGGTGAGCTGATCTCCCTGTCCCGACCATCGATGGCGATCGTGCCGTCGTCGGCGCGATGCACCCCGGTGAGGATTTTGATGAGGGTGGACTTGCCCGCGCCATTTTCCCCGAGCAGGGCGTGCACCTCCCCTGGCTTGAGCCTCAAGCTGACCCGGTCGAGAGCCTTCACTCCGGGAAAGGACTTCGTGAGGTGAGTTGCCTCCAGCGCGTAGGTCTCGGTCACTGTGCACTCTCCACGATCGTCACGGATGAACCCGCTACGGGCTGTTTGATGCGCCTTGCCGCGCGAACCGCACGGAACCTACCGAGCGCCACGGTGCCGAGCACGACCGCCCCCACGACGAAGTTGACCCAGCTCGGAGCGAGCTGGAGCTCGGCGCGCGCGCTGTCGACGAGCCGCACGATCGTGGCCGCTAGCACGGTGCCGAAGATGGCAACGCTGCCGCCGGTGAGCGCCACCCCGCCGATGATGGGCGCGGCAAAACTCGAAAGCAACCAGTCCCCTCCGACGCTCTGGTTCACCCCGGAGAGTGAGGCAAGCGATACGAAGGATGCGACCCCGCACAGCAGACCGGAGACAGTGTGGGCGATCACGACACTCCGGTCGTTCGAGATGCCGGCAAGACCGGCAGCGATCGGATTGCCGCCGCTGGCAAGCAGATGGCGCCCGGTCACGGTGTGGGAAAAGGCGAGCCGCAGCACGATCGCCATCGCGATCGCGATCCAGAAGATCACCGGGATGCCGAGGAGCGAAGCCCTGCCGAGCGCGTAGACCGACTCCCACTTCGTGCTCGAGATGGTTCGGGTTCCCACGAGCCCGTACTGGGCACCAAGCAGAATCGTCATGGTCGCAAGCGTCACGATGAATCCGTTGATCCGGGTGAAAACCACCAGGGATCCGTTGATGAGTCCGACTACCGCCCCCACGACCAGGCAGGACAACGCGCCGACCCATGGCGAAACTCCGAGGCTCGAGATGAGCACCCCCGCGAGACACGAGGTGAACCCACCGATCGAACCCACGGCCAGGTTGAGCTGACCGACGGCGAGGGTTACCATCTGCGCCAGGCCGATGAGGATGGGCACGGCGAGAAAGGTGAAGAAAGTTGTCACCGAGATCGAGTCGAAGAACCCCCCGTGTGAGGTCACGCCGAGTGCGGCTGCACCGACAATCACGATCGCGAACAGGGTGAAGTTCTGCGAGGTGAAGAACGAAGCGGCTGAGCGATTCACAGGGGGTTCCCTTCGATCAGGAGAGCATCGGTCTGCTGCACTCGCTTCACAGATCGCCGTCGCGCGAGCAGTCGGATGCGATCGGTCGAGAGGGCGATGATGAGGATGAGACCGAGGAGCACATTGAGCGTCTCGATCCCGACACCGAACAGGTCGAGCCCCTTGCGGATCAGGAGGGTGAGAACTATTCCGAGAAAGGTTCCGGACACGGAGATATAGCCTCCGGCGAGGAGGGTGCCGCCGAGAATCGGTCCGACGAAGGACTGCAGCATGAACTCATCGCCGATCCCCGGCGTGAAGGAACCGGTGCTCGATGCGAGGAAGAACCCGGCGAGCGCCGCGAGCAGACCAGACAGCGCATGGGCGAGCACGATACGCCGGCCCGTTGGGATTCCCGAGAGCGTCGCCGCCTTCACGTTGCTGCCGGTCATCAGCAGTTCTCGACCGAGCCTGGTTCGAGCGTAGAGATAGCCGA
Source organism: Microbacteriaceae bacterium (assembly GCA_025464975.1). GTDB lineage: Bacteria > Actinomycetota > Actinomycetes > Actinomycetales > Microbacteriaceae > Lacisediminihabitans. The sequence continues at coordinate 55,652 of JAODMT010000015.1, read as the reverse complement.
CAATCAGCATCACGACGATCGCGGGAACCACGATGATCGGGATCGCGTTTGGCCCGCAATATCCCGCGAAACAGAAGGAGGCGAAACTGTCGCGCCCGATTACGTCGAGCCCGCTCGGCTTGGCAATGAACGCAGACCCCGTGGCCAGGGCGGAATAAGCGGTCGGCACAAGGCCGATGAGCGCGAAGCTCATCGCGAGGGTGACGATGAAGGAGTTGACCCCCGTGCGGGCGACCAGCCACCCTGACAGGCCACCGACGGCGGCCCCCGCCACCAGCCCGATTCCCAAGCCAACCAGCAGCGGCAGTTTCCACAGGTCGTAGCTCATGCCCATGAACATGGCTCCGAACGACGCCATCTGCCCAACGGCCAGATTCATATGGCCGATCGAAAGCACCATCATCTGGGCGAGACCGACCACCGTGAAGATCGCGACGCTGGTCAGTAGCGGTGCGATCACGAACGGCCCGCTGAAAAAGGCGGGCTTCACGCTGCCGAAGAAGATGACGAGGGCAATGATGACGATTGCGAGAAAGAACCGGGGAGTGGCGATGACACGACGCACGACACCGTGCTGCTGGGTCTCGGGGGTCACGCGACGGTCCGATCGTCGATCGCGTCACGATCCCAGTCGATGCCGAGACCTGGCGTGTTCGGCGCGATGGCATGGCCGGCCTCGACCGTCATCTCTTTCGTGGTGATCGCGCGCAGTTGCGGAATGTGCTCGACGTACTGTCCGTTCGGAACGGCCGCAACGAGGCTGACGTGGAGTTCCATCAAGAAATGCGGGCTGACCGAGACGTTGAAGGCCTCGGCAAGGTGAGCCACTTTGAGCCAGGGTGTGATCCCACCGACTCGGGCGACATCCACTTGCACGACGCTCGCCGCACCGCGCTCGAGATAGTCACGGAACTGACCAATCGAGTAGAGCGATTCTCCGACGGCGACGGGAATGCTCGTCGACTGGGCCAGACGCACGTGACCGGCGACGTCGTCGGCGGGGAGCGGTTCCTCGAACCAGGCCAGGTCCACGTCGTCGAAGGCATGCGCCCGGCGGATGGCCTCGGCAGCAGTCATCGATTGGTTGGCGTCGACCATGATGTCGAATTCGTCACCGACGGCTTCTCTCACCGCGAGCAGTCTTTCACGGTCCTCGCGGGCCGAGGGCTTTCCGACCTTGATCTTGAGCCCGTTCCACCCGGCGGCCTGAGATGCCGCTGCTCCCGCGACGAGTTCCTCGGTGCTGAGGTGCAGCCAGCCCCCCTCGGTGTCATAGAGCGGAATTGAGGGGCGAAACCCGCCCGCGACCTGCCACAGCGGACCATTGGCACGCTTGCACTTGAGATCCCAGAGAGCGGTATCGACGGCAGCCAGCGCGAGGGACGTGATCGCGCCGACTGTCGTCGCCCTCGTCGAGCTGAATAGGTCGCTCCAGAGGCGTTCGATGTCCCTGGAATCACGACCCGGGAGCATCGGCACGAGATGGTCGCGCAGCATCGAAAGCACTGCGCGACCCCCCGTCCCGATGGTGTAGCTGTACCCGACTCCGGTCAGCCCGTCACCGGTGACGATCTCCACGAAAATCGTCTCCTGCTTGAGGAAGGTTTGCACGGCATCGGTGCGCACGGTCTCGACTTCGAGATCGACGAGCGAGGCGCGCGCGCGGGTGATGAGCGACATTGTGTTCCTATTCGAGTCGGATCTAAAAACTGACTGAGAATTACTTGCAGTTGAGCAGTGTGTTCTCAAACTCCGACTTGAGCTTCTTCGTCGTGGCCTGTCGTTCCGTGTCGTAGGTGGTGACGTTGGCCTTGGTAACGATGAATGAGCCGGAATCGACCGTGACACCGGGCGTCTTCATCGTGCACTTCTTGCTGCCGAGCTGACCGAGCACGAAGCTTCCGACGTACGCCTGACCGACCGGGTTCTGCGCGACGGTCGCGTAGACGGAACCGTCCTTGATCGCGGCCAGGATGGTGGGGTCGTCATCGATTGCCACGAGCTTGATGTTGAGGCCGGACTGCTTGACGGCGGTCGCAGCGGCAACCGCCGGGTTGTACGCCGTCGAGACGATACCGGTGATCGTGCCACCCTTCGCTGCGAGCAGATCGGCGACCGCTCGTTGCGCTGTGGTCAGGTCGGTGTCGATGTCTGTCACGTCGGGGAGTTCCGTCACCTTGCCGTTCGTCTCGGCGACCGCCTTCTTGACTCCGGCAATGCGACGCTGGGTGTTGGAGTCGACGTTGTTGCCCGTCAGGTGCACCAGAACACCGGACCCGCCCATCGCCTCGATCGTCGCCTTGCCCGCCTTGTAGGCGGCCGTCTCGACGTCGGTCGAGAGACAGAAGTCCGCGTCATCGGTCGCGCCCGCGGGACACGAGGCAAGCGAGCCCACTGCGAAGCCACTCGATTTCAGGGTCTTGAACGTCGTGTTGATGTCTGTCGGCGAGACGCCGAAGACACCGAAGGCGTTGTACCCGTTCGCCGCGAGCGTGTTGATTACGTCGTTCTGCTTCGACTGGTCCCAGGCGGCGGTTTCGTTGAAGGTCATGCCGCCAAGGCCGAAGTCCTTCTTCGCGTCTGCGCCAGCCTGGATCCACGGCTGGAAGTAGGGGTGTGGACCACCCGGGACTAGGGCGACCTTGATGGACGCTAGCGAGGTGGAGCCAGCCCCGCTGGCACTGCTGGGTGCTTTGGTGCACCCCGCCAGGCCTAAGGCAAGGGCCGCCGCCACCGCCACCGTAACTGTCACCGAATGTAAAAGGTCCTTGCGTCTCATCTTTGAGCCTTTCGAACTATAGCGAAGATCCAATAGGATCTATGATGAAGGTAATTCGAGATTTGTCAAGCGATGCCTTCGGATCACTGTCGAGGGGAGCCCAAATCGTTACCTCGAGTCACGAAGCGCGGGGCAGGCCGTCAGGCGCGCTCATTCCCCGACGCAACTCGCTCTCCGACGAGGTGTATCGGCGGCTAAAGTCCCTCATCATGGACGGCTCCATCCCGCCAGGCATGAGGATCAATATCGAGAATGTGTCCCGGCAGCTGGCAGTGTCCCCGACCCCCGTTCGCGAGTCGCTCGCGCGCCTCGAGGCGGACGAGCTTGTCCACAAGCTCCCGCTCAAGGGCTATCGCACGACCGATCTGCTCGATCAGGACGGTGTGCGAGAGATCTACGATCTACGGCTTCTGCTCGAACCACCGTCGGCACGACTCGCCGCTCAGAGAATGACGAGCGAGTGGGCGGATTCCCTCCGCCAGGAGATGGCTACCTGCGGCAGGGCACCCGAGGGTTCAGATTACGAGGCGTATCAGGCGCTAGCCAGTCACGATGAGCGGCTGCACGGGCTCATCCTCGCGGTCGCGGGCAATGCAATGGTCCAGAACGCATTTGCGCGCACACACTGCCACCTGCATATCTTCCGGCTCTCCTATGTCGATACCTTCGGAACCCACACTCTCCGCGAACACCAGGAGGTAGTCGACGCCCTCGTTAGCGGCAACCCCGCAGATGCCGAGAGCGCCATGCGGGATCATCTCAGTGCATCACGGACGCGGATGATCAGCCGTTTCGATCGGCCGCCAGTTCGCTAGTGTCCGAGATCTCGAGATAGGAGGCGATTCGCGAACGGGAATGGCTGATGTGATTGTGCATCGCTGCACCCGCCGCGGTCGCGTCGCCGGCGCGGAGCGCGGCAAGAACGGCCCCATGTTCGCCCGAGGTCTGTGCGGCGAGCTCATGGCTGTAGTAGAGCCGATAGAGGTGGGTGTGTGCCCGTAAGCGGCCGATGGCATCGGTGAGCAGGGGGTTGCCGGATGCCTCGGAGATGCAGGAATGGAAGTACGCGTCCGCGTCGGCAAAAGCCCGATAGTCCTCGAAACGATCGCCGCCGTTTGACGATGCTGCTCTCGTCATCTCCTCGACGGATGCCTCGAGCTGAGCCAGCTGCTCACCCGACAGCCGCCCGCTCGCCCGGGTCGCCGCGGTAGGTTCGAGTAAGAGCCGCATCTCGAAGAGATTCGCCAAGCCATGCGCGTCGAGGAGCTCGGCCGCCATGTAGCCCTTACGGGGCGTTTTGACCACAAGCCCCTCGGCCTCGAGCCGCACGAGAGCTTCGCGGATCGGGGTCGCCGATACCTGCAATTCACGAGAAAGTGCGTCGATGCTCGCCCGCTCTCCCGGCGGAATATCGCCACCCATCAGCAGTGCGAGTACGGCGTCGTATACCTCGTCGGTGAGTACACGCATCGGCGGGATGGCGTGGATCCCCCGTTCCTGCTCACGTGTCATGCTGCCCATGGTATGCAAGACGGAGTCACAAGTCTCGAAAGACGACCCGGGATGAGCTCCGAACACCGGAGAGGCCGCCCTCAACTCACCCCCGGTCGTGCAGCAACCGCGACGCCGTCGCCCCGGATGCTGCGGCCCACGCCTGTGGCGTCGCCGCGTGCGCATAGGCAACGGGGAGGTCGAAGTCGTCGCGGGAGAACCCGCCGAAAAGTTCCGGGAGCCGATTGCCGAACGCGGCAGCCGCCGAAGCGATGCCGGAGGCGAGCGTGCGAGCCGCAGCATCCATTCCGTGCGCCTTCATCCCCACCGCGGCCAGCATCGTGTCGTGTGGCCAGACTGACCCGTTGTGATAGGACATCGGATGGTACAGCCGAGCCTCGGAGGACAGCGTGCGCAACCCGAACCCGGTGAACATGTCGGGCTCGAGTAGGCGCTCACCGACTCGCACCGCGTCCGACTCGTCAAGCATGCCGCTGAACAGAAGGTGACCGGCGTTGGAGGCGACCACTTCGACCCGGCGGCCGGAGCCGTCGATCGCGAGCGCCGGGAAGTTCAGCTCGGGAACCCAGAACTCGCGACGGAATCGCTGCGCAAGTTCGCGCGCGGTGGTTTCAAGACTCGCGGCCCAATCCGGGTCGGACCAGACGTCCCGCGCGAGCGCGGCGGTGTCAATGAGCGCTCGCCAGGCGTAGCCCTGCACCTCGCAGAGCGCGATGGCTCCCGTCGCGATGGTGCCGTCCGCGTGGGCGACGGCGTCGTGCGAGTCCTTCCAGCCCTGATGGATGAGCCCGCCGGGGTCAGGAGTGTAGCGAAGAAACCCGTGCTCGGTGAGGCCGCCGGCTCCGAGCATCCAGTCCACTGCCGCGCGCGCCGGGCCCTCGAGGTCGACGACGACCTCGCGCGTCGAGCACGCGGCCAGACCGATCAGGAATAGCGGCGACGAGTCGACGGACCCGTAGTAACGCCCGTACGGGATTTCGTCCAGCTGAGCCAGTTCCGACTGGCGCAACTCGTGCACGATCTTGCCGGGCTGGGCGACGCGCCGAGCATCGGACTCGGTGGCCTGCGTTGCGGCGAGCGCCCGAAGCGTGTCGTCGAGGAGACCGGGAAGGTCCGGCTCTGTGAGCATCGACGCGATGATCGAGTCGCGTCCGAACAGAGTGAGGAACCACGGAACTCCTGCGGCCAAGATGGTCAACTGCGGCAGTGACGGACACGGCATGCGGAGAGTCTGGATGTCTCGAAGGCTCTGTTCTCGAAGCGCGTCGCTCGGCTCACCGCGAAGAGGGAGCGGGGAGACGACCGCCGCGGGAGTTCCGACGCTCCGCACGGAGACCGCGATCTCGCGCAGTTCGCCGGGCGCGAGGGCAACGGTCCAGGAGAACTGGCCGCCGCACACGGTCTCGTCGTCGTAGCTGCCGACCGCGACCGCAGGGTCCCCGGTCGCGGTGATCTCCACCGTGGCCGAGAAGGTCCTGCCGTCGAGATCGCGCCGATAGTCCAGGCGAAGACCAGCACCGGTGACGTCGACGCGTCGGTGAGCTGCAGACCGGTCGAAGACGCGCTTGTCGGAACGCAGCATGAACTGGTCGGCGAAGTCCGTCGCGCACTCGAGCCCGAGAATGACGTCGACCGGGCGCGCCGTGATGTTGCGCACCTCAATAAGCTCCTCAAGCCCGAACGAGGTGAGGCGCTGTTGCCGGGACAGCACGAAATCGCTTACCGCGTTCCGCGCCACCGCCGGCAGCAGCGCGACCGTGCGTTCGCTCTCTCCCGAGCGGGTCGACGCGACTTCGAGGGTCGCGCCGTTTGCCGTGAGCGCGAAGGTCGAAAGCAGTCTCGTGTCGTTCACGAAAAGCCCACCGACTCCGCGCACCTCGGCGCGCACCGACCCATCGGCCGCGCTGCGGAGCATTGCCCCAGAGCCGACGGTGACAGCGTCGAAACCGCTCACTCGAATAGTCCCCATCCATCGTGTCTGAGGGTCTCCAGCGTCAGGGCGGCCGTCCAGCTGAATCGTCGGGTGCCGTGCGGCGATCCGATCCACGGTTCAACGTATTCCGGGAAGTCGTTCACGTCCGCGAGTCGAACCAAGTTCTGGCCGAGCTCGTTGGCGGCATCCTGCCGTCCGTGCACCCCAAGCGCCGTCGCGGCGAGCCAGGCCATATTGAACCAGGCCGGTCCACGCCAGTAGAGCTCCGGCTCCAGGTCGGCCGCCGTGGCGTCGTAGCTCGGCACCAGTTGCGCGCCGGAGCCGAGAAAACGAGGCCCGAGCAACGTAGCGATGAGAGTCTCGGCCGTCGGCAGGTCCGGTAGAAGGAGTGGAAGCACCCCGTTGATCGTCGCCTTAGCGACCACCTGACCGCTCGTGACGTCGCGAGCGCCGTAGCTGCCGATGCTCTCGACGAAGAGCTCCCCGAGCGCGACGGTCAGCTCGGACGCCCGGCGCACGTGCGGCTCGGGGTCGCGGCCGAGTTCCGAGGCGATGCGGGCGAGCGCGAGCTCGGAGATCGCATACAGCGAATTGAACAGCGGATCCTCGAGCAGGAACGGGTACTCGGTGTCCTGGTCGTCACAGTTGTGATCGCGGTAGCGCTCCGCGAGCCAGAAATACCGACCGTACTCCCGATCGCTCGGCCGTTCTGAGGCATTTGCGTGCAATAGGTCGGGCCGCTCGAAGACGTGTTGCGGGGTCCCTGGCACGCGCGCGAGCGCGTCGTCCCAGAGCGGCGAGTTGTCGGTGCCGGACTCCCAGGGGTGCACGATCGAGGCGAGCCCTCGCCCGCCGCGGTCGCGCCGGGTGCGCAAGTATTCGTGCCAGGCCAGGAGCTGCGGGTAGGTGCGCTCGAGGAAACTCCGTCGCGTTGACTCGGCCGGATCGGCGGCGTGCACCTTCCATACCGCCCAGGCGTGGTTCGGCGGCTGCACGAGCCCGGCGGTGTCGACGACATCCGGCGAACCCGGCATGGTCCGCGACTGCCAGAACTGTGAGCCCGGGGAATAGTCCTGGTCGCGGTGGGGGTCGAAGATGATTTGCGGGATTCGCCCGTCGGCCCACTGCCCAGCGAGCAGCGCGTCGAGCTCCTGCCCCGCCCGACGAGGCGACACACGACGAAGACCGATCGCAATGAACGCCGAGTCCCAGCTCCACTGGTGCGGATACAGTCCCGTTGCCGGGAGGGTGTGGGAGCCGGTCCAGTTTGCCTCGAGCACCGAGATCGCCCGTGCCGCCACGCTGGGGGCCATCAGAGGTACCTGCGCAGAAGCTGCGGAACCGGAGGCAGAACCGACGCTGCCGGCCCGGAGAGGCGGGACTCGATTGCGACGGAGCGCTCGTACCCGATCGCCTGAAGGGTCGCACCGAACAGCGCCCAGTCGATGTGGCCGGCGCCCGGCTCCAAGCGGTTCGAGTCGCTCGCCTGCACGTGCCCGATGAACGGGGCGACGTCCTGGAACGCGGATGCCAGATCCGTCTCCTCGATATTCATGTGATACGTGTCGGCGACAATGCGGAGGCCGTTCGACCCGATCTCGCGGATGAGGTCCGCGGCGTCCGACAGCCGGTTCACTAGGTAGTCCTCGTAGCGGTTGAGTGGCTCGAGGAACAGCTCGACACCCTCGGATACCGCGTGTTCCGCGAGAGGACCGAGCGCGTCAACGAGCACCCGGTGGTCTTCCTCGGGCGAGCGCGGCGGCTCGAACGGAGGCAGGCGCTTCGAGAACATGCCGTACGATCCCGGGGTCATCACTCCGACTCCCCCGATTTCGGCCATCACGCTCAACTGCGAGCTCAATTGCGCGACCGCGTCCGCCCGAAGGTCGGGGTCGAAGGCGCCGATGAAGTGGGACATCTCGACGCAGGTCGTCGGCATCACCACGCCGTTGTCCCGTGCTCGCTTCAGCTCAGGGAGCCGGGACGCGAAGTGGAGGTCGCCCTTGCTCCGCAGCTCGATTCCGTCGAAGCCCCACTCGAGGGCTACCTCGAATTTCTTCTCGAGCGAGTCGCCGGGAAGGTGCTGTTCCTGAACGGTAATCAGATTCATCAGAACTCCAACACCACTTGCAGAGCCGCCGAGGCATCCGTGTCGAGCATCTCATAGGCCTCGGCCGCGTTGGCGAGCGAGTAGCGGTGGGTCACGAGCGATGCGGTGTCGAGCCGGCCATCGGCGATGGCCTCGATGACGGTGCGCTGCAGTCGCGGCACGTCCCAGCGGGCGCGGAGCCGGTTCGGCACCGATCCGATCTGCGATGCGAGCACCTGCACTCGATTGTGGTGGAACTCCTCGCCCAGCCTCAGTGGCGCCGCCTCACCCTGGTAGAACCCGGATGCCACGACGGTGCCGTCGGCGCCGACGGCTCGAATCGCGTCCTGGAGCGCGTGGTAGTTTCCGCTCAGCTCGATGGCCACGTCGGCTCCAGCGCCGCCCGTGAGTTCCCGGACCTTCAGCCCGAGCTCTCGAGACGGGGCGAATGCGTGCGCGGCGCCCCACGATAGGGCGCGTTCGCGGCGGGATTCGATCCCGTCGACGGCGATCACCGTGGCTCCGTTCAGCGCGGCAAGACGGGTTGCCAAAAGACCGATGACCCCCTGCCCGTAGATGACAACGGTCGTGCCGACGCCAAGATCGGCCTGGAGCACGCCGTTCAGCGCGATGGCTCCGACGCGCACGAATGATGCGGCCAGAGGCTCGACCGAATTTGGCAACACGTGGCCACGCAGGTTCTCGATAGGCAGGATGCCCTCGGAACGGTGCCCCCAGATTCCCCAAACCACGTCGCCAATTCGAGGGGAATCCTCCGCAGGCTCGCCGTCCGCTGCGATTTCGATGACCTCTCCGACCTCGGAGTAGCCCCAGCCGTCCAGCGGGTATCCCACGGGCGGCTGTTCCTCGCCATCGCGGAACAACCGGACCTCCGGGTCCCACGAGGAGGTGATGTACGGGTTGGTGCCGCGATACGCGGTCATCTCGGTCCCCGCCGAGATCCCGGAATACAGGGTTCGCACGCGAGCCTGCCCTGGCTGCAATGCCACCGGCGGCACTTCGACGACCTCGATCTGGCGAGGTCCGGCGAATCGAAGAAGACTGTTCACTGTCGACCATCCTTGTTCTAAATTTCTCCGACATTAGCATTATTGCTGTACATCTTCTGTATAGACATTTTGCAAATGGTCAGCTAATGTCCTCGTAGTCCCCACACGAGAGGAGTCGCGATGATGAAGTCGCGCATAGCCAGGATCGCCGCCGCAACGACGGTGGTTCTAGCAGCAGGCGCGGTGCTAGCAGGATGTTCGTCCTCAAGCACCAGCACGAGTACCGGTACCACGGCCAAGACGATTACGGTTTGGTCGCTCGAGAACCAGCCCGACCGGGTCAAGACCACTCAGGGCATCATTGCCGGATTCACGAAGAAGACCGGCATCAAGGTCAAGCTCGTGGCCGTCGATGACAGCCAGGTGGTGCAGCTCGCCGAATCCGCGGCTCTCTCAGGCAAGCTGCCCGACGTGATGGGCGGACTTTCCCTCGCGGAAGTGCGACAGTTCCAGTCCCAGCAGCTGCTCAACACTGACGCGGCCGCCGCCGTCGTCAAGAACCTCGGCGCGTCGACATTCACTGCTTCCGCGCTCACCCTCGACAAGCAGGGATCGACTCAGCTCGCCGTGCCGGACTCGGCGTTCGCGCAGCTCCTTATCTACCGCAAGGACCTCTTCCAGAAGGCGGGATTGGCGGCTCCGACCACCTATGCGGCCATCGAGAAGGCGGCGCAGACGCTGACGAAGCCGGGACAGTATGGCATCACGCTCGCGACCGACCCATCGGACGTGTTCACCGAGCAGACCTTCCAGTCCTTCGCGCTCGGTAACGGTTGCCAGCTGGTTGACAGCAAGGGCAACGTGACGCTCGACTCCACGGCGTGCCGACAGACCTGGAGCCTCTACGGCAACCTCGCCCAAAAGTACTCGCCGCAGGGAACCCAGACCGTGGACACCACTCGCGCGACGTACTTTGCCGGGCAGGCCGCGATGGTCTCATGGTCGACCTACATCCTTGGTGAGCTGGCCGGTCTGCAGAACAGCCAGCTGCCCTCGTGCCCTCAGTGCCAGAGCGACCCGCAGTACCTCGCCAAGAACAGCGGAATTGTGACGGCGATCAAGGGACCGGACGGCAAGACGGCCTCGACTTTCGGCCTGGCCACCTCATGGGCTGTCACCAAGAAGGCCAACGCCCCGGCATCCGAGCAGTTCGTTCAGTACATGATGTCGACCGGCTACCTCCCATGGCTCGGCATGGCGCCCGAGGGCAAGTTCCCGCTTCGCACCGGCGACGCGTCGAACCCGACCAAGTACACGGACGGATGGAAGACGCTCCAGACCGGCGTCGACACGAAGGCAACGCTCTCCTCGATCTACGACTCCGCCACCATGGCCGCACTCCAGAAGATCCCAAGCAGCATCAACACCTGGGCTATTCCGCAGGGACAGGGTTCGCTCCTCGGAGCGGTCGAGACCCAGCTGACCGTTCCGCAGGTGATCGGCAACATGGGCGCAGGCAGCCTCACCCCGGCCAAAGCGGCAACGACCGCCACCGACGCGGTCAATCAGGCCAAGTCAAAGCTGAAGTAGTCATGTCTCAACTAGTGACGCCGGCAAAGGCGGCCCCCTCCAGGGGCCGCCCGCGCCGTTCCATCACGGCCCGTCGCGATAACCGCGCGGGCCTTGCCATGGTGCTCCCCACCGTCATCATCATCATGGCGATCGTGATCGTGCCGGTCGGTTGGAACCTGATTCTGGCCTTCCAGAGCACCTCCTTCACCACGATCGCCACCAACGGCATCTTCAACCCGCTGACCCTCGATAACTTCATCAGCGTGCTCACCGACCCCAGTTTTTGGGGTTCGCTCGGCACTACCGTCATCTACTCGGTGACCTCCACCATCGGGTCGATCGCGGTCGGCCTCGTGGCATCGCTCGCCTTCCGGCGCCCGTTCCGCGGTCGCGCTGTCGCCCGCGCGTTCATGCTGCTCCCGTACGTCGCGCCGGTCGTCGCCGTGACCTTTGTGTGGCAGATCATGCTCAATCCGCAGTTCGGAATCATCGACATCATCGGAACGAAGTACCTGGGCTGGGCGCATCCGATCGACTTCCTCGGCAAGGCACCCTTCGCCCTCATCACAGTGATCGTCTTCGAAATCTGGCGTTACTTCCCGTTCGCCTTCCTATTCATCACCGCTCGGCTGGTCGGACTGCCGAAGGATGTGGAGGAGGCCGCCCTCGTGGACGGCGTGACGCCGTGGCAAAACTTCCGCTTCATCGTCTTCCCGCAGTTGCTTCCCGTGATCTCGCTGCTGTCGGTTCTGCGGCTCATCATGACCTTCAACAAGTTCGATGACATCTACCTGCTCACGGGTGGTGGGGCCGGCACCGACGTGTCTGCCGTCCGCGTCTACAACCAGCTCCTCGGCAGCTTCGACATCGGAGGCGCGGCGGCCAACGCGTTCGTGCTCTCGGCGATACTCGCCGTCTCGCTATTCATCTACGTGCGGTTTTTCGCAAGCAGGGGAGAGGACGACTAGTGAGTAGTCGCATTGTCATTCAGACTCGCACCTTCGGGGTGCTCCGCTGGGTCGTGATCGCGGTTTTGATCATCGCGACCGTGTTCCCCTTTTACTACATGCTCGAACTGAGCTTCGTGCCTATGCAGGACCTGCTGCTGCACCCGGACCGGCTGTGGGTGCCGATTCAGAACCTCACGTTCGCGACCTACCAGAACGTCTTGGCGTCCACCAGTTCGGGCGGCCAGGGCTTCGCCGGATTCATGGTCAACTCGGGGATCGTAGCCATTGCTACAGTCGTCGTGACACTTGCGGTCGCGATCCCGGCCTCCTACGCCGTCGCGCGACTCAAGTTCTTCGGCCAAAGGCAGATCAGCACGCTGTTCCTCGTCGTGTACCTGTTTCCCGTCATCATCATCGCCATCCCCCTGTTCGTCGGCTTTTCTGCCCTCGGCATCCGAGAGTCCCTTGTCGGCTTGACGATCGTCTACATCGCTCAAACCATTCCGGTGTCGGTGCACATGCTGCGCTCTTACCTCAAGACGCTCCCCGTGAGCATCGAAGAGGCGGCCATGATGGATGGCGCGAGCCGGCTGCGCATTCTTCGGCAGATCACCATCCCGCTCGCCATGCCGACGATCGTGTCCACCGGGCTCTACGTCTTCATGATCGCGTGGAACGAGTTCCTGTTTGCATTACTCTTCCTCACCGCCGACCGCAATCTGTGGACGGTCTCCCTCGGGCTTTCGCAGCTGTCCAATGGCATCGAGGTGTCAAAGACGGTGCTGATGGCCGGCTCCGTACTGCTGACCGTCCCGATCATCGTCCTGTATGGATTCGCAGAGCGCGCGCTGACCGAGGGGCTCACCAGCGGAGCAGACAAAGGCTGATGTCCGGCATCGCACCACGTACAATCTAGCGAGGATCTCTCATGACGGAGGAAAGGCGGCACATGAGTTCGGGGCCCGGCGACATCCTGCACCTGATCCGATCTCAGGATGCGAACACCCGCAAGGACATCCGCACCCTCACCGGCCTCTCCCGGGTGACCGTGTCGCAGCGGGTCGACGCCCTCATGGAGGCCCGGTTGGTCACGGAGTCCGGTGAGGGCGACGCGACAGGCGGAAGGCGGCCGAGCAGACTCGTATTCGATGTCAACCACTCGGCAGTCGCCGTGGCGACCGTGAACACAGCTCACTCGCAGGTTGCCGTCACTGACTTGCAGGGGAGAATTCTCGCGAGCGACACGGTCAACGTTCCCATCGTCTCGGGGCCGGAGCGCGTTCTCAGCGCTCTCTCCGCCGCTATGACCCGGCTATTGCAGGACGCCGGAGTGGAGATCTCGCGGCTGTGCGGCGCCGGCATCTCCGTGCCCGGTCCGATCGACCCACAGACGCACCGCCCGTCACAGCCGCCGATCATGCCTGGCTGGGACGGCTACCCGATCGCGGACCACCTCAGCGAGGCATTTCCAGTACCGATCTTCGTTGAAAATGACGCCGACGCAATGGCCCTCGGCGAACAATCCACGGCCTACCAGAACTCGTCCTCGGTCTGCCTCGTCAAGGTGTCGACCGGAATCGGGGCCGGCCTCGTCATCAACGGCGCGGTCTACCACGGCATCGACGGCGGAGCCGGCGACATCGGTCACATCCGGCTCGCGGGCGAGAATGCGCTGTGCCAGTGCGGCTCGCGCGGCTGTCTCGCTGCGGTCGCGAGCGGCCGCGCCATCGCCATGAAGCTCACCGAACGCGGCATTCAGGCCAACTCCGGTCGTGACGTGCGTGATCTGCTCGTATCCGGCCAGGTCGACGCGATCGCGCTCACCCACGAGGCCGGGCAGCGCATCGGCGAGGTGATGGCGACCGTCATTTCCATGGTCAACCCCGGCGTTCTCGTGTTGAGCGGTGACCTGGCATCTACGTCCCTCATCGGGGGTCTGCGCGAGACGCTTTACCCCCGTTCGCTTTCCCGGGCAACACGCAACCTCGACATTCGACTATCCACCCTTGGCGACGAGGCCGGTCTCATCGGAATGACTCGCATCGTGGCGGACAGCCTCTTCTCCGCGAACGCGATCAACGCCCGGTTGGGCTGATGGTCGGGGACGTCACACCGGTTCGGGTCGGCCTCGTCGGCGCCGGCCAATGGGCCAGCACGATGCACGCCCCGCTTCACTCCAGCGGTCAAGGCACGGTCTTGAGCGGCGTCTGGAGTGCGACCCGCGAGCGGGCACTCGTCCTGGCCGGGCAGTACGGGGTGCCGGCCTTCGACACCTACCAACAGCTGCTCGACGCATCCGAAGCCGTGGACTTCGCAGTGCCGCCCGCCGTGCAGGGCGACCTCGCCATTCGGGCCGCGGAAGCCGGCAAGGCACTCATGCTCGAGAAGCCGCTCGCCGCGACCCTCGCCAAGGCCGAAGAACTGGTCTCCGCGATCGAGAATGCCGGGGTTGCCACCATCGTGGTGTTTACCAAGCGGTTCCATCCGCGCACCCGCGCCTTCCTCGCCGAGGCTGCCGCCCTCAGGGACAGCTCGCCGGCGATCGCGGTCACTGCTCGGTACGTGCACGGCGGCTTCCTTGCGACCGGGTTCCTCGGCGAGTCAGAGCGAACCGGATGGCGGGATGAGCTCGGCGTGCTGTTCGATCTCGGCCCGCACCTGCTCGACCTCGTCGAAGCCGCCGCCGGACCGATCCACACCATTGGCGCGTCGGGAAACCCGCGCGAGGCGGTGACTCTCGCAACCACCCACGCGGACGGTGCCGCCGGCCAGCTTCTCCTGTCGGGCCGCGTGACCGTTCCGAGGGTCCTCACCGATGTCGACCTATTCACACACGCCGCCCGTCTCGCCTACAACACCGTCGACATGGACAACAACGAGGCCTGGCCCTCTCTCGTCTCGGAGTTCGCCTCGGCCGTGCGATCAGGGACTCCCGTGACCGTGGATGCCGTCCGGGCGCTAGCCATTCAGCGGCTTGTCGAGGCGGCGCGCTTGTCGCTCGTCGAGAACCGGCCGGTGACGCTCTCCGAGTTCTGAGACTGTCAACGCCCACACCGCCGCCAGGTTCTGCGGCTACTGCACCTGCAGCACGTAGGCGCGCAGGTCGCTCAGCGTCTGATTCATGTGGTTATCCATCGCCAGTCGCGCGTGCTCGGGGTCGCCCGCCTCGAGGGCTTCGACGATGGCCGCGTGGGCCTCGATCGCATTCGCCTGGATCTGCACCACGCGTGAGGTTTGGGTGCGCCTCTCCGCGAGGATGCGCGAAAGCGGCTCGAACAACACCGCGAGAAATATGTTTCCCGAGGCGTGCAGAATCACATCGTGGAAGGCGAGGTCTGCCTCGACGAAGCTGCCGACGTCGTTCGTTGTGTGAGATGACTTCATCGCGGCGAGGTGCTCCCGCGCCGCAGCCAACTCCTCGGCGGAGATGCGGGTGGCGGCCAGTTCCGCGGCACCGGCCTCGAGCATGCGCCGCAGCTCGATCAGCTGGAGTGACGCAGCGACGTCGTTCTGACCGTTGGACGTCGCGCGCAGAACTGCCTCCATCGATGTCCAGCGGTTGAGCGGGTTCACGAACGTGCCGCGGCCTCGTTCAATTCGCGCGACGCCCATCGCCTCGAGAGTCTTGACGGCCTCCCGAACCGTCATGCGACTCACGTCGTGGCGCACGACCAGCTCTTGCTCGCCCGGGAGAGTGTCCCCTGGACCGAACTCCCCTTCGATGATCCGCGTGAGCAAGTTGTCGGAAATCATCCCGACCAGTGATTGACGGACCACAGCGAGCTCCGGACTGTTGAGTGTCGCACATGCAAATGACAGAAATATAAGATGTCTGACGTACCCAAGTTTAACCTGAGAATTCGCTAACTCTCCATTATCACTCCGGTCGAGAGACCTCATCGAAAGATCGAGCCATGTCGCATTCCACGCCCCCCGCACCGAGCCCAACCGCCAAGGTCGTCACCGTCCTTGGCCTCGGCGCGATGGGCCTGCCAATGGCGACCCGCCTGACGACCCAGTTCACGGTGCACGGTTTCGACATCAACGCAGCCCGGCGACACGCCGCGGCCGAAGCCGGGATCGTCCCGTTCGAGAGCGCCCGGGCGGCGGCAGCGGCATCCGATGTTCTGCTTCTCGCGGTGCGGAATGCACAGCAGATGGAATCTTCGCTCTTCGGAGACGAGGGCGTGGTCTCGGTGCTGCGGCCCGGATGCGTGGTCGTGCTCACGAGCACCGTGGGCACCGGCGCGATCCCCGAAATCGCCGCGCGGCTCGCGTCAACCGGCATCGCATTTGTGGATGCGCCGCTCTCGGGCGGCCCCGCTCGTGCCGGTTCGGGTGACCTCCTGATCGTTGTCGGCGCGGAACCGCACGCGCTGGAGCTCGCCCGTCCGGTGCTTGAGCACCTCGCATCCACTCTGTCCATCGTCGGTGACGCACCGGGAGACGGTCAGGCCCTCAAGACCGTGAATCAACTGCTCTGCGGGGTGCACATCGCGGCCGCGGCCGAGGCGCTGGCCCTCGCGGACGCCCTCGGGCTCGACCGTGAGAAGGCGTTTGCGGCGCTCGAAGTGGGAGCCGCGGGCTCGTTCATGCTCTCCAACCGCGGACCCCGCATGCTTCGCGCCTACGACGACGAGGAGGTGGAGGTTCTCAGTCGACTAGACATCTTCGTCAAGGACATGGGGATCGTTGGCGACGCAGTGCGGTCGGCCGGCCTGCCGTCGCCGCTCGCAGCCTCGGCCGAACAGCTCTATCTGATCGCGCAGGCGCAGGGGCTCGGTACCGCCGACGACTCCGCCGTGATCCGCGCCATCGCGCCGGTCCGCCGCTCGACGTCGGACTAGTCCGGGTCCGCCGGGCGCTGTCCGTAGCGGCCTGGGCTCATCAAGACCGGACCAATCAAGGCCGGGCTGGTCAGGGCGAGCCGGTAGGATGGGTCATCTGACGTCTATCGTCATACCTCCCCCATGCGACACGCGACACACCGAGCGGCAGCACTCCGCCGTTCAAGCCAAGGATCCCCGTGAACAGTTCTTCCCCCGTCCTCCCGCAGCCCGACCGCAACCTCGGGATGGAACTCGTTCGCGCAACCGAGGCGGCCGCCATCCGGTCGTCGCTGTGGGTCGGCAAGGGCGACAAGCTAGCCGCCGACGGCGCGGCCGTCGACGCCATGCGGCTGTTTCTCGGCACCGTCGATTTCGCCGGGCTCGTGGTCATCGGTGAGGGCGAGAAGGATGCCGCTCCGATGCTTTTCAACGGGGAGGTCGTCGGCACCGGACACGGGCCGGCGTGCGACATTGCCGTCGACCCCATCGACGGCACCTCCCTCGTGGCCAACGGCAGGCAGAACGCGATCTCTATGATCGCCGCCGCCGATCGGGGGAGCATGCTGGATGCCTCGACGGTGTTCTACATGAACAAGATCGTCACCTCGTCGGAAGGCCGCGACGTCATCGACATCCGGCAGTCGGTCGCGCGCAACATTCTCGCGCTGGCCGAGGCAAAGGGAAAGCCAGTGTCCGAGATGAGGATCGCCGTGCTGGATCGCCAGCGGCACGCGGGACTGATCGACGAGATCCGCGCGACCGGGGCCGGTACGCAACTGCTGCTCGATGGCGACGTCGCCGGCGGCATCAACGCCGCCCGTCCGGACAGCCGGATCGACATGTGCATTGGCCAGGGCGGCAGCCCGGAGGGCGTGGCGACAGCGTGCGCGATCAAGGCCCTCGGAGGGGTCATCCAGACGATGCTCCTACCGCAAAACGACGGCGAGCGCCAGCGCGGGCTGGACGCTGGCCTCGACTTCGATCGCGTGTATGACGCCGATTCTCTCGTTCGCAGCGACAACACGTATTTCGTCGCCACCGGCGTCACCGATGGTGGCCTGGTGCGGGGTGTGCGCCGGCACGGCAACACGGTCCACACGGAGAGCATCATTCTGCGCAGCACGTCGGGGACCATCCGCCGCATCTCGGCAGACCACCGGGCTGACCGCTGGGACTAATCCTTTCTCCGCGAAATCTCCACTCCCACAGCACGGGCCGTCAACCCTCTTCCAGGCGGACGGGAGCAGGCATACGCTCCCCCCATGGACCTGCCCGAGTCCCGAGACTGTCCCTCTTGCTCCTCCCGGATGGAGGTGGGAGGCACCGAGGCGCACCCCTACTGGGTCTGCCCGGTGTGCAGAGTCGCGAGGCTCACGTGACAGGGCCCTAGCTCGACCGGGGCTCCTCGGTGACCCGCAAGCCTTGAGGGCTGTCCGCGGATTCCGCGAGGATGCTCACCCATTCGTCATTCAAATCGGTCACTCCGCCGCCCCGGTAGCGAAACGCGAGTGGCGCCCCTCGTTCCAGCCAGACGGTGCTAATTCCACCGCCTACCTCGTCGTGCCATGTCAGGAAGAAGCTTTCGCCCCGGCGGAGCTTGTCGCCGATAACTGCCTGAAGGTGCGCGAGCAGGCGATCATCGAAGTCGACCTCGAAAGCGCACCCGCATTGCAGCTTTCCCATGTGACAACACCTTCCGGCCCGGCATGATCGGTCACAGTCCAATGTGCTCCCATTGGCGGCATGTTGCTAGGGCAGAGACGACGAATTTTCGATTGCACGCAATCCGTGCTCTCAGATGAGTGGGCGGCCATCCGGGTGAGCTTCACGAAATTCGCTGTGTAGTCCTCGCGGCGGCGTCATGCGGCTCTCGACGCGGCGTCCCGGATGACTCGGAGGTCGGTCTCCGCCAGCGGGATCAGCCCACGGCGGAGCTGATATCCCCAGTTCGGCACCGCGGTCAACTCGAGTTTCGCGGACACCTCAGCGAGGGGCACCTCGCGTTCGAGTGCGAGGTAGTCGACTCGGCGACGATAGGGGCGGAAGTCGCCTTCGTCGGCCTGCCAGATCTCGTCGTCTGCGATCCGTCCGATCGCGGTGAACGCCTTGAGCGGTTCGCCGTCCGGGTAGGAGGTGCGCGGCGAGTAGTACACGAGCCAATCGCCCGGCTTCATTCGGGCCAGGCCGGCGCGACTGCCATGCATGACCTGCGCGATACCGAGCCGCACACCGCGCTCCACATGGCTGCGCGACACCACGCCGAGCCAGCCGCTCATGCTCCAGCCTCCACGAGCCCGACCAACCGTCTAGGGAAGCACGCTCAATCATCCATTAGGACTGGGCTGGTTTGGCGGCGTAGGAGCGTGCCCCGGTACCGGCGTAAGCTCCGCCCTTGACGATGGTGTATTCGGGCCGGATCTCGCGTTCAGCGAACCAGTCCTCGAGGATCTCGCGGGTGCCGGCGGCATAGCGCGCTTGGGAGGGCAGCGAGCTTCCCGAGGTGTGCGGGGTCATGCCGTGGTGGGGCATCGTGCGCCAGGGATGATCGGCGGGTGCCGGCTGCGGGTACCACACATCACCGGCGTACCCGGCAAGCTGCCCCGACTCCAGGGCTCGCACGATGGCGTCCCGATCCGCGATCGAACCGCGGGCCGGATTCACGATATAGGAGCCACGGCGCATCGTGCCGAGCAGTTCGTCGTCAATCAGGCCGCGAGTCTCGTCTGTGAGCGGGGCGTGCACGGTGAGCACGTCAATGTCTTTCGCCAGGTCGTGGATGTCGTCGTGGAAGGTGAGGGCCAGGCTCTTCTCTACCTCGTCGGGCAGATGAAAGCGATCGCTGTAGTGCAGGTGCACGCCGAACGGTGCCAGCCGCTCGAGAACGGCGCGGCCGATCCGGCCGGCGCCGAACACGCCGACGTCCATACCTTCCAGTTCGTAGGAGCGTTGCACGGCGTCGGCAATGTTCCACCCGCCCTCCGTGACGATCTTGTATTGCGGGATGTAATCCCGCACGAGGGCGAGGACCTGCATAACAGTGTGCTCGGCCACAGCAATGCTGTTGCTGTAAGTGACCTCGGCCACCGTCATGCCCTTCTCGATCGCGGTCTTCAGGTCGACGTGGTCGCTTCCGATGCCCGCGGTGATTGCGAGCTTGAGGTTTTTCGCCTTCTCCAGCCGTTCGGCGGTCAGGTAGGCGGGCCAGAACGGCTGGGAAATCACGACGTCCGCGTCGGGCAGCTCACGCTCGAACTCCGAATCGGGGCCTTCCTTGTCACTCGTGACGACGACGGTGTGGCCAAGTCCCTCGAGCCAGGAGACCAGACCAAGGCCACCCGACACGCAACCGAGCAACTCACCGGGCGTGAAGTCGATCGCCTGCGGCGAGGGCAGCGTCTGACCATTCGGATAGCGTTCGATCACGGGAATCGAGTCCCGCGCATAGGCCGGCGGATAACCCGTGACCGGATCGGGATACAACACAGCAATAATTTTCACCGTCGTCCTCCTTCAATCGTCTATCGTCCGCCTCAATATCGTCCGGCGCGCTCGACCCTGCAACCCCCGATGCGGTCAGAATGCCCCGCAGGATGTCGCGCCGGCGATGCCGTAGGCGCCGGCCTCCGGCCATCGTGCCGACCGCACTAGCCAGTCAGGCTGGGACAGCTGCACGCCCTGCACCGACAAGCGGAAGATGATCCGCGCCGAAACAGCCGCCGGAAAGACGAAAACGCGCCCGCAAATATCTGCGAACGCGTTTCCAGGACCCAGTACGTAGAGCAGTACTTTAGGGGCCTCCTGCCCGACGACCACCGCGAGCAAATCCGCGGGGTGGACGTCCTCGTTCAGACTCTCCCGCCAGTGCGGTGGTTGAAGCCACCCAATCCTCCGGAACCCGATCGCTGAGGCCTCCTCCGGACGGCGTCGGCGGATAAGCACCGTTGCCGTTCACACCCGACTGGTGGTCGAGTCGCCAGAGAAGCGCTGCGCCAACCAGACCGGAACGACAGCGGCGACGGCCAGCACAGCGGCGACGACGTTGACGACCGGCGCTTGGTTGGGCCGGAACAGGTTGCTGAATATCCAGAGCGGCAGCGTCTGGATCGCCGGGCCAGCCGTGAATGTCGTCACCACGATCTCGTCGAAACTGAGCGCGAACGCCAGCACCGCCCCCGCCACCAATGCGCCCCGCACGCCAGGAAAGGTCACCCGCCAGAAGGACTGCCAGCCGTTGGCACCGAGGTCAGACGAGGCCTCCTCGAGCGAGGTGCCCATCCGCCGCAAGCGCGCCTGCACGTTGTTGTAGACGATGACGATGCAGAAAGTCGCGTGGCCAATGATGACGGTGGCGAGCCCGAGAGCAACCCCGAAAGGCCCGAGCACCTGCACGAAGGTCGCGTTGAGCGCGATGCCGGTGACGATTCCAGGCAGGGTGATCGGCAGTACCACAAGGAAGCTGATGGTAGTTCGGCCGAAGAACGTGTATCGCTGCACGGCAAACGCCGCCATCGTGCCGAGCGCCAGCGCGATGAGCATCGCACAGACCCCGGCGAGCACCGAGGTGCCGAGGGCGCTGAGGGCGCCGCTGCTGGAGACGGCTCTCTGCCACCACTCGATCGTGAAGCCGGTGGGCGGAAAGCCGAACGTGCGAGAACTGTTGAACGAATTCAGCACGATAAGCAGCAGAGGGATGTAGAGGATGGCCAGGCCGATGCCCATCCAAATGTAGAGCGTGATGCGCAGCGCGCTGGGCAGTTTCATCACACGTTCTCCAGGGCGCCGGTGCGTCGCATCGCGAACAGGTACAGGATGATCGCGGCGAGCGGGATGAGCGAGAGCGCGGCCGCGAACGGCTGGTTGTTCGCCGTCACCAGCTGCCCGTAGATGAGGTTCGCGAGCAGCTGGGTCTTGCCCCCGACGATCCCGACTGCGATGTAGTCCCCGAGCGTGAGCGAGAATGTGAAGATGGAGCCGGCCGCGATGGCCGGGAACACCAGCGGCAGAGTGATCGAGCGCACCGTTCGCCAGGCACCCGCGCCGAGGTCAAAGCTAGCCTCCACGAGTGAGTCGGACACCCGATCGAACCCGGCATACACCGGAATAATCATGTACGGCAGCCACAGGTAGGCGAGTGTGATGACGGTCGCTGGGAGTCCGTAGCCCGGCGTGTTTCCGCCGGTGACGAATGCGAGCGGGCCGTTCGGAGCGAGCAAGATGCGCCACGCATATGCCTTCACGAGATAACTCGCCCAGAGCGGGGTGGTGACCGCGACGAGCAGCGCCACCCGCGCACGCGGCGACGCTACCTTGCTGATGAAGAGCGCCATCGGAACGGCGATCACCACGTCTATAAGGGTCACCCCGACGGCGACAAGGATGGTGCGCAGCGCGACCGTTCCGTAAAGCGGGTCTGTGAACAGGCGAACAATGTTATCGAGGGTGAAGGTCTGCACGACGGCGCCGGTGAAGCTGTCGACCGTCCAGAACGCCGAAACGAGCATGACCACGATCGACCCGAGGTACATCACCACGAGCCACAGCAGCGGGACGCTGAGAAGCAGCGCCAACCGCGCCTTGGGTCTCGTGGAAAGGTAGCTGGACGAGCGCGTCGGAGCTAGCCCCTGATCCGCTGCCATGCGTTCACCCAGTCGGTGTACGAGGTGCAGTTGTCACCCTTGCCGTCGACGCACTGCTTGGTAGGCGTCGTCCAGTAGTGGATCTTCGCCGCATATGCCTCGTCGGTGGCGTGGTAGTCAGCGCAGAAGTTGGGGTCGCTCATCTCCGCACAGGCAAGGGTCTGGGCGGGCGCTTCACCGTACCATTCGGTGACTTGGGCGTTCACTGAGGGCGAGGCGATGTAGTTCATCCACTTGTACATGCAGTTGGGGTGCTTGGACTTGGACGAGATCATCCAGGTGTCCGACCATCCGGTGACGCCCTCCTTGGGGACGACGGTTTCGACCTTGACCGTGGCATCGGAATTGATCAGGTTGGCGATGACCTGCCATGTCGTGCCGACGACCGAGGTGCCGGACTCGAATGCCTGCACCGCCTTGGTGTAGTCAGACCAGTACTCGCCGACGCTGGCGTTCTGCTTCTTGAGCAGCGCGACGGCCGCGTCGAGCTGCTTCGTCGTGAGCGAGTATGGGTCAGTGATGCCGAGTGAGGGGTCGGACGATTTGAGGTAGAGCGCCGCGTCAGCGATATAGATAGGCGAGTCGTACGCCGTGACCTTGCCTTCGTACTTGCTCGCATCGTCGAAGACGGCAGACCATGATGTCGGCGCCGGCGTCACCACGGACGGCGTGTACATCAGCAGGTTGGCACCCCAGCCGTGGGGGATGCCGTACATCTGCCCGTTCACGGAGTTCCAGTTGCCGTTCTTCAGGAACGACGAGATCGTCTTGTAGTTCGGCACGAGCTTGGTGTTCACCGGAGCCACGTCGCCCGCGTAGATGAGTCGCAAGGTGGCGTCGCCCGACGCGGATACCCCGTCGTATTGTCCGGTGCGCATGAGCTGCACCATGTCATCCGAGGTCGCACCGTAGGTGGTGTGCACCGTGCAGCCTGTCTGCGCCTCGAACGGATGCACCCAGTCGACCGTCTTGTCGTTGCTGCCATCTTCCGTGTACCCGGCCCACGCAATCAGGTTGAGCTGGCCTTCGCCGGAGCCGACCGATGACGCCATCGTCCTTTTTGGGGGCTCGGCTTGCGTGGCTCCTGGCGTGCTGTTGGACGAGCATCCGGACAGAGCCAGGGCGGCCGCGAGCACGACAGCCGCCCCCGCTCCTGCCGTGCGAAACATCCTTCTCATGATGTATGCCTCTCCTTCATGTGCCATGGTGTGAAGCTGTGCTGGTGCTGGTGAAGCTGCCGCCGCTCAGTCCGAGATCCTGCGCAAGGCGGCCGCCGGCCACGACAGGGTGACCTGCGTTCCGCGCCGGATGCTGACATCCAGCTCGCCAGCCGTGTTGAGCACCGTCGAGCTGAGGGTGAGTCCGGCTGGGCCATCGACGATAATGCGGGTGACGGCCCCGGCGTAGACGACGTCGCGCACGACCCCATCCACTCTGGGCGCACCGATGACGACAGTCTTGCCGCGTGGCATGATGGCCACTTTCTCGGGCCGGACTGCGAATGAGCCCGCGATCCCGAGCACCTCGCGCGCGACGTGTGGCCCGATGAAGTTGGATGAGCCAACGAAGCCGGCCACGAACGCTGTCGCCGGAAACTCGTAGACCTCTTGGGCGGGACCGAGCTGTTCGATGCGCCCGTCGTTGAAGACGGCGAGCCGGTCGCAGAGCGTGAGTGCTTCGTCCTGATCGTGTGTCACGAACACAAATGTGATGCCGACATCGCGCTGGATGGCTTTGAGTTCAAGTTGCATCTGCTCGCGCAACTTGAGGTCGAGTGCGCCGAGGGGCTCGTCGAGCAGAAGCACTTTCGGCCGTTTGACAAGTGCGCGGGCCAGGGCGACGCGCTGACGCTGTCCACCGGAGAGCTGCGTGGGCCGGCGATCGCCGAACCCGCCAAGGCGCACCATCTCCAGCGCCTCGCCGAGCCGCCGGACGCGCTCCGACTTGGGCACCTTGTCGACGACCAAGCCGTACTCGATGTTCTTGGCGACGGTCATGTGAGGAAAGAGCGCATAGTCCTGGAAGACGGTGTTGACGTCTCGGCGATAGGACGGCAGGCCCGTCGCATCTGCGCCGTCCAGGAACACCGAACCTGACGTCGGCGTCTCGAACCCGGCAATTATCCGGAGGACTGTCGTCTTGCCGGACCCAGAAGGGCCGAGCATCGCGAAGAACTCGCCGTCGTACACGTCAAGGTCAACCCCGTCGACCGCGGTGACGGCGCCAAATGTTTTGCGCAACCCTCGCAGGGAGATTTGCGGGGTGGCATCGGACGTTTTCTCGGCGGCGTGAGCCATGGAGAATCGCGAGGCCCGATCAACGCCGTCTGGTGCTGATTCCGAAGGTTTGGCCCTGCGGCTGGTACGGAATTCAGTCATTTCCGCCTCTCTGAGGACGGTTTGAGTTGAGGCAATGCAATCACGCGCGCATTCCGTCGTCAAGGTCGGCAACTCGCTCGATACGGGCAGATGCTGACCTTCGGCACCCAAGAACACGAAGACATGATCACCACCGCCCGGAACTCAGCCGAGGGTACCTTCGGCCAGTTGAGGAACACCGGCCACGAAAACTTGTCGTCCTCAGGGCGCAGCAGCAGCCGCGGCTACGCCGCCGCAGAGGCCCTCAAACTCGACCCTGCAACTCCGAGCTAAATCGGCTCCGGCTTCACTATCCGCATCAACCCATGCACTCCCCAGACAATTCGCCGCGCCACAACCAGCGCATACGAAGTCCAGGGTGAGTGCGTTTTCCGTTTAATCCCCTGGTTCACGTCGTCAACCGTGATTCGTAGCCGGAACGACGAAAACGCGCCCGCAAATATCTGCGAACGCGTTTCCAGAACCCAGTACGTAGAGCAGTACTTTAGGGGCCCCGCTGGCGGAACCGGTGGGATTTGAACCCACGGTGGGCTCTCACCCACACAACTTTTCGAGAGTTGCACCTTCGGCCGCTCGGACACGGTTCCGCAGACGATCTTAGTACAGAGCTAGGGCTGCTTTGATCTCGAACCCGGGGCGAGGTGGGACAGCACGCGATCCCACATCGGAATGATCAAGAGATGGCCGAAATCCGGCACGACTTCGATGCGGGAATTGCGAACGCGGTCCTTGTACCAGCGGGCGTGCGCGGCACCGACCGTCGCATCCGCTCCCCCATACAACAGCAAGGTCTTCGCCGCGACGGTGGACGGCTCGAATCCCCAGTCCACGAGGGTGTAGCTCACGATGTCGGCGGCGAGCCCGATGAGCCCCTGTTCGACACCGCGGTCGAGCATCGCCCGGAGCCGGGGAAGCGCCTCCCGCCTCAGCTCCTTGTCCGCGTCATCCGCCGTGAGCATCGGTACGATCTCGGTTCCGGATGGCGCGTCACCGACCATTCCCGCAAACTGGGTCTTTAGAGCGGCGACCGCATCGCCCCGGTGAAGCATGGAAAGGTACCTCAGGGCGGCTCGGTTGTCCTCTCCAACCCACGGAACGTCCTCATCCGGTGCGGGGGTGCCGACAAGTGCAACCCGATCCACGAGATCGGATCGGCGCGCGGCGAGGGCGAGCGCCACTCGGCCACCAGCCGACCAGCCGACCGCGCCGACGCGTCGCACCCCCTCGGAGGCCAGGTAGTCGGCGACGTCGTCCGCGGCGTCCGCGACGCTGCCGGACGATCCGTCGCCGTGCAACTCGGAGGGACCGTAGCCGGGCCGGTCGATCGCGATGACCCGCACGTCCCGGTCCGAGGTAGCCTCCGGATCGGGGTCAAAGAGGGAGGATCCGGGGGCCGAGTGGCAGAGCACGATCACGTGTTCCGAACGGGGGCTTCCGAACTCGGTGACGCCGAGGGTGCGGCCGTCCCGCGCGCGAAAGCTCTTCGTCTCCATCTCGCTATCCTGCTCCCGGCAAGCTAACGGCCGCTACCCATACTCCGGGCGTAGCATCCCGCCGTGAAGTTAAAAGGGCTGTTGGGAATGGCCGCGGTCGCCCTCGTCGTGCCAGGCGCATTCGGCGTCGGGTCGATAGTTCAGCGCAGGCAGCGCGGCGTCGCACACATCGCTGGCACACTGCACCTCAACGCGCGATGGTGGCGCGAGGAGGGCGAAAAGAGCGGCGATCTGCTCTACGTCGCCGTGGGAGACTCCGCAGCGCAAGGAGTCGGCGCGAGCCGCCCCGGTCACAGCTACGTCGGACTGCTGGCCAACCACATTCGGGACAAGACCGGTCATTCCGTTCGTGTCGTGAATCTCAGCGTCTCCGGCGCCCGGCTTCGGGACGCCATGGCCGTGCAGGTTCCGGCGCTCCGCGCTCTCAAACCCGACATTGTCACCGTCGCGGTCGGCGCCAACGACATGGCCTCATTCGACCGGGATCGCTTCGAGAGCGAGCTTGGCGAACTGCTCGACGCCCTCCCATCCGGCACCATCGTGGCCGACCTCCCCTCGTTCTTTCTTGGGCCGGTGGAGCGCAACGCCAGGGTTGCCAATGCGATAGTTCGCACCCTCGCCGACCGGCATGGCTTCGAGGTCGCACCGCTGCACGCCACGACACGGCGCCAGGGCGCCGCCTGGTATGCGCTCAACCGGGTGTCGGTCGACTTCTTCCACCCCAACGATCGCGGCTACAAGGTGTGGGCGGCCGCCTTCCTTCCGGTGCTCGACCGCTGGATGGCCCGGCTCGCTGCCCGCCGAAAGGCCAGTGACGGGGGCCTCGCCTAGGCTGGCGGGATGGCAAAGGTCCAGTCCAATTTCCGGTGTACCGAATGCGGCTGGGCGACCCCGAAATGGGCCGGTCGGTGCGCCGAGTGCCAGGCCTGGGGAACGATCGTGGATGTCGCGGACTCGACTTCCGCTCTCGGTCGGGGTGTTCGCCCGATCGCCGTGAGCGAGGCTCGGGTAGCGAAATCGATCACGACGATCAGCGCCGACGAGGTCGCGCACTGGCCGAGCGGCATCGCCGAATTCGACCGGGTGCTCGGCGGAGGCATCGTCCCCGGTGCCACGATCCTGCTGAGCGGGGAACCCGGTGTCGGCAAGTCGACCCTGTTGCTCGAGGTCGCATCGAAGGCTGCCGCTGGTGGAATGCGAGTGCTCTACGTCACGGCGGAGGAGTCGGTCAGCCAGGTTCGACTGCGTGCCGAGCGCACCGGTGCGCTCCAACCGCTGCTATTCCTCGCGGCGGAAGTCGACCTCGCGACGATTCTCGGCCAGATCGATGAGGTCAAGCCGCAACTGCTCATCGTCGACTCGGTTCAGACCGTGTCATCCTCCCTCATCGACGGCCTGGCCGGCGGCCCGTCCCAGGTGCGGGAGGTTGCCTCCACGCTCATCCGCGTCTCGAAGGATCGCAACCTTCCGGTGCTGCTCGTTGGTCACGTCACCAAGGACGGCTCGATCGCCGGCCCACGGCTTCTCGAGCATCTCGTGGATGTCGTCTGCCAGTTCGAGGGTGACCGGCAGACCTCGCTCCGCTTCATCCGCGCCCACAAGAACCGCTTCGGCCCGACGGACGAGGTTGGGTGCTTCGAGATGACCGGCGACGGCATCGCAGAGGTCGCCGATCCGAGCGGGCTCTTCATGTCCCGCGGCAAGATCGCCGTGAGCGGCACCTGCGTGACAATCGCCGTGGAGGGCCGCCGCTCCCTCCCGGTCGAGGTACAGGCTCTCGTGGTGAAGACCACCGCACCGAATCCGCGGCGAGTCACCAACGGTGTCGACTCCTCGCGCGTCGCGATGCTGCTCGCGGTGCTCGAGCGGCGAGCCGGCATGAAGCTGAGCGAGCACGACGTCTACGTCTCAACGGTGGGCGGCATCCGTCTCACCGAGCCCGGGGCCGACCTCGCTATTGCGCTGGCCATCGCGAGCGCCTTCAGCGACAAGGCGTTTGGAAGCGGGCTTGCCGCGGTCGGCGAAATCAGCCTCGCCGGGGAGATCCGGGCGGTGTCGCAGGCCAAACAGCGCGACGCGGAGGCCCGTCGACTCGGATTCACGACCGTGATCGACGTGGAACTCGGGCACCTTCGCCAGGCGATGCGCAAGGCGTTCACCACCTCCGTCGTCGAGCAGGCGGACGTTCCCGCGTTCTGACCGAGCGCGCATCCGCGGGGCGGGCGTCGCGTGTGTCGCGGGCGTCGCGTGTGTCGCGTCACCGAAAACGCAGGAGTGTCACCACCAACGCGGTCACAACGGCAGCTATCGCCTCATCCGGTGGTGAATCTCCTGCGTTTCAAGAAGAGCGCGGGAAAAACGTCGGGAGGTGCGGGGTGCTAGTTGAGGATGAACTGCGCCGAATTCTTCGAGGTGATGGTGCCGACCTTCACCGAGAGGTGGTAGCTCGCCCCCGCCGCCGAGACCGCCGGGCGGTTGGTGGCGGAACAGGTCGACGTGGATGACCGGGTGCGGTCCCACGCGATCGGCGTCGTGGGAACGGCTACGCCCGGCTTGAGCGTGTATTGGGTGTCCACGGGTGCGGTCTGGCAGTCCTTTGAGTCCCAGATTTGCTCGGTGCCACTCGTGATTATGAGTTCCTGCTGGGTGGATCCGAGGTTGATCGTGCAGCTCGCCGGCCCGGTGTTAGTGATCGTCATACTGATCATCGGCTTCTCGTTTGCCGCGTAGGTCACCTTGTCGGTCACCGGAACGAGCTTGACGTTCGCGGGCGCGCAGGCCGTAGTCGAGGTGGAGGGGGTGACGGATGACTTCGGCGGCGCCGATTGCGTCGCATTCGGCTTGGCGCTGGAGGTGTCCTGCGGCGTCGCACCGGATCCCGACTGGCCCGGCTTCCCCACGATCAGAATCACGATGACGATGACGGCGAGCACGCCGAGTGCAACGAGGAGCCTGCGGCGCCAGTACACGTTAGGTGGCTGGGGGCCGACAGGAGTGCGAAATGTCGACATGCGCCAAGGCTAACCAGCTCAGCGGGTTTTGCCCGGGATTGCGGGCCGTGTCTGCCGAGTCTCGCAGGCTACAGCCACTTGAACATCCGAGTGTTACCAAGGGTGTTTGGCTTCACCCGCGCCAGGTCGAGGAACTCGGCAACGCCCTCATCCGGCGACCGAAGCAACTCGGCGTACACGATGGGGTCGATCGGCTGCTCGGCCATCGGCTCGAACCCGTGCCGCACGAAGAACGGCACCTCGAAGGTCAGGCAAAACAGCCGGCTGAGGCCGAGCTCCCGGGCATCCGCCTCGAGCCGCTCCATGAGCGCGTGACCGACCCCTCGATGCAGCCACCGTTCGGTGACCGCGAGGGTGCGCACCTCGGCCAGATCCTGCCACATCACGTGGAGCGCGCCGCAGCCGATGGCCTCACCGTTGGCGTCGACGGCGACCCGGAATTCCTGGATCGCCTCGTAGAACACGACGGCATCCTTGCCAAGCAAAATGCCGCGCTGCACAAGCGGTTCGATCAGGGCCCGGATCAGGGGCACGTCGCTTGTGCGCGCGGCTCGAACCGAAAATCCCGCTTCGGCCATGGTCGCAACACTCGTTTCTCCGGAGGTATCGCATCCAGTGATGCAACTCCGGCCCGTACGAGCCTACTCAAAGCAATCTGAACAAGATCCTCTAGGAGAACCGTGTGTCGCATCAACGGGAGCCGATTAACGCAGGTGAGGGGCGCCGGGTTTCCCCGTCGCCCCTCACCGATCGCTTGCCTTACGCCTCGAGCGCGGCGATCTCTTCGAGTGCCTCGCGGCCCGGCTGGCGCCCGGTCTTGAAGACGAATTCATCCCCGACGTAGTCGACGTGAACGTGGTCGCCCGCGTTCAGGTCGCCGGTCAGGATCCGCTCGCTCAGCCGGTCCTCGACCTCGTGCTGGATGGCGCGGCGCAGCGGCCGTGCCCCGAGCGACGGGTCGAATCCGACCTTGATGAGCTGCTCCTTAGCGGCGAGCGCCACCTCAACGGTCATGTCGCGGTCAAGCAGACGATCCGAAAGCCGCTTGATGAACAGGTCGACGATCTGCAGGAGCTCCGGCTGCGTGAGCTGCGGGAACACGATGGTCTCGTCGACACGGTTGAGGAACTCAGGCTTGAAGTGCTTCTTCAGTTCCTCAACGACCTTGCCGCGCATCCGGTCGTAGCCGGTGGACGTGTCGGTCGACGACGTGAACCCGATCGGGGTTCCCGTGATGTCCTTCGTGCCGAGGTTGGTGGTCATGATGATCACCGTGTTCTTGAAGTCGACGACGCGACCCTGGCCATCGGTCAGACGCCCCTCCTCCAGAATCTGGAGCAGCGAGTTGAAGATGTCCGGGTGGGCCTTCTCGATCTCGTCGAACAGCACGACGGAGAACGGCTTGCGGCGCACCTTCTCGGTGAGCTGACCACCCTCTTCGAAGCCGACGAACCCGGGAGGGGCACCGAACAGTCGAGAGACCGTGTGCTTCTCGCCGTACTCCGACATGTCGAGCGAGATCAGGGCATCCTCATCGTCGAACAGGAACTCGGCGAGAGCCTTGGCAAGCTCCGTCTTACCGACACCGGTCGGACCGGCGAAGATGAACGAACCGCTCGGGCGCTTCGGGTCCTTGAGCCCGGCGCGGGTGCGGCGGATGGTCTTGGACAGGGCCGAAATGGCCTCCTCCTGGCCGATGACGCGCTGGTGCAGCGCCTTCTCCATGAACACCAGACGGCTGGTCTCCTCCTCGGTGAGCTTGAAGACCGGGATGCCGGTTGCGGCGGCGAGAACCTCGGCGATGACGCCTTCGTCCACTGTGCCGGTCGAACCGGCCTCTCCGCTCTTCCACTGCTTCTCGAGCCGCAGACGCTCGCCGAGCAGCTTCTTCTCCTCGTCACGAAGCGAGGCGGCCTTCTCGAAGTCCTGGTCCTCGATGGCGCCCTCCTTGAGGGCGCGGACGGCCGCGATCTTGTCGTCGAATTCGCGAAGCTCCGGCGGAGCGGACAGGATCGACAGCCGCAACCGAGCACCGGCCTCGTCGATCAGGTCGATCGCTTTGTCCGGCAGGAACCGGTCGGCGACGTAGCGGTCGGCCAAATTAGCCGCGGCCACGATAGCTCCGTCCGTGATCGACACCTTGTGGAACGACTCGTACTTGTCGCGGAGTCCCTTGAGGATGTTGATGGTGTGGGCGAGGGATGGCTCGTGCACCTGAACCGGCTGGAAGCGACGTTCGAGCGCGGCATCCTTCTCGAAGTGCTTGCGGTACTCGTCGAGCGTGGTGGCACCGATGGTCTGGAGCTCTCCGCGGGCGAGCAGCGGCTTGAGGATGGATGCGGCGTCGATCGCCCCTTCCGCGGCACCGGCTCCGACGAGGGTATGGATCTCGTCGATGAAGGTTATGATGTCGCCGCGGGTGCGGATCTCCTTCGTCACCTTCTTGAGGCGCTCCTCGAAGTCACCGCGGTAGCGGCTGCCGGCGATGAGCGAACCGAGGTCGAGCGTATAGAGCTGCTTGTCCTTGAGCGTCTCCGGCACGTCACCGCGCACGATCGCCTGGGCGAGGCCCTCGACGACGGCTGTCTTTCCAACACCGGGCTCACCGATTAGCACCGGGTTGTTCTTGGAACGACGGGACAGGATCTGCATGACCCGTTCCATCTCCTTTTCGCGCCCGATTACCGGATCGAGCTTTCCGTCGCGAGCCGCTTGAGTGAGATTACGACCGAACTGGTCGAGAATCTGACTGCCGGCCTGTGCACCCTGCTGTGTTTCGCCGCCCACCGCGACCTGCTCCTTACCCTGGTATCCGGAGAGCAACTGGATGACCTGCTGGCGCACGCGATTAAGGTCCGCGCCGAGCTTGACGAGGACCTGCGCCGCGACACCCTCACCCTCACGGATGAGGCCGAGCAGAATGTGCTCCGTACCGATGTAGTTGTGGCCGAGCTGAAGGGCCTCGCGCAAACTGAGCTCGAGAACCTTCTTCGCGCGCGGCGTGAAGGGAATGTGGCCGGTCGGCTGCTGCTGGCCTTGGCCAATGATGTCCTGGACCTGCTCGCGCACGGCGTCCAGGGAGATGCCGAGGGATTCGAGCGCCTTCGCAGCTACCCCCTCGCCCTCGTGAATGAGACCCAGCAGGATGTGCTCCGTGCCGATGTAGTTGTGGTTGAGCATCTTGGCTTCTTCTTGCGCCAAGACAACGACCCGGCGGGCCCGGTCGGTGAATCGTTCGAACATGTTCGCTCCTCTGACGCCGTGCAGGTGTGGCGCCGTACTAGAGAGAGTAACTAGCCAACCCCCGGAATACTGCCCCTGTTCGCCGTGGGCGTGACGCCATCCTTGACGGTTCCCGTCGCTGCCCAATACCCACGCAACGTCGAAAAATGCTCGATCGGTTGCGCCGCGCCGATTGGACCGATCATGACCGAACACGGCCCGCCAGTCCCCAGTCCGAGGAACGTCAGCAAAATGCTCTCTGAACATCGAGTAAACGATTTCCTCAGAGGCTTTTCAGGGCCATTTCATCGGGTTTGGCGGCTCTAGCCTGACGTGTGCCCCCCTTTCACGGCACATCCCTCCAGCGAGAAGGTCGCCCAACACCGGTGTCTCCCCTCACGACGAACCAGCGCTACCTCGCCCTGTTCGGCACGATAGCCGTCGTCATGGCCGTGGGCATCGTCGGCTCCGTCGCCTCCCGTTCGACGCCATCGGAACCGGCGTCGGGAACGATCGGCGTCGAGTCTGGCACGGAGACCTGCGGTGCGGGGTGGACCGAGCCGCACACTGGGCTCTCGCGCTTTGCGGTACACAACACGACAATCGCCGGCGAAGAGGTCTACCTAGAGGGCGCAAAAAGCCAGCTGGTCTACGGAGAACTCGAGGGACTCGGGCCCGGTGCGACGCACGAGCTGAGCGCGGTGCTCGCAAACGGCAGCTACCGCTTCGTCTGCCTGCCCGCGGACCTGCCGCCCGCATATGGCCCGGTCGTCACGATCAGCGGCGCACGCTCCGTCGCCAACCCGACTCCCGGCGTGAAGATCGTCACCGCCGCAGACCTCATCGCGCCCGACAAGCAATACCACGCCTGGGTCAGTGGCCGACTTCCGATCCTGGCCAGCGACGTCCTGTCACTCGACCGGTCGGTAGCCGCCGGCGACATCCCGGCCGCACGGGCCGCGTGGCTGAGCGCGCATCTCGAATACGAGTCACTGGGGGCGGCGTACGGGGCCTTCGGGGACCTCGACGCCGCAATCAACGGCGTGCCTCGATCGGGCTCGACCGCCCTGACCGATCCGAACCTCACCGGCTTTCACCGCCTCGAGGCGCTGCTGTGGGGCGGCGCCGCAGCGACAGCAATCATGCCCTCCGCCGACCGCCTGGTGACCGACGTCGACCGGCTGCAGTCCGCATTCGCGACGGCCCAAATTCCCCCGCTCGACATCGGGCTTCGCTCGCACGAAATCCTCGAGAATGCGATCCAGTTCGAGCTCACCGGGGCAACCGACGCCGGTTCGGCAACCAACATCGCGACCATTGGCGCGAACCTGGTTGGCACCAGGGAGGCCCTGGCTCCGCTCGAACCGCTGCTCGCCACCCGCTATCCGGCGCTCGCGTCGACGAAGAGCTGGCTGGACCGCGCCGCCGCCCTGGTCGCCAGCTACCACCATCCGGACGGGTCGTGGACCCCGCTCGCCGCACTGACCCGACCACAACGCCAGGCCCTCAATGCCGCCCTGGACGAGTCGGTGCAGCTGCTGGCTCCCGTCGCCACAATCACGGATCCGAGGCTCGCACCCCAATGACCGATCTACAGAGACATTCGCGCGGGCTTGGCCGTCGGGCCTTCGTGTCCGGGCTGCTTGGCGCCGGGGTGGCCGCGCCGCTTGCGGCGGCATCCATCGCGGCGGGGGGTCCGGCATTCGCGAGCGAACCGGCGGTTGTCCCGGCCGGGTCGCGCTCGTACCCCTTCGAGGGCGCGCACCAGCAGGGCATCCTGACTCCGGTGCAGCCTGCGGCCGCATTCGTGGCGTTCGACGTCACGGCGGCGAACCGCACGGAACTCGCGGCACTGCTACGCGGGATCACCGAGCGCGCTCGATTCCTCACTCGGGGCGGCACCCCTTCCCCGACCGGCCTGAGCGCGCCGCCGTCCGACTCCGGGGTGCTCGGTCCGACGGTGGTCCCGGATGGGCTCACGGTGACCGCATCGGTCGGGGCGTCGCTCTTCGACGACCGCTTCGGGCTGACACCGCGCAAGCCGTCGAAGTTGCGCACAATGGAGGACTTCCCGAACGATGCCCTGCAGCGCGAGGTCTGCGACGGCGATCTGCTGCTTCAGATCCGGGCGGACCACACCGACACCGTCACGCACGCTCTGCGCGAGATCATGCGTGCGACTCGCGGCGGAATGCAGGTGCGGTGGCGCACGGAGGGATTCGTCTCGCCGCCGCGGCCGAGCGGAACACCGCGAAACCTACTCGGATTCAAGGACGGAACCGCGAATCCCGACGTCGCCGACTCGAGCCAGATGGATGAGCTGGTCTGGGCGAAGCGCGACGGAACCGAGCCAGCCTGGACCGCCGGCGGCACGTATCACGTCGTGCGCGTCATCCGCATGCTCGTCGAATTTTGGGACCGGGTGTCGCTTCGCGAGCAGGAGAACCTGATCGGTCGGGTGCGGGACAGCGGGGCGCCGCAGACGGGGTCTCGCGAATCGGACGTGCCCGACTACCCGAACGATCCGGCCGGGGACACCATCGCGCTCGGCGCGCACATTCGACTGGCCAATCCGCGCACCCCGCAGACCGCATCCTCTCGGATGCTGCGGCGCGGCTACAACTACAACTCCGGGCTGGACAAGAACGGCAACCTCGACATGGGACTCGTCTTCACGACGTTCAACCAAGACCTCGATCGCCAGTTCGTCGCGGTGCAGAAGCGCCTTGCCAACGAAGCTCTCGTCGACTACGTCTCGCCATTCGGCGGCGGCTACTTCTTCGCGCTTCCCGGTGCCCGCACCTCCAGCGACTGGCTCGGCCGCTCGCTGCTGGCATGAGCCCGCAACCCCCGTCCCCACAACTTCCCTTTCCCTTCCAACCATCCACAAGAGAGAGAGCTAGCAATGCCTCGAATCACTCGAAACCGCGCTGTATGGGCGGCCTCGGCCGCCCTCGCCATCGCGGCAGTCACCGGTCTGGGGGTGAGCGTCCCCGCAGCATTCGCCAAGACCCCGGCGGACAACTCCACCAAGACCTCAACACCGATCAAGCACGTTGTCGTCATCTTTGACGAGAACGTGTCGTTCGACCACTACTTCGGCACCTACCCAAATGCGGCAAACACCGACGGCACCACGTTCACCGCGGCCGCCGGCACCCCGATCCCCAACAACTACACCGCGCACCCGAACCTGCTGACGGCGAATCCCAACTCGTTCCAGCCGCAGCGGCTGGCGCCGAGCCAAGCCATGACATGCAGCCAGAACCACGGCTACAACCCGGAGCAGCGCGCCATCAACGGCGGCCTGATGAACAAGTTCCCGGAGAGCACCCAGTCGGCGGGCTGCTCACCGAGCACGCTATTCAACGCCCCGGGCGCGGTCATGGACTACTACGACGGCAACACGGTGACGGCGGAGTGGAACTACGCCCAGAACTTCGCGATGAGCGACAACAGCTGGGACAGCACGTTCGGCCCGTCGACGCCTGGGGCGCTCAACCTGATCTCCGGCCAGACCCACGGCGCGCTCGCCGTCAACTCCGTGACCGGGGCGCCGATCACCGGCGCCGGGGCACCGGGGCAGGTCAGTTCGCCCAATGCCAACGGCATTGGAACGGTGAACGCCGACCCCGACCCGTCATACGACGACTGCGCCGACAACAACCACACCTCAACGTCCGCGCTCGTTCAGATGCAGGGCAAGAACATCGGCGATCTGTTGAACGCCAAGGGTGTCACCTGGGGCTGGTTCCAGGGCGGGTTCGCTCCGACCACGCCGTACAACGCAACCACCAAAACCATGGCGCAGTGCAAGGCCACCGCGACCAACATCGGTGGCGCGGCGGTCAACTCCTACTCGCCTCACCACAACCCGTTCGCGTACTACGCCTCGACGTCAAACCCGCACCACCTTCCGCCGACCTCGGTCAAGGCGATCGGGCACACCGACCAGGCGAATCACAACTACGACCTGACCAACTTCGACGCGGCTCTGAAGACCAACAATCTTCCGGCGGTCTCCTACCTCAAGGCGCCGGCCGCGCAAGACGGTCACCCGGGAAACTCCGACCCGACCGACGAGCAAGCCTTCCTTGTGAAGGAGATCAACGCCATCCAGCAGTCCCCCGACTGGAAGAGCACGGCGATCGTGCTCGCCTATGACGACTCCGACGGCTGGTACGACCACGTCGCCCCGACGATCCTCAACGGATCCAAGGACGCGGCGGCGAGCGGCGACACCACCCTGTGCTCGGCCTCGACCGCCCCTATCGCCGGTGGGTATGCGGACCGCTGTGGCCCGAGCCAGCGCCTACCGCTCCTCGTGATCTCCCCCTTCGCGAAGACCAACTTCGTGGACAGCACCCCGACGACGCAGGCCTCGGTGCTCAAGTTCGTCGAGGACAACTGGTCGACCGGGCGGATCGGCGACTCGTCCTTCGACACGACCGCGGGAACGATCACGAACATGCTGGACCTTTCCCACCCGCAGAAGCGCAAGGTGCTCCTGAACGCGAACGGTTCGGTGGCCTCAAAGACCAAGTAGCCGCTGCACCACATTCGCCGGTCGGCCGTCCTCCTCGAGGGCGGCCGACCGTTTGCTGCGGGACTACCATTTTCGCCATGAGCAATCGCGAGAAGGATCCGGCCGAACTGCTCGGCGAGGGCAACCTCGCGGTGGTCGACATCGATATCCTCGAACCGCGCGACGTCCCCCTCGGCGGCCCGCGTGCCATGACCGTGCGTCGCACCCTCCCGCAGCGGCGGCGCTCGCTCATCGGTGCCTGGTGCTTCCTCGATCACTACGGCCCGGATCCGGTGGCAGAGCGCGGCGGAATGGTCGTCCCGCCGCATCCGCACTCCGGTTTGCAGACCGTGACCTGGCTGTTCGCCGGGGATGTCGACCACCGGGACAGTGTCGGGACCCATGCGGTGGTTCGCCCGGGAGAGCTGAACCTGATGACCGCCGGCCGGGGCATCGCCCACTCCGAGGTGTCGACGCCACAGACGACGGTGCTGCATGGCGCCCAGCTGTGGGTGGCGTTACCGGACGCGGATCGCCACCATGAACCGTTCTTCGAGCACTACGTCCCCGCGCCGGTGAGGTTCGGCGACGCAACGGTTCGGGTTTTCCTCGGCTCGCTCGCGGGGGAAACCTCCACCGCAACGACCTTCACCGAACTCATTGGATGCCAGATCGATCTGCCGTCCGGGTCGGCCGTGACCGTCCCGACCGACGCACGATTCGAACACGGTGTGCTCGTCGACCGGGGATCGCTACTCGTCGACGGCGAGCCGGTGCCGGTTTCGCACCTGGCCTATCTGCGGACGGGACGAGACAGTGTGCGGCTCGAAGCGGGCGACGGGCCGGTGCGGCTTTTGCTCATCGGCGGGGTACCCCTCGACGAACAGATCGTCATGTGGTGGAACTTCATCGGCCGCAGTCACGAGGAGATCGTGACCTTCCGACAGGAGTGGCAGTCGGATGTCGTTGCCGGTGGCAACGACAGTGGCCGATTCGGATCGGTGCACGGATACCCCGGATCCGCCCTCCCGGCTCCGGATCTACCGAACGTGCGACTCAAGCCTCGTGGCTAGCCGGCCCGTTGTCCCGGTCGAAGCGCGCTCGTTCCTCGGCTTCGATCTTGGCGTACACCTTGCGCTCGGTTCGGTCGGCGCGGAAGATCGCCCGCATCACGACCCAGAAGATGAGGCCGACCAGAATCGTGGGCAAAAGGTTGAACACCGCGTTGTTCCAATATCCGTCACCCATGAGTCAAGGATACGTCCCGCATCCTGACAACGGCTAGCCGTGCTGAACGACGCCGATGATGCCCTGAATTATCCAGTAGATGGCCAGGCCGGCCGCCGCGATCCACAGCACCAGTCTCGTTGTCGTGACCTTCTTCGGGTTGCGCGGTTCTTCGGGCTGAAAGCTCATCTTCGAACACTACTCATTTGACTAGAGGGAAAAGGATGGTCTCGCGAATTCCTAACCCGGTGAGTGCCATGAGCAGTCGGTCGACGCCCATACCCATTCCGCCACTCGGCGGCATCCCGTACTCCAAGGCCCGGAGGAACTCCTCGTCGAGACGCATCGCCTCCGGGTCACCGGCGGCGGCGAGCTTCGCTTGCGCGACGAACCGTTCGCGCTGAATCACCGGGTCGACGAGTTCCGAGTAGCCGGTTGCCAGCTCGAACCCGCGCACGTACAGGTCCCATTTCTCCACCAGGCCGGGCTCGGAGCGGTGGTCACGCACGAGGGGTGAAGTGTCGACCGGGAAATCCATGACGAACGTTGGCCGGGTGAGGCCCGACTTGACGAAGTGCTCCCACAGTTCCTCGATGTACTTGCCGGGAGTCGGTAGTCCGACCTCGACCCCGACCGAATCGGCAAGCGACTTGAGCTCGTCGAGCGGGGAGAGCGCACTCACGTTCCAGCCCGAAGCCGCGTTCAGCGAGTCGATCATGCTGATGCGATCCCACTCGCCGCCGAAGTCATACTCGATGCCGTCCGCGAGGGCAACGACGAGGCCGCCGCCCATCGCCAACGCGGCGTTCTGGATCATCTCCTGGGTGAGATCCGCCATCTGGTTGTAGTCCCCATAGGCCTGATAGGCCTCGACCATCGCGAACTCGGGCGAGTGGGTCGAATCCGCTCCCTCGTTACGGAAGTTGCGGTTGATCTCGAACACCCGCTCGATGCCGCCGACGACCGCGCGCTTGAGGAACAGTTCCGGCGCGATCCTCAAGAACAGCTCGGTGTCGAACGCGTTGCTGTGGGTCACAAACGGTCGGGCGGATGCCCCTCCGTGCATGGTCTGCAGCATCGGGGTCTCGACCTCGATATAGCCGTGGTCGTCGAAGGTCTTCCGCAGCGAGGCGACCGACGCCGACCGCTTGCGCACCATCGACCTTGCGCCCTCGCGAGCGATGAGATCCAGGTAGCGGGCGCGCATCCGCGTTTCTTCGCTCAGCTCGACATGGAGGTTGGGCAGCGGGCGCAGCGTCTTCGCGGCAATCTTCCACTCCCGCGCGAGCACGCTCAATTCCCCACGGCGGCTGGAAATCACCTCGCCGGACACGAACAGGTGGTCGCCAAGGTCCACGAGGTCCTTCCACCGTTCGAGCGATTCCTCGCCGACCTCGGCGAGGGAGACCATCGCCTGGATGCGGGATCCGTCGCCGGACTGGAGCGACGCGAAACACAACTTTCCGGTGTTGCGCAGGTGCACAACGCGGCCCGCAAGAGCGACCGTGTCGCCTGTGGCGGAATCGATTGCAATGTCGGCGTACTTCGCCCGCACCTCGGGAATCGTCGCGGTGATAGGCAGTTCGACCGGGTAAGCCCCGGCACCGGACTCGATTAGCCGATCGCGCTTGCCGAGCCGCACGAGGGTCTGCTCGGAGAGTTCCTCTTCGGACGGCTCGGTGGCGGTGGTCTGATCGGTCATGCGTTACTCCCGGGGATTGGCTCGCCCAAGTTTACGGCGGCGCGGTGGGCTACGACCGCCCCAGGGTGCCGGAGTCCGCCGTAGCCACTAGGGGCGATTGCTCCCGAGAAAGATGAGCATGTTGTCGATGAGGCGGGTCGTCCCCACCCGGGCGGCCACGAGAACGAGCGCCCTCCCCTGGTGAGTGTCGTCAACCGGGAGGAAAGTCGCCGGGTGAACGACGCTCAGATAGTCCAACTCCACGAGGCTCTCCCCCATCAGCACCGACTGGGCGGCGGCGAGCACGGCGTCGAGACCGCGGTCGGCGGATGACTCGGCCGCATCCAGCGCGACGGAGAGTCGCAGCGCGGCGACCTTCTCCCTCGCGTCGAGGAACCGGTTGCGGCTGGACAGAGCGAGCCCGTCGCCCTCCCGCACGATAGGCACGACCTCAACTCCGACCGGAAAGTTCAGGTCCGCGATCATGCGCGACACGAGGAAGACCTGCTGAGCGTCCTTCTGCCCGAAGAGCACCACGTGCGGCTGAGCGATGTTGAGGAGCTTCGATACAACGGTGAGGACACCGTCGAAGTGACCGGGCCGAGACCGCCCCTCAAACAACGCGCCGACCGGTCCGGCCGACACCCGGGTGCCGGTCGGACCATCGGGATAGATCTCGAGGGCGCTCGGGGCAAACACCGCCTCCACCCCAAGGTCCTCCAGCCGGGCGAGGTCGTCCCGGAGCGTGCGCGGATACCGGTCGAGGTCTTCGCTCGGACCGAACTGCAGCGGATTCACGAAGATCGACACGATGACCACATCGGCGACCTCGCGGGCGCGGCGCACGAGGGCGAGATGCCCGTCGTGCAGCGCCCCCATGGTCGGAACCAGCGCCACCCGCCGGGCCGCAGCGCGGGCATCCGCCGTCACGGTGCGCAGCTCGGCAATGGTCTCGATTACGGCGATTGGCATCCCTCGATGCTAGGGCAATGGCCGACGTGGTCAGCGACACGGCCCGCACCGGGCCGGGCCGCACGGGCCGACTGACCGTCCGGTTTGGCGCTGGGGAGGCGCGACCCTACAGTTCCGGGCGCGGAACCCGTCGGAGCGCATTTTCTACCGAAGAGCGCACCAGCGGACCGAGGATGGTCCCGGGCGATTCGATGCCGATCGAGGCGAGGAGAGTCGTCGCCTGGTCGACGATTGCGCTCGAAAAGCTCGTCGCCGTCGCGATCGCCTCGGCATATGCGGCCCGATCGCGTTCCGCGACGATGATCGGCTCGCCGCCCATCTCCACAACGAGGGCCTGGCCGATCGGCTGCACCGGACCGGGCGCCGTGACGGCGAAGTACGCCCCGACAAGTTGAGCGAGGTCGATCGTGGTACCGGTGAAGGAGACGGCCGGGTGGATGGCGAGCGGGATGGCTCCGGATGCCGTGGCCGGCGCGAGCACCGCCGTTCCGAATTCGGCGGCGGTGTGCATCACGAGCTGACCCGGTTGCCACGCTCCGGTTACGCCAAGCCCGGCAACGAGACTCGCCAGTTCGCCCGCCGGAACGGCGAGAATGACGAGCTCGCTTCGCTCGATGATGTCCGGAATCTCGAGGATCGGCACGCCATGCAGCATGGCGTCGGCCCGTTCTCGACTCGATTCGGAGATCGCCGAGATCCCAACTATGGCGTGGCCTGCGCTCGCGAGCGCGGCGCCGATCACCGGTCCCACCTTTCCGGCGCCGATGATCCCGATGCCGAGCCGTCCCGAGCGTCTCTTCGCGTCCTCGCCGATTCCATCGAGGCTCATGCGGGAAGCTCCCCCGAGCGCCAGCGGTGCGATGTGTCGGACTGACCGGCGCGCACCGCGACCTCCGCGACCTCCGTGAAAAAGGCGAGCGCGGCATCCCGATCGACCGCGCCGAGTTCTGCCGTGATCGGACCGGAAACCGTGTGAAGGTGAATGGAGGCGAGCCGAAGGAGCCGCAGGATCGGGCCCTGCTGCAGTCCGACGCTTTGCAGTCGCGGCTGAGGAACGATGATGAGGCGGCGCCAGATGGCTCCCTTTCGGAGCACGAGCAGACCGGGAATTACGGCGAACCCGTTCCGCCGCCAGGACAGGGGACGCAGCGCCGCCGCCCGGCGGGGCGAATTGGTGAACCCATCCTCGCCGCGCGAAATCGTGCCGTTCTCAATGAATGAGCTTGTCTGCGGGCCGATGACCCCGGGCAACATGAGCTCGAGAACCCGTGCCACCTCGGAAAGGTTGCCGACCGGGAGGATCGTCGTGTTGGCCTGGTTGGCCGCTCCGCGGCTCGAGGTGTGGCTCGCCCGATTCACCCGAATCTGCCACCAGCCAGCCAGCCGCCAGAGGAGGGGCTGGCTGACCTCGACCGAGTGGATCCGGCCGGGCGGAAGCGTCTCGTTGCTCGTCGACAACAGGCCGAATCCGATTCGGATGCCGTCCGGGGTTCCGGCGATCGTGTAGCGAAGCGACTTGGTGAACCGGCGCACGTAGTAGCTGCCGAAGCCGAGGAGGCTCGGCAGGATGAAGACGAGCACGATGAGTCGACCGGTGATCGACACCCAGGTAATAACCCCGGCGATCAGGAGAATGGCGAAGAGCGTGCCGGTGCCGAGGACGATCGATCCGACCAGTCGGCCAAGGTTGATCCGCACGACCGATTCCGGCGGGGCGGCATCCGGGTCCAGCTCGGGCGCGAACAGCTCGCTGACCCGTCGGTCGAGCACGGAGCCGACGGGGGCGGCCGCGGCGCGTTCGGCCGCCAGGGTGCCGGATGCCCGTCGCAGGATCTCACGGCGGAGGTCGTCCGCCGCGGCGGAGTTGAGGTAGGAGAGGTGCACGTTCGCGTCGTGACCGGCCTGACTGATTTCCAGCCTCGCCGCGCCGAACAGCCGGGAAACGAATGGCCGCACGATGTTGATGCCCTGAATGCGGTCGAGCCGCGCCTTGCGATTGGTGCGGAACAGGATGCCCGACCGCACTTCGACGACCTCGCTCGTGATGCGGAACGTGTGCATGCGCCACGAGACATAGAACCCGGCGATGAGCACTAGCAGAAGACCGGTCACGATGAGCAGTGCCTGCAGGATGATGCCGTGCTGAACTATGTAGTCGACCGGGTCGCCCTGGTCGTCGAATCGAGGCACGAACAGTCCAATGAGTCGTTCGCGGAGGTTGCTCACCACCCAGCCGAGCACAACGATCAGGGCGAACCCGCCCTTGAGCAGGGGGGTCGCCGGGTGAAGTCGGTGCCATTCGCCGTCGGTCAGCCTCGCGACGAGCTCCGGGACGGTGGCAGGCGTCGCGGGAGCCAGCTCCGGCTCGGTCACAGTCCGGCCCGACGGCTTTCCGCGACGGAGACGAGGTGGTCGCGGAGCTCCTCCGCCTCGTTCTCGGGGAGCCCGGGAATGGTGACTCCGGCGGCCGCCGCCGCGGTGACGAACTTGAGCTCGCTCAGCCCGAGGCCGCGAGCGATCGGGCCGCGGTTGATATCGACGAGTTGCATGCGCCCGTACGGCACGGCGACGAAGCGTTGCCACATGATGCCGCGGCGGAACAGCAGATCATCATCCCGCAGCTGGTAGCCGATGGAGCGCACCCGGCGACCGGTGAGGGCGAGGTTGATGACGGAGATGACGGCGATCACGCCGAGCGGCACGGCCACCCACCAGATGCCAAGCAGAAGCGTCACCACCGCAATGGCGAGAACGACGAGCAGAAACACGGCGCCGCTGACCAGCTCCACCCAGACCAGCTTCGGCGACACCCCACGCCAGGTCACGCCGGGAAGTTCGAGCCGATCCATGCTGCTCCTCCGATGTGCGTTAGGGCCGAACCCTGACGGCCCGTCTGCCCTCGTCGTCGTCATCGTCATCGGCGGGCGGGATGGTGCACATGTGCTCGGCGATGAGTCCCCCGGCCAACAGGCACGCTGCGCCGATGAACGTCGCGATGGCCGGTCCCACAGAGTTTACCGGCACCACCGACCGGGTGAGGAGGTAGATCGTCACTCCGGCGGCAAAGCCGGTGAGCAGTGATCCGCTCAGGGCGCTCGCCTTGGCGAGGATGAGCACCCGCGTGGCGTAGAACGGGTCGATCGGTTGCTGAGACTTGCCGCGGGTCAGCCGCCGAATCGGGATCGCTAGCAACACGACAACGACGCCGATGAAGAGGAGCGCAATCCCAAGGGTGAGCGGTGGAAGGATGATCGGCCGTCCCGCGGACGCGAGCGCGGCCTCAAGCAGCCCCCCGACAATCGCGCCGATGGCGGCAAGCAGCACGAGCGCGCCGATGCTCGTGCGTTTCATGAAATTAGCTCCTTCACTAGTCCAGTCTCCCAAAGAGTGAGCCGCTGTCGAAGTCCCAGACCTCTGATGACCTCGCCGCAGGCAGAGCATCGATCCGTCCGTGGCCTGCCAGCACCGCGTCCGGTTCGATTTGGAGCCACGGAACGATCACGAACGGCCGCTCCCAGGCCCGCGGATGGGGCAGCGTGAGCGACTCGGAATCGATGCGAAGCGGCCCGAAGGAGATGATGTCAAGGTCGAGCGTCCGGTCGCCCCAACGTTCCTCCCGCACCCGACCGAGCCGGGATTCGATCGCGCCCAATTCGACGAGGAGCTGCTCGGGGTGAAGGGCGCTCTGCACGAGAACGACGGCGTTCAGATAGTCGGGGCTGCTCGCATCCGTTCCCTGCGGCTTGACCGCGTGGGACTCGACGAGACCGGACACGGCCGTGACAGTGATTCCAGCGATGTCCCGGATCTGCCGAACGGCCTCACTAAGGATGCCGACCCGATCGCCGAGGTTCGAGCCGAGGGCGATGATGCCCGGCAAGACGATCCGCCGCCGGGTCACCGGCGGTCCCGGGTGATCGAGACGGCGACGTCGCCGAACGGCACTGTGATGGGGGCGCTCGGCTTGTGAATGGTGACCCGTGTGCTCGACGCGCGATCGTAGGTGAGCACAATCGCGGCGACTCGCTCCGCGACCGTTTCGATCAG
Source organism: Microbacteriaceae bacterium (assembly GCA_025464975.1). Taxonomy (GTDB): domain Bacteria; phylum Actinomycetota; class Actinomycetes; order Actinomycetales; family Microbacteriaceae; genus Lacisediminihabitans. Next base: position 10,786 of record JAODMT010000015.1, on the reverse strand, counting down.
ATTGACCGGGTCGGATGCGACTGCGCCGACGATCTTCTCGGCGAGCTCCCCGTAGTGGATCGTCTTCGTCACGTCGTCGGTCGAGATGGCGTCCGCTAAGTCGAGCCAGATCGTCACGTCGATCAGAAATTCCTGTCCGGCTTGACGTTCGGAGTCGAGCACCCCGTGGTGACCGAACGCCCGCAGACCGGTGAGGGTGATTGTGTCGGCCGCGGTCACGGTTGCATCGCCTCCCAGACGTCGAGCGCGGAGCTCGTGACGGCGACGTTGTGCACGCGGAGACCCCACACCCCGGATTGCGCCGCGAGCACGCTGATGGTCGCCGTTGGGGCGTCCCTGTCGGCGGTCGGCGCGAACGGGTCGACGAACGTGCCGAGGAATCGCTTCCGCGACGCCCCGATGAGCACCGGATATCCGATGGCGTTGAGGGAGGGAAGGTGGGAAAGCAATTGCCAGTTCTGGTCTGCGGTCTTGGCAAAGCCGATGCCCGGATCGAGGATGATGCGCTCCGCGCCTACCCCGGCGTCGAGAAGATCGGCCACTCGTTCTTCGAGCTCCTGCCGAACATCGACGAGCACGTTTGCGTAGTGGGCGTCGACCCCGGAGTTCGTGCCACCGTCGCGCCAGTGATTCGCCACGAAATGGAGGCCGGTTTCCGCGGCGACCCGCGCCATGTCCCTGTCCGCGAGACCCCCGGAGACATCGTTGATGATTGCGGCACCGGCTTCCGCCGCGGCGAGGGCGGTCGAGGCGTTCATCGTGTCGATGCTCACGGCGATGCCGCGCTCGGCAAGCGCGGCGACCACCGGAAGGACGCGACGCTGCTCCTCCGCGGCCGGTACCCGCACGGCTCCCGGTCGCGTCGATTCCCCGCCAACGTCGATGATTTGCGCGCCGGCCGCTGAAAGCTCCGCTCCATGAGCGATCGCCGCATCCGCCTGGAGATAGCGCCCGCCGTCGCTGAACGAGTCTGGGGTCACGTTCACGATTCCCATGATCTGGGGGCGAGACAACCGGGGGTGTGGAGTGGGGAGAGGCGATTCGGGATCGTCGCTCATGCCGAATGTCCGATGAGCGCCATGATCTCGGCGCGTGCGACGGGCTCGCTGAGGGTGCCGCGGCTGGCCATGGTGACGGTCGAACTCCTGGACTGCCGCACGCCCCGCGTTGTCACACACGTGTGGCTGGCGTCAAGCACCACGAGAACGCCGAGAGGGTCCAGCCCGGTCTGGAGTGCATCCGCAATCTCCTCGGTGAGCCGCTCCTGCATTTGCGGGCGGGCGGCAAGCGTCTCGACGACCCGAGGAAGCTTTCCTAGTCCGACGATGCGAAACCGAGGAACGTAGGCGAGGTGCGCCACTCCGGTGAAGGGAAGCAGGTGGTGCTCGCACATCGAGCGAAATTCGATGTCGCGAAGCAGCACCAACTCGCTGAGCTCGCCAGACCCGGCCGTGAATTCCGCGCTGTCCGCGAGGTATTCGAGCGGATCCTCGGTGAGTCCGGCGAAGAACTCCTCGTAGGACTGCGCGATCCTCTGCGGGGTGGTCGCCAGCCCGGAACGGCTCGGATCCTCGCCGATTGCGGCGAGGATCTCGAGCACAGCAGCCTCGATTCGAGCGGTGTCGAACAGCCGGGGCCGTTCGGGGTTGGCTGCTGGGCTAACCACAATTCTCCTTACGGAGTCGGGCGCGACAGCACTTCTTACGCTGTCGCGATATCAGGACGCTTGCGAGGCCGAGGTGTCCGCGACTTCTTGACCGGATCCGAGGTTACTCCGCCATCGACCACTCCCGCGTCAATCGGGGCTTTCTGCGGCACGAGCACGGGCGGCAGAGGCGAAACCGGGCGCTTGTCGCTCGAGAGCCACTGCGGGCGCTCCGGCATCTTTACGACGTCCTTGAAGATTTCGGCGAGTTCCGTGTGGTCGAGAGTCTCCTTCTCCAGAAGCGCGGTCGCGAGCTTGTCGAGGGTCTCCCGGTTCTGGTTCAGAACCTCCCAGGCTTCGTTGTGGGCGTTCTCGATGAGCGCGCGCACCTCCTTGTCGACCTGCTCGGAGAGCCGCTCGGAGTAGTCGCGCTGGCTTCCCATGTCGCGGCCGAGGAACATTTCGCCCGATCCCGAACCCAGCTTCACGGAGCCGATGTTGGCGCTCATGCCGAATTCGGTGACCATCTTCCGGGCGGTGGAGGTCGCCTTTTCGATGTCGTTCGACGCACCGGTGGTCGGGTCGTGGAACACGATCTCCTCGGCGACGCGGCCGCCCATCGCGTAGGCGAGCTGGTCGAGCAGCTCATTGCGGCTGATCGAGTACCGATCCTCGAGCGGAAGAACCATCGTGTAACCGAGGGCCCTACCGCGGGGAAGGATGGTGACCTTGGTCACCGGGTCGGTGTTCCGCATCGCGGTCGCGACGAGTGCGTGTCCGCCCTCGTGGTAGGCCGTGATGAGCTTCTCCTGGTCGCGCATGACCCTGGTTCGGCGCTGGGGTCCGGCCATCACTCGGTCGACCGCCTCATCGAGGGCCCGATTGTCGATCAGCTGCGCGTTCGAGCGAGCGGTCAGCAGTGCTGCTTCGTTAAGCACGTTGGCGAGGTCCGCACCGGTGAATCCTGGCGTCTTGCGAGCGAGAACTTCGAGGTCCACCGTCGCGGCGAGCGGCTTTCCTTTTCCGTGAACCTCGAGAATCTGCTTTCGTCCGAGCAGATCGGGGGCGTCGACGCCGATCTGGCGGTCGAAGCGGCCGGGGCGCAGAAGCGCGGGGTCGAGGATGTCCGGACGGTTCGTTGCGGCGATGAGGATGACATTCGTCTTCACGTCGAAGCCGTCCATCTCAACCAGCAGCTGGTTGAGCGTCTGCTCGCGTTCGTCGTGACCGCCGCCCATGCCGGAGCCGCGGTGACGACCGACAGCGTCGATCTCGTCTACGAAGATGATCGCCGGCGAGTTCTCCTTGGCCTGAGCGAACAGGTCCCGCACGCGGCTGGCACCAACACCAACGAACATCTCGACGAAGTCCGATCCGGAGATGGAGTAGAACGGCACGTTCGCTTCGCCGGCCACGGCGCGGGCCAGCAGGGTCTTACCGGTGCCGGGAGGGCCATACAGCAGCACGCCCTTTGGAATGCGTGCTCCGACGGCGAGGAACTTCGCCGGGTCCTTCAGGAAGTCCTTGATTTCCTCGAGTTCCTCGATGGCCTCGTCGGCACCCGCGACATCCGCGAACGTGACCTTCGGGCTCTCCTTCGAAACCAGCTTCGCCTTCGACTTGCCGAACTGCATGACCTTTGAGCCGCCGCCCTGCATGCTCGACACCAGGAACCAGAAGACAAGCCCGATGAGCAGGAAGGGAATCACGAGACCGAGGAGCGACGAAAGCCAGTTGCCCTTGTCCACCTGATCGTCGAACTTGGCGGTTGACGCGTCTACCGCGTTAACGACTTGGGTGCCGCGGGGAAGCGAGTAGTAGAACTGCACCTGCTTGCCCTCGGAACCTGCCGTCTTCAGCGTCAGGTCAACGCGCTGCTCGGTATCGACGATCTTGGCCGTGGCGACCTTGTCGCTCTTCAGCAGTTGGAGGCCCTGCTCGGTGGTGACTTGCTTGAATCCGGAGCCGCTGAGCAGGCTGAATCCGACGGAAACAACAATGACGGCGAGCAAAATGTAAATGAGCGGGCCGCGAAGAAAGCGCTTGAAGTCCATAGTGATCCGGGAGTCCAGCCCGGCACCTTTCTGACGAAGAATGTGAGCCAAGGCTACCGGAGCCGCACTGGGTGGCCGCTGCGTGTTTGCCGTGGGCGTAATACAACCGCCTTCGCAAGCTCAGTCGGCGCTGGCGTCGCACGATCGCTGGCGCGATCGCCATAGCTCCAGCGTTGACAACCGCCTTCGCAAGCTCAGTCGGCGCTGGCGTCGCACGATCGCTGGCGCGATCGCCATAGCTCCAGCGCGCTACGCGTACACGTGCGGTGCGAGCACCCCGATGTCCCGGAAATTGCGGTACTTCTCCGCATAGTCAAGCCCGTAGCCGACGACGAACGCATTGGGGATCTCGAAGCCGATGTACCGCACGTCGACCTGCACCTTCGCCGCGTCGGGTTTGCGGAGCAGCGCGCAAATTTCCACCGAGGCCGCGCCCCGGTTCTCGAGGTTGGTGCGCAACCAGGACAGCGTGAGTCCGGAGTCGATGATGTCCTCGACGATGAGCACCTTGCGCCCCTGCAGGTCGGAGTCGAGGTCTTTGAGAATGCGGACTACACCGGATGATTTCGTGCCCGACCCGTAGGAGGAGACCGCCATCCAATCCATTTCAATCGGCAGCTTGAGCTCCCGCGCCAGGTCAGCCATCAACATGACGGCACCTCGCAGCACTCCGACGAGCAGCAGATTCTCCCCGGCGTAGTCGGCCTCGATGCGGCGAGAGAGCTCGGCGATCTTCTCGTGAATCTCCTTTTCCGTGACCAGCACGCTCGTGAGATCGTCGGCGATGTCGCTGTATTCCATTGGCGCTAGGCCTCTCGTGTCGAACTGAAGATGAGCAGGCCGTCCTGCCTCTCAACCCTAAGGCCGGGGAGGTCGACGGGACCCTGGCCGTGCCACTCGGTCGCGAGGCGGGCCACTTCGAGGGTGTGCGCGCGGGTGAGACTGAGCCCAAACTCGGCTGCGACGGTCATGCGAATGATGCGCTGCCGCAGGGCGGGCGGATTGCTCGCGAGGGCCTTCGCCGGCAGCGAGATTCCCGCCTCGGCGTGCTCGGCCAGTTCCTCGAGCTGGTCCCTCGCGAAGAGATCGAGGGCATCTGCGTCTTCGCGCAGCTGAATCGCCGTGCGGGAGAGTGCCTCGGCGACGCCCGGCCCGAGTTCCTTCTCGAGCGTCGGCAAGACCCGATTCCGCACCCGCACCCGGGTGAACCGTTCGTCATCGTTGTGCGGATCGATCCACGGCTCCATCCCGGAGTCAAAGCAGAACCGGGCCGTGGTCGCCCTCCGAATCTTCAGGAGCGGGCGGATGAAGATTCCGGAACGGTAGTCCATCCCGGTGAGACTCGCCGGACCGCTGCCTCGCGCGAGCCCAAGCAGCACGGTCTCGGCCTGGTCGTCGAGGGTGTGGCCGAGCAACACTCCGGCCGCCCCACATTCGATCGACGCCTCGGCGAGCGCCGCGTAACGAGCATCCCGCGCGGCCGCCTCCGGTCCACCCGCTGTGCCGACCGCGACCGTCTTGACAATCACCGGGTCAAGACGGAGCGTCCGAGCTTGCGCGGCCGCGTTGGCCGCAACATCCGCGGATCCCTCCTGCAATCCGTGGTCGACGATGACGGCTCCGGCCGCCACATCGACAAGGCGACCAGCCTCGAAGGCGGTCGCCGCGGCGAGAGCGAGCGAGTCGGGTCCGCCGCTGAGGGCGACGAGGAACAGAACCGGCGACCCGGGATGCGACGCCGCTAGCTCGACCAACGAGGATCGCACGGCACGGCGCACATCGGCCATCGCGGGAGTCAGTCGGGGTCGGGTGTCCATCCGATAACGTTATTGCGTCCGCCAACGAACTTCAGGAGCACCTGCCATGGCCAGCTACGACGCCATCATCGAGATCCCCAAGGGAAGCAAGAACAAATACGAGGTGGACCATAAGACCGGTCGGGTCTACCTCGACCGGGTGCTGTTCACCGGTTTCGTCTACCCGACGGACTACGGCTTCTTCGAAAACACCCTCGGACTTGACGGTGACCCCGTGGACGTTCTCGTTCTACTCGACTACCCGCTGTTCCCCGGAGTCGGCCTGTCGGTGCGACCGATCGGCGTGTTCAACATGACGGACGACGGCGGCTCGGATGCCAAGGTGATTGCCGTTCAGGCGAAGGACCCGCGCTGGGCCTGGCTGCAGGACGTCGAGGACATTCCGGAGTACACCCGCAAGGAAATCGAGCACTTCTTCGAGCACTACAAGGATCTCGAGCCAGGCAAGTGGGTCAAGACCGAGGGCTGGGGAAACGCCGCCGAGGCGGAGGCCATTGTTCAAGCCGGCATCGCGAAACTCGCCGAAGAGGGCGGACACTGAGTCAGGACTCCGCGACTCGTTTGCCCCGTCGGTTCGGCTGCGGTCGAACCGAGGGGGCATTTCACATTCTTGGGTGTCCTCGCCGCCACCCGGCCCAATCGAATACGCAGGAAATTCACCGCCACACGCCGCCACCACGCCGCAAGCGCCCGTCGCAGTGGTGAATCTCCTGCGTTTTGGGGCACACCGGCCGCAGATGGCAGTTCTGAGCTAGAGCGAGACGCCGCGAGCCGCCATGAATGGGCCGGCGTCCACGGCCACTCCGCGAGGGCGCACCTCGAAGTGGAGGTGACATCCGGTCGACTGACCGGTGCTGCCAACGCGGGCAATCTGCTGTCCCGCGGCGACCGATTGTCCTTGGTGCACAAGGATGCCGCCGTCCACGATGTGTCCGTATCCGGTGGATACTCCGTCGCCGTTGTTCATCAGAATGAAGTTGCCATAGCCGCCGTTCGGCCCGGCGAAGGTAATGGTTCCGGAGTGAGCCGCGAAGATCGGTGCGTTGCAACCCGGCGCGAGATCCGTTCCGGCGTGTAGTGCCTCTTCCTTGGTCACCGGGTTGATCCGCCATCCATACGGGCTGGACACTTTCCCAGCGGAGGGACGGACCCAGCCGCTCGGGCTTGCCGTTGACCCACCGCCCGAACTGCTTCCGCTTCCGGCTGAAACGCTGCTTCCGCTGCTTCCGCTGCTTCCGCTACTTCCGCTGCTTCCGCTACTTCCGCTCCCACCGGTCGACGGCGGGTGCGCTGCAGCCCAAGCCGCGGCGGCGGCGGCTTGCTTGTCCTTCTCGATCTTGGCGGCGGCGGCAGCAGCGGCGGCTGCAACCTTCACACCGGTGTTGTAGTCGGCCTCGGTCATGTTCGTGTTGTTGACGAGAACGGCCCGCTGGGCCTCGAGGCGACCCTTGTTGTCCTGTTGCTCGCCGAGCGCCGCGGTCGCGGCATCCGACGCGGCGGATGCCTCCTCGAGTGCGGTCTTGGCCGCGTCGGAGAGATCACGGAGGGCCGACTTCGCGACGTTCGCCTGATCGGTGAGCGACTGCGCGGAATTCAGATCCTGCGCGGCCTTTTGATATAGGCCGGCCGATTGGTCCTTAACCACGCTCGCGAGGCCCAGTTGCGAGAGCAGGCCGTCGCTGCTGCCTCCACCGAAGAAGAGCCGAGCCGAGAGGTTACTGCCTCCCACTCGCGCCAGGCGTGCGGCCTGTTGGCCGGCCTGTTGCTCTGACTTGTCGGCCTTGGTCTTTGCCACGTCCGCAAGCTTCTGCAGTTCGGCGGCTTTGAAGGTTGCTTCGTCGTACTTCTGTTGGGCTGCCTGGTATTCGGCGCCCTTGCGTTCCGCGAGCGACTGGGCCTGGCTGACGGCGGCTTGCAGTCCGGAAAGCAGCCGATCGAGTACGCCGATCTGGGCTTCCTTGGCGCTGACACTGTTTCGGGCCGCCTGCACGTCGGACCAGCTGGGGTAGCTGGTGGCGAAGGCCACTTGAGCGCCGGATCCGAGAACGGCAGCTGTCACCAAGACCGTCAGCACCGCAATCACGGCCGTCGATCGCGGGGCGCGGCGGCGGCTACTGCCCCGGCCGGCCGCCGTGCTGCCCTGCGGTATGCGCTTCATGAGTCCCCGTAACGCGCCGCAGATCCCCCCGCAGTCACATCAGTAACATTGTCAACAGCTGTCACAGTAACAAGAACTTGCCTCAAATAGCCACCCTTCCGCGCAAATGCGTGGTAGGGGAGGTGGGCGCCGGGAGAGCGCCCCAGCCGGGTCAGTTTGCCAGTTCGACGCCGTGAGCGCGCATGAACGGAACCGGGTCGATAGTCGTTCCGTTGTGGTAGACCTCGAAGTGCAGGTGGCACCCGGTGGACCAGCCGGTCGAACCGACGCGAGCGATGTTTTGACCGACCGACACCGTCTGGCCGACGTGGACGAGGGTCCCCCCGTTCACGATGTGGCCGTAGGCCGTCATGTAGCTTCCATCGTCGTTGTTGCGGATTCGGATGTAGTTTCCGTAGCCGCCATACGGTCCGGCCATCACGACCGTGCCGCTGTGTGCGGCGTAGATCGGCGAATTGCAACCGGGCGCGAGGTCGGTGCCCTCATGCAGCGCATAGGCGCCGGTGTAGGGGTCGATGCGGTAGCCATAGGGGCTCGAAATGTGGCCAGCCGAGGGGCGAGCCCATCCGGAGGATGTGATCTGACCTGCCGGCGCCGAGGGAGCGGAAGCCCCGGCTGCCGCAGCGGCCGCGGCAGCCGCCGCAGCAGCGGCTCGGGCAGCGGCGACTCCGGCGTTGTAGGAGGCCTCCGTCTGGGTCGCGTTCGTGGTGAGTACCGCGAGCTGCGCGTTCAGCTCGATCTGGTGCGCCTGCTGGGCCGCGAGCGCGTCCGAAGCCGCCTGCGACGCGGCGACCGCGTCGGCGAGAGCCTTCTGGGCATCGTCGGCGAGGCCTTTTAGCGCGGTCTTCGCAATGCCCGCCTGGTCCGTGAGGGATTGTGCGGTGTGCTCGTTCTGGATTGCCTTCGCGTAGAGGCCAGACGACTGGTCCTTCACCATGCTCGCGAGACCGAGCTGGGTGAGCAACCCATCCGTTTTGCTTCCGCCGAAGAACAGAGTGGCGGTAAGGTCGCCTCCGCCGGAGCGGGCTTGCTGCGCGGCGAGTTGCCCGGCCTCGTTCTTGGTCTTGGTTGCCTCGGCCTGAGCGCTGGCCGCCTGCTGAGTGAGCTTCGTGAGCGTTGTTGTCGCTTCGTCGAGTTTGGTCTGGGCCGTTTGCGCATCGGTGCCCTTTTGTACGGCGAGCGCTTGGGCCGATTTCACATTGTTTTGCAGAGTGGCGAGCAGACCCTGGAGGGTCGCGATCTCGGCCGACTTGGCCGCCTCGCTGGCCTTTGCGGCCTGAACGTCGGCGTAGCTCGGGTAGCTCGTGGCGAATGCGGCATCAGAGCTGATCCCGATTATTGTGCCGCTGACCGCGACCGACAGCCCCGCCATTACGGCCATCCATCGCGTGCGTCGGCCGCGTCGATGAGCGAGTGGAAGCCGTGTGGCGCCTGTCGTCGTGAGCAAATTCGTCCCTGATCTCCGGGCCTAGACGGCACCTTTGGTTACTCCAGTAACACTGGTAACAGTTCCACAGTAACAATTACGCATCAACTTGGCCATTCATGACCGAGTTGTCCTCGCGTACGAGAGGCGTCAGTTGGCCAGTTCGATGCCGTTGCTGCGCATGAACGGCACGGCATCCGAGGCGATTCCGCCCGTACGCACCTCGAAGTGCAGATGGCAACCCGTGGAATGACCGGTGCTTCCCACGAGGGCGATTGGCTGCCCGACTCCGACGGTCTGACCGATCGCGACGTGAATTCCGCCGTTAACGATGTGGCCGTACCCGGTTGAAACGCCGTCGCCGTCCTCAATCAAAATGAAGTTGCCGTATCCGCCGTTCCAGCCGGCATATGCGACCGTGCCGCTGTGCGCCGCGAAGATCGGCGAGTTGCAGCTGGCTCCGAGGTCGGTGCCCGCATGGAAGGCATATGACTTCGTGTAGGGGTTCAGTCGGAACCCGAACGGGCTCGAAATGTGACCACCCGCTGGCCGCGCCCAACCGGTCGCGCTGATCTTGCCCGCGCCGAGGCCCGCCGAATCGCCCCACTGCGCCTTGATCCCCGCGGTGTACTCGGACTCCAGGTGATCAACGTTGGTCGTGAGGGTGGCGAGTTGCGCCTGCAGTCTCGCAATATTGTCCTGCTGCGCCGAAAGGGCGGCCGCGGCGGCCTCTGCAGCGGCGGCGGCGGTCTCGAACGCGGTCTGTGCGGTCTCGGCCAGGATCTTCAGCGCGGCCTTTGCCACGTCTGCCTGATCGGTGAGCGATTGCGCCGTGTTTTGGTCCTGAATGGCCTTTTCGTAGAGCCCGGCGGATTGACTCCGCACCATGCTCGCGAGACCGAGTTGCGAGAGCAGGCTCTTCGCCTCCGTCCCACTGAAGAAGAGCCGGGTGGAGACATCGTCACCGCCGGAGCGGGAGAGCCGTGCGGCAAGCTGTCCGGCCTGCTGGCGCGACGTGTTTGCCGTCGCCTGCGCAGCATCCGCTTGCTTCCTCAATTCGGCGGCCCTGAAGGCCGCCTCGTCGTATTTCTGTTGGGCGGCCTGATACAGGTCGCCCTTCTGTTGCGAAATGGCCTGGGTGGAGTCGACCTCAGCCTGCAGTCCGGTGAGCGCGGCCTGCACACGGGCGACCTCGGCTTGGGTCGCCGCCTTGCTCTGCCGTGCGGCCTGCACATCATCCCAACTGGGGTAGTCCACGGCGAACGCGGCGTCGGGGTGCTGCGCGATGAGGGTTCCACTGGCCAGAACGCAGGCAGCGAGGAAAGCCACCATCCACACGGCACGGCCGGCGGCGCGATTGACGCCTCCTGCAGCTCTGCGTCGGGCGGCGTTAGACATGGGTCCTCGAAGTGTCGGCAACGAATTCGAAGCTACTCGACGACACACGCCGTCGCCACCATTAGACACGGAGTGGCGCGCGGATGCCACGACATGACATTCACGGTTTGGCAAACCGACGGAGCTCCCCTATGCTTGTCCCTCGGTAGCTATGAAGGTTTTTTACTTCACGGCCCCATCGTTTAGTGGCCTAGGACGGCGCCCTTTCACGGCGTTAACACGGGTTCGAATCCCGTTGGGGTCACAAAACAATAGCTAGGCCCTGTAGCGCAGTTGGTTAGCGCGCCG
>JAODMT010000019.1 GCA_025464975.1 Microbacteriaceae bacterium | reverse complement strand
TTCGGTGGAACACATCGGGTCGTTCGATGGAAACAATCATATTATTCAGACATCATTTGTCAAAACAAAATTCGTTAGATGACTGGATTTACAGCTCATTTTCAGGGCCCGCGTTTCTCCTCGCGCGCCGTGCCAAAGTCTGCTGCCGGCAACTCCTTCCCCATCCGAACAAGGAGGTCTATTCTCATCTAATCGGCATAACTTGCCCTCGATACAAAACCTATAAAGGTGACGACAAAGACTCACGTATAGTGCTCGCGAAATAGGGTGCGGGTGACATTGTGCTCAACAAACGGGCGCCGTCGGCCTTCGGGACGGGTCTGGTCTCCCTTCTTATCCCAATGCGGATAGACACGCTCATCGTGGTCGGAAGCGCGACGTCCGGGTGCGTCCGAGCCACCGTCGTCGACGCTCGATCTTTCGGGTACCCCTTGGCAGCCCCTGCAGAACGCGTACCCGACCACGCTGTCGGTCCTCATGACGCCACCCTTTTTGACTCGGATGCTAAATACGCGGACGTGATGCCGCCGGTCGAGGTCATTACCTACCTCTCGTTATTCGGCAACCGACCGTGACAGAACTAGACAACCTGGAGGGTTCTCGCCTCGTGAGCGCCGTACATGGGCCCATGACCGAGACCATCGCCCTCCGCGGGATCTCGAAGCATTTCGGCGGAGCGCGGGCGCTCGACAATGCCAATCTCACCATTAAGCAAGGCGAGATCCACGGACTGCTAGGGGAAAACGGGTCCGGAAAGTCGACTCTGATCAAAGTGCTGGCGGGCTTCTACACCCCTGAAAACGGCGAGATCACGATGAACGGGGCGTCCGTCGCACTGCCGATGCCGCCGGGACGCTCCCGGGAGTTGGGAATCGGGTTTGTGCACCAAGACCTGGGCCTAGTGCTGTCCTTGACTGTGCTGGACAACCTGCGGATCGGGACATTCGCGGCAAAGACGTCCTGGCGTCTGTCTTGGCGAGACGAGCGACGCGCGGCGCGTGACCTCCTCGACGAATACGGCTTGCACGTCGACGTGGCTTTGAAAGTCGCCGAACTGAGCCCCACAGAGCGAGCCATGCTGGCAATCATCCGGGCGGTGCAGGATATCCGCACGACGACCCAGCCAGGGGGCGGCAGGGGGCTGCTTGTCCTCGATGAGACGACGGTTTTCTTGCCGGCGGATGAGAAGGAACACCTCTTTCGCGTCATTCGCGAAATCTCCCGCAAGAGCGCAAGCGTCTTGTTTGTCTCGCATGACCTCGACGAAGTGCGCGAGATTACCGACACGGTAACCGTCCTTCGCGATGGCCGAGTCCAAGGCAGCGTTACCACTACCAAGGTCACTGCCGGCGAACTCATCGAGATGATCGTGGGCCGGGCCGTCGAAGTCGACCGAATCGAGTGCCGTACTGCGCGGTCACGCGACACCACCATCGCCGTGGCCGACCTTGAAATCGGCGGCGTCGTTTTCCCGGCCATTGAGACAACCGCGGGCGAAGTGCTGGGCCTTACCGGGATGCCCGGCACAGGCTTCGATCGCGTACTTTACGCCCTCTTCGGAGCCGAGCCGCCAGAGAGCGGGACGCTCACGATGGACGGCCAAACCCATCAGCTGAAGCGACTCAACCCGCTCAAGGCGGTCCAGCTCGGGATCGGCTTCCTGCCAGCAGACCGACAACAGGAGGGAGGCATTGGGAGTCTCCCGGTGGAGGACAACGTCATGTCCCCCGTACTGTCGCGCTTCCGGGAGCGGTGCGGACTGAGCCGTCGTGCAATCACGAGCGCCACTCGCGATCTCTTGGAACGCTTCGACGTTCGCCCGCGCGATCCTGGCATGGCGCTGCAGTCGCTCAGCGGAGGAAACGCGCAGAAGGCGCTCGTCGGGAAGTGGCTTCAGTTGGAGATGCGTCTCTGGCTGCTGCTGGAGCCCACGCAGGGGGTCGACGTCGGAGCCCGGCAGCAGATCGTTCGGGAAGTTCGAGCCGCAGCCGATGGCGGCATGGCCGTCGTCTGTTCAAGCAATGACCACGAACAGCTCGCGCTTCTCTGTGACCGCGTGCTGGTTTTCGGCTCCCGTGGCCGGATTCGCGAGCTGACGGGATCCCAGATCACCAAGAGAGACATCGGCGCCGCCTGCTTCGACCTGGTGGACGGCCTCGATGGACCAACCCAGAACGGAGACAGCAGCAAGTAACTATGAATACTCAGCTGGATACACTCGAGAAGTCGGATGACGGTCAGAGGCGCGGCGCCACGACCGCGAGGCGCACTGGGGGTGTTCGGAGCCTATTCGAGCGAACGGCCCTTATCTTCGTTTGGTTGGCCGTCATCATCTTCTTCGGGCTGTTGCGGCCGGAGCAGTTCCTGACCGTCTCCAACTTCGCCGCGATCCTCGGGTCCCAGGCTGTCTTGGTCGTACTGGTATGTGCACTTCTCATCCCGCTGACGGTCGGCGAGTACGACCTGTCCGTCGCGAGCACGCTGTTGCTGTCTCAGATGTTGATTGGCGTGCTGAATACCCGGCACGACGTGCCCATCGCGGTGCTCATTCCGCTGTGCCTCATAGTCGGCGCGCTCGTCGGGTTCATCAACGGTGGTTTTATTGTCCTGTTCGGCATTGACTCGCTCATCGTCACACTCGGCATTGGCTCCCTGTTGGTCGGAATCGTGCTGCTGATCAGCAGTGGACAGACATTTTCCGGTATCGACCCCGCTCTTACCAGTGCGGTTGTGGGCCAACGGCTGTTCGGGATCCCGCTGATGTTCTACTACGGGCTGATCCTGGTGATCATTGTGTGGTACCTCTTTGAGTACACGTCACTCGGCCGACGGCTGCTGTTCGTCGGCCGCGGACGGGAAGTCGCCCGTCTCAACGGGCTCCGAGTCAAGCGGATTCGCTGGGGATCGTTTGTGGCCTCCGGGACGATCAGCGCTCTGGCGGGTATCCTCTATGCCGGCATGTCCGGCGCCGCTGACCCCACCTCCGGCACCAACTATCTGCTCCCGGCCATGGCCGCGGCCTTCCTCGGCACCACGGTTATCATGCCTGGCCGGTTCAATCCGTGGGGCTCATTCATAGCTGTCTACTTCCTCGTCACCGGCGTCACGGGTCTCGCGCTGTTCGGCCTGCAGTCGTGGGTCCAAAACGTGTTCTACGGCGGCGCCCTGGTATTGGCCGTAACGTTCTCGCAGCTCGCCCGACACCGTGAGGCGCTCGTTATCGGCGCCGGGTAGGAGGCTCAATACAGCAGCCCAAGGCGACAAGCGAGAGCCCACGCCTTGCCTGTATCCCGGATCCTGAGCGTTGCACAATGCGGTCGATTCCATGAAAGGGAAAGACATGAAGAGAACAATTCCGATCGTCGCAACAGGCGCCTTGGTGTTGATGCTGCTCAGCGCCTGCAGCACAAGCGGTCCGGTCACGCCCACTGCGACAGGGACGCCGGAAGCCGCGTGCAACCTCGCCACGGTGACGGCGAAAATTGACGCAGCCAAGAAGGTCCCCGACTGGGTGGCCCCCGGCCCGGCGATCGACGCCGCGAAACTCCCCAGGGGGAGCGTGGCCTACACGATCAGCGAGAACTCTGCCAATGAGTTCGGGCAGGCGCAGCTCGCGGGCATCACGGAAGCGGCCGACAAGGTAGGCCTCAAAATTGTCGACTATCCCAACCAGGGTGACAAGCAGCAGTGGATCCAGGGTGTGAACGCGGCAGTCAATGCACAGGCGTCAGCCATCATCTTCATCGGGGGAACGATCGGCCCTATCTACTTCTCCTCCCAAGCGGAGGCTGCCCGCAAGGCCGGCGTCAAGCTGATTACACTCATCGACACCGACGTCTCGCAGCCCGCCGAGGCGGGAACAGATGCCCGAGTCGCCCAGCCATACAGCGACGCGGCCAGACTGGATGCGGACTTGATCATTGCACACAGCAAATGCCAGGCCAACGTGCTGGTCCTAACGGCAAACGAGCTCATCGCGGGCAACATCAACCAGCTCGCAGCTGAAGACGAGTTCAAGAAGTACTGTGGCTCAACCTGCAAGATCACCTACCAAAACATTCCGGTGGCCAACTGGACCTCACAGATCCAGCCCACGGTCCAATCTGCAGTCCAGGCGGACCCCCAACTCAACTACGTGATGCCGCTCTACGACGCCATGGTCCAGTTCACCAATCCGGCCCTGACTCTGGCGGGTGCTGCGGATCGCGTGAATGTCGTCTCCTTCAACGGAACTCCGGCCATCCTCGGCATGATCGGGAAATCGCCGCTGATCGCCGACGTGGGCGAAAACCCCGCTCAGCTCGGATACGCGGCAGTCGACCAGACGCTTCGCCTGCTGACAGGTGCCGGCCCGGTCGCAAGCGGTGACGAGAACCTCACCCTGCGCGTCTTCGATTCATCCAACGCGAGGGAGGCAGGAACTCCGCCCGCGCTAGGGGTCGGCTACGGCAACGACTGGAAGCCGGGCTACCTCAAACTCTGGGGTGTTGGATAACCATTGAAAACCAACGACACCAACCGCACTCCGATTGCCATGGCGAACTCCTACGCCCTTGGCCGCGCTGGAAGGGGGGTCATTCTTCGTTGCCGATGTTCACATCGGCGTACTCTCTACTCGGGTCGGCGAGCCTGAGCAGGAGTAGATCCGCTGCGGTCCGGCCGAGCCGATAGCTCGGCTGCGACCCCGTAGTCACCGGATGGACGGAGGATGCCCACCACGGCAGCGGGTCAAAGCTGACGATCTTCGGCGCCGCCGCCATCTCCGTCTCGGAGAGTGCGCGGAGGACTCCGAGGGTCATCACGTTGTTTCCCACGAAAACGCCGGCCGGTGGCTGCTCCAGTTCGAGAAGGCTTTTCATCGCCTCGTATCCGCCCTGCTCCGAATAGTCCGTCTCGAAGATCAGCCTGGGGTCGGGATCGACCCCGGCTGAGGTATGGGCATCCAGGAATCCGGCGAATCGGTCCTGGGCGGTGCTCGTCCTGTGCGGGCCGCCGATGTGGGCGATTCTCCGGGACGCGGCCAGAAGACCGGCGGTGAGGATGCGCGCATCGTCACGATTCTTTACAGTAACGGTGTCGTACACCGTGCTCGCGACGCGACGGTCGATCAGCACGACGGTGAGCCCAGACGCGACGGCATCCTCCAATTTGTCCAGGTCCGGTGTTGCCGGCGCGAGAATTACGCCGTCGAGCTGCTGGTCGGCGAGAAGCCGCAGATACTCGGTCTGCTTCTCGATTTTGCCGTCGCTGTTGCAGAGGACGAGAAGATATCCCGCGCCGCGCAGCTGATCTTCGATGCCCCGGACGACCTCGGTGTAGAACGGGTTCGCCACGTCGGGAACGACCACGCCGATGAGCCGGCTCGCCCGCCGGCGTAGGCCGGACGCGAGGGCATTGCGACGGTAGCCGAGCTCGCTGGCGGCGGTCTGCACGCGTTCGAGCGTGGCACCACTCACCGGCGCGTTGCCGTTCAGCACGCGCGACACAGTCGCTGGCGATACGCCCGCACGGCGAGCGACATCGACAAGTTTTACCCGGGACGCTGACATTTCGGCCACGCTACAGCACTAGAAAGCCGAGGCGTCGGCTAGATGCCCGAAGGTGCATATGACCCGGACTGGCTAAAAGCGACGAACTCAGCGACCTGAAATCTGACGGAAACATGACATCACTAGTGTCGCCTATCGTGAAGTGAAAACGATTTCATAGGTTGAGTCGATAAGCGGAGACCGACGCCAGCACGCAAGTATCCGCATAGCCCAAGGAGGAGCAATGCCTAATACACCGTCCGACGCTCGATCGAGGCGGCAGCGCCTGGTCCTCGGCGTCTCCATCGTCGTTCTATCCGCCATGGCGCTGGTGGGTTGTAGCTCTCCGGCCGCTTCCTCCACATCGTCGAAGGCGCTGAGCGTCGGCATCGTGACGTTCTCCACGTCGGATGTCGACACCAACAAGATGGTCACCGC
The DNA here is from genome assembly GCA_025464975.1 of Microbacteriaceae bacterium. Classification (GTDB taxonomy): domain Bacteria; phylum Actinomycetota; class Actinomycetes; order Actinomycetales; family Microbacteriaceae; genus Lacisediminihabitans. The sequence goes on along the minus strand of JAODMT010000019.1, from coordinate 1,918 downwards.
GATGACCACAGAGGCCAAGGCCAAGGGGTGGAGCGTTCAGAACCTCAATGCCAACGGCGACCAGCAGCAGGCGGTCACCGACATCAAGCAGCTGGTGACCAAGAACGTCTCGGCGATCATCGTCACGGTCTTCGACTCGACCGCGCTTGCCGCCGGTCTCGCCGCAGCGAAGGCCGCGAACATCCCGGTCCTCTCCGCCGGTGGAGGCGCGGCCCCCGGAATCGCGTTCAGCACCGATGATGGCGCGGGGCAGCCGGTCGTCGACCTGATGCTCAAGAATCTGAACAATTCCGGCACGGTCCTGAACCTGACCTACCACCCCGGCGTTCCGTGTCGTCAGCGGGCCGACTCCTTCGCATCGATCGTGAAGAAGTACCCAAAGGTCAAGGTCACGAACCACGAGATCACCATCCCGGGAGCCGCTGAGACGTCGCAAGCCGCCACTTCCGCCTGGTTGGCCGCTAACACGCACACGACCGGCAACTTCGCCATCTTCAACTGCTACGACGACAACGCCCTCGGCGCCGTCGCCGCCCTTCAGCAGAACGGCCGCACCGGGGTGCAGGTCTACTCCTACAACGCGACCCCATCGGCGCTCCAAGCCGTGCGTGCCGGAACGATGACCGCGACCCTATGGCTGGACCTCGCATCCGCCGGAAAGATCCTCGTCGATTCGATCCCCAAGATCCGCAGCGCTGGGACGTCCTGGAAGGCGCAGTCCGTCATTCCGAAGTACATCATCGTTACGAAGAGCAACATCGATTCCTTCATCGCCGCACACGGTGCCGGCTAGGGAACCCCTCCTTATTCGCTGCCATCCATCGCGAGTCGACTCAGAACGAGGTACGAATGACCGACCAAACGAGTAACGCCGCAGGGCTACGCACACCACAACCAGAGGAGGGTCGTCGAGGGCTTCGCGCACTCTTCGGCCCGCTACGGCCGAAGGCGGTGCCGGCCTTCGAAACCAGTCCGACCAAGGCCAGGCTGATCAGGATCCTGGGCAACTACGGCACGATCATCGACCTGGCGATCATGATCTTCGTGTTCTCCATCGCCGAACCGACGACGTTTCTTACCTTCAATAACTTCAGGAACGTCCTGACGGACATGTCGATCGGAGCGATCGTCGCGGCGGGAGTCACGCTTCCGCTCGTGGCCGGTGACTTTGACCTGAGCGTCGGATACGTCGCCAGCTTCGCCGGAATCGTCGTCGTCGGCCTGCTCAGCAACAACGGCTGGCCGATTCCGCTCGCGGTGTTGGCCGCGATGTGCGCCGGCCTGGTCATCGGCATCCTGAACGGACTGGTGGTCTCGAAGCTTGGCGTGAATGCGTTCATCGCGACGCTCGGTACCGGAACGCTCGTTGTGGGCTTGAACTACGCGTACTCCGGCGGCATGCCGATCGCGCTGAACCGTTCGAAGTCGTTTACGGAGCTGAGCCTCGGCCAGACCGCGGGCATTCCAAACCTCATCCTGATCATGGTTGTGGTCCTGGCGCTGCTCTGGGTGATCCTGAATCGCACAGTACAGGGCCAGCACATCAAAGCGGTGGGCAAGAGCCCGGAGACGGCCCGTCGGGCGGGGATCGCGGTGGACAGGACGAGGGTTATCGCCTTCGCCGTCGCCGGCACCTGCGCGGCACTGACCGGCGTTCTGCTCGCATCGAACCTCGGCTCAGGACAGGTCACCGCGGGCGACGGCTACATGCTGAGCGCGTTCGCGGCCGCCTACCTCGGCTCCGCGGCACTCCACCAGGGAGAGTTCCACATCGTCGGAACGCTGATCGGTGTTCTCACGGTCGCGATCGGAAACAACGGGCTCGCCATCCTCGGCGCGCCGATCTTCACCCAATACATGTTCTCAGGCGGCCTCCTCGTCGTTGCCGTCGCACTCGGAAGTGTGAGCAGACGTTATG
>JAODMT010000018.1 GCA_025464975.1 Microbacteriaceae bacterium | reverse complement strand
CGAAGGGCAGCTCGATCGAGTTCGCTCTTGGTTTCTCGCACTCGATCACGGTCGATCCCCCCGCAGGCATCTCCTTTGCCGTCGAAGGCAACAACAAGCTGACGGTGCATGGCATCGACAAGCAGGCTGTCGGAGAAGTTGCCGCCAACATTCGTAAGCTGCGCAAGCCGGAACCCTATAAGGGCAAGGGCGTTCGCTACGCAGGCGAGGTAGTCCGCCGCAAGGCCGGAAAGAGTGGTAAGTAGACATGGCTCTCGGAACTAGAGGCAAGAGCAAGTCGGCCGCAAAGGGCCGCAGGCACGCACGTCTTCGCAAGAAGATCGTCGGCACCGAACTTCGACCGCGTCTCGTGGTCACCCGTTCGGCCCGCCACGTCTTCGTGCAGGTCGTCGACGACAGCAAGGGTTTCACCCTCGCCTCCGCGTCGACCCTCGAGGCCGACCTGCGCACCTTCGACGGTGACAAGACGGCCAAGGCTCGCAAGGTCGGCGAGCTCGTCGCCGAGCGTGCGAAGAAGGCCGGCATTGAAGCTGTCGTATTCGACCGTGGTGGAAGCAAGTACGCGGGACGCGTCGCTGCTATCGCCGAGGGAGCTCGAGAGGGTGGACTGGACCTGTGAGCGACACAACCAAAGCATCTAACACAAGCAAGGAGCCGTCTGTGGCAACCGACACTGTGGCAACCGAGGCAGAGCCGACCGTGCAGGTCGTCGAGACTGCCGCCGCAACTGAGGCGGCCGCCAACGAGCCTCGCGAGGCCCGTCGTGGTGGACGCGAGCGCAACCCCAACCAGCAGCGCGGGAGCCGTGACTCCGAAAAGAGCCAGTTCCTCGAGCGCGTTGTCACCATCAACCGCGTGTCCAAGGTCGTCAAGGGTGGTCGTCGCTTCAGCTTCACCGCGCTCGTCGTCGTCGGCGACGGCAATGGACTGGTCGGCGTCGGATACGGCAAGGCCCGCGAGGTGCCTACCGCGATCTCCAAGGGCGTCGAGGAGGCGAAGAAGAACTTCTTCCGCGTTCCTCGCGTCGGCGTCACCATCCCGCACAACGTGCAGGGTGAGGCCGCTGCCGGAGTCGTTCTGCTCCGTCCGGCATCCGCTGGTACCGGTGTTATCGCCGGTGGACCGGTGCGTGCCGTACTGGAGTGCGCCGGCATCCACGACGTTCTGAGCAAGTCGCTCGGATCGTCCAACACGATCAACATCGTGCACGCAACCGTGGCTGCGCTCAAGCAGCTCGAGGAGCCGAGTGCGGTCGCCGCACGTCGTGGCCTCTCGCTCGAGGACGTCGCCCCGCCGCGACTGCTGCGTGCCCAGGCTGACGCAAAGGCAGGTGTCTGATGGCTGGTCGCCTGAAGGTAACCCAGATCAAGTCCAAAATTAGTGAGAAGCAGAACCAGCGCGACACGCTGCGGAGCCTTGGGCTCCACCGCATCGGCGACGTCGTGGTTCGCGAGGACACCTCGCAGAACCGCGGCTACGTTCGCACCGTCGCTCACCTGGTCAAGGTCGAGGAGATTGACTAATGGCTGAAGAAACGAAGGCAGACAAGCCCGCCGCAGCCGCCAAGAAGGCGACGACCTCCAAGGCCGCCGCCCCGAAGGCTCCGAAGGCCGCTGCCGCCCCGAAGAAGGCCGCTGAGGCCGTCGTCGAAGCGCGCCCGCAGGTTCTCAAGATGCACCACCTTCGCCCGGCCCCCGGCGCGAAGAAGGACCGCATGCGAGTCGGCCGCGGTGAGGGATCCAAGGGTAAGACCGCGGGTCGCGGAACCAAGGGGACCAAGGCTCGCTACCAGGTTCGCGTCGGGCTCGAGGGTGGAAACCTGAACAGCATCATGCGTACCCCGAAGCTGCGCGGGTTCAAGAACCCGTTCCGCGTCGAGTACCAGGTTGTAAACCTGGAAAAGCTAGCCGAGCTCTACCCGGCCGGCGGTGACGTCACGATCACTGACCTGGTCGCCAAGGGCGCTGTGCGCAAGAACGAGAAGGTCAAGGTTCTTGGGCAGGGCGACATTGCGGTTAAGCTCAACGTTGCAGTAGACAAGGTCTCTGGCTCCGCGGAGCAGAAGATCGTTGCAGCCGGCGGCTCCGTAAACTGAGGTCGTCCGGGCGAGTAATCGCCCGGAACGACTTTTGTCTAAGTCGCTTGAGGTGGCCCGAAAGGGCCACCCCACTCGCCCGAACGTTCAACCAGGAGGCCTCGTGTTCAGAGCCGTAGCGCGGATATTCCGCACCCCCGATCTTCGAAAGAAGATCGGTTTTACGCTCGCTTTGATCGCCCTGTTCCGGCTCGGGTCGTTCATCCCCGCTCCGTTCGTCAACTTCGGCAACGTACAGACCTGCCTCGCGGCCAACTCCGGCACGTCCGGACTGTATGAGCTCGTCAACCTCTTCAGCGGCGGCGCTCTGCTGCAGCTGTCGATCTTCGCGCTCGGCATCATGCCGTACATCACGGCGTCGATCATCGTGCAACTACTGCGCGTGGTCATCCCACACTTCGACACCCTCTACAAGGAGGGCCAGTCCGGCCAGGCTCGCCTGACCCAGTACACGCGTTACCTCACCATCGCCCTCGGTGTGCTGCAGTCGACGACACTCATCACCGTCGCCCGAAGCGGCGCCCTGTTCCCGACATCCACGGGCACCCCGGAGTGCTCGGCGCTGATCACTAACTCCGCCTGGTACGCGATTCTGCTCATGGTCATCACGATGACGGCCGGGACCGGCCTCATCATGTGGATGGGCGAGCTCATCACCGAGCGCGGCATCGGAAACGGAATGTCGATCCTGATCTTCACGTCCATCGCGGCCCGGTTCCCCGGCTCCCTCTGGGCGATCAAGCAGGCCAAGGGCTTCGAGACCTTCGTGTTCGTCATCCTGATGGGCATCGTGATCATGGGCCTCGTCGTGTTCGTCGAGCAATCGCAACGACGAATACCGGTTCAGTACGCAAAGCGGATGGTCGGGCGCCGAACCTTCGGCGGCAACAACACGTACATCCCGATCAAGGTCAACATGGCCGGTGTCGTACCGGTCATCTTCGCCTCGTCGCTTCTGTACCTTCCCGCGCTCATCGCCCAGTTCAACCAGCCGGCGGCCGGCAAGGTCGCCCCGGCGTGGGTGACCTGGGTCACGACCAACCTCCAGTCCGGCGACAACCCGCTGTACATGCTTCTGTACTTCCTGCTCATCGTCGGGTTCACCTACTTCTACGTCGCGATCACCTTCAACCCGGAGGAAGTCGCCGACAACATGAAGAAGTACGGCGGATTCATCCCCGGCATCCGCGCCGGTCGGCCGACGGCGGAGTATCTGGACTATGTGCTCACGAGGGTCACCCTTCCCGGGTCGCTGTACCTCGGACTCATCGCCCTGGTTCCGCTCATCGCGCTCGGCCTGTTCGGCGCCAACCAGAACTTCCCGTTCGGCGGCGCGAGCATCCTGATCATCGTCGGTGTCGGACTCGAGACCGTAAAGCAAATCGATTCGCAGCTTCAGCAGCGTCACTATGAGGGTCTTCTCCGTTGAGTTTGAAAGATGTACCGGGCGGTGCCCGATTTTTGATAATGGGTCCCCCCGGGGCGGGCAAGGGCACGCAAGCCGTCCGACTGAGTGAGCAATATGGCATTCCGGCGATCGCGACGGGAGACATCTTCCGCAGCAACATCAAGGAACAGACCCCGCTCGGCGTCGAGGTCAAGGCGATAGTCGATGCCGGGGACTACGTGCCGGATACGCTGACCAACGCGCTCGTCGCGAGTCGCCTCGAGGAACCGGATGCCGTGGGCGGCTTCCTACTCGACGGCTACCCGAGAACCCTCGAGCAGGTCGCCTACCTCGACGAGCTTCTGGCTCGCGACGGGCAGTCGCTCAACGCGGTCATCCAGCTCGTCGCAGACCAGGACGAGGTGGTCAGCCGGCTGCGCAAGCGGGCGATCGAGCAGGGACGCACGGATGACACGGAAGAGGCCATCCGTCACCGGCAGCAGGTCTACCTTCGCGAGACGACGCCGCTCATCGCTGTGTATGGCGACCGTGGGCTGCTCATCGAGGTCGACGGGCTCGGCGACATCGACGACGTGAGTTCCCGGGTCGCGTCCGCGCTCGAGGCGCGCGGAATCGTGCCCGTAGCGAGTTGAGTTTTCGCAAGAGCATTTACAAGACTCCCGCCGAACTGCACCTCATGGTCGCACCGGGACTCGCTACGGCGGCATCCCTCGATGCGGTGCGCGCCGCGATTCGACCGGGCGTGACGACCGCAGAGCTCGACGCGATCGCCGAGGACGTCATTCGTTCGCTCGGTGCCGTGCCCAACTTCATGAAGGAACCCGGCTACCGGCACACGATCTGTGCCTCGGTGAACGACGAGGTGGTGCACGGCATCCCGGGCGACCGGGTGATCCAGGCGGGCGACATCGTCTCGATCGATAGCGGCGCGGAACTCGGCGGCTGGAACGGGGACGCGGCAATCACCGTCGTCGTGCCGGATCCGTCTCGCCCGAGCGTCGTCGCGGAGCGGCAGAAGCTTGCGGATGTTACGGAGCAGTCGCTCTGGTGCGGCATCGCCTCTCTCGCCACCGCCTCGCACCTCAACCACATCGGCGGGGCGATCGAGGACTACATCGACTCGCAGGGCAAGTACGGGATTCTCGAGGACTACGTCGGCCACGGCATCGGGCGATCGATGCACGAAGAGCCGCCCGTGTTCAACTACCGGGTTCGCGAACGCGGACCCCAGGTGAAGCCCGGCCTCGTTGTGGCGATCGAGCCGATGGTGACCCTCGGCTCAATCGACACTTACACGCGCGAGGACGACTGGACGATTGCAACCGTCGATGGAACCGCTGCGGCCCACTGGGAGCATTCCATCGCGGTGCACGCCGGCGGCATCTGGGTGCTCACGGCCGAGGACGGCGGCGCTGCGGCGCTCGCCCCCCTCGGAGTGAAGCCCGTGCCGATCCCTTCCCGCTGATCGCCCTCCGTAGTCCGCTGATCGAGCCTGTCGAGATCCGAGGCGTTAACCGGGTCTCGATACGCGCCGTAGACGGCGCTACTCGACCAGCGGTAGGCGCTACTCGACCTGCGATAGCTGCGGACGGCGCTACTCCACCACCAGCTGCACCAGTTCTTCGATGAAGGCAGGGAAGTCCGTCGAACGGCGGATGAGCCGTTGCACGTCGTCGCGGTCCGAGAACACCGAAACGAACTGGTCGAAGATCGCCTGGAAGGTCGCGCGTCCGCTCGCGCTGAAGGCGATGAGCGCGATCACGTTAACCCGGTTGTCGCCCCACTGCATGGCTGTGTCGTTTACGACAATGCAGATCGCGGTACGTTGCGCGGTCATCGCCATCGCGTGCGGCACGGCAATGTTGTCGGTGAAAGCGGTCGACGACATCCGTTCCCGCTCGATTGCACCCTCGATGTAGGAATCCTGGATGATGCCGGCCTCGACCATGCGCGCCCCGAGCGCCCTGATCATCGCTTCCTCGTCGTGCGTGTGGAAGTTGCGCAGGAAGAGGGACTCGTCGAAGAACAGCAGCAGCTCGTCCTTCAGCTGCACCCGCCTGCGCTGCCGCCGGACGCGGCTAATCGCCTTGCGAATGGCATCGATGTCACCCTCGGTGAGGAACGGCTGAATCAAGACGACGTTGTCACCGAACGATCGCGAGGAGATGGTGGTGAGCACGAGGTCCGTGGCCAGGTCAGCCCAGTCGACATCGGTGCGCGTGATGACGATTTCGATCTGCAGATCGCTTCCGAGTACGGCCTCGAGGCGCTCACGCAAGATCAGGTGCAGGTCGTAGTAGTTCGGGCACACGATCGCACACGTGACGCGTTCCTCGAGTTTGGCTTGCCGCTCGAGGTATGAACCGACGTGCAGCGCGATGTAGGAGATCTCGTCATCGTGGATGGTGATCGATTCCTGCCGCTGAATCTCGCTCGCGATGAATACCGCGAGCTCGTAAATCATCGGATACGCGGTCTTGATCGAGCGGGTCATCGGGTTGCGCGAGTACGACTTGTCCTGCGCCCTGGCGACCAGGTTCCGCACGTGCAGCGACAGGCGCGTGATGAAGTCTTCATCGTCGAGGTCGACGAGGTATTCCTCGCTGACCCGTGCCACGATTCGCCGAACCGTTGCGAGATCGTCGTCGAGGATCGGGTTGGGCCTGCCGTCTTGAGTCTCCAGCCCGGAGGTGATCACCCGGGTGGTGAGCAGCAGCGTGAGATAGTCGAGATCCGTCGCTCCCAGCGTGACGTCGAAATGGCGAAGGACGAGGTCAGACAGCTCTGCCGGGATGTCGGGCGCGACATCGGTGAGGGTCGACCCGCTGCCATCCGCCGCACGGTGGTCCTTCGTCGTGCGATCGATCGCGATGGCGACGTGCAGCAGCACGTGGTTGATGCCGTACTCGTTCACGAAATACCCGTGCGAATCGAGCATGCCGATGAGGTCCGTCTTGAATGAGCGTAGGTTCGCAGACTCGAATTCACGCTGGATGCTCTCCAGCTCGAGGAACCCCTGGGCCTCTTCGTCGCGGAACATCCTGCTGAGAAGGCGCCGCAGGTTCGGTTCCGAACCGGAGAGGCCAACGATGGAACCGCGCCGGGTGACGGCGAGGCCGGACTCCTCCACGATGCCCTTGATCTTGCGCAGGTCCGCCTCGATGGTCGACTCGCTCACGAACAGGCTCTCGGCCAGTGCGTAGATGTCGAGACCCTCCGGTGCATCGCCAAGGCGCCGCACGAGGTGGTAATGCCGGTCTCGCGGGCGCTCGGCCTCGAGACCGCGACTGCCGGACAGGAAGGCCGCGTAGAGATCTCGGTTGAGGCGGTACCCGCTCGTCGACGATGCGATGACCTCGAGCGGATGCGCGGACGACTTCACCGCCGTGACATAGCTGCGCACGCTCCGGCTGGTCACCCCGAGCTTGTCGGCGAGTTCGGCGGCGGTCACCCAGCCGTCGGCCTGGGCCAGGTAGTCAAGCAGGCGCTCGTGTCTGTCGATCATTCGATCTCCATTATCGAGTGCGTCATTGTCGAGTGCACCCCGTGTTCTCCTGTGACCCCCCGCGAATCCGGCCCCGGTCACAACTCACGCCATTCTTACGGAGAGTCAACCACCTTTCCGCCCAACTCTCATCGCCCGGCAACAACTCTTCCGGGGGAGCGGAACCTTTTCTGTTGGCGCGGTGCGACGCCTTTCGCCACGATGGTTAAGACGAGTTCGATGGGCGAATTCGCGTGAGCGCAGGGAGGCGTGTCGTGACGAAGGTCCTCGTGATCTGCGGAGCAGGCGCATCCAGCACTTTCCTTGTGCATTGGATGCGCAGGGGCGCCGTGGCGCGAAGTCTCGACCTCGACATCCGGCCGGGTGCTCTCGATGACCTGCCAGCGAAGTTGGACACTGCCGACATCGTGCTCGTCGGGCCCCACCTTGCCGATTCCTTCGACGACATCCACGTCACGGCTTCTGCACGCGGTCACTCCGCGATCCTCCTGCCCGTGCTCACCTTCGACGCGACCGGAGCCGATATCGCGCTCGACCTCGTCGAGGATGCCACCACAACCACCGTTCGCGAAACCGGAAGTACCACCAATGCCTGAACAAACTGTCCGCGTCGCCTCCGCCCATGGACTGCACGCCCGCCCCGCGTCGCTGTTCACTCAGGCGGTCGGCAAGGCCGGAATCGCGGTCCAACTGGCCAAGGGCGGCAAGACCGTCAACGCCGCCAGCATCCTCGGTGTCATCTCGCTCGGCATCGATCACAACGACGAAGTGACGATCACGGCGGAAGAGGGCGATGGCGCCGAGGCGCTGCTCGCGGAACTCACCGGCATCCTCACCACCGACCACGACGCGAGCTGACGATGGCGGACACGAGCGAGCTTCACGGCGTGGGCATCGGCCGCGGACTGACCTTCGGGCCGGTGCTGCGCATGCCGGAGCCATTACCTGAACCACTTGACATCCCGAGCGGGCTCGGCTCCGACGTGGAAAAGGAGCACGCGACAGCGGCCCTTGCCTCGACGGCGGCCCTCATCCGGCTGCGTGGCGAACGGGCCGGCGGAACGGCGAAAGACGTACTCGAGGCCCAGGCGTTCATGGCCGAAGACCCGACACTGAGCGACGACATCATTGCGCGAATCGACACCGGCAAGACCGCGGAACGCGCGGTATTCGAGGCCTTCGCGAACTTCCGTGACCTGCTGCTCGGCATGGGCGGATACATGAGCGAGCGGGCCACCGACCTCGACGACGTCTCGCAGCGCGTCGTCGCGCAACTCAGGGGCGTACCCGTCCCCGGGGTGCCCGACCCGGACTACCGGTTCGTGCTGTTCGCGCGTGACCTCGCTCCCGCAGACACGGCGCTTCTCGACCTAGACAAGGTCATCGCCCTCGTCACCTCGGATGGCGGCCCGACCTCACACACGGCGATCCTGGCCCGCGAGAAGTCGATAGTCGCGATCGTCGGCGCTGCGGGCGCGATGGGCACTCCGGATGACAGCGTGGTGATCGTCGATGCCGCAGCGGGGCTCGTCACTGTCTCGCCCTCGAAAGAGCAGCTCGAAGCGGTCGCCGCCGAGATTGAGCAACGCGCCGCACAGGTGCCCGTGCCGGTTGGACCCGGTGCCCTCGCCGACGGCACCCCCGTACCCCTTCTCGCCAACCTCGGATCGGCCGAGGGGGCCGCCGAGGCCGTCGAACTCGGCGCAGAGGGAGTTGGGCTGTTCCGCACCGAGTTCCTCTTCCTCGACTCGACGAAGGCCCCAACGGTCGAGGAGCAGCAGAAGCACTACACCAAGCTCCTCGCCGCATTCCCCGGCAAGAAGGTCGTGGTCCGCGCCCTCGACGCCGGTGCGGACAAGCCGCTGAGCTTCCTCAACGCCGCGGCGGAAGAGAACCCGGCTCTCGGTCTCCGCGGACTCCGCGCCTTGCGTGCCAACGAGCAGATCCTGCGCGACCAGCTGCAGGCCCTCGCGAACGCGGCCGCGGTCACCGAAGCCGAGGTGTGGGTCATGGCCCCGATGGTGTCAACGGTCGAAGAGACACGATATTTCACCCGAGTAGCACGGGAGGCCGGGTTGCAGACCGCCGGCGTGATGGTGGAGGTGCCGTCATCCGCCCTCCTGGCGGACCGCATTCTCGCCGACGCCGACTTCGCCAGCATCGGCACCAACGACCTCACCCAGTACACGCTCGCCGCCGACCGACTCCTCGGATCGGTCGCGGCCTTCCAAGACCCGTGGCATCCGGCGGTCCTCCGCCTGATCGGCGAAGTCGGCCGCGCGGGCCACACTCTCGGCAAGCCAGTCGGGGTGTGTGGCGAGGCGGCCGCAGACCCGCTGCTTGCCGTCGTTCTCGTCGGGCTCGGCGTGACATCCCTCTCGATGTCGCCCGCCGCCCTCGCCGGCGTTCGCGCGGAGCTCACCCGCTTCACGCTCGCGCAGGCCCAGGAATTTGCCGTGATCGCACTCGCGGCAAACGGCGCCAACGAGGCCCGCGCCGCGGTTCTCGCTGCAGCATCCCCCAGCAATACCAACCCAAAAGAGAAAGTCGAGTAAGACCATGACAACGACGTCAACAGCAGTGCCCAAGTCCGGAGGTGGGGCGCGCGTACGCGTGCAGAGGTTCGGCACATTCCTGAGCGGAATGGTCATGCCGAACATCCCCGCCTTCATCGCCTGGGGAATCATCACCGCCTTCTTCATCCAAACCGGATGGACACCGAACGGTCTCCTCGGTGGCTTCGGTACGACGAACGGGGTCGCAAACACCGGCCTGGTCGGACCGATCATCACCTGGCTGATTCCGTTGCTCATCGCCGCACAGGGTGGGCGAATGGTCTATGGCATTCGCGGCGCCGTCGTCGGCACCGTGATGACCATGGGTGTCATAGTCGGATCCCTCGGCACGACCATGATCCTCGGCGCGATGATCTGTGGACCGCTCGGCGCCTACCTGATCAAGCAGCTCGACCGCCTCTGGGAGAACAAGATCAAGGCCGGCTTCGAGATGCTGGTGAACAACTTCTCGGCTGGAATTCTCGGGTTCGGGCTCGCGATGGTCGGCTTTTTCTGGCTCTCCCCGATCTTTAGCTGGATCGCCACGATCCTTGGTGACGGCGTCAAGTTCCTGGTCAACGCGCACCTTCTGCCGCTCGCGAGCGTCTTCATCGAGCCCGCGAAGGTCGTGTTCCTCAACAACGCGATCAACCACGGTGTGCTCGACCAGCTCGGCGCGCAGCAGGTGCAGCAGACCGGCAAGTCGATCCTGTTCCTGCTCGAGGCCAACCCTGGCCCCGGCGTCGGCCTGCTGATCGCGTTCATGCTGTTCGGTGTCGGCGTCGCTCGCGCGACCGCTCCCGGTGCGATCATCATCCAGTTCTTCGGCGGCATCCACGAGATCTACTTCCCTTACGTGCTCTCAAAGCCGATCCTGCTGCTCGCCGTGATCGCCGGAGGCGCGACCGGAGTCGCGACCAACGTTGCCTTCCAGTCGGGGCTCGTCGCTCCCGCGTCTCCTGGATCGATTTTCGCGGTAATTCTCGAGACGTCGAAAGACAGCTACGTGGGAGTGATCCTCTCGGTCGTGCTCTCGGCGGCCGTCTCCTTCTTCATCACCGCGGTCATCCTGCGGGCAAGCCGCAAGCGCGACCTCGCAGCTGAGGCGGCCGGTGCAGAGGACGCGCTTGTTACCGCCGTTGCGCAAAACGCCGCGAACAAGGGCCGCGAAAGCCGCGTCGGAGACCTGCTGGGTACCGGTACCGGTACCGGTACCGGTACGGCGACCGCGTCCAAGATCCAGTCGATCGTCTTCGCCTGTGACGCCGGAATGGGATCGAGCGCGATGGGTGCGACGGTTCTGCGCAACAAGATCAAGAAGGCCGGCATCGAAGGGGTCACGGTCGTCAACAAGGCGATCGCGAACCTCACCGACGATGTCGACATCGTAATCACCCAGGAGCAGCTCACCGAGAGGGCGAAGCAGAAGACGCCGAGCGCAGAGCACTACTCGGTCGACAACTTCATGTCGAGCTCGAAGTACGACGAAGTTGTTGCCGAAGTCCAGGCGCGCAACTCCTAGCCAGTAGCGAACTAGTAAGAGAAGAAGAGGTAACGCCCATGAGCGGCAAGGTATTGGAACGCGCACAAATCGATATCCACGGTTCGGCGAAGACTCCGGATGAAGCGGTCGATGAAGCGGGTCGGATCCTGGTCGCGGCGGGGGCGGTGACTCCCGAGTACGTCGGCTTCATGCACGATCGGGAGCGCCTGGTCTCCACCTACATGGGCAATTTCCTCGCTATTCCGCACGGCACGAACGAGGGCAAAGACACGGTACTCGCGTCTGCGCTCTCGTTCGTGCGCTACGACGAGCCGATCGACTGGAACGGCAACCCCGTGCGTTTCGTGGTCGGCATCGCCGGCAAGGACAACGGCCATCTCGACATCCTGTCGGGCATTGCCACGATCTTCAGCGATGAGGATCAGGTCGACAAGCTCCTGAAGGCTGAATCAATTGACGACGTCCTCGTCATCCTCGATGACGTGAACGCGTGATGAAGGCCGTTCACTTCGGCGCGGGAAACATCGGGCGCGGATTCGTCGGACTCATCCTGCACAAGGCCGGCTACGAGGTCGTCTTCGCTGATGTCGCAACCGACCTCATCGACTCCCTTGCCACCACCCCGAGCTATCAGGTGCACGAGGTCGGCAGGAACTCGCGCTCCTGGACGGTGGACAACTACCGCGCCATCAACAGCGCGACGCACGAGAGCGATGTGGTCGCGGAGATCGCGACCGCCGAGATCGTGACGACGGCCGTCGGTGCGAGCATCCTGCGCTTCGTCGCCCCCGTCATCGCGCGTGCACTCGACGCGCGTTCGCCCGAACTGCCACCCCTGCAGATCATGGCGTGCGAGAACGCGATCAACGCCACGGACATCCTGCGGGCCGAGATCGCCGCACAGGTGGACGAGCGGGTGCTCGCGAAGGCGATCTTCGCCAACACCGCTGTCGACCGGATTGTGCCGGCGCAGGAGGCAGGCAGCGGTCTCGACGTGACGGTCGAGGAGTTCTTCGAGTGGGCAGTGGAGCGCCCTCCCTTCGGCGGCCAGGAGCCCGTCATTCCCGACGTGCACTTCGTGGACGACCTGAGGCCGTACATCGAGCGAAAACTGTTCACGGTCAACACGGGTCACGCGACGCTCGCTTACCACGGCTATCTTCGCGGAGCGGCGACGCTCGCGGACGCGATGGAACTGCCGGAGGTGCTCGCGGAGGTTCAGGCGGTGCTGCTCGAAACAACGGCGATGCTGGTGGCCCGCCACGGCTTCGACCGCGGACTGCACGATGCGTATGTGCAGCAGTGTCTCGTGCGATTTTCGAATCCGCACCTTCCGGACACGCCGGAACGGGTCGCGCGAAGCCCATTGCGCAAGCTTGGCAGGAACGAGCGCTTCATCCACCCCGCGGCGGAATTGGCCGGGCTCGGCCAGCGACCCGTTGCACTGCTGCGGGCCATCGGCGCCGCTCTGCGCTTCGACCTTCCGTCGGACCCGGAGAGCGTGCGGATGGCCGGGCTCCTCGTCGAGCTGACGCCCGACGCCTTCACGACCGAGGTCACCGGTCTCACTCCGGGCGATGCGCTCTACCCGGACGTCGTCGATACGGTCCGCTCGGCCCTGGCCGCGCAGCGCTGATTTCGCTAGCCCAAACACCGGTTCGCGTGACCGGGCAGCGCGATTATAGGCGCGGGTTGGCAAAATGCGCAGGATTGCCATAAGATCGATCTTTGGTGTCTGCTGCCTGTTTTTGCATGCCGACTTTCCCCCAGGGTAACCCTGGAGATGAGTGCGACACCAATCAAATCCGCACGACCACAATCAATACTTTTAGCGACGAAGAGGCTATGGCCAAAAAAGACGGTGTCATCGAGATCGAGGGCGCAGTAGTCGAAGCTCTGCCCAACGCAATGTTTCGCGTTGAGCTGACCAACGGACACAAAGTTCTTGCCCACATTTCGGGCAAGATGCGCCAGCATTACATCCGCATCCTCCCAGAGGACCGCGTGATCGTGGAGCTGAGCCCTTACGACCTGACCCGCGGTCGGATCGTCTACCGCTACAAGTAGTGCCATCACGGCACGTGATTGCTGGAAAGTAACGGCCCCGGGGAACCCAGGGTACGAAGACAGCGAAGGAAGAAAAACAATGAAGGTCGCCCCCAGCGTCAAGCCCATGTGTGAGCACTGCCGCGTCATCCGCCGCAATGGAAACGTCATGGTCATTTGCAAGAACAACCCGCGCCACAAGCAGCGCCAGGGTTAATCACTGACTTCTCACGGGCGGACAATGCGGAGGTTTATTGCGCACGGTCCAGCTCCGGAGGAACTGCACAACTGAATATCGATAGACAGCAACACCAGAACCCGCTGTGCGGGGGACACCAGTGGTTGAAGGCCACTGCACAGGTGCTGCTCCACACCTTCACTCATCTACAGGAGAAGCCACAATGGCTCGTCTAGCAGGAGTCGACATCCCGCGCGATAAGCGCGTCGAGGTCGCATTGACCTACATCTACGGTGTTGGCCGCACGAGGGCACTCAAGACCCTCGCCGACACCGAAATCAGCGGCGAGATCCGCGTCAAGGATCTCACCGATGACCAGCTCATCGCGCTCCGCGACTACGTCGAAGGAAACTTCAAGGTAGAGGGTGACCTCCGCCGCGAGGTCGCAGCGGACATCCGTCGCAAGGTCGAGATCGGCAGCTACCAGGGCATTCGTCACCGCCGCGGTCTGCCGGTTCACGGACAGCGCACCAAGACCAACGCTCGCACCCGCAAGGGTCCGAAGCGCACCGTCGCAGGCAAGAAGAAGGCCCGATAGCGAGCACTGCTCGCATCGCCATAAAGGTTTTAGGAGAAAACAATGGCAGCACCAAAATCGGCCGCTCGTAAGCCGCGTCGTAAAGAGAAGAAGAACATCGCCGTGGGTCAGGCCCACATCAAGTCGACGTTCAACAACACCATCGTCACGATCACTGACCCGACCGGTGCCGTACTGAGCTGGGCTTCGTCCGGAACGGTCGGCTTCAAGGGTTCGCGCAAGTCGACGCCGTTCGCGGCTCAGCTTTCCGCCGAGTCCGCCGCGCGCCAGGCGCAGGAGCACGGCGTCAAGAAGGTCGACGTGTTCGTCAAGGGACCGGGATCCGGTCGCGAGACCGCGATCCGTTCGCTTCAGGCCGCTGGCCTCGAGGTCGGCTCGATCAACGACGTCACTCCGCAGGCGCACAACGGATGCCGCCCGCCGAAGCGTCGTCGCGTCTAGGCACGCAGCGCCAGACCCGACGACGGGTCGAGTAGCGAGCGCTAGCGAACGTATCGAGACACCAGTCACCACCGTGTGACGGGGGTCTCGATACGGCCGCAGGCGGCGAACTCGGCCAACCAGCACAGATTTCTCGTCCAGCACAGATTTTCGAACACAACTCAATAACCGACAGGCCGCCACCCCGTCGAACGCACAAGTGTCAAATAGCGGACACTTCGCCGAAAGGAATCAACAGTGCTTATTGCACAGCGCCCAACTCTTAACGAAGAGAACATCTCCGAGTTCCGTTCACGGTTCGTGATCGAGCCACTGGAACCAGGCTTCGGTTACACCCTCGGAAACTCCCTTCGCCGCACGCTGCTCTCCTCGATCCCGGGAGCTGCCGTCACGAGCATCCGCATCGATGGGGTGCTGCACGAGTTCAGCACCGTCGCCGGTGTCAAGGAAGACGTCACCGAGGTCATCCTCAACATCAAGGGCCTCGTCGTCTCGAGCGAGCACGACGAGCCGATCACCGCCTACCTGCGCAAGCAGGGCGCTGGCCAGGTCACCGCGGCCGACATCTCGGCTCCGGCCGGTGTCGAGATCCACAACCCCGACCTCGTGATCGCCACTCTCAACGACAAGGCGAAGTTCGAGCTCGAGCTCACCATCGAGCGTGGCCGTGGCTACGTGTCCGCGACCCAGAACCGCAGCGAGTTCAGCGAGGCCGGCCAGATTCCGGTCGACTCGATCTACTCGCCCGTGCTCAAGGTCACCTACCGTGTCGAGGCGACTCGCGCGGGAGAGCGCACCGACTTCGACCGCCTGGTCGTGGATGTCGAGACGAAGAACGCGATTTCCCCTCGCGACGCCATCGCCTCGGCCGGCCGCACTCTCACCGAGCTGTTCGGGCTTGCCCGGGAGCTCAACTCCGCAGCCGAGGGAATCGAGATCGGTCCGGCTCCCGTCGACGCCGTGCTCTCGAGCGAACTCAGCATGCCGATCGAGGACCTCGACCTCTCTGTGCGCAGCTACAACTGCCTCAAGCGCGAGGGAATCAACACGGTCAGCGAACTGGTCGCCCTCTCGGAGACTCAGCTGATGAACATCCGCAACTTCGGACAGAAGTCCGTCGACGAGGTCAAGGACAAGCTCGTCGAGCTCGGCCTCTCCCTCAAGGACACGGTCCCCGGCTTCGATGGCGCTCACTTCTACAGCGGCTACGACGACGTCGAAGAGACCAACTAAGTCACGTCGCAACACTTTTCACACTGGAGAAATAACTAATGGCTGCACCAACTAAGGGACCCCGCCTCGGCGGTGGACCGGCGCACGAGCGCCTCATGCTTGCGAACCTCGCGGCTGCCCTGTTCACCCACAAGAGCATCAAGACGACCGAGACGAAGGCTAAGCGCATGCGCCCCCTCGTCGAGCGACTCATCACGTTCGCCAAGCGTGGAGACCTCCACGCTCGTCGCCGCGTTCTCGCGACGATCGGCGACAAGAGCGTCGTGCACGAGCTGTTCACCGAAATCGCGCCGCTCGTCGAGCTGCGCGAGGGCGGTTACACCCGCATCACGAAGCTCGGTTTCCGTAAGGGCGACAACGCCTCGATGGTGCAGATCGAGCTCGTTCTCGAGCCCGTGAGCCCGAAGCCGAAGTCGGCGAAGAAGTCGGCCAAGGCCGAGGGCTCCGTCGCGGTCGAAGAGGCACCGGCCGAGGAGGCACCTGTTGACGAGGCCCCAGTCGCGACCGAATCGGCCGAGCAGGCCGAGGCGATCGACGCTGAGACGGCGGAAGTGACCGCGGAAGAGGCGTCAACCGACGAGGCTGCCGCAGAAACCAAGTAACTCCAGTTGCGAGAGTAACGGCCCCGTCGAAAGACGGGGCCGTTACTGTGTTAACGAATGAACGAATCCCCACTGTCGACACGCATCACGGCGCCATCGGCTCTGCCGATCCCGGCCGCGACCGGGCTGCGCTGGCGTCCGGGCGTCCCGAACGACATCGATGACGTCACCGCGCTCATGCGTGCGGCGGACGCGGTGGACCATCCGAACTTCCTCACCACTCGTGAGGAGGTCGCCGAGGACTTCGAGAGCTCCTTCGTCGACACCGCGCTCGACACCCTCGTCGGTGTGGATGACTCCGGCGCACCGGTCGCCTACGGCATTGCCATGCTGCCGCCCGGTCAGGACACCATTGTGCGCTCCATCCTGTTCGGCACCGTGCACCCGCACTGGCGCGGCCGGGGCATCGGTCGTCAAGTGTTGCGCTGGCAGGAGGCCCGCGCGCTGCAACAGCTCGCGTCCTCGCAGAAGACCCTGCCCGGATGGGTCGTCGCGTACATCAACGAACGTTCGGTCGCGACCGACCAGCTCTTCGATCGTGCCGGATTCGAGACCGCCCGATACTATTTCGAACTGACCCGGGTACTGGATGAGCCGATCCCAGACGTGCCGCTGCCGCCCGAATTCGCCATCACCCACCCGAGGTCGGAGCAGCTCGAACAGCTGAGGCTCGCCCGCAACGACGCCTTCCGCGACCACTGGGGAAGCCAGCCGACGAGCGAGGAACAGTGGCGCGCGTTCGCCCGCCGGCCAATGTTCCGCCCCGACCTGTCCTTCGTTGTCACCGCTCCAAACGGCGACATCGCCGGCTTCGTGTTGAGCGAGGTAAACGAAGACGACTGGCCGGGTCAGGGATTCTCCTCCGGCTACATCGACCTCGTCGGAGTGACTCGAGCGTGGCGGGGACGCGGCATCGCCCCGGCGATGCTCGCCAGCACCCTCACGGCATTCCGGGACGAGGGGTTCGACCGCGCGGTTCTGGACGTCGACTCCGAGAGCCTCACGGGAGCGCTCCGCCTCTACGAGGGCGTCGGATTCACGCCGGCGTCGCGGACTCGAGCCGTGTATAAGGTCTACTGACCCCGGTGCACTGCGTCAACAAATGAACGAGCCGCGGTAGCTTAGTTCGATGGATGACTCCGCCTTCGTCAGGTATGTCGCCGACTCGCTTGCTGGTCTGCCCGGCGTTGACGGGGTGGCTCTCGGCGGGTCTCGTGCGCAGGGAACAAACCGCCCCGACAGCGACTGGGATTTCGCGGTCTACTATCGGGACGGATTCGATCCGGAGAGCGTGAGGGCGCTGGGTTGGAGCGGCAATCTGACCGGCCTTGGCGGCTGGGGTCCCATCTTCAACGGCGGCGGGGCCGTCTGCCTCGAAGGCCGGCGGATAGACATTCATTACCGTGACCTTGAGCTCATTGACCGAATCCACGAGGACGCCGAACGCGGGGAGTTCCGGATCGAGTCGCTACTGTTTCACCAGGCGGGACTCCCGAGCTATATCCTCCTTGCCGAGTTGGGGGTTAACGTGGCCCTTCGGGGGAATGTGCCACGGTGGGACTACCCGTCCAAGTTGCGAAGATCGGCACCCGGCATCTGGTGGTCCGGCGCAGACCTCACCCTCCTCTACGCGAAGGAAGGGCACGCACGCCACGGGAGAGTCGCGCAGTGCGCCGGTCTACTCAGCGAAGCAGCGTGCCGTACGGCGCACGCAATCCTTGCTCATCGCGGCGAATGGGTCACCAACGAGAAACAACTGTTGACGAAGGCGGGTCTTCGGGGAATCGACGATGTTATCCAGGGCCTGACGGCTGAATCCAGCGAGCTTCTCCGGGGGACGGATGCCGCGCGAGCGCTTTTGACGGCCGCTATGGAGCGCGAAGGAATCGCAACCGGTCAGGTACCGTCCGCCCAAGGCAGCTGACGCAGACTCGTGCTGACCCCGCGTGGGTGGCCGCGAGTAGGTTGGGTGGCATGGCAAGCGACGCTGTTGTGCTCACAGTCCCCGGTCCGCTCGGCGAGCGGGAGGTGCGAATATCCAGTCCCGGGCGTATCCTCTGGCCCGAGCCCGGCATCACGAAACTGGATCTGGCCAAGTACATCGTCGCGGTGGGGGAGCCATTCGTGTGGGCAAACGGGGATCGTCCGCTGTCGCTGCAACGCTTTCCCGATGGCATCGACGGTGAGCAGTTCTTCTCGAAGAATCCGCCGAAGGGCGCCCCCGGCTTCGTGCGGTCGGTAATGGTCGTGTACCCGAGCGCCCGATCGCATCCGCAGCTGGTCATCGACGAACCGGCGGCGGCGGTCTGGGCGGTGCAGATGAACACCGTCGTGTTCCACCCCTGGCCGTCCCGGGCCGAGAACACCGACAATCCGGACCAGCTGAGGATCGACCTCGACCCGCAGCCTGGCACCGACTTCGACGATGCCATTCCCGCGGCGATCGAACTGAGGGCGGTTCTCGCCGAGGTCGGGCTGGATGCCTTCATCAAGACCTCCGGAAATCGGGGGCTGCACGTCTTCGCGCCGATCGAGCCGGTTCGTGAATTCCTCGACGTTCGTCACGCGGTGATCGCCGCCGCGCGCGAACTCGAGCGCCGGATGCCGACCGCGGTGACGACAGCGTGGTGGAAGGAAGAGCGCGGCGAGCGGGTCTTCGTCGACTTCAACCAGGCCAACCGGGATCGCACGATGGCCGGTGCCTACAGTCCGCGAGCCCTGCCCCATGCCTCCGTGTCATGCCCGATCGAGTGGGACGAACTCGAGACAACGAACCCGAAAAACTTCACCATCGCAACTGTTCCCGAACGGCTCCGCTCGGTCGGCGACCCGTGGGAGCGGATGAACGAGAAGCCGGGGACCATCGACCGGCTACTCGAGTGGTGGACGCGCGACCTTGAGAACGGGCTCGGCGAAATGCCGTTCCCGCCGGACTACCCGAAGATGCCGGGGGAGCCGCCGCGCGTTCAGCCGAGCCGCGCGCGCCATCCGGGCTAGAGCAGCACGTCCTCGAGGTCGTACGCGATCGGTCGCTCCAATTGCTCGAAGGTGCAGGACCGCGCGTCTCGATCGGGCCGCCAGCGATCGAATTGCACGGTGTGCCGGAATCGGGATCCCTCCATCTGGTCGTAGCGAACCTCGGCCACCTGCGTCGGCTCGAGACGCACGAACGAGGTGTCCTTGTTCGCCGAGAAGCGGCTGCGATCCGTCGCTCCGGTGACCACGGTGCCGGATTCGTCCGTCATCACGAGGGGAGCGAGCTCATCGACAAGTGCCATGCGCCGGGCGTCGGAGAAGGCGGATGCCCCGCCGACGTTTCGCAGTTCACCATCGGAATCGTACAGTCCGAACAACATCGAACCGAGCCCCTGCCCGCTCTTGTGCACCCGGTAGCCGAGCAGAACGACATCGGCGGTGCGGGCGTGCTTGGTCTTGAACATGACTCGCTTGCCCGGCGAGTAGGGCGCGGCGAGCGGCTTTGCGACCACGCCATCCAGCCCGGCCCCCTCGAACTCGACGAGCCACCGGCGCGCGAGGTCCACGTCACGGGTCGTGCGGGTGATGTGCAGGGGAGCCTCTGCCTTCGCAAGCTCCGCCTCGAGCGTCGCTCGTCGCTGCTCGAACGGTCGATCGAGCAGCGCCTCGTCGCGAACGGAGAGCAGGTCGAAGGCGACGAACGAGGCCGGGGTCTCCACGGCAAGCTTCGCAACCCGGCTCTCGGCCGGGTGGATTCGCTGGGATAGCTCTTCCCAATCCAGGTGTTCGCGTCCCTTCTCTCCCGACCGCATCACGATCTCGCCGTCGAGCACGCACGGCGACGGGAGCCCGGAGGCGAGGGCGGCCACCACCTCGGGAAAGTAGCGGGTCAGTGGCCTTGACCCGCGGCTGCCGATTTCCACCGAGTCTCCATCGAAGTAGATGATGGCCCTGAATCCGTCCCATTTCGGCTCGTAGCTGAGTCCTCCCTCAACGGAATCCGGTTCCGGGATGCTGCCGACGGCCTTCGCGAGCATGGGAGAAATGGGGGTCGTCGGGTCGAGTCGCATCCTTCGATAGTCCTCCCTCTCCGGCCCCGCGGCTAGGTGCGAGCGGCAACACCGGCTCCGCCGTGCCCGGAAGCAGCCGTGCGCCGCCGAAACCGCACGTGAGTCACCGAAAACGCAGGAGAATCACCACCGCGGCACCTGTTTTTCGCGCGCATGCCACGCCACGCGGTGAATCTCCTGCGTTTTGAGTCGGCACCGGGGTGCCTATCCGCCGGCATCGGCGCAACCCCGCATCGGTAACTTGTCACCAACCTCCGGCCTCGCGGTTAGGTGCGAACCGATGCTCACGCCCGGAATAGACTCGTCGGGTGGACGGCGGAGCATCGATCAAGACCGAATCGATCGACCCCTCCGTGACCGGGCCGGCGCCATCGATGACCCGCATTCGGCTCGATCTCGCCTACGACGGAGGAAACTTTCTCGGCTGGTCGGCACAGCCGGGGCTGCGAACGGTGCAGGGGGAACTCGAGGCCGCGCTCGCCATCATTTTTGGAAAGCACGGACCGACCCCGCAACTTACGGTCGCCGGTCGGACGGATGCCGGTGTGCATGCGACCGGGCAGGTCGCCCACCTCGACGTGACGCCGGCCCAGCTCGGCGTGCTGTCCCGCCCGCGAGGCAAGACGCCGCCGCTGCGACCGGGTGAGAGGTTCGACGGTCCCCGCGCGCTCGGTCGGCGACTCAACGGCATCGCCGGGCTGAATGCCGACATCTTCGTCTACCGTGGCTCGTTCGCACCCGACGGCTTCGACGCTCGCTTCTCCGCGCTGTGGCGCCGATACGAATACCGGGTCGCCGATTCGTCCGCGCCCCGGAACCCTCTGCTGCGCAACCACACCCTCTGGTATCCCGCCGTGCTCGACGTCGACCGCATGAACGACGCCGCCGAGGCGTTGACCGGGCTTCACGACTGGGCAGCGTTTTGCAAGCCGCGGGAGGGGGCGACGACGGTGCGGACCCTGCAGAGGTTCCGCTGGCGGCGTGCCGAAGACGGCGTGCTGGTTGCCGAGGTGATGGCCGATGCCTTCTGTCACAGCATGGTGCGCTCGCTGGTTGGTGCCGCCGTCGCGGTCGGGGAGGGCAAGCTCGAGGCCGACCGCCTCGTGCTTCTTCGCGACCAGCTCGAGCGGCCGAGCGACTTCAAAGTGATGCCGGCGAAGGGGCTCAACCTCGTCGAGGTCGGGTACCCGCCGGACTCAGAGGTTCAGGCGCGCGCGCTGCAAACTCGCAATCGTCGCAGCCTGGTGCTCCCGGTTTGACCGAATCGGCGGCGGTGCACTAATCTTGTCCCTTGGTGCCTGCGCTTTGTGGCGTGGTACCCGAACTTGAGCCCTCCACCGGCAGCGTTCACCGAGAATCTTCCCGGACGAACACCCATCGGAGTGGGATTCACGATCACCTCATTTCGACAAGAAAGCAGTATTACTGTGACGCGCACCTTTTCTCCCAAGCTCGACGATGTCCAGCGCGAGTGGATCATCATCGACGCGACCGACATCGTTCTCGGCCGTCTCGCCAGCCACGCCGCGGTTCTGCTGCGCGGGAAGCACAAGCCCACCTTCGCCCCGCACATGGACATGGGCGACTTCGTCATCATCATCAACGCCGAGAAGGTCGCGCTCACCGGCGCGAAGCTCGCTCAGAAGCGTGCCTACCGTCACTCCGGTTACCCGGGTGGCCTCAGCTCGATGACCTACATCGAAATGCTCGAGAAGCACCCGACGCGCGCCGTCGAGAAGGCGGTTCGCGGCATGCTCCCCAAGAACTCGATCGGTCGCGCCCAGCTCACCAAGCTCAAGGTCTACGCCGGCGCCGAGCACCCCCACGCTGCTCAGCAGCCCAAGACCTACACCCTCGGCCAGGTCGCGCAGTAGCGCGGACCAGTAAAAAAAGGATTTCCAACATCATGGCGAAGATCGAAGATTCAATCGACGAGGCAGTTCTCGAGAGCTACTCCACCGAGAGCCCGGCCGAGGTTGCACCAAAGACCCCACGCGCGGTCCTCAACGTTCCCGGCGCAGCCGTCGGACGCCGCAAGCAGGCCATTGCCCGCGTGCGCATCGCTCCCGGTAACGGCACCATCACGGTGAACGGCCGCACCCTCGAGGACTACTTCCCGAACAAGCTGCACCAGCAGCTGATCAACGACCCGTTCAAGGTTCTCGACCTGCTCGGCAGCTACGACGTCATTGCGCGCATCACCGGTGGTGGCCCGTCCGGCCAGGCCGGCGCCCTTCGCCTTGGCATCTCCCGCTCGCTCAACCAGATCGACGAGGAGAACAACCGCGCTGCGCTCAAGAAGGCCGGATTCCTCAGCCGCGACGCTCGCGTCAAGGAGCGTAAGAAGGCCGGACTCAAGAAGGCCCGTAAGGCTCCTCAGTTCTCCAAGCGCTAACGCGCGCGAAACCGGCTCATGCCACGGCTTTTCGGCACCGACGGCGTTCGGGGCCTGGCGAACCATGACATTACGGTGGAGCTTGCTCTGAGTCTTGCTCAGGCGGCCTCCGTCGTTCTCGGCAAGGGACGGTTTGCCGACGGCAGGCGGGCATCCGGCCGCCGACCGGTCGGCGTGATCGCCAGAGACCCCCGGGTTTCTGGCGAGTTCATCGCCGCAGCGGTCGCGGCGGGTTTCGCGAGTTCCGGCGTCGACGTGCTCGACGCCGGAATCATCCCCACCCCGGCCGCGGCGTTCCTCATCGGGGACATCAAGGCCGACTTTGGTGTGGTGATTTCCGCCTCGCACAACGCCGCGCCGGACAACGGCATCAAGTTCTTCGCGGTCGGCGGCACCAAGCTGCCGGATGAGGTCGAGGACCGAATCGAGGCGGCGCTCGGTCAGCAGAAATTGGCCCCGACCGGCGTCGAGGTCGGACGCATCCGGCGATTCGCCGATGCCGAGGACCGTTACGTCGTTCACCTGCTGTCGACGCTTCCGAACCGGCTGGACGGCATCCACGTTGTGCTCGACTGCGCCAACGGTGCCGCCGCCGGGATCTCGCCGGAGGTGTTCACCGACGCCGGCGCGAAGGTCACCGTAATCGGCGCCGACCCAGACGGCTACAACATCAACGACGGAGTTGGCTCGACCCACCTCGACGTATTGGCCGCTGCCGTGCTCGAGCACGGCGCGGACGTGGGAATCGCCCACGACGGGGACGCGGACCGCTGTCTCGCCGTCGATCACCTCGGCCGCGTCGTTGACGGCGATCAGATCATGGCGATTCTCGCGGTGTCGATGAAGGAACGCGGGCTGCTCGCCGAGAACACTCTGGTCGCGACAGTCATGAGCAACCTCGGACTCAAGGTCGCGATGGCCGAGCACGGCATCACGCTCATCCAGACCGCGGTCGGCGACCGGTACGTGCTCGAGACGCTCAACGAGCGGGGTTTCAGCCTCGGTGGTGAGCAGTCCGGACACGTGATCATGAGCGCCTACGCAACGACGGGAGACGGGATTCTCACCGGGCTGCACCTGCTCGCCGAGATGGCCCGCACCGGGAAGAGCCTCGCGGATCTCGCCTCGATCATGACCGTGTTCCCGCAGACGATGGTCAATGTGCGCGGCGTCGACCACCACAAACTCAAGTCCGACGACGTGATCGCCGCCGCGATTCTGACCGCGGAGCAGCGGCTCGGCGACACGGGACGGGTGCTGCTTCGACCGTCCGGAACCGAACCGCTGGTTCGGGTGATGGTTGAGGCCGCGCATCAGGAACTCGCGGAAGAGATCGCAGAGTCCCTCGCCGGGGTAGTGCGGGAGCGCCTCTCGTTCTAAGGGGCTTGCGCACCGCGGGCGGGAAAGCGGGCTAGATCTTCCGAAGCAACACGCTGTTCACGGCGTGGTCCGCGCCCTTGCGCAACACGAGGTCGGCTCGGGAGCGGGTCGGAAGCACGTTCTGCAGCAGATTCGGTTCGTTGATCGACTTCCAGATCGTGGATGCCCGGGCGATTGCCTCCCCGCGCGAGAGGCTCGCGAACCGGTGGAAATACGACTTGGGATTGGCGAATGCCCCCTGTTGCAACTTGAGAAACCGTTCCTCGTACCACCTGGCGATGTCGGAGGTTCGGGCGTCGACATACACCGTGAAGTCGAACAGGTCGCTCACCGCGAGACCGGAACCGGTCGTCGGTGGTTGCAGCACGTTGAGTCCCTCGACGATGAGGATGTCCGGCCGACGCACGACCACCTCGGCGTTCGGCACGATGTCGTAGCTGAGGTGCGAATAGAAGGGCGCGCGCACCTCTTCGACCCCGCTCTTCACGTTGGCGACAAAGCGAAGCAGTGCTCGGCGGTCGTACGACTCCGGAAATCCCTTGCGCTCCATGAGCCCGCGTCGCTCCAGCTCCGCGTTCGGCAGCAAAAAGCCGTCGGTGGTCACGAGCTCCACCCGGGGGGTGTCCTCCCAGCGCGACAGAAGTTCACGAAGCAAGCGGGCGCTCGTGGATTTGCCGACGGCGACCGAACCGGCAACGCCGATCACGAACGGGGTTGCGAGCGTATCCCGGCCGAGAAAGCGACTCGTGTCCCGGTGTAGCTGGCGCGCGCCGACCGCGTACAGGCTGATCAGCTTGCTCAGCGGAAGGTAGACATCCGTCACCTCATTGAGGTCGAGCCGATCTCCGAGCCCACGTATCTCCACGATCTCCGTCGGAGAGAGCGGCAGTTCGGTCGTAGGCGCGAGAGTCGCCCAATCGGCGCGATCGATCTCAACGAAGGGCGTCGTGTGGCCGTTTGACCCGTGCTCAGGCATAGGCCATCAGGCTACCCGACGGGGAGGTGAACGGCTCGCGGGGGAGCGCCCATCGCGGTTGCGCTCGCGGAGTACCGTAAAATCAAGCCCATGTGTGGGATTGTGGGATACGTCGGCAGTAACCAGAGCGTCGAAGTGCTGCTGGGGGGTCTGCGGCGACTCGAATATCGCGGCTACGATTCCGCCGGTATCGCCGTGATCGACCCCGACGGGGAACTGCACACGCGCAAGCGCGCCGGCAAGCTTCAGGTGCTCGTCGACGACCTGGAGGCGCTCACCCTCGCGAACGGATCGACGGGGATCGGGCACACCCGCTGGGCGACCCACGGCGGACCGAACGACCAGAACGCGCACCCGCACCTCGGCGACAACGGCAAGCTCGCCCTCATCCACAACGGCATAATCGAGAACTTCGCGGAGCTGAAGGCGGAGCTCGTCGCCGAGCATCCGGACACCGTGTTCACGAGCGAGACGGACACCGAGGTCGCCGCGCTGCTCGTCGGCCTCGAATACCAGAAGACCGGCGACCTCTCCAAGGCGCTGCTGAATGTCGTTGCTCGCTTGCACGGCGCGTTCACCCTGCTCGTGCTGCACAAGGATCAGCCCGGCGTTGTGGTCGGCGCCCGCCGGAACTCACCGCTGGTGATCGGCCTCGGCGACGGTGAGAACTTCCTCGGCTCAGATGTCGCGGCGTTTGTCGAACACACCCACCGGGCGATGGAAATCGGCCAGGACCAGGTTGTGACCATCCGCAGCGACTCCGTGACGGTCACGGACTTCTTCGGCGAACCGGTTGACGCCCGCGAGTTCGAGATCGAGTGGGATGCCTCCGCCGCCGAGAAGGGCGGCTGGTCGAGCTTCATGGCGAAGGAGATCAGCGAGGAGCCGGCCGCCATCGCGAACACCCTCATCGGGCGAATCGTCGACGGCGCCGTCAAGCTGCCGGAACTCGACGTCCTCGGCCCCGACATTCTGCGCGACATCAACCGCGTCGTCGTGGTCGGCTGCGGCACCGCGGCCTACTCCGCGATGCTCGGCAAGTACGCGATCGAGAAGTGGGCAAAGGTGCCCGTCGACGTCGAACTCTCGCACGAGTTCCGCTACCGCGACCCGGTGATCGACCGGAATACCCTCGTCGTGTCGATCAGCCAGTCCGGCGAGACCATGGACACCCTGATGGCCGTCAAGTACGCCTCAGAACACGGTGCCCGCACCCTGTCGATCTGCAACACTCAGGGCTCGACGATCCCGCGCGAATCGGATGCGGTGCTGTACACCCACGCCGGGCCGGAGGTCGCCGTCGCCTCGACCAAGGCCTTCGTCGCGCAGGTCGCGGCGATCTATCTCTTCGGGCTGCACCTGGCGAGCATCCGCGGCACCCTCGAACCAGGGGAGATCGCCGACCTGCTCGGCGAGCTGAGCGCCCTCCCGGCGCAGCTCGACGTCGTGCTCGAGGAACAGGATGCGATCAAGCAGCTGGCCGGCTGGATGACCGACACCCGATCCGTGATCTTCCTCGGGCGCCACGCCGGATACCCGATCGCCCTCGAGGGCGCGCTGAAGCTCAAGGAGGTCGCCTACATCCACTCCGAGGGATTCGCGGCCGGGGAGCTCAAGCACGGCCCCATCGCACTGATCGAGCCGGGACAGCCCGTGTTCGTCATCGTTCCGAGCCCGCGAGCGAAGGACTCACTGCACAAGAAGGTCGTCTCCAACATCCAGGAGATCCGCGCCCGCGGCGCTCGCATCCTCGCGATCGCCGAGCAGGGGGATGCCGCGGTCCTTCCGTTCGCGGACGTGGTGATCCCGATTCCGCTCGCCTCGACCCTGTTCGAGCCGATCCTCGCCGTGGCCCCGCTGCACATCTTCGCGATGGAACTCGCCGCGGCCAAGGGGCTCGACGTCGACCAGCCGCGCAACCTGGCCAAGTCGGTCACGGTCGAGTAGCCGGCCATGATCGTCGGCATCGGCGTTGACGTCGTCGATCTCGCTCGGTTCGAGCGGGCGACCGATCGCACCCCCGGCGTGCTGGCTCGCTTGTTCACCGACCGGGAGCGAAGCGACGGCGACACCACCCGATCGTTGCGGTCGATGGCGGCCCGGTTCGCCGCGAAGGAAGCGCTGATCAAAGCGATCGGGGATTCGACCGGGGTGCGCTGGCACGACATGGCAGTGGTGTCGAACGACCTCGGCAACCCGTCGATCGAGGTCTACAACGGGCTCGCCGAAATCGTCGCCGGGCTCGGGATTCGGCACATCCATCTCTCGATGAGCCACGACGCCGGGGTGGCGATCGCCTACGTCGTCGTCGAGGGGGAGTCGTGAGCCGTCCGCTTCGCGAGGCCCGCGTCGATCTCTCGGCCATCGCGCACAACGTGAAAGCCCTTCGGCGCGACATCGGAACCCCGATCATGGTCGTGGTCAAGTCCCGCGGCTACGGCCACGGGGCGATCCCCGTGGCGAAGGCCGCGGTCGCGGCCGGGGCCGCCTGGCTCGGCGTCGTCACGATCGAGGAGGCCCTCGAGCTGCGGGCCGCGGGCATCAGCGCCCCGGTGCTGGCCTGGCTGCACGATCCGGATGCCGACTTTGCCGGTGCGATCGCAGCGGGAATCGACATCGGGGTGAGCTACCGTGCCCAGCTCGAGCGCGTCGCCGCGGCATCCGGCGGCCCGGCCGTCGTGCAACTCAAGGTGGACACCGGACTCGGCCGGAATGGTGCGACGGCCTCCGACTGGCCCGAACTGTTCGACGCGGCGGTGGCCCTTGAAAGGACCGGGCGGATCAGAGTGCGCGGCCTGTGGAGCCACCTCGCCAACTCCGGGGAGGACGCCGATCTCGCCCAGGTCGCCGCTTTCTCGCGCGCCATCGAGGCGGCGCGGGCGGCCGGACTCGACCCGGAGATTCTGCATCTCGCCGCGACCGCCGGTGCAATCCGGGTACCGACCTCTCGATTCGATCTGGTTCGGATCGGGCTCGGCAGCTACGGGCTGTCGCCGTTCGACGACCAGACCTCCGCCGACCTCGGCCTTCGGCCGGCGCTCGAGCTCAGCGCGCGTATCGCGTCGACCAAGCGGGTGCCTGCCGACAGTGGAGTGTCCTACGGGCACGACTACCGCACGGAACGGGAGACCACGCTCGCCCTCGTGCCGCTCGGGTACGCAGACGGAATTCCGCGGCATGCCTCCGGCCGCGGCCCGGTCTCGATCAACGGGCGCCGCTACCGCGTGGCCGGCCGGGTGGCGATGGACCAGTTCGTTGTCGACGTCGGCGACGACGCGGTCGAGGTCGGCGACCGGGCGATCCTGATGGGAGATCCCGCTGCCGGGGTGCCGACCGCGGAAGACTGGGCGAACGCCGCCGGCACCATCAACTACGAGATCGTCACCCGACTCGGTGGCCGGATCGAGTGGACCTATGCAGCTGCGGATTGACTCACCGGAACAGATGGCCGAGCTCGGTGCGCGGCTCGCCACGAAGGTGCGAGCCGGCGACCTGATTGCGCTCAACGGGGAGCTCGGCGCGGGGAAAACCACGATGACCCGTGGACTCGGGGAGCGGCTCGGCGTGCGCGGTGCCGTGACGAGCCCAACGTTCGTGCTCGCCAGAACCCACGAGCGGCTCGACTCGGGGCCCCCGCTCGTGCACGTTGACGCATATCGGCTCGGCGGCCCCGCCGAATTGGACGATCTCGACATCGACTTCGACGCTTCGATAGTGGTCGTCGAGTGGGCTGCCGGGATGCTCGATGGGGTCACCGAGGACTGGCTCGAGATCAGCATCGAACGCCCGACCGGCGCGGCATCCCCCCGAGCGGCATTCGCCGGCGCGGCACCGACCGGTATCGACGGGGACGAGCTCGTCGAGCCGCGCACCGTGACGATCACCGGCCACGGGGAACGCTGGCTGGACCTTAGGCTGGACTGATGCTGCTCGCCATCGACACCTCAGCCGGCACGAGCGTCGCCGTGGTCGATCGTGATCTCGGCACACTGGTCGAGATCGGCGAGGCCGACACGCGCCGTCACGCCGAGGTGATCGGTGAAGCGATCCGGTCGGCCATCGAACGGTCGGGGGTCGCGGTCTCTACGCTTTCGGGCGTCGCCATCGGAATGGGTCCCGGCCCGTTCACCGGACTCCGGGTCGGGATCGCGGCGGCGCAAGCCTTCGCGTTCGGGACGACGAAGCCTCTGGTGCGCGTGGTCAGCCACGACGCCGTCGCATGGGGACACTACGCCGCCGGAAACGGCGGCCCTCTTCTGGTTGTCACGGATGCCCGTCGGCGCGAGGTCTACTTCAGCGCCTACTGGGGCGCGGACGGGGAGGGACTCCCCGTGCGCGTTCAGGGTCCGGGCCTGTGCCGGCCAGACGAGCTGGCCGACGCGGTCGACGGCTACCACGGGTTCGAGCGGCTCGACGCGGCGGAGGTGTCGGCGGCATCCGTCGGTCTGCTCGCCGAGGGGCTCTATCTTCACCGCCGCGAATTCGCCGGGCCGGAGGCGCTCTACCTTCGGGCCCCGGATGCCACGGTGTCGGCCGGTCCGAAGCGGGTGAGCTGATGACCTGGCAGCTTCGCCGTGCGCGGCCGGACGACCTCGAACGCATCATGGAACTGGAGACCGGCACGTTCGGCTCCGACGCCTGGTCGGGCGACGCCATGCTGAGCGACTTGCGCAACCCGCAGTGCTACTACCTCGTTGCCGATCGTCTCAGCTTTCCCGGCGAAATCGATGGCTACGCCGGGCTGTTCGCGCCGCAGGGCGCCCACGAGGGAGACATCCAAACCATCGCCGTCGCCCAATCGGCACGCCGGGCCGGCCTCGGTCGTGCGCTGATGAACGCGCTCATCAGCGAGGCGCGCAAGCGTGGGGCCGTCGAGGTTTTCCTCGAGGTTCGCGCCGATAACCCCGGGCCGAAGCGCCTGTACGAAGACCTCGGTTTCGAGGAGATCGCCGTGCGGGTCGGCTACTACCAGCCCGACGGCGTCGACGCGATCGTGATGCGGCTGCGCGTTCCCGACCCCGTCACCAGCCCGGCGGTCGGCCAGTGACCCCGGAGATCAGGGGCAGCGGCGCCCTGGTGCTCGGCATCGAGACGAGTTGCGACGAGACCGGAATCGGCATCGTGCGCGGGACAACGCTACTCGCCAACGTGATCGCCTCGTCGATGGAGGAGCACGCCCGATACGGCGGAGTCGTGCCGGAAATAGCGGCACGAGCCCACCTCGAGGCGCTGACCCCGGCGCTCAAGGCCGCGTTAGCCGAAGCCGACATCACCCTCGACCAGCTCGACGCGATCGCCGTCACGAGCGGCCCAGGCCTCTCCGGCGCGCTCATGGTCGGCGTCGGTGCCGCGAAGGCGCTCGCCGTCGCACTGGACAAGCCGATTTACGCGATCAATCATCTCGTCGGTCACGTCGGCGCGGACGTGCTTCGCGACGACGGAACGGAGATCGAACTGCCGACCATCGCGCTCCTCGTCTCCGGCGGCCACACCTCGCTTCTGTTGGTGCGGGATCTCGTCTCCGACGTCGAGTTGCTCGGCGAAACCATCGACGACGCGGCGGGGGAGGCGTTCGACAAGGTGGCCCGGCTGCTCGGCCTGCCCTACCCCGGCGGCCCGGAGATCGACCGTGTTGCCGCCACAGGGGACCCGGCCGCCATCCGGTTTCCCCGCGGGCTCAGCCAGCCGAAGGACCTTGAGAAGCATCGCTACGACTTCTCCTTCAGCGGCCTGAAGACCGCGGTCGCCCGCTGGGTGGAGCAGAAGCGCGACGCCGGAGAGCCGGTTCCGGTTGCGGATGTCGCGGCGAGCTTCCGCGAAGCGGTCACGGACGTGCTGCTGACCAAGGCGATTGCGGCGTGCCGCGACCTCGGCGTGCCTCGACTGCTTCTTGGCGGCGGCGTGGTCGCCAACGCTCGCGTTCGAGAGCTGGCAGGAGTGCGCTGCGCGGACGCCGGCATCGAATTGCGCATTCCGCCGCTGTCGCTCTGCACCGATAACGGGGCGATGATCGCCGTCATTGCCGCCCAGCTCATCGAGAGCGGTCACGCCCCCTCGGGTCTGTCCTTCGGAGCGGACTCGACCCTTCCGGTCACCGTGATCCAGGCCTGAACCAGGAACGCGGTCACACACCGACGCGTTGACAGTGCGCAAGCCGTGGTGCCACTATGGCAGCGCTGAACTCTACTCACCGATCCTGGAGCCGACCATGACCGCAGTACCTCCCGCGCAGTCCCCGTACTCGTCGTCTGCCGCCGGCCCCCGCCTGAACACCCTCGCGATCGTCGCCCTGGTCTTGGGGATCGTGATCCCGCCGGGCGGCATCATTTGCGGGCACATCGCACTCAACCAGATCAAGCGGACCGGTGAGGCCGGGCGCGGCCTCGCGCTCGCCGGAACGATCATCGGATACGTGTTCACGGTGCTGTGGGTACTGGGCATCATTCTCTTCGCGCTCCTGGTCGGGCTTGCCGCCTCGAACGGAACCCTCTACCAGCAGTAAGTAAGCGTCAGCTAGGGAAAGAGCACGCGCTCGCAGAGCAGCGCGGTGTGCCGCCCGGCGACGCGAGTCAGGATGAGGGTCGCCGCCCCGTCCCCCCGAAGGCCCAGCCGCTTGCGAAAGGCTGCGGGGTCGATGTCCACCCCCCGCTTCTTGATTTCGAGCGAGCCGATCTGCCGGGCGGCCAGTTCCCGCTTGAGCCGGCGTTCGTCCAGGGCGAACACGTCGGTCACCCGAAAGCACGCCGCGAACGGGGTCGACACCGCGGTGTCGGAGCTGAGGTAGGCGATGCCGTCGCTCAGCATTGTCGCGCCGAGCCTCCGGCCGAGGTCGCCGATCAATCGGGCCCGGATGACCGCGCCATCCGGTTCGTAGACGAACTCGCCGAGCTCTCCCGTCTCGACATCCACGCTGTCTGCACCGGCGCTCAGCTCGGCGGATCCGTGCTCGCCGAGCACGAGCGCGGACCGGGCGATACCGGGGCGAGCGACGGCACCGAACCAGAGTCCCAGTTCGACCACTTCCCGATCGACGGAGACCCACTGTGCCTCGGTGCCGTCGGGGATCATCTCGCGATCGATCCCCGGCCCGAGCTTGATCCCGGTCGGAAGCTGATCACCAAGGCCGAACGCGAAATCGAGCGACGGGGAGTAATCGGCGGGATTGGTGATCCGCGAGGTGTTCTGGTGTCCGGCCGTCCTCCTGGCGGGGTCGAGGTAGACGCCGTCGAAACCGGAGAGGTCGAAATCGGTCGCGTCGGCGTTGACCACCGTCGCGTTCGACCACGGGGCCAGGTTGTACGCGGCGATCGCCGCGGTGACCTCGTCCCGTTCCACTGCCGTCACGGCGATGTCGAGAGCCGCGATCGCAAGCGCATCGCCGCCGATCCCGCTTCCGAGGTCGGCAATCGTGGTCAGGCCCGCCGCCTGGAACCGCCCCGCGTGCAGCGCGGCCACCCGAAGCCGGGTTGCCTGTTCGAGCCCGGCCTCGGTGAACAGCATCCGCTCCGCAAACAGTCCGAACTTGCCGACGGCCTTCGCCCGGAGCTTCGACTGGGTGAGCACCGCGGCGACTCGGGCCGGGGAGTGTCCGGCATTTCGAAGCTCGGTGACCACCGAGACGACGTTGGCGCTGGACTCCCAGGGGGGTAGGGAATCGAGTAGCCGGAGGCCGTCACCGGTCAACAGCTCGACCAGCTCGGAGGAGTCCATAGGCCAACCGTAGCAATTGGCACTCGCCTTGCACGAGTGCTAACCCGCCGCTAAGCTACATCTGGCACTCTCGTCACGAGGCTGCTAACCCAAGATTTCTAAGTCTTCAAGAAAGAGGTCAACCGTGTCGGTCTCCATCAAGCCGCTCGAGGATCGCATTGTCATCAAGCAGGTCGAGGCTGAGCAGACTACTGCTTCCGGTCTCGTCATTCCTGACACCGCGAAGGAGAAGCCCCAGGAGGGCGAGGTCGTGGCAGTTGGACCGGGTCGCATCGACGACAACGGCAACCGCATCCCGCTCGACATCGCCGTAGGCGACAAGGTCATCTACTCCAAGTACGGCGGCACCGAGGTGAAGTACGGCGGGGAAGACCTGCTCGTTCTCTCGGCTCGGGACGTGCTCGCGGTGGTCACCCGCTAGTTAGAAGTTCACGTAGAAGAAGGCCCGTCCGCACCGCGGACGGGCCTTCTTTTTTGCCGTAGTATCCGTAAGCCATGTCTACCCTCACGTCGCCGAAGTCGCCCGAGCAGTCTCGAGTAAGGTCCGGCGTGCTGTCCGCGGTACTCGCCTACGGGCTGTGGGGCGTTCTTCCGGCCTACTTCCTGCTGTTGCAACCGAGCGGCGCTGTTGAGATCGTCGCGTGGCGCATCCTGTTTTCTCTCGTCTTCTGCGTGCTCGTCGTCACGGTGACCCGCAAGTGGCGGCCGCTCATCGCTCTGCTCCGCCAGCCCCGAATTGTCGGCACCATGGGCCTCGCCGCCGCGTTCATCTTCGTCAACTGGCAGGTCTATATCTACGCCACGCTGAGCGGGCAGGTGATTGAAGCGGCGCTCGGCTACTTCATCAACCCGATAGTCACCGTGCTGCTCGGGGTTGTGTTTTTGCGAGAGCGGTTGCGCGCGCTGCAGTGGGTCGCAGTGGGGGTGAGTGTGATCGCCGTTGCGGTGCTTGGGGTGAACTACGGGGCGCTCCCGTGGGTCTCGCTCGCCCTCGCGTTGTCGTTCGGCTTTTACGGACTCATCAAGAAGAGGGTCGGCGGAGCCGTCGATGCCCTGAGCGGGCTCACCATCGAGACCGCGTGGCTCGTGCCGGTCGCGCTCATTCAGCTGGTGCTGGTCGCCGCGGGCGCGGGAATAACCTTCGGAACGGTGAGCATCGGGCACACCATCGCTCTCGCGTTCGTCGGAGTGGCCACGGCCGTTCCGCTGCTGCTCTTCGCCGCCGCGGCCAGGCGACTGCCGCTCGTCTACCTCGGATTGGTGCAGTACCTGACCCCGGTCATCCAGTTCGTGTTCGGTGCCGCGGTGCTTGGTGAGGCGATGACGACGGTGCGCTGGTGGGGCTTCGGGATGGTCTGGATCGCCCTCGTCATCCTGAGCATCGATCTGATTCTCGCCGCGCGCCGCGGACGTCGCTCGGACGACGCACAGGGAGCGACGTCGATTCTGCCGGTTGTGGAATAGCCGGGGGTCGGAGTGGTTAACATGGGATACCGGAATCCATAGTCGCAGGCCGGCATTCGATCAACCCACCCGCGAATAAGAGGACTTCATGGATCAGCCGGATCCCTTCGGTTTCATCGGACTCACATACGACGACGTCATGCTCTTGCCCGGTCACACGGACGTGATCCCGAGCGAGGCGGACACCAGAACCCGACTGAGCCGACGGATCACGGTCGCCGCCCCGCTCCTCTCCTCCGCAATGGACACGGTCACGGAGTCCCGCATGGCCATCGCGATCGCCCGCGAGGGGGGCCTCGGCGTTCTGCACCGCAACCTGTCAATCGGAGATCAGGCCGACCAGGTGGACCGGGTCAAGCGCTCGGAGTCCGGGATGATCACCAACCCCGTGACGACGACACCCGATGCCACCGTCGCCGAGGTTGACGTCCTGTGTGGACAGTTCCGGATCTCCGGGCTGCCGGTCGTCGAGGGCGACGGTCGACTCGTCGGAATCATCACCAACCGGGACATGCGCTTCGTCTCGCCGTTCGAGAAGTCGACGACCTACGTCCGCGACGTCATGACGCGCACCCCGCTCATCACCGCGCCGGAGGGCATCGATCCCGACGACGCCGTCGCCATTTTTGCCCAGCACAAGATCGAAAAGCTTCCGCTCATCGACGCCAACGGTCGCCTCCGCGGGCTCATCACCGTCAAGGACTTCGACAAGTCGGAGCAGTTTCCGCATGCCACGAAGGATGCCGAGGGTCGCTTGCGCGTCGCCGCGGCGATCGGATTCTTCGGGGACGCGTGGGAGCGCGCCATGCTCCTCATCGACGCCGGTGTCGACGCTCTCGTCGTCGACACCGCCAACGGGGACAGCAAGGGTGTCATCGACATCATCCGCCGGCTCAAGAGTGACCCGGTCGCCCGCAACGTCGACATCATCGGCGGCAACGTCGCAACGCGGAGCGGCGCACAGGCGCTCGTCGATGCGGGAGCGGACGCCATCAAGGTCGGTGTCGGACCGGGCTCGATCTGCACCACTCGTGTCGTCGCCGGCGTCGGAGTGCCGCAGGTGACCGCCGTATACGAGGCGTCTCTCGCGGCCCGGGAGCACGGCATCCCGGTGATCGCCGACGGCGGACTGCAGTACTCCGGCGACATCGCCAAGGCGCTCGTCGCCGGAGCGGACACCGTGATGCTCGGCTCCCTCCTCGCCGGTTGCGACGAGAGCCCCGGAGACCTGGTTTTCGTCAACGGCAAACAGTTCAAGAAGTATCGCGGCATGGGATCGCTTGGCGCACTGCAGAGTCGCGGCGAGAAGACCTCGTACTCGAAGGACCGCTATTTCCAGGCCGACGTTCCCTCGGACGACAAACTCATCCCCGAGGGCATCGAGGGGCAGGTCCCGTATCGCGGGCCGCTGTCCGCCGTCGCCTACCAACTTCTCGGTGGCTTGCGCCAGTCGATGTTCTACACCGGCGCGCGCACCATCCCGGAGCTCAAGCAAAAGGGCAAGTTCGTGCGGATCACCGCCGCGGGACTCAAGGAGTCGCACCCGCACGACATCCAGATGACCGTCGAGGCGCCGAACTACTCGCGCTGACCGTCGGGGCGCCGAACTACTAGCGCTTACCGTCGGGAGCGGTCGGCCGGGCACTCCTCTGCGCCCGGCTCTTCTGTGCCGTGACGTTCTGTGTCGTGCCTTTCTGTGTCGTGCGGCTTCTGTGCCGCGCCCTTCCTGTGTCGTGCCGCCGAGGGGACAACTTCGGCTTCTCCGGGCGCCCGGGAGGAGCGCATCCTGTCCCCTGACGGGGGTGGACGGCGCCGGGAACCGAGTCACGGACGAGGCGGGGTTCAGGCGTCACGGACGAGCCGGGGGCTCAGGCACCCCCGGAGTCAGACCTCCCCGGTAGGCTAACTACGTGAGTGACGTAGAAATCGGCCGCGCCAAGCGCGCTCGCCGGGTGTATGCCTTTGACGACATCGCCATAGTGCCGAGTCGGCGCACTCGCGACCCGCAGGACGTTTCGGTCAACTGGGGCATCGACGCCTACCAGTTCTCCATTCCGTTCCTCGCTGCGCCGATGGACTCAGTGGTGTCTCCCGCCACCGCGATCCTCATGGGGCAACTCGGCGGCCTCGGCGTGCTCGACCTCGAGGGGCTCTGGACGCGGTACGACGACCCGGCGCCGCTGCTTGAGGAGATTCGCTCGTTGCCGGCCTTTCAGGCGACCGCTCGCATGCAGGC
Source organism: Microbacteriaceae bacterium (assembly GCA_025464975.1). Classification (GTDB taxonomy): domain Bacteria; phylum Actinomycetota; class Actinomycetes; order Actinomycetales; family Microbacteriaceae; genus Lacisediminihabitans. The sequence goes on along the minus strand of JAODMT010000018.1, from coordinate 1,213 downwards.
GATCTACGCCGAGCCGATCAAGCCAGAACTCGTGATCTCGCGGCTGGCAGAGATCCGCGCCGCTGGCGTGACCGTCGCCGCGGCTCTCTCCCCGCAGCGCACCCAGGAGCTCCACAAGACCGTGGTCGAGGCCGGCGTCGACCTCTTCGTGATCCGCGGTACGACGGTGAGCGCGGAACACGTGTCGAAGAATCAGGAACCGCTCAACCTGAAGAAATTCATCTATGAGCTCGACGTCCCGGTTATCGTCGGCGGCGCGGCCGGCTACACCCCGGCCCTTCACCTCATGCGAACCGGTGCGGCCGGAGTGCTCGTCGGCTTCGGTGGCGGTGCCGCCTCAACGACGAGGGCGAGCCTCGGCATCCACGCTCCCATGGCGACGGCAGTTGCGGATGTCGCGGGGGCGCGCCGCGACTACATGGACGAGTCCGGCGGCCGCTACGTGCACGTAATCGCCGACGGGGGACTCGGCACCTCCGGGGACATCGCCAAGGCCTTCTCGGTCGGCGCGGATGCCGTGATGCTCGGCTCCACGCTCGCGCGCGCGACGGAGGCACCCGGCGGCGGCTGGCACTGGGGCACCGAGGCGCACCACGGCGAGTTTCCTCGCGGCAACCGGGTGCAGGTCGGCCAGGTCGCCCCGCTCAAAGAGATCCTGTACGGGCCTTCCGCGGTCGCGGACGGCACCGTCAACCTCGTCGGCGCCCTTCGCCGATCGATGGCCACGACCGGGTACTCCGACCTCAAAGAATTTCAACGGGTCGAGGTAGTGGTGGCGCCGTACCACAAGTAACGTAGCGAACCAACGGAGGCAGAGATGGCAATGCTAAAGACGGTAACCCGCTCATCGAAACTGGGACCGGAGGAGCGCGCTGCTGCAATAACCGCGCTCAAAGAGAAGGAACTTGACATCCTCGTCGTGGGGGGAGGGATCGTCGGCACGGGCAGCGCCCTCGACGCCGTAACCCGCGGTCTCAGTACCGGAATGGTGGAGGCCCGAGACTGGGCGAGCGGAACATCGAGCCGCTCGTCGAAGCTCGTTCACGGCGGCATTCGGTATCTCGAACAGCTCGACTTCCGGCTCGTGCGCGAGGCGCTCAAGGAGCGCGGCCTCCTGCTTCAGCGCATCGCCCCGCACCTCTTGAAGCACGTGCTATTCCTCTACCCGCTCAACAATCGGTTCTTCGAGCGCTTCTATATCGGCGCCGGAATG
>JAODMT010000007.1 GCA_025464975.1 Microbacteriaceae bacterium | reverse complement strand
AAAGGGATACGGCTTCATCACCGTCGAGGGTGGAGGCCAGGACGTGTTCGTCCACTACTCCGCCATCGACATGGGGGGATACAAGGTTCTCGAGGAGGGGCAGAGCGTGACCTTCGAGATCGGAACGGGGATCAAGGGGCCGCAGGCCGAGGCTGTGCGCGTCGCGCAGTAGTCGAGCCGCGGCATCCGAGGTCCGGGACTTCTCCGGCGCGCACGGACGCCGCCCGCACGAGCCCGACAGAGCTTTCTTGCACTCGTCCCGGCCGAGTGCTAATTTTGTCACTGGCACTCGCATGCTTCGAGTGCTAAAGAATTCGGTAGGCAGACGTCCGGGAAGGACGAGAAAAAACACATGGCAAAGATCATTGCTTTCAACGAAGAGGCCCGTCGTGGCCTCGAGCGCGGCCTCAACATCCTGGCTGACGCCGTCAAGGTGACGCTCGGCCCGCGCGGTCGCAACGTCGTTCTCGAGAAGAAGTGGGGCGCACCCACCATCACGAACGATGGTGTGTCGATCGCCAAGGAAATCGAACTCGACGACCCTTACGAGAAGATCGGCGCCGAGCTGGTCAAAGAGGTAGCCAAGAAGACGGATGACGTTGCCGGCGACGGAACGACCACCTCGGTCGTGCTCGCCCAGGCTCTCGTTCGCGAAGGTCTGCGCAACGTCGCGGCCGGCGCCGACCCGATCAGCCTCAAGCGCGGTATCGACAAGGCCGTAACGGCCGTCATCTCTGCGCTCGTCGCGGGAGCCAAGGAAATCGAGACCAAGGAAGAGATCGCGGCCACCGCTTCCATCTCTGCCGGGGACCCGGAGATCGGCGCGCTCATTGCCGAGGCCATCGACAAGGTCGGCAAGGAGGGTGTTGTCACCGTCGAGGAGTCGAACACGTTCGGCACCGAGCTCGAGCTCACCGAGGGCATGCGCTTCGACAAGGGTTTCCTTTCGGCGTACTTCGTCACCGACCCCGAGCGCCAGGAAGCGGTGTTCGAAGACCCGTACATCCTGATCGTCAACTCGAAGGTCTCCAACATAAAGGACCTCCTGCCGGTCGTCGACAAGGTCATCCAGTCCGGCAAGCAGCTCCTCATCATCGCCGAGGACGTGGACGGCGAGGCTCTCGCGACTCTCGTGGTTAACAAGATCCGTGGCATCTTCAAGTCCGTCGCCGTCAAGGCTCCGGGCTTCGGCGACCGTCGCAAGGCGCAGCTTCAGGACATCGCGATTCTCACCGGCGGTCAGGTCATTTCCGAGGAGGTCGGTCTCAAGCTCGAGAACGCGACTCTCGACCTGCTTGGCCGTGCTCGCAAGGTCGTCGTTACCAAGGACGAGACCACGATCATCGAGGGCTCCGGCGACGCCGACGCCATCGCGGGTCGCGTCAAGCAGATTCGTGCCGAGATCGAGAACACCGACTCCGACTACGACCGTGAGAAGCTCCAGGAGCGTCTCGCCAAGCTCGCCGGTGGCGTTGCTGTCATCAAGGCCGGAGCCGCGACCGAGGTCGAGCTCAAGGAGCGCAAGCACCGCATCGAGGACGCCGTCCGCAACGCGAAGGCTGCCGTCGAAGAGGGCATCGTCGCCGGTGGTGGCGTCGCCCTGATTCAGGCCGGCGCGACCGCGTTCGCCAGCGACGCCCTCACCGGCCTCGTGGGTGACGAGGCGACCGGAGCGAACATCGTCCGGGTTGCCGTGGACGCCCCGCTCAAGCAGATCGCGCTCAACGCCGGTCTCGAGCCCGGAGTCGTCGCCGAGAAGGTGCGCAACCTCCCGAACGGGCACGGCCTCAACGCCGCGACCGGCGAGTACGTCGACATGCTCGACGCCGGAATCAACGACCCGGTGAAGGTTACCCGGTCCGCGCTGCTCAACGCCGCGTCGATTGCCGGACTCTTCCTCACCACCGAGGCGGTTGTGGCCGACAAGCCAGAGAAGGTTGCCGCTCCGATGGGCGACCCGTCGGGTGGCATGGACTTCTAAGTCTGCACCGACCAAGGCTGGGCTACTTCACAGTCTGATCCGAGAAAGGGCGGTCCCGAGAGGGGCCGCCCTTTCTTTGTGCCCGCCCTTTGGTGCACGACTCCTTTATGCCCGGTTCCGTCCTGCGTGACGCTTTTTGTCCGACGCTCGGATAAGCGGATCAGCGGAACAGTCGGGCGTTGGACTCCTCAATCTCGGCGTATTGCTGTCCGGCCTGCCCGAGGGCATGACTCATCGCGGCGAGCACCTCTCCCACCCGCTGTTCCAGGCTCCGCCACTCGCCGACCACCTCCTGAAAGGCGCTCGCGGCCGTGCCGGTCCAGGAGCCCTGAAGGTTGGTCAGCTGGCCGTGAAGGCCGCCGACCTCCGCCTCGATCCGTCCTATCGAGTTCCGGGCGGCCGCCGTCGCGGCGAGCACCGCCTCGCTGTCGACCTGGTAGCGCGTCACGCTTCCTCCCGTTTTGTCTCCGGGAGTATCTGGTCCCGGATGGCGAGGCTAACGCCGCGAGGTGGCCGGGTGGGGCGGGTCAGCCGTGGGTGGGGAAATTGTGAGTCGAGTAGATTTCCGGAAGGAGGGGAAGGCTCACCCTGAATGTCGCGCCGCCGCCCGGTGTCTCGAACACGGCGACGTCCCCCTGGTGGGAGGCGATGATGCCAGACACGATCGCCAGCCCGAGGCCGCTTCCCCCGGTCTCTCGGGTTCGAGAGGAGTCTGCGCGCCAGAACCGCTGGAAGATCTTGTCCCGGATCTGCGGCGGGATACCCTCGCCGTGGTCGACAACGTCAAGGACGCCCATCCGTCGCACGGGGTCGACCGAGACGACGAGTTCGATCGGACTGCCGTTGGGAGTGAACCGCATCGCGTTGCCGATGAGGTTGGTGACCACCTGACGGATCTTGTTTTCTTCGGCGAAAATGAGCGTCGGAATCTCGCCTTCACCGGGGTGCGCGAGGGCAACATCAGCCGGGGCCGTGGCTTCGCCACGTACTGGCCGGCGACGGAAGCGCGCCAGTTGAGCTCCCGCGAACCGAATCGGTCCGGTGGCCGACGAGGGCGCGGAGCCTTCCCCTTGCGCTCCGACAATTGCCTCGAGCTCGGAGGCATCCATCCTCGTTGCCCAATTCTCAACCATCACCCGAACCTCACGGTCCGGGGCCGACGCCATTGCGTCGAGTGCGGCATCGTGTGCGATCGGAACCAGATCCACCGGGGCGAGCTGCAACGGCTTCGCTTCGTCAATGCGCGCGAGCTCGAGCAGGTCGGAGACCAGCTCTCCCATGCGGATGGCTTCCTTCTCGATGCGCTCCATCGCCTGGGCGACATCCTCTGGCTTTTGCAGTGCGCCCATGCGGTACAGCTCGGCGTAGCCGCGCACCGAGACCAGGGGTGTGCGCAGTTCATGGCTCGCGTCGCCGACGAATCGACGCATCTGGTCGATGGTGCGCGCACGATCGGCGAACGCCCTATCGATCCGATTCAACATGGTGTTGAGGGAGCGGTTGAGTCGCCCGACCTCGGTGTTCGGAGTGGCTCCGGGCAGACGCTGGCTGAAGTCGCCATCGGCGATGGCGGCGGCCGTTGCTTCAACCTCGCGCAGTGGGGTGAACGTCGAGGTCACGAGCAAACGGGTGAGGGCCGCGCCAAGGATGATGACGGAGATGCCGAACCCGAAGAACACGGCAACGTACTGCCCGATGAACCGATTGGTCTCGTCCAGGTTGATGCCGACGACGAGGGTGACGAGCTCGCTCGAGTTGGACACGAGCTTCGGCACAGCCACGACTCGCCACTGGCTGTTGTGCGCGCTGTCCCAGGCCGCAAATGCGCCTCCGTCGATGCCAATTACGGTGGAGAGCGGCATGGCGCCGAGATCGGGAGTGTTGTTGGGGGAGGTGTTGTTGCTGCAGAGAACGTCGCCGTCGGCATTGATCGCGGCGAAATAGTAGTTGTTCGGCCCGCCGTTCTGCCGACAGGTAGCGCTGTCCTTTGTTGTGGTGACCTCGGTGATGCTGGCGGCCGTGCTCGAAATCTTTTCGTCGGCCGCCGCCACGAGGTAGCTGCGAAGCACAGTCATCGTTCCGACACCGGCGACCAAGAGGCCGAGGGTGAGAAGCAGCACGGTGACGCCGGTGATCTTCGTGCGAAGAGAGACGGCGCTCCACCAATTTGAGACGTTAGCGTGCATCAGAACAACAGGTTACTTGGCCGAACCTGTGCTGCGGCACCGCTTTCTCAGACTCGCGAGGCCTTCAGCATGTACCCGAAGCCCCGCTTGGTCTGGATGACGGGTTCCTCGGAGAACTGGTCGAGCTTACGACGCAGGTAGGAGATGTAGCTTTCCACGATGCCAGCGTCTCCGTTGAAGTCGTACTCCCACACGTGGTCGAGAATCTGGGCCTTGGAGAGCACCCGGTTCGGGTTGAGCATGAGGTAACGCAACAGCTTGAATTCGGTCGGGCTGAGTTCGATCTGTTCCGCGCCGATCGTGACTTCGTGGGTGTCCTGATCCATGGTGAGTTCGCCCGCCCGGATTATGGCGTCTTCTTCGTCCTGCATCGTGCGACGCAGGATGGCCTTGATTCGCGCGACGATTTCGTCGAGGCTGAATGGCTTGGTGACGTAGTCGTCGCCGCCAACAGTGAGTCCGGTGATCTTGTCCTCGGTGTCGTCCTTCGCCGTGAGGAAGAGGATGGGGGAGGTGTATCCGGATGACCGGAGGCGCTTTGTCACTCCGAACCCGTTCATGTCTGGCAACATCACGTCGAGGATGATGAGATCCGGCTCTTCTTCCAGCACGGCGGAAATGGCCTGCGCGCCATTGCCAACCGCTCGTACCGCGAATCCGGCGAACCGAAGGCTCGTGGTCAGCAGGTCACGAATATTCGGTTCGTCATCAACAATAAGGATCTTAGGACCGTCGCTCATGGCACCAGTATCTGCGCGTTAGCTGGGTGTTATCTGAGTGTCATGTCGGCTCAAGCCGGAGCCTGCTTTTGGTTAGCTGCCAGTACCCGACGGAAACGAGCCAGGTGGCGATGAGCACTCCGGCCACGACGAAACCGAGATCCGTGGCGTCGAGGGCGGCAAGCCAGGCGAGCGGTCCCTCCGTCAGCGACCCGGCGAAGAGCCCAAGCAACGAGAGCCCTCCGATGGAGAAGGCAACGGCGATCGACATCGCCGTGATGGTCAGGCTGTAGAAGACGCGGCGAAGAGGTTGCGAATATGCCCACGCGTAGCTGTGGTGCATCACGAGACCGTCGAGCGTGTCGAACAGGGTCATGCCCGCGGTGAAGAGCAGGGGCAGTGCCATCACGACGTACCACGGCGCAACGAGTGACGTTCCGCCGCCAACGGCGAACAGGGCGATCGTCGTCGCGGTGTCGAATCCGAGCCCGAATAGCAGGCCGACGGGATACGCCTTCCAGGGCGCGTCGATCCTGTCGGCGAAGGGGCGGAGCACTCGAGCCATCACTCCGCGACGCGCGAGTTGACCTTCCAGTTCGGCTTCGCTGTAGCTGCCGGTCCTGATCGTGCGGAACGCGCGGTGGATGCCCCCCAGCGAGGAGAGATTGAGGGCGCCGATGAGCAACAGGAACAGGCCGGAGATCGCCGGCCCCCAGATGCCGGAGATCGCCGCCAACGCCGAGGTGTCATCGCTGACCAGGCCGATCATGAATTTCAGACCGGCCGAGAGCAGGGCGACGGTCACCACGACGACGGTCGAGTGGCCGAGCGCGAACCAGAAGCCGACGGAGACGGCTGGTGTGCCTTCGTTCACGAGTTTTCGCGTCGTATTGTCGATCGCCGCAATGTGATCGGCGTCGAAAGCGTGTCGAACGCCAAGGCCAAACGCGGTCAGTGCGAGGCCCCAACCGAACACCTCGCCACCGCCGACGGTGAAATGACCCGGTAGCACGATGAACAGGAAGGATCCCCAGCTGAGCAGGAAGAGTGCACTGACGACCATCGTGATCCGCACGCCCGGCCCGATCCTGGTTCTCATCGGCTCTTCCCCTCACGCAGGTCGCCGCTCCAGCGCAGCCAGGTCTCTTCGAGAACCGAGTCGTGTGCGTGGCGTTCCAGCACGCGAGCGAGGCTTCCCTCGCCGTCGAACTGCAGCGTGTGGGCGCGTTCGGCCGCCGGTGCCCGGGTTCCGACAAGCAGCACACTGTCGATCACCCGCTTGTCGCCGATCACCCCCGGCGTCGGCGTGCCGCCGTCGACGGTCAGCTCCTCGACGAACAGGGGCGAATCGGACTGGGTGACCTCCGTGCGGAGTCGCGCGCGGCCGCCCGCCTCCGTCGCCCTGCCAAGCACGATTGTCTCCTTGATGCACGCTCGTGCCCCGAGGGCGAGAGAGATCTCGGTTCGGCGGGAGACGTTCGCCCCCGATGCGACCACGAAGGGGAGCCCGTGCCACAGGAGCAGACCCCCGGCCTCGATGACGATCTTCACCGACCAGTGCGACTCGACGTCGTCGGCATCGTATGCCACGGTCCCGCCGATGTCCTCGATCTCCAGCGTGCATCCTTCCCCGACCAGGATGTCCATGGTCACGGTGTCGCCGCCGAGCAGCAACGCCGAGCCCGCGACGATTGCAACTCGAGAGCCGGTCGCCGATTGTGAGATAAGACGGGGCACGAGGGAGTCTCCGCGGAGGTCAAGGCGGGAGCGTTCCGGGGCGGCGGTGAGATGAATGGTCGACATGGCTCGTCTGGCTACCCGTTCGAGTGCACGTGACCGCCGGTGTGGTCGTGGTCGTCGTCGTGGGAGTGAAGCACGCCCCCGTTCTCGTCCGCGTGGAAGTGCGGTGCCATGGGCCCCGGGTCCTGCGGCGAATGGGCGCCGGCGCGGTGTGCGACGAGCAGTTCCCGCACCCAGGCGCTGAGGGCGGCAACGGATGCGGCATCCGTCCGCGACAGCGCCAAAACGCGGCGCCCCTCTCGAGCCTGTTCGGCGTCGGCGACCATCGTGGGAACGTCGACCCCGACGTACGGTGCCAGGTCGGTCTTGTTGACGACGAGCAGGTCGGCGCGGGCGATTCCGGGGCCGCCCTTCCGTGCGACATCTCCGCCGCCCGCGACATCGAGCACGAAGATTTGAGCGTCGACCAACGCCGGCGAGAAGGTCGCCGTGAGGTTATCCCCGCCGGACTCCACCAGAACGACGTCGAGGGGCGCGAAGTCGCGCTCCAGGTCTTCGACTGCGATGAGGTTGACCGTCACGTCGTCGCGGATTGCGGTGTGCGGGCAGGCGCCGGTCTCCACGGCCCGGATGCGCTCCGGATCGAGAACCCCGGCCGAGCGCAGGAACCTGGCGTCCTCGTCCGTGTAGATGTCGTTGGTGATGACACCAAGGCTGAGCTCGTTTCCGAGGGCTCGGCAGATCGTGGCGATGAGCGAACTCTTTCCGGTACCGACGGGACCGGCGATGCCGAGTCGCAATGAGCGCGTGTTGAGTGATTCAGGCACGGAATAACCTCTGCGTTGTCAGGGAATGAGCCTCGGCCCACTCTTCGATTTGGGGGGCGCCGGCGGCCGGGATGGCCGACGGTGTTGTGAGATCGGCGAGCGTGGGGACCAGCTGCTCGGCGGCCGAGCAGGCACGAAGCACCCAGCTCGACGGAATCGCGGGATCGATCGGGTCGAGCTTCAACAGGGCGGCGGCGATCGTTTGCGCGTCGTCGTAGACGACGAGGCGCACCAGGTCTTGGGCGCTCATACCGCCCGCGGCGGCGATGACGCCGAGCACGACCGGACGCGACAACGGACGACGCGCGGCCGCCATCGTTCGCACGCCGGGGCTCTCGGGCCAGAGCCGAACCGCCAACCGGGAGTACCCACGACCGAGAAATCGGGAGACCTCGCGGACCGCCGCGCTCGGGGTGCGTGCCGCCCACGCCATCTCGACCTGCTCGATAGGGCCGGCGGCTGGCAGATCCAGGGCGACGTGCCTTGCGACGATCGCCGTGCCGGCTTCGACGAGCGACACCGTGAGCGCGCGGCCGACCATGTACTCGGGAACGAGGCTGGCCGGCATCCCCGCTCGCAGGGCGGGCTCAAGGCCGGCGGAGTGCACGTGGCCGCCGACCGGCAGCCTGGCGTCGGCGAGCATCATGGTGAGCGTCGCGGTCGACAGGGTCGGGGCCGACAGGGCCGGGGTCTGTCTGAGGTGGTCGGTCATGGCCGGATCAGAACATCGAGTAGAGCTGGCTCAGGGGCAGACGCGACGCGGGGCTCGGTTCGACCCGTTCGCCGTCGATGCTGATGTCGAACGTGTCTGGCCGGATGTCGATGCGAGGCAGGGCATCGTTGTTTTTCATCTGTGCCTTGCCGATTTCCCGCGTCGGCGCGACCGGGAGCAGCCGGCGACGAAGGCCGAGACGAGCCTCGATCCCGTCGGCGATCGCGGCCGGTGAGACGAACGAGAACGACACATCCGCTCCGGTCGCGTTGGCGAAGGCGGGGCGCATCAGCACGGGCTGAGGCGTCGGGATGGAGGCATTGGGATCCCCGAGCGCGGCCCAGGCGATTCCGCCGCCCTTGATGATGACCGAGGGGCGCACGCCGAAGAACTTCGGCTCCCACAGCACGAGGTCGGCGAGCTTGCCCGGCTCGACGGAGCCGACCACACTGTCGATACCATGGGCGATCGCGGGGTTGATCGTGTACTTGGCGACGTAGCGCCTGGCTCTCTCGTTGTCTGCCGGAAGGCTGTTGCCGAGCGGGCCGCGGCGCGCCTTCATGACGTGGGCGACCTGCCAGGCGCGCGTGATCACCTCACCGATCCGCCCCATTGCTTGCGCGTCGGACGACACGATGGAGAGCGCCCCGGAGTCGTGAAGGATGTCCTCCGCGGCGATCGTTGTGGCGCGTATCCGGGACTCCGCGAAGGCGAGGTCCTCTGGCACGGAGGGGTTCAGGTGATGGCACACCATGAGCATGTCGAGGTGCTCGGCCACCGTGTTGACCGTGTGGGGGAGGGTCGGATTGGTGGACCCGGGAATTACGTTGGCGAGCGACGCGATCGAGAGGATGTCGGGCGCGTGACCGCCGCCCGCACCCTCGACGTGAAACGCGTGAATTGACCGGCCGGCGATCGCCCCGACGGTCGACTCAACGAAACCCGCTTCGTTGAGCGAATCCGAGTGCAGCGCCACCTGGAGCCCGAACTCGTCCGCCGCGCGCAGCGCAGCGTCGATCGCGGCAGGCGTCGACCCCCAGTCTTCGTGCACCTTGTACCCCGCGGCGCCCGCGAGCGCCTGCTCGCGGAGACCCTCCGCTGAGACGGTGTTTCCCTTGCCGAGCAACAGCACGTTCACCGGAAGCTTGTCGAGGGCGCGGTGCATCGCTTCGAGGTGCCAGGCGCCCGGCGTGACGGTCGTGGCTTTCGAACCCTCCGACGGGCCGGTGCCGCCGCCGACTACCGTGGTGATCCCGGTGGCCAGCGCCTCGTGGATTTGGGACGGCGACAGCAGGTGAACGTGCGAGTCGATTCCGCCCGCGGTCAGGATCTTGCCTTCGCCGGAGATGACGTCGGTCGATGGTCCGATCGCCAGGCGCGGGTGCACCCCATCGGCGATGTCGGCGTTGCCGGCGCGGCCGAGTGCCACGATGCGTCCGTCGCGGATGCCGACATCGGCCCTGATGATGCCCCACCAGTCGAGAACGATCGCGTTGGTGATGACAGTGTCGAGGGCGCCTTGCCCGCGGCTCGTAGTGCCCTGGGCCATCGACTCGCGAATCGACTTGCCGCCGCCGAAGACGGCCTCCTCGCCGCCGAAGGTGAGATCCTGTTCCACCTCGATCCAGAGGTCGGTGTCTCCGAGCCGGATCTGGTCCCCGGTCGTTGGCCCGTAGATTGCGGCGTAGGTCTCGCGGCTGACTCTAACCATCGAGCTGCTCCTTCGTTGAGTTCGCGATCTGGATGCCCGGAACCCGTCTGCGGCCCCGGAGTGCCACACCATCCAGTTCGCGTGAGGCGCCGGGTTCGAAGCGCTGCGACGTTCCGGAGGGGATGTCGAGCCGGAAGCCCCGCGCCGTTTCCCGGTCGAACTGGAGGGCGGAATTCACGTCGGGAAGGTGCACGTGCGAGCCGACCTGGATCGGGCGGTCGCCGGTGTTGAGAAAGACCAACCTGATCCGTTCGTCCGTCGTTCTGTCCGCGTTGAGCTCGTGGGTCCCGGGACGCACGCGGATGGCGCCGGGCCCGGAATCGCTGGTGCTTGCCATGTCAGCCTCCTGCTCTGTCGGTCAGGCGATCGGCCTGTGTAGGGTCACGAGCTTGCGGCCGTCGGGAAAGGTTGCTTCCACCTGAACGTCGGCGATCATCTCGGCGACGCCCTCCATGACGTCATCCCGCGCCAGCACCGCCCGGCCCTCCACCATCAGGTCGGCGACGTTGGCACCCTCTCTGGCGCGTTCGATCACCCAGGTGCTCAGCAGGGCGACGGTTTCCGGATAGTTCAACGCGACTCCCCGTTGCAGGCGGTCGCGTGCGACCATTCCGGCGACGGAAAGTAGCAGTTTCTCGGTGTCGGCTGGCGTCAGGTGCACGGTGTCTCCCTTGCTAGTGGTCGGTGTTCGGGATGTCGTCTCCGGCTCGCCCGGAAAGCTGTTCCAGCACGAGGAAGATGGCCGAGTGATCGAGTCCGCCGTGCCCCTGGGCCTTGAGTGAACCGAGCAATTCTGCGGCGAGGGAGCCGAGGGGAATTGCCACCCCGGCTTGTCGTGCGGCCTCGGTCACGATCCCCATGTCTTTGTCGTGCAGCTCTACGCGGAATCCCGGCGTGAACGTGCGGTTGATCATGTTCGGTGCCTTGCGGGAGAGGACGGTGCTGCCGGCCAACCCTCCACCGAGGACGGTGATCGCCGGTTCGGTCTTCACCCCGTACGCCTCGAGGAAGGTGATGGCCTCGGCCACCAACCCGAGGGTTCCGGCAACGATCAGCTGGTTCGCTGCCTTGACGATCTGTCCGGACCCTGCCGGCCCGACGTGCACTACCGTCTTGCCCACCGCGTCGAAGACGGCTTTCGCATCGTCGAAATCGTCCGGTTCTCCGCCAACCATGATCGAGAGAGTTCCCTCGATCGCACCCTGCTCGCCGCCGGAGACGGGAGCGTCCAGAACCCGGAAGTCCCCGCCGGTGCCCTGCTCGGCCAGACGAGCGGATGCGTCGGCCTTGATGGTCGAGAAGTCGATGATCAGCGCACCCGGCCTTGCGTTCGCAAATACCCCGTTCTCGCCCGCCAGTATCTCCACCACATCCGGGGTGTCCGGAAGCATAGTGGCGATGATGTCGGCATCCTTCACGGCGTCGACGACGCTGCTTGCGGCGCGACCCCCCTTGGCGACGAGCGCATCGATCGACTGTCTGCTCCGGTTGAAGCCGACCACGTCGAATCCAGCCCTCATGAGGTTGATCGCCATGGGTCGGCCCATGATGCCGAGGCCGATGAACGCGACGGTGGTCACGAGGTGCCCTCCGGCCCGCGCCCCTCAGACGGCAGGAAGCGGAGGTTCAGCAGCTCGCCCCTGAAGTCGTCGTTGGGGAATTCGCCGTCCCGGTAGACGACAGTGCCGCCGCAGACGGTCACGTGCGGCCACGCCTTGAGGGTCATCCCCTCATATGGGCTGTAGTCCACGGCGGAGTGCAGGTCCGAGAGCGTGACTACCCGTTCGCCCTCGTCAAGAACGACGAGGTCGGCATCCATACCGATGGCGACGCGACCCTTGCTCGGCAGCCCGAACCTGACCGCGGCGTTGCGCGAGGTGAGCTCGATGAGCCGTTCCATGCTCATGCCGTGGTTGTAGACGAGGTGGGTGAGCAACAGCGGCAACATCAGGCCGATGCCGGGAAGGCCGGGCTTCGACGTCTCCCACTCCTTCTTCGTCGCCGCCGGCCATACGTTGTGATCCGAGCCGAAGAAATCGATCTCGCCCGTGAGCACGGCCGCGGTGATCGCATCGGCCAGCTCGGGGTCGCGCAGCGGAGGAGCGACCTTTCCCTCCGGGCCGATCTTGGATTCGGTGGTGAGCACCATGTAGTGCACGCAGGATTCCAGCTGAGCGCCCGGGTACTTCAACGCTTTACGCGCCCGGATCGCCTCGAGGCTCGACACGTGCACGATGGAGACCGCACAGTCCGCCTCTTCCGCAAGGTACATCGCCGTCCAAGCCGCATCACCCTCGGCGATCGTCGGTCGGGAGCGTTCCCAGCCGGCCAGCGAATCCAGCCCGGCCACGCTCTCGTGGTGCATACAGGCATCCACGATGTCGCCATCTTCCGCGTGAACTAGCGCCTGGGCGCCGTTTGCCGAGATGGCGGCGAAGGCCTCGCGCATCTGTGCGTGGTTGAGGCTGCCGATACCGCCGAGGTTGCGGGCCTCCTCGCCGCGATACGGCATGAACATCTTGAAGGTGGTGAGGCCCTCCTTCACCGCCTGGGGGATCTCGGTGACGTGATCCATGTCCATCAGGTAGCCGTGGAAGAAGACGTTCATTCGAGACTGTTCGGCCGCGACCTCCAGGCCCATCCGATAGGCGTCGATCAGTGACGGCGAACCGAACTGAGCGTAGTTGAGTGCCGTGGTGCACCCGCCGGCCAACGCGCTGCGGCTCTCGCCGGCGAAATTGTCGTCCGGTCCGAGGCCGGGAATGTGGTCGTACTCGAACGCGCGCTGGTTGATGTGGGCGTGAGTATCGATCGCGCCCGGGATCACCCAGCGCCCCGCCGCATCCACGATCTCCGAAGCGGCGCCGAGGTCTTCATCGCTGTTCGTTATCGAGACGATCACGCCGTCCCTGATCCCAAGGTTCCGCAACTGCGGGTCCTCGGTGGCGATACGAGCGTTGCGGATGATCAACTGCAGCGGCGCGGCGCCAGCTGCTTTCTCATCCGCCGTCGCGGTCGTGTCCTGCGAATTCATGCGTTTTCGGTCCATTTCTGCTCGAGGTAGTCGGGGCGGAGGTAGAGCTCTGAGAGGTGCTCGCGGAACCAGGCCTGCTGGTCGTCGGGGGAGAGGTCGCGGTAGTCGCGCCATTCCAGTCCGATCGCGACCGCGGCGTACAACTGATAGTCGAGGATGCGGTCGAGTGCGTGCTCACTCGCCAGAAGTGCTGACGCGCTCTGGGCGTCTAGGGTCTGGGGTGCCAGCTCGACGAAGTCGGCGAAGGCACCGGCTTCCACCTGAGCCAGCTCCTCGAGGCTCGGCCTCCCCTGCGGGCGCTCGTCCACGTAGGTGACCAGCGAGTCGTAGAGATCGAGCCATTGGCTACGGCGCGGTTCCTCCAGCCACAGGGCGGCGGTGAACAGCATAAGGGCGTGATGGCGGATCATGCTGTACCCGGGCTCGAGCGAGCGAAGCTGGATCTGCAGAACGTCGTTGGTCACCGACATTTCCGGTCGGCTGTCGTCGGCGAGCAGCACCTCAAGGTCGGGCCGGGCGTCGAATACGCCGCGATAGGTGCGCCGGAGCAACTGCAGAAAGAAGGATGCGTCGGGCAGGTGCCGCACGAAGCGGCCGTTCGGCGTCGAATCGAGCCAGGCAAGCATGAAGTTGCCGAACATCCACTCGGCGCTGTCGGTGACGGTCGTCGTCGAGACCGGAGCGGGATCTCCCACCGGCCCGGCAAGTGAGATTAGCGGTTCGGAGAGGCGCGTGGCCTTGGCCGCCCACCCGTCCGCAAGCTCGTCGGAGACAATCCGCGCCGGCGGAACTGTCGCCGAGAGGGGCGAGGGCGGGGAGGCGTGCTGGTCTGGATTCATGGGGCTCTCCTTGGCCTTTTGAGGCGGAATGCGCGCTCCGCAGTGGGGGTAGCGCGCGATTGGGCGAACAGACAAGTCCGCGTCGAGTGCGATAGTCTACGCGCGTAGATACACTGAACATATGGGGCTGCGGAGCGGCGCGTCAAGCCGCTCTGCCGGCTCGGTAATACTTGTGACGGAAAGTTAATCGCGGTGAAACATAGGCCGCCGGACCCGGCGCAGGAGAAGGACGGCGGATGGTTACTCGAGATGAAGTGGCGCGGGAGGCTGGTACCTCCACCGCCGTGGTGAGCTACGTCATCAACAATGGTCCGCGTCCCGTTTCCGCCGCCGCGCGCAAGCGAGTGCTCGACGCCGTCGCCAAGCTCGACTACCGGCCCAACGAGCTCGCACGGTCGCTCAGTTCCGCGTCGAGCAGCGTCATCGGGCTGATCGTTCCGGACGTCACCAACGCGTACTGTGGCGAGCTGGCCCTCGCGGTTGAGAACTCGGCGCTCGCACGGAACCACACGTTGCTCCTCGGCAATGCCATGCACGACGATGAGCGCCAGGCGAGGCATCTGCAGACCTTCCTCGCGCAACAGGTTCAGGGAATCGTCTTCATCGGCAGCACGTACGGCGACGAGATGTTCCGCCCGGAGACCAAGCGAGTTCTTCAGGGCAGCAAGACGCCCCTCGTGTTCCTTGACCGATCCACTACGGAATTCGGTGCCACCTCGGTGCTGGTCGACAACCGAGGCGGCGCCTATGCGGCGACGAGCCACCTGCTCGAGCACGGCCATACGTCGATCGCGGGTTTCGCCGGCTCTTCCGGACTCTCGTCCGTTCGGGAACGCAGGGATGGGTGGGCGGACGCCCTCATTGCGCGCGGGCTCGATCCGGCCGACCAGCAAACGTTCGAGAGTGCCTTCGACCGCTACGACGCTTTCGCCGTCGCTCGAGTGATGTTCGCGAACGGGAACTGGCCGAGGGCGATCTTCTCGCACTCCGACGAGCAGTCGATCGGTATCTTCTACGCGGCCGCGCAAGCGGGCATCCGGGTGCCGGAAGACCTGGCGCTCGTGTCCTTCGACGGGATCAAGGAGGCGGCCATCGTCAATCCGGGCCTCACGACGGCGCGACAGCCGATCGCGCGCGTCGGCGAACTCGCAGTGGACCAGCTCCTTGCGGCAAAGGCCGGCACGCCGAGCGAACTTCGCCAGGAGATGCTGCCGGTGACGCTCGAGATCCGGCACAGCTGTGGCTGCCACTAGCGCGAACCGCTCCGAATTGCACACGTGCAACCGCCGGCTACTGCGAGATCCGCGTGAGAAGAACTGACTCCACTCGCGACAGGATCATGTAGATCAAGGCGGTGACCAGGCTCAACACCGCGAGCGCAGCCCACAGGGTGACGTACTCCGACTGGCCGATGCTGGTCGCGACGGTGTACCCGATGCCGTTACCTGTCACCAAGATCTCCACCAGCACGGCTCCGAGGATGGAACCGGGAATGGCGATGCGGGCGCTCGCGGCAAGCGCGGGAATCGCGTACGCGAGGCGAACGGTGAAGAGCGACCGCATCCGTCCGACCGCGTAGACGTGCAAGAGGTCGGTCGCCGGTTTCGGCACCGCACGCAGCGACGCCAGGACCATCACGAGGGTGGGCACGAACGTCACCGCCCCGGCGAGAACGGCGACGGTCATGAGCCCGCGCCCGAACACCAGGGCGATGAGCGGCGTCATGGCGACCAGAGGGACCGCCCGAATTGTCATGACGACGGGCAGGAACATGCCCTCGATGAGCGAGGAGTTGAGGAAGAGCACCGCGACGATGAGAGCGACGACCGTGCCGACCGCATAACCGATGGACGCGTCGCCCAGGGTCTTCAGCAGACCCGACGCGATCAGCTCGCGGTGGCCGGCCGCACCGGAATCAGTGGTGAAGAATGCCCACACCTGGTCCGGCGTCTTGGCGAGGTACGGATCGAGCCCCGAGACCTTCACCAGCACGAACCAGAGCACGAGAACCGCCACGAGCGAGACGACTGTGCGCGCCAACCCGAGAGCCCGCTGGCGGAGACCGCCGCCGCCGGTCGAGGCCGGAATGGCGAACTCGGTGGACGTGACCGTGTAGGCGAGGCGCTTGGCCAACGCGCCGATGAGAAGGTACGCGACGGTGGAGATCGCCGTGGCTTCGATGGCGATCGCCCAGACCTGTGCGACATTGAGCGACTGCTGGGCCTGCACCATCACTACCCCAAGTCCGCGCTCGCCGCCGAGGTACTCGCCGATCATCGCGCCAACCACCGCGGCAGGCGCGGCCAGGCTGAGCGCCGCAGCGATCTCGGGGACCGCGGCCCGTAGCCGAACACGGAACATGGCGAATGCGCGCGATCCGCCGGACACGTGCACGAAGTCGAGGGCAGACTTCGGTCCTCCCTCCAGGCCAACGAGGATGCCGAGAAGAGTGGGGAAGAACACCGAGAGGCCCGCCATGCTGACCTTCGCCCCGTCGGCGGAGAACAGCACAATGAGCAGTGGCGCGATGGCGATCGTCGGCGTCGAATACGTGGCCATGGCGAGCCTCGTCAACACGTTTTTCAGTGGCGGTATGAGAAGGCAGATCGCGGCGACCGCAAGGGCCGCGAGATTGCCCCAGAGGAATCCCCGCGCGGCTTCCCCGAGGGTGGTCACGACGCCCTCCGAGTAGAAGCCGTCGGCGATCATCGTCTTGAACACGTCGGGAATTGTCGGCACGATGTGCCGTCCCTTGGCGATTGTCAGGGCAATGACCTGCCAGAGCGCGAGCAGGATCACGAGGCCCAGGGCGGGCGGCAGGATCCTCCGGATGCGGGCGCTCATCGGCTGCTCGCCACCAGCGGCCGGTCGGCCGCGGAGGAGCTGGACTGTCCACCGAAGAGGAGCGCGCTCAAGCGGTCGGCGATGCCATGGAATTCGGGGGAGTGGAGCATGTCGGGGGTGCGGGGGCGGGGCAGATCAATGGCTACCTTCTCCACCACGTGTCCCGGGCGGGGGGCCATCACCGCAACCGAGTCGGAGAGGAAGACCGCCTCCGACACCGAATGGGTCACCAGCACGGTCGTGGTCTGCCGTTCGGTCCAGATTCGGAGCAGCTCGAGGTTGAGTCGCTGCCTGGTCATCTCGTCCAGGGCGCCGAACGGCTCATCGAGGAGCAGAACTTGGGGCTCGTGGATGAGCGCCCGCGCGATGGCAACCCGCTGGCGCATTCCGCCGGAGAGCTGGGCCGGTTTCGCATTCTCGAAACCGGCCAGCCCAACCAGGGAGATGATGTCGTGCAGTGCGGCCGTGGTGACTTTGCGTCCGGCGGCCTGCATGGGCAGCTTGATGTTGTCCGACACCGACCGCCAGGGGAGGAGGGCGGCATCCTGGAATGCGATACCGAGGTGATGGTTACGCCGAGCCACCGACGGAGCCTCGCCGTGCACCAGGACGATGCCGTTCGACGGCTCCTCCAGGTCCGCGAGGATCCGCAGCATCGTCGACTTGCCGCAACCGCTCGGGCCGAGCAGGGACAGGAAGCCTCCGAGAGGAACCTCGAGGTTCACCCCCGACAGCGCCACGATCTCCTTGCCGCGTACCGAGAACTTCTTCGAGACGTCGAGAATGTTGACGCCTTCATTTCCAGTGATGCCACCCATGAGTCAGCCTTACTTCTTGTAGATCTCGTCGAGGATTGATCGCGTGAACATGCTTGCCTTGGCGGGGACTCCGCCGAGTTTGAGCGAATTGACCGTTCCGTTGATGAGCTTGTCCGACATCCAGAAGAGGCCGTGTGCCGTCGTGTCGGGGGTCTGGACGAGATCGACCTCGGACTTCATGGCCAGCACCTGCTGCGCCTTGCTCAGCTTGAGGTCCTTGCCGTAGGTGTTCACCGCGAGGTCTGCCGCGCCATTGACATTCGCGAGGGCGTCGGACCAGCCCTTCGACTCGCCCTTCATGAGCGCGACGATCTGCGCTCGCTTGGTCTTGTCCTGCAGGCTCGACTTCTTGACGATGTAGGACTCCTCCATGAGCGGGTAGCCGAAGTCGTCGAAGAGCAACGTGTATGGTTCGACGCCCTTGATCCGCAGGAAGTTGGGCTCGTTGCTGTAGAAGCCCATGATGCCGTCGAGTTCGCCCGTCACCAAGGGTGTCGGGTCTGCCTGCAGGGGAACGATCGTGAAGGTCGACTTGTCGATCTTGTTCGCCTTGAGGAAGGCGGTGAACACCGGCAGGTCGAGCGCCTGCACGCCGATCTTCTTTCCTGCGAGGTCCTGCGGCGTCTTGATCGGGGCGGCGGCGCGAGAGATGAGCACAAACGGGTTCTTCTGGAATCCGGCGCCGATGATCTCGAGGTCGGCACCCTTGTTGATGGCCTGCACCGCCTGTGCCGTGTGGGTGATCCCCACGAGGGCCTTGCCAGAGGCGACCACCGGCTCGACGGTCAGGTTCGGACCGCCCGACATCAGGTCAACCGCGAGGCCCTGCTTTTTCCAGTAGCCATTCTTGTCGGCGAAGTAGCTGCCGGCGAACTGCACGTTCTTGATGAACACGAACTGCAGAGCGGCGGTCCCCAGGCTGCCGGAGCCAGTTCCGGCCGCGTCAGTTGTCGACGCGCAGGCGGAAAGAAGGGCGGCGCCGGCGACAAGGATCGCGGTCAGGCTCAGGGTGCGCCGACGCGTGCCACGGGCAGACTTCATTCGCGGCGGGCCTGCAGGATCGACGGGAGCCGACCGATCGTGCTCAAGGTGGATAGTCACGTGAGGTGCCTTTCAGGGTGGGGAAGTGGGGGACTAGGCGCATGAATGGAGCGTCGTGCGGATATCTACGCGCGTAGATTTCTGACACTTTATGGTCCGATCGAAATGACGGTCAAGACTTATTCGGCCGATCCAGCCAGTCGTCACGGGAAGTTAATCGGAGTTAATCGGGACGAAACATGCGGCCGGCGGCCCTCCTCGCCCCGGCTATCCCTTCCGAAATCCACGACTGGCAGGGGATGCCTCCTTTCGAAATCCATGCAGTGAGCCGTGACACCCCGCGGACGTGGGCCTCCAGACGGCGTGTCATCTCAGATTGCATGGATTTCGGAAGAGAAGCGGCCGATTTCGCAGGAAGGTGCGGCATTAGGATTCCGGCATGACCAGACCTTCGACCATCGTCACCACCGTCACACTCCCCGATCAGCAATTGCTCGAGGACCTTCAACCGCTTCCCGACGGCATTGCGGCTGGCGTCTGGGACCTGTCCTCGCCGCCGGTGGGCGTTGACCTCAGCGAGATCGACGCGGTTGTTCTTCCGTACCTGAACGCCGGCGCGGTCCTCGATGCGCTGCGGGAGGTTCCCTCTCTCAAACTCGTGCACACCCAGACCACGGGGTACGACGGGGTACCCGACGCGGTGACCGAGGGCGTAGCCATCGCGTCGGCCAGCGGGGTGCATGCCTCTGGCACGGCCGAACTCGCGGTCGGCCTCATGCTGGCCTCGCTTCGAGGCCTCGACATCGCGGCCCGCGATCAGCGTGACCGCGTCTGGCGTTCGGAACGACGACTGTCTCTCGCCGACCGCCGCGTGCTCCTGGTGGGCGTCGGTGGCATCGGCAATGAGATCGCCGACCGGCTGCGGCCGTTCGAGGTAGAGCTGACGCGGGTGGGCAGCTCCGCGCGAGACGACGAGCACGGGCACATCCATTCGAGCACCGAACTCGTGACGCTCGCCGCCGACGCCGACGTTCTGGTGGTGGTGACGCCGCTGACCGAACGCACCACTCACATGATCGATGCAGCGGTGCTCGCGGCGATGCCAACCGGAGCCTTGGTCGTGAACGTGGGACGGGGAGCCGTCGTCGATTCGGAGGCGCTTACCGCCGAGGTGGTGTCCGGGCGGTTGAGGTGCGCAATCGATGTGTTCGACCCGGAGCCGATTCCTGCCGATCATCCGCTGTGGGACTCGGAGAACGCCCTCATTTCGCCGCACCTCGGCGGCAACACCTCGGCCTTCTACCCGCGAATGGTGGCCCTCTTGAAGACGCAGTTGGCGGCGTTGTCACGGGGCGAACGCCCGCGCAACCTTGTGCAGGACGGTCCATTCAGCGGGCGCAGCTGAATGTGCCGTCTCGTGGCGCTCGATAGTCTCTAGTTGTGGAACGACTGATCGGCGGACGCTGCTTCGACTTCTCGCGGCAGGTCGCGGTCATGGCAATCATCAATCGCACGCCCGATTCCTTCTACGACAAGGGATCGACCTTCGCCCTCGACAAGGCCGTCGCCGCGGCAGTCACGGCAGCCGAGGACGGTGCCGACTGGGTAGACGTCGGCGGAGTGCCCTTCGGCCGCGGCCCCGCCGTGAGCGTCGAAGAGGAGATCGACCGAGTCGTTCCTCTCGTCGAGGCCATCCGCGCCAGGACGGACGTTGTGATCTCGGTTGACACGACCAGTTCCCTGGTCGCGAGGCTGAGCATCGAGGCGGGCGCCGGCGTCATCAACGACACGAGTGGACTGTGGGACCCGGAGATGGCGCCGACCGTTGCGGCGACCGAGGCGAGTCTCGTGCTCACCCACAGTCTCGCGCCGCCGCGCAGCGAGCCGCCGCGTCCGCGCTACGACGACGTGACCGCCGAGGTGATCACGTTCCTGCGCGATCGGGTGGTTCGCGCCGCGTCCGAGGGAGTTCGGCTCGACCGGCTCATCATCGACCCCGGTCACGATCTGAACAAGAACACCTTCCACACCCTCGAGATCACCCGTCGCCTCGAAGAGGTGGTCGCGCTGGGTCTCCCGACGCTCGTCGCCGTCTCCAACAAGGACTTCATCGGGGAGACGCTTGACCGCCCGCAGGGGCAGCGTGTCGAAGGGACGCTCGCCGCCGCCGTCATCTGTATCATGAAGGGCGCCCGCATCGTGCGCATGCACGACGTGCCCGCGGCCGTCGCTGCCGTGCGGCTGACCGAAGCCGTGCTCGGTTATCGCGAACCGGCGTATGCCCGGCACAACCTGGGGTGACCATGAACGCGCAGATCGACTCCCTGTGGCCGACTCCCGGTATCGACCTCGACGATGACACGCTCACCGCCGGGGTTCTTCGCGACGATCGCGACGAGCCCTGGCTGCGCGTGAACTTCGTGTCGAGCATCGACGGGGCGGCGACGCACAATGGGCTCTCCGGCGGGATGTCGGGGGAGGCAGACAAACGAGTCTTCGATGTGCTCCGTCGACCGGCCGACGTGGTGCTCGTCGGAGCCGGAACCGTGCGGGCAGAAGGCTACGGTCCGATGCGGCTTGACGAGCCAGCGGTGCGGTGGCGGACTGCGAACACACTGTCGCGGCATCCGGTGTTCGCAATCGTGTCGGCCGGGCTCGATCTCGATCCGTCGTCCACGATTTTCACGGATGCCCCGGTACGGCCGATCGTCGTGACCATAGGCCGCTCGCCGCTTGACCGCCGCAACGCCCTCGCCGAGGTCGCCGAGGTGATCGTCTGCGGGGATGACGACCTGGAGCCCCACGCGGTGCTGCTCGCGCTGAGGAGTCGTGGGCTTGCCCAGGTGCACTGCGAGGGCGGTCCGATGCTCTTCGGCGCGCTGCTCGCCGCCGACGCCGTTGACGAACTCTGCCTCACCGTGAGTCCGGTGCTCGAGGCGGGCAGCGCTCGCCGCATCGCGAATGGGTCGCTGCCGCAGTCGCGGGGCATGGCCCTCGCGGCCGTGCTGCGCTCGGACGAGACGCTCATGCTGAGGTACGTCCGCGGCGGGCGATAAGTCGTAGGTGACTCCGCCCTTAGGTGGGCCGCCGGACTCGGCTACGCGGCCTCGCCGAGCCCGTGGGCGTCGAGAATCGTGTAGCTGTAGCCCTGCTCGGCGAGGAATCGCTGCCGGTTCTGGGCGAAGTCCTGGTCAACGGTGTCGCGGGCGACCAGGGTGTAGAAGTTCGCCGGGAGTCCGGACTCCTTGGGGCGGAGAAGCCGGCCGAGCCGCTGCGCCTCCTCCTGGCGGGAGCCGAAGCTTCCCGACACCTGGATGGCGACCGTCGCCTCCGGGAGATCGACCGAGAAATTGGCGACCTTCGAGACGACGAGCACCTTCGTGACTCCGTCGCGGAACTCCTGGTAGAGCCGCTCCCGCTCATCGATCGGGGTCGATCCGGTGAGCTTTGGTGCGTTGAGCGCCTCCGCGAGGGTGTCGATCTGGTCGAGGTACTGGCCGATCACCAGGATGCGTTCGCCCTCGTGCCGCTCCACCAGTTGACGCACAACGTCGAGTTTGGCGGGTGCGGTTGCCGCGAGCCGGTAGCGTCCGTCATCGGCGGATGCCGCGTATTCGAGCCGCTCCTGCTGCGGAAGGTCGATCCGAACCTCGAAGCACGAGGCGGGCGAGATGAAGCCCTGGGCCTCGATCTCCTTCCACGGCGCGTCGAAGCGCTTCGGGCCGATGAGGCTGAACACGTCACCCTCCCGGCCATCCTCGCGCACGAGGGTCGCGGTCAGCCCGAGTCGGCGCCGCGCCTGCAGCTCTGCCGTGAGCTTGAAGACGGGTGCGGGAAGCAGGTGCACCTCGTCGTAGATCACGAGTCCCCAATCGAGGGCGTTCAGCAGCTCGAGGTGGGCGTATTCGCCCTTCCGCTTGGCCGTGAGGATCTGATAGGTCGCGATCGTGACCGGCTTAACCTCCTTGACCTGACCGGAGTATTCCCCGATCTCGTCCTCGGTGAGGTTGGTGCGCCTCAGCAGCTCGTTGCGCCATTGCCGAGCCGAAACGGTGTTGGTGACGAGGATGAGCGTGGTCGTCTCCACTCGAGCCATCGCCCCAGCGCCGACGAGGGTCTTTCCGGCGCCACACGGCAGCACGACCACTCCGGACCCGCCGTCGACGAAGCTCGATATGGCTTGGTTCTGATACTCGCGGAGGGCCCACTCGGAGGTGTCGAGGGAGATCGGATGCGGCGTGCCCGGGGTGTACCCGGCGAGGTCCTCCGCCGGCCATCCAAGTTTGACCAGCTCTTGCTTCACCTGACCTCGTGCCCAGGGCTGGATCTCGTAGCGGTCGATCGCCGGTCCCCTGCCGCGCTGGTCGTCGGGGAGGAAGAGCAGCGGGGCGATGCGTTTCGCCCGCACGATTTCGCTCAGCACCGCGGCATCCGTCGACCGGAGGATGAGGGTGCCCTCGTCGTCACGCTCGATGACGAGCCGGCCGTACCGGCCGACGGTCTCGGCGATGTCGATGGTCACGCTCTGCGGGATCGGGAACTTGGAATAGGTCTCGAGCGTCGAGAGCATGTCTTCCGCCGTGTGGCCGGCGGCGCGCGCGTTCCACAGTCCGAGACGGGTGATGCGGTAGGTGTGGATGTGCTCCGGCGCGCGCTCCAGTTCGGCGAACACCGCGAGGTCGTGGCGGGCGTCCTCCGCGGCGGGGTGGGCCACTTCGAGCAGCACGGTGCGGTCGCTCTGCACGATGAGGGGGCCGGAAAGCGGCTCGGCCGAAACGGGGTGCGTTGAGATGGTTTCGGGCGACGGATTCACCACAAGAGTCTATCTATCTGCCGTGCCGACACGGCCGATTGTGCTGGCCGCGTGACAACGACGACTATCCGGCCGGTGTGATGGCGGCGATTCGCGAGAGCGGCAGGGTCCGCTCTATCGCGGCCTTGTTATCCCGGCCGCGCAACCGGCCGCCGGTGACGCTCGTCGGCTCGAGCTGGTAGTCGACCATCGTGCCGTTCGGCATCGTCACGCTGATGGTGAGGCTCGACTTGGCCCTGATCGCGACATCCAGCTGACGGATCAGCCACTCTTGGCCGGTCCCCTCGCCCTCCGGTGCCGCCCCGAGCCGCAGCCGTTCGATGAGCGCCGCGATGGGGTTTGAGGTGTCGGTCGGCTGACTCTTCACCGCGCGCTGGCGGCGGAGGGCGATGATTTCGCCGTCCGCGTTTTCCGCGGCGACCGGGTAACGGGCGTCGCTCACCGACCAGAACACCACGTCGATCGCGAATCGGCTCGTGGCGCGGGTGGGGTCGGTTCGCACGAATCCGAGCGAGGTCAGGTTCTGGTCAACCAGCACGGTGCCGATCAGTAGTTCGTCGCTCGATCGGATGTAGCTTTGCGCCCCGGATGACTCGTCCTCGACCCGACCGACGCGAACCTGTCCGTACCGCGACGCGGCCTCCTCGATGAGGTACTGAAGCGGCTGCGGAATGCCGGTGAGCGAGATGCTGCGCAGGAAGGCGAGCATCGACGCGGCGCTCTCGCCGCTCGCCATCGCCCGGTTGACGCTCGAGGTGGAGACTCGATAGCTCGATGCGAGCGCGCGACTTTCCATGTCTGCGATTGCGCGCAGCCTCGAATCGACCTGCGGGGTGAGCGGCCCGGGAGCGACAATCGAGAGGTCGTGCTGAAGATAGACCTGTTCCACCTCGGCGGGAAGTAGCGCGGCCATCGCGGCGGCCGCAGCCTGCGCCCCCTCGGCGAGCAGGAGGGATCCGGGGGTGGTCGGGTTGTTGTTCGCGGTGATGCCGAGCAACTCGGCGTCTCTGGTGTAGGTCGAGACGCGGTCATCCATCCACTCCCCGCCCGCGGGGTAGAGCCAGTCGAGGTAGCCGCGCAGTCCGTGGCCCCAGTGGGTGTGGGTTCGGTGAGCGAGGAGCACGCGGATGTCGGCCGGCAACCGGTCGAGCCAGGCCGACGCAAGCGCGGCCCAGCGGCCACCGGTCGACTCGAGTAGCCAGGCGGCACCGCGCTCCGTGATCATCCACGACCCGGTCTCGCGCGCGGCCAGATCCGCGCGATCGGCGACGGCGAGGAACGAGGCGACCGATTCGAGGTCGACCGACATCGAGCTGGCCAGTCTCTTGGTGTCGGGCAGCCCGACCCCGCCCTTGGCGAGCTCCCGAGCGGGCTCCCTTTCCACCTCAACGAGCAGTTCGGTGACGGCGGTGGTCGCGGTGAAGGCCCGCTCGACGCCGAGCCGATCGGTAAACCGCTGGTCGACATCGGGCAGCGGCTCGAGCGCCCCGGGGGAGTGTGTCTTCGCGAGTTCGGCGAGGGATGGCAGGCCGGATTCCGGCCAGGAGAGCAGCCGCTCGCGCACGGCGTCATAGGCGACGAGAGTGTGAGGGTGCTCCTCGAGCAGCAGAAGTTCCCGTGCCAGCAGCGCCCGTCGCTCGACCGTTGCGGCATCCACCTCGCCGTCCGTCATCGAGGAGAGCAATGCGGCGACGTCGCCGGCCGACGGTGATCCGCCGCACTCGCTCGCGGCGGCGAGAATGGCGAGCGTCGGACGGTCGAGGTGGCTGAGGGCGTCCTGAATCGAGACCGGGTCGAGGAAGGCCTCGGCGAGGTCGAAAAAATCCTTGATTCCGGCCGCCCCAATTGAGCGAGCCCTCATGGTTCTCGCGAGGTCGGCATCCCGCATGGCCTTGAGGCGCGTGGCGAGAGAAAGGGTATTGCTCATGCGTGCTCACCCAACTCTGTGGCCAGCGACATCACTGGAATGGTTCCGTTGCTACTTCTTGCTCTTGACGGGCGGTTGTGACTCGCGGGCTCGGCGACGCATGTTGAGGATGAGCAGAACGATCACGAGAACGAAGGCGATCGGCAGCCCGATTCCGGGGAGCAAGGCGATCGCCTGCCAGAATCCGCCCTTGAATTCATTGCCCTTCAGTCCGGTTGCGGTGGCAATGATGACCACGGCGAAGCACACCATCGACAGGCCGACGAGGCCCGCGAAGACGTACGCGAATATGCGTTCAAGGCGATGCGGAGGCGAGCTCGCATTCACCGGCGTCGGTTTTGCCACACCATAAGGATAAGGGCTGAACTCCCCGTAGGCTTACGGGCACAAGCAAAGCGAAAGAGGTATCGCCATGCCTACCGGTAGGGTCAAATTTTACGACGAAGAGAAGGGCTTCGGCTTCATCAGCTCCGATGACGGCCAAGAGGTCTTTTTGCACGCCTCTGCCCTGCCGGCTGGAACGACGGTGAAGGCGGGCAGCAAGCTCGAATTCGGCATCGCCGACGGAAAGCGCGGCGCGCAGGCGCTGTCCGTGCGCGTTCTCGAGGCGCCCCCGAGCCTCGCCAAGCTCAGCCGCAAGCCGGCGGACGACATGGCGGTCATCATCGAGGACCTCGTCAAGCTGCTAGACGGCGTTGGAACGAACCTGAAGCGCGGGCGTTACCCCGACAGCAAGCACGGCAAGACGATTGCCGCGATGCTGCGCAAGGTCGCGGATGAACTGGATGCCTGAGTTGACAGACGAACTGAATTCAGCGAACGCCTCCCAGGCGCTCGCTACCGATGCCGACTTCACCCTTGGACGCTCGGCGCTCCTGGAGATTACCTCGGCCGAGTCCATCGGCGCGCCGGCCGGTTCCATCGCCGAGGGCGACGGGGTTGTCACCGTCTACTTCGACACCCTGCTCTCGGGCTACCCGGGCTGGCGCTGGACGGTGAGCATCGCCCACGTCGAGGGGGATTCTCCGAGCGTGCTCGAGACCGAGCTGACCCCCGGCGACGACGCGCTGCTTTCCCCGGCCTGGATTCCGTGGGTTGACCGGCTCGCCGACTATCGCGCCGCGCAAGACGCCGCCGATGACTCTGAGGTGGTCGACTCTGAGGTGGCCGACGACGAGGACGAGGACGATGACCTCGGCAGCGACATCTTGCACGGGGGAGACCTCGACGGTGTGGACATCGATGTCATCGATGATGACGACGACGACGACGACGCGGTCGACGATGATGACGATGACGACGCGGTCGACGATGACGATGACGACGACGAATCGCTTGACGCGGACGACAACGGGGACGAGCGGGAGCGCTCCTTCTAGCTGCCTATTCGACCGTCGACGCTACCCGTGCCGGCGGTTGGTGTAGTACAGCCCGATCAGCCCGAGTACGAGTCCGACGGCGCAGGTCCATAGCACCCACGGGTTGCCGGAGCTGAGCAACGGTCCGAGAAACACGAGCAGCGATACGAGGCCGACGACCCACAACACGAGCCCGACGAGGATCGCCTTGCGGTCATCCGTCGTCGCGGGCGTCGGATCAGGCCGGCGCTCCGAGTCCCTCAGCCACAGGCGCATCGGCTATCGGTTGCCGATCACGAATTCGATCGACGAGACGAGCTTGCGTACGTCATCCGGTTCGATCGCGGTGAAGGTCGCCACGCGAAGCTGATTGCGGCCGAGCTTGCGGTACGGCTCGGTGTCGACGATTCCGTTGGCTCGTAGGGTCTTGGCGATCGACGCGGCGTCGATCGCATCGTCAAAGTCGATGGTCACGACAACCTGCGAACGGTAGTCGGGGTTCGAGACGAACGGCGTCGCGTAGTCGACCGACTCCGCCCAGTCATACAGAACGGATGACGACTCGGCGGTGCGCGCGTCGGCCCAGGGCAGCCCGCCGTTGCCGTTGATCCAGTCGATCTGGTTCTCCATGAGCAGCAGGGTGGAGATCGCAGGGGTGTTGAGGGTCTGCTTGAGACGCGAGTTGTCCACGGCATTCTTCAGGCTGAGGAACTCGGGTATCCAGCGCTCGCTCGCCGCGATGCGCTCGACCCGCTCGATGGCAGCGGGGGAGAACAGCCCGAACCAGAGGCCGCCGTCCGAGGCGAAGTTCTTCTGCGGGGCGAAGTAGTAGACGTCTGACTGGGTGACATCGAAGTCAACGCCGCCGGCCGCGCTCGTCGCGTCGATCACAGTGAGGGCTCCGTCGTCGCCACCGACGACACGGGTGACCGGGGCCATGACACCGGTGGAGGTCTCATTGTGCGGCCAGGCGTAGACGTCGACACCGGACACGAGCTCGACCTCGCTGCGTGAACCGGCGGGGGAATCGATCACGACCGGGGCCATCAAAAACGGGGCGCCGGCCGCCTGGGCGAACTTCGATCCGAACTCCCCGAACGTGAGGTTCTCGCTCCGCTTCTCAATGAGAGAGAAGGCCGCGGCATCCCAGAACGCGGTCGAGCCGCCGTTTCCGATGACAACCTCGTAGCCGTCTGGCAGGCGAAATAGCTCGGACAGTCCGGCCTGCACGCGGCCGACCAGGTCCTTGACCGGGGCCTGCCGGTGCGAGGTGCCGAGGATCGACGCGCCGGCGCCGGCGAGGTAGGCCAGCTGCTCCGGACGGACCTTGGACGGCCCGCATCCGAATCGTCCATCGGCGGGAAGGAGGTCAGAGGGAATGATCAGATCCGGCATGTCCCCAATCCTATTGGCCGCGCCGCAGGTGGGGCTCGGCCTTCAGAGAATGCGGATGCCTCGCAGGTTAGGCTTACCTGACAACACAAGCGCGTAGGGGAGGCGACCGATGGCTGATCTCATTGACACCACCGAGATGTACTTGCGCACCATCTACGAGCTAGAGGAAGAGAATATCTTCCCGCTGCGCGCCCGCATCAGCGAGCGCCTCGGCCACTCCGGCCCCACCGTGTCGCAGACCGTCGGACGCATGGAGCGCGACGGCCTTGTTGTGGTCGAGGGCGACCGTCACCTCGCGTTGACCGTCGAGGGGCGAATCAAGGCCGTCCACGTTATGCGCAAGCACCGTCTCGCCGAGCGGCTGCTCGCCGACGTGATCGGGCTGGACTGGGCGCTCGTGCACGAGGAGGCCTGCCGCTGGGAGCACGTGATGAGCGAGTCGGTGGAGCGGCGCATCATTGAGATGCTCGAGCACCCGACCCTCTCGCCCTACGGCAACCCGATCCCGGGCCTCGACGAGCTCGGCGACCACCCGGCGGGCAAGTTCTCCGAGGGTGTGGTCAACACGGTGAACTTCGTGCTCGGCGCCGTTGGACCGGTCAAGGGCGTCATCCGTCGCCTCGGCGAGCCGGTGCAATACGAGGTCGAGCTGCTCGAGCAGCTGCGCGCCGCCGGGATTCTGCCCGGCGCGAATGCGAGTTTCTCCGCCGCCGGATCGTACGTTCGGGTGAAGGTCGAGGGTCATGAGGATGCCCTCGAGCTGCCAAATGACGTAGCAATCCACATCTACGTGGGCATCTAGAGCCCGGTTAACGGTTTGTTAACGGGTGGGTGGCCTATCCGGCCGCTCGGATTTGTGCGTTAGCCTAGGATTCTTGCAATTCTGAGAGTCGTTTTCGGGAGAGCCTCATGCGGAAGTCGCACACCATCCAATCCGTGGATGCGCGCGCGCACTTCTACATACGGCACTGCTGTCAGCAACGTGTGATCACGCACGCGCTCATGCAACAGGCACTGTCGATCTGACAGTGCCTTTTTGTTTGTGCGCGCGTCTGTTCGCCTAGCTGGTTCCGCATCCCTCGACCGCCCTGAGAAGAACCAAGGTGCATCGATCTGCCTGGAAGCCGTCCGGGCATTGTCGAAAGGATGAGAATGCGCACGCTAGTCCTCAACGCAGGCTTCGAGCCTCTGGCCGTGGTGTCCTTCAAGCGAGCGTTGGTGCTCGTGATGAATGAGAAGGCGACGGTGGTCGTGGCCGACTCGGAGAATCCGGTCTGCGGATCATCCGGCGAATACGATCGCCCGTCGGTCATCGTGCTCACGCGCTACGTGCGCATCCCCAGCACGCGGCTGATCCCGGTGTCGCGACGCGGGGTGCTGCGTCGAGATGGCCAGCGTTGCGGATATTGCGGTGGCACGGCCAACACGATCGATCACGTGATGCCTCGGTCGCGCGGTGGAGCGGACAGCTGGGAGAACCTGGTGGCGTGCTGCCTGCACTGCAACAACAAGAAGGGCGACCGCACCCCGCACGAGATGGGCTGGTCGCTGCGAGTGCACCCGCGTCCGCCGTACGGAACGTCGTGGCTTGTGCGAGGCGTCGAGCGGGCGCTCCCGCAGTGGGAAGAGTACCTAGCATCCGCCGCCTGATCGCGCCTGCGGATCGAGTAGGCCGTCCGCGGCCGTATCGAGATCTCGGCACCCGCCCCGATAGACTTTCGGAGCCAGCCTCTGTAGCTCAATGGAAGAGCAGTTCCGTCCTAAGGAAACGGTTGGGGGTTCGAGTCCCTCCAGGGGCACAGGACTCACGAGGCGGCGACCGGCTCTTGGCCCAGTAGGTGCACACAGTTGTGCACACAGCTTTACTCGCTGGGGGCGCGAGATGCAGCGGACTCATGATGCACCGGTCCCGGGTTCGAGTCCGTCCGCCCCGCGCAAGTAAAGGAAATCTCATGACAAAGACGACAATCACCAGGGTGTCGACCGAGAACGCCCCGGGAGCAGCCGGCGGATATTCGCAGGGCGTTGTGGTCGGCGACCTCGTGTTCACGGCAGGATTCGGCCCGGCCGATCCGGTGACGGGCGCAATCCCCGAGGGCATCGCGGCACAAACTCGGCAGGCGCTCGCGAACGTGCAGGCCGTCCTCAAGGCAGCGGGTTCCGATCTGAACCAGACGGTGAAGGTCACGGTTCACCTCTCCGACCTCTCTAATTGGGCCGCGTTCGACGCGATCTACCGCGAAAGTTTCGAGCCGGGCCACCTTCCCGCCCGAACCACCGTCGGGTCAGTGCTCAAAGGCATCCTCGTCGAGATCGACGTCGTGGCGCTCGTGGCGAACTGAGCGGCAGCGACGATCGCACAGGGGAGCGCCGCGCGCATCTGAACCACCTCCGGCGGACCCCGCTTCAGCTGAATCGAGCCGTATCGGGCTGCGTCGGCGGCTTCGGGGGACAGGATGTGCTCCTCCGTGGGGCAACGACGAGCCGAAGTTGCCCCATGGGCGCCGTCGGAAGGCGGCATAGTCTGTGGATTCCGAGCTATTCTAAAAATCGCTTGCTTTAGTAACACTCTTGGTTTTATAGTCGTGACAGCTCTCAAACGGGAGCGTTTCAACGACGAAGCGACGCGACCTAATGAGCGTCCTGACATCGCTTGGGGCAATCACTCGGGGTACACCACAGGTGTG
>JAODMT010000002.1 GCA_025464975.1 Microbacteriaceae bacterium | reverse complement strand
AGCGCGAAGCGGCAGAGCGCAACGCCCTGCTCGCGCGCAGTCGCAAGCGCATCAGCCTCGAGGACTTCACCAAGGCCCTCGAAGACGGCAAGGTCGAGTCGCTCAACCTCATCATCAAGGGTGACGTCTCCGGTGCCGTCGAGGCGCTCGAGGAGTCGCTGCTCAAGATCGAGGTCGACGAGAGCGTTCAGCTGCGCATCATCCACCGCGGTGTCGGTGCGATCACCGAGAGCGATGTCAACCTCGCGACGATCGACAACGCAATCATCATCGGATTCAACGTGCGTCCCGACACGAAGGCTCGCGAGCGTTCGGCCCGTGAGGGTGTCGACGTGCGCTTCTACTCGGTGATCTACGCGGCCCTCGAGGACGTCGAGAACGCTCTCAAGGGGATGCTCAAGCCCGAATTCGAAGAGGTTCAGTCCGGAGTCGCCGAGATCCGCGAGATCTTCCGTTCCTCCAAGTTCGGAAACGTCGCCGGTGTCATCGTTCGCTCGGGCACGATCACGAGAAACGCCAAGGCGCGGGTCATCCGCGACGGCGTCGTGGTCGGCGACAACCTCGCGATCGAGTCGCTTCGCCGGTTCAAGGATGACGTCACCGAGGTCCGCACGGACTTCGAGGCCGGCATCGGTCTCGGCAAGTTCAATGACATCCAGGTCGGCGACGAGATCGAGACGATCGAACTGAAAGAAAAGGTCCGAGTCTAAGTTCGTGGTCGGCGGGGGCCGATGTCCGGAACAGAGGCGGAGCTTCGCAAGCTCCGCAAGCCTCTTTATCCGCACATCGGCACCCGCCCTCTTCCCTTCTCTCGTTCGATCTGAAAGGTAGTAAATAATGGCCGATCCGGCTCGCGCCGCCAAGATGGCGGACCGCATCAAAGTGATCGTCGCGAAGACCCTCGAGCGCGGTCTCAAGGATCCCCGCCTCGGGTTCGTGACCATCACCGACGTCAAGGTGACCGGCGACCTGCAGCACGCCTCCATCTTCTACACCGTTTACGGTTCGGACGAGGAACGGGCCGATTCGGCCGCGGCCCTCAAGTCGGCGACCGGAATGCTGCGAAGCGAGGTCGGCAAGAACATCACCGCACGACTGACTCCCTCGCTCGAGTTCATCGCCGACGCGGTTCCCGAGAACGCCAAGCACATCGAGGCGCTGCTCGCCGAGGCCGCGAGCCGTGACTCCGAGATCGGTAGCCTGAAGAGCACCGCAAGTTACGCGGGCGACGAGGACCCATACGTCAAGCCGCGTCTCACCGAGGACGACGAGTAGGAGCTCGGAGGCACCAGCCATGATCGAGCACAGAATCCTCTCGCGTGAGGTCAGGGAGTTCGGTAGTGCCGGGGTCTCGATGCAGTTTCTCGTCGCGAGGGGAGCTCCGGCACCGGAGTCCGTAAACGTCGCCCGGATTGCGGGCGGCGGCCGACTCGGACGGCACGAGTCGCCCGCCTGGCAGGTGTTCGTCGTGATCGACGGCCTAGTCGAAGTCACGGCGGGGGTCGGTGACACGCAGATCCTTGGCCCTGGTGAGGCGGTTCAGTGGGAGCCGGGGGAGTCGCACGAGTCCGTGGCCGTCGTCGACTCGACCATCGCGATGATCGAGTCGCCGGAGCGAATTCCCTCTGAGCCCTAGCGCTTCCTATTTCAGAAGGCGCGAAAGCACCCGGTCGGCAAGCGGCTTTCCGTTGGTCTGGCAGGTCGGGCAGTACTGAAGCGTCGAGTCGGCGAAGATGACCTCGCGAACCGTGTCGCCGCACACCGGACATGCCTCACCCGTGCGTCCGTGCACCCGCATGCCCGATTTCTTCTCCCGCTTGAGCTCGGATGCCGCGAGCCCGTCGGCTCTCGCGACTGCCCCGGTAAGAGTGCCGAGCATCGCGTCGAACAGGCGCTCGATTTCGTGCTGCGTCATGGCGGCCGGCTTGAACGGCGACATCTTCGCGACGTGCAGGATCTCGTCGGAGTAGGCGTTCCCGATCCCTGCGATCAACGACTGATTCCTGAGCACCCCCTTCACTTGCGCCCGCCCCGCCGAGGCGAGGATGGCCGCGAGGGTTTCTACGGTGAAGCCGGGGTCGAGCGGATCTGGTCCGAGTCTCGCGATTCCCGGCACGGCCCGCGGATCGGTAACGAGATAGATCGCGAGACTCTTCTTCGTTCCCGCTTCGGTGACGTCCAGGCCCGATCCGGCGCTCGTGTCCCGACCGCCACGGTCGCGACCGGCGGCTAGGACGAGCCGAGCGGCGAGCGGTCCCTTTCCGGAGCGTGACGGCGGTGGCGGCTCGCCCTCCCGCCACCTGATCCACCCGGCCTTCGCGAGGTGCAGCACGAGATGCAGAGTGGTGCCGACGGAGGCGTTGGCCGCATCCGTGCCGACCGGATCGATGGCAACTGTGTCGATTGCGACGTCGAGAAACTTGCCGTGGCGGGACACCGACGTGATTGTGCCGCCGGAAAGTCGCGAGGCGGGCGGGTCGAACGTCTTCAGGGCCGCGAAAGAGACGACGTCGAGCCGATCGACCGTGCGGCCGATCAGTCTCGCGCCGAGATCGGCGACGAGGGCGTGGACCTCCGGAAGTTCTGGCACGCCTCCAGTGTCCGCCACTCGTACGACATGCGACAGGCAATCACGGGCGGGTTTGGGCGAACCAGGGCGGCACGGCCCGCCGGACGGTCCGAATGCCCGGTTTCGGCGACGAGGCTAGCCGGGGAGACAATACGCGCCGGCACCGGTTCCGACGACGAGGCCGTCGGCGATGAGCCCGGCGAGAGCGCGCTCTCGCCGGGCCGCCTCCGGCCAGACGGCGTCGATGGTTGAGGCAGGGACGGGAGCATCCGCCGCCCTCAACGTGCCGAGGATGATCCCGCGAACCTGACGGTCGGAGCCGTCGAACCGCTTCTGCGTCGGCCTCCTGATCCCGTCATACGCCGGATACCCCGCGAGACGCCAGGCGCACGCGGCCGCGAGGGGACACGCGCCGCAGCCCGGCGCCCTCGCGGTGCAGACCACAGCTCCGAGTTCCATCATTGCCGCATTCGTCACCCTGGCCGCCACGGGGTCCTCCGGCAGAATCGCCTCCATCGCCGTGAGGTCCCGCGCGTTCGACGGCGGCCCCGCCTCGGCCTGGCCGGCCACCGCCCTGGCGATCACCCGACGCACGTTGGTGTCGACCACCGGATGCCGATGGCCGTACGCGAAGGCAGCGACCGCCCGTGCGGTGTAGTGGCCGACCCCCGGAAGGGCGAGCAACTCGTCGATGTTCTGCGGGACCACCCCGCCGTGCCTCTCGGTGATGTCGACCGCCGCGGCGTGAAGGAAGAGAGCCCTGCGTGGGTACCCGAGCCGATCCCAGGCCCGAACCGCGTCGCCGGCCGGCGCGGCGGCGAGGGCGGTCGGCGACGGCCAGCGGGTGAGCCACTCCTCGAGACGAGGCACCACTCGCGCAACGGGAGTCTGCTGAAGCATGACCTCGCTCACGAGCGTTCCCCAGGCGCTGAAGCCCGGTCGGCGCCAGGGCAAATCCCGGGCGTTTGCCGCGAACCAGTCGTTCACGGTGCGGGCGATGGTCACGACTCAACTCTAGGTCTGCCCGGTCCGCCGCAGCGTAGGCTCGGTTCATGGCCACCTGGGCACCCGAGAAAAAAGACACGCTCGAATCGCTCGCGACCGAAATCCTGCACAATTACGGCGTTGGTCGCGCGATCGTCGCGGTCGATGGGGCGAGCGGATCGGGCTCACGGCAGTTCGCCGATGACCTCGCGGCCGCGATGAGACTCGGTGGCCGGAAGGTCTTCCGCGCGTCGCTCTCCGACTTCCACCGGCCGCGATCGGCCTGGGAAAACCCGAACCCGGAACCGGCCGAGGCCTTCTACGCCGAGACCTTCGACTACTCGGTGCTCAGGCGCGTGCTCATCGATCCATTCCGCGCCTCCGGGAGCACCGGATTTGTGCTCGCCGCGTACGACGCCAGGCGGGAGGCGAAGATTCAGCCAAAATGGATGACCGCGGGAACCGACGCCGTGCTTGTGATCGACGGGGTCTTCATCAACCGTCCCGAGCTGGCGGGACTGTGGAACTATTCGATCTGGGTCGAGGCTCCGCTTCCGCAGAATCCGGGGGACGTTGCGGCCGAAGCGGATGCGCTCTACCTTGACCGGGTACGACCGCGCACCGTAGCGACGTCGATAATCGACAATCGTGACGTCGATCACCCGCGGCGGGTCTTCGCCGACTCCTGCTG
The DNA here is from genome assembly GCA_025464975.1 of Microbacteriaceae bacterium. Lineage (GTDB taxonomy): Bacteria > Actinomycetota > Actinomycetes > Actinomycetales > Microbacteriaceae > Lacisediminihabitans. Next base: position 57,304 of record JAODMT010000002.1, on the reverse strand, counting down.
AGCAGACCGTGCTCGAGCGGCGTGACTCAGCCCCGCACCGATCGGGCGCGCTCCACCACCGCGGTCGGGGCGATGAACGTTGCCGATGCCTCGACCTCGTGCACCATCCGCACGATCTCGGAACTCACCGGCGTCGGCACGCCAAGGGCGGCGCCGCGACGCACTATTGCCCCGTTCAGATAGTCGATCTCGGTCGGCTGTCCGCGGCGGATGCTCTGCAGCGTCGATCCGGGATTGGGGCGCCGTCCCATCCTGCGCCTCATCAGCAGCGGGAGCATCTGGCCGATCGAAGGCGGCGCCGACTCGAGGAGTGACAGAAGCGGCCTCGACAGTCCCTGCAGCGGTTCGAACCGCACGCCGGACGCGCGACCGACCCGCACCGCCTCCCGCATGCTTTCGGTCATCAGCAGTCGCAGATCCCGTCTGGCGATAACGTCCTGGACGCTCAACCCGGTGATCGCCGGAAGGGCGTTGACGTGGTTCACGATGAGTTTCGTCCACTGCGCCCCCTCGAAATTGTCGGTGACCGTGACCGGCATGACAGCGCCGAGGGCGCGTGAGGCGTAGAGCGTCGGGAGAAGGTCCCCGCCGAGATAGGTCGAACCGTCGGTGGTGACGACGATTTCACCGGGGGAGACGAGGGACGCCGCGTACAGGGCCAGCCCGCCGACGATGTCCGAGCGCGCGGACGCGAGTCTCGCGTTGACCACCGACTCAAGCCCGTTCTGCACGATGACGACCGGTACTCCGCGCAATCGTGCGGCGTTGTCTGCCAAGGCGGCGCCGGCATCCTGGGCCTTGGTTGTGACGAAGGCGAGGTCGGGAGCGACGGTCAGTCTCTCGCTCGCCGCGACCCGAGCCGTGTAGTCGCCGAATGCTCCGCTCAGCCGTAGCCCCCGCTCGGCGATGCCGCCGAGGTGTCGAGCGTGCCCGGTTACCTCTACGGAATGGCCCGCCCGGGCCAGCAGGCTTGCGATGGTGCCGCCGATCGCGCCTACCCCGATGACTCCGACCCTCATGCCGAGAAGCCTAGCTGGCGGCACAACCAGGTCGGATGCACGGGGAGCCATACCCTTCGAATCGCGCTATCAGCGGGTAGGTGGCATGCTGATCACTACGATGATCGGCGTGAGGATGACTGACTATGCCGATCAGAGCATGACGACGAGCGGTCCCCAGGCGTGACCGAAGCGAACGGCAAGAGCGGCATGCTGCTCGTCGATAAGCCGAACGGCCTGACGAGTCACGACGTCGTCGCGAGGGTACGTAAGCGCGCCGGAACCAAGAAGGTCGGGCACGCGGGAACCCTCGACCCGATGGCAACCGGGCTCCTCGTGCTCGGCATCAATAACTCGACGAGGCTTCTGACCTTCCTCGTTGGTCTCGACAAGGAATACTTCGCCACCATCCGGCTCGGCTCCGCGACGAACACCGACGATGCAGAGGGAGAGGCGATCAGCGAGGCGCCGGCCGGGGCGATAGCGTCCCTCGGTCAGCCGGCACTCGACGGGGCGCTCGCCGGACTGACCGGCGAAATCCGACAGGTCCCGAGCAGCGTCAGTGCCATCAAGGTCGACGGAAGACGCGCGTACACCCTCGCCCGCGCCGGCGAGGCCGTCGAGCTCGCGGCGCGAACCGTGACAATCTCCGCGCTCGAGGTACTCGGGGTTCGACGCGAGGCCGACTTCCTCGACCTCGATGTGCGCATCGAGTGCTCGTCGGGAACCTACATCCGCGCAATCGCTCGCGACCTCGGAGCCGCACTGGGCGTCGGGGGCCACCTCACCGCCCTTCGTCGCACGAGAATCGGCCCGTTCAGCGTGACGGATGCCGCGGAACTTGAGTCGCTCGACGTCGCGGCCAGCCTGCTCACCCCCGCTGCGGTCGCCACACGACTATTTCCCGTCTACCGGTTGACCGCCGAGCAGGCCGTCGACCTCGGTCACGGCAAGCGGCTGCTCGCCGAGCGGCCGGCCCCCGGCGACGGACCGGTGGCGGCGGTGGCTCCGGACGGCCGATTGGTTGGCATCCTGCAGTTCGGCGGCGGCACGGCCAAGCCGGTCGCAAACTTCCCCGCAGATCAGAAGCCCGCCGATCAGAAGCCCGCCGACCAGAAGCCCGCCGATCAGAAGCCTGCCGATCAGAAGGAAGGCGACTCGTGATCGAGTGGTTCACCTACCTGCAGGTCGGCGTTGCGGTGGCTGCCGGGCTGCTCTGTCTCGCGTTAGGGTTCGCCGGCCGCCAGCCCAACGACTACTCGATGGGAGCCACCCTCGTCGTCGAGCTCCTTCTGATCGCGCAGCTCGTCGTCGCGATCGTGTCGCCGTTCGCCGGAAACCCGCCGCGGGGCAGCCTGCCGGAGTTCTACATCTACATGATCTCGGCACTCCTGCTTCCCCCGCTCGCCGGATTTTGGGCTCTGCTCGAGCGCAATCGGTGGAGCACGGTGGTTCTCGGCGTGATTTGTCTTGCCGTGGCGGTCATGGTCTACCGGATGTATCAAATCTGGGTCTTCCAGGTGGCCTAATCTTGGAAGTGATGACTGCCAACTCTTCTTCCCGCGCGGTCGGCGTCGGTCGCGTCCTTATCGCGGTCTACGCGATCCTCGCCCTCGCCGCCACCGGCCGATCGGTGTTCCAGATAATCGACCGCTTCTCCGAGGCTCCGCTGGCATTTTCGCTGTCAGCACTGTCGGCGCTCGTCTACATCCTCGCCACCGTTGCGCTCATCATGCGCGGCGACACCTGGTATCGGGTCGCCTGGGCGACCATCGGATTCGAGTTCGTCGGCGTGATCGTAGTCGGCACTCTGAGCGTGTTCGCTCCGTCGGTGCTCGGGCTGCACAGCGTTGACCCATTCGGTCGTCAGTCGACCGTCTGGTCGGCGTACGGCCTCGGCTACCTGCTCATTCCGCTCGCGCTTCCGGTGCTGGGCATGATCTACCTCCACCGTCGTCGGCCGTCCGTTGTGTCGGTCGCGCCGGTGCAGACGGCCGGAAGCTAGCCATGCAGTTCTACTCCTCCCTCGAGGCCGTGCCGGCGAACTTCGGACCCTCGGCTGTCACCATCGGCAAGTTCGACGGCGTGCACGCCGGGCACCGACGGGTGCTGACCGAGCTGCGTTCCGCGGCCGAGCAGGCCGGGTTGGTCTCTACGGTTCTCACCTTCGACCGTCACCCACTCGCACTGCTCAGGCCGGAACTGTGTCCGCCCTCGCTCACGACCAACGCGCAGAAGCGCGAGATCCTCGAGAGCACCGGCATCGACGCGACGGTGATGATTGAATTCACCGAGTCGTTCAGCCTGCAGACGCCGGAGGAATTCGTCGAGAACGTGCTCGTCGGCATCCTGCATGTCGGGCTCGTGCTCGTCGGTCCCGATTTTCGGTTCGGTCGGCAGGGCCTCGGGACCGTTGATCTGCTCGCCGGACTCGGCGCGCAACACGGATTCGAGGTGCGCACCATCGGCGCGGTGCAACCGGACGGCGAACGCTCCATATCCTCGACCTGGATTCGCGAGCTGCTGGCCAAGGGCCGGGTGGGGGAGGCCGCGGAGTTGCTCGAGCGTCGACCATCCGTGCGGGGTATCGTCGTGCGCGGTGAACAGCGCGGGCGGCAGCTTGGCTACCCGACGGCGAACCTGTCCTCAGATCTCGAGGGACTCGTTCCTGCGGACGGCGTCTACGCCGCCCTCGCGACGGTGGACGGGCGAACGATGCCGGCGGCGGCGTCGATCGGCAACAACCCCACCTTCGTCGGCGTGCCCGACAAGCAGGTCGAGGCGCACCTCCTGGACGAGACCCTCGACCTGTACGGCAAGACTGTCGAGCTGTCGTTTGTTCAATACATCCGGGACATGGCCAAGTTCGACAACGTCGAAGCGCTGGTCGCGCAGATGAGCGATGATGAGGCGAAGGTGCGCGAGGTGCTCGGCGTTCCGCAGAAGCGCGCCGTCAGCCGCTAGCCGCTAGACATCAACGCGGACTGCCTCAGGAGACGACCGCGGAACGGTGGATCAGCGCCGCGGCCCCGATGAGCGGACCGTCGCTCGAGAGTCCCGATGGCACGACCTTCACCTTGGTGACGAATGCGAACTGCCAGCGCGCGGCAATCGCCGTTCTCATGTGTTCGAACAACACGGGGGAGACGAGGGAGAACCCGCCGCCGATGGCCACGATCTCGAGGTCGACGAGCGATGTTGCCGAGGCGATTGCCTGACCGATCGCTCGGCCGGACCGTTCGATCGCCGCCGCGGCGATGGGATCGCCGGCCCGAAAGCTCGCTCCGAGCTCTTCGCCCGTGTTGCCGTCCCAGCCCTGCCGCCTGGCCCAGGCGACGGTGTGCGGGCCGGAGGCGATCGCCTCCACGCAGCCGATACCACCACACGGGCAGGGGTCGTCGAAACCGGCGACTTCGACGTGACCGATGTGCCCGGCGTTTCCGGTCGGTCCGGAGACCGTATTGCCGTGAAGAATGAGCCCGCCGCCGATTCCGGTCGAGACGATCATTCCCATGACGTTGTCGAACCCGCGGCCGGCACCGACCCAGTGTTCGGCAAGGGCGATGCAAATGCCGTCCATACGCAGGCTGACCGGGATGTCGGGCAGGGCCGCTTCGACCTGGTCGCGCAGCGCGTAGTCGCGCCATACCGGCAGATTAAGCGGGGAAACCCGGCCCTCGGCCTCGTTGATCGGACCGGCGGAGCCGATTCCGGCACCGATCATCGTCGCTCCGCGCGGAAGGGCCGCCGAGGACAGCGCGACCACCTCGTCGACGGAGGTCGCGAGGGCGTCGGAGTCCCGGTCTGCGCCGGTCGGGGCCCGGAATCGACTGCCCGGGAGCACAACGCCCTCCGGATCGACGAGAGCAGCCTCGACCTTCGTGCCGCCGAGATCGATGGCCAGTGCGAATTCCGCGCTCATGAGTAGACCCTTACCGCAAGAAAGAAAGCGTTCAAAATGACGGGCGGACGCGAACGGATTCGTCCGGACCGAGCCTCGCCCCGCCCGGCACCTTCGTCGTCATGACTCCAGCTTATGGGAGTTGTCCCGGCGTAGAGTTGCAGCCGTGCCTGACCCCGGACTGGTCTTCGAGCGAGTGATCGCGCTGCCGAGAGCCATCGTGTGGGACGCCGTGACCGATCCGGATCTCATCTGGGGCTGGCTCGCTGAGGTGCGGCTGTTCCCCGACCGTCCCCGCGCCTTCGAACTGCTCTGGCCGGGACCGGGCTTCTCGCCGCCGACCCGTGGTTCAGTAACGAGACTGCAGGCTCCCACGCTGGTCGAGGTCGACACCGACAACCGTGGATGCATCAGAATCGTGCTCCGGAGCGTTGAGGGTGGACCACGCGGCAGCAGCACCATCGTTCGGGTCGTCGTCACCCTCGGCATCGAGCCCGCCTTTTCCGGGCGAGTGCACGAGGAATGGGAGAGGAACCTCGACCGGCTGGATGGGCTCCTTCGCGGGCATCCGATCGACCGGGCCTCTCTCCGCGCCGCCGATCCGTCCGTGCGGACCAGGTAGCCACCACGTCGGAACGACAAGTCTGCGCGTCGGGTAGCGCGCGCCGAGATCCACTGCGGGTCGAGTAGTGAGCGTGCGAGCGCTAATGCGGGTCGAGTGGCGAGCGTGCGAGCGCTAGTGCGGGTCGAGTGGCGAGCGTGCGAGCGTATCGAGACCGCCGCGCGCTACCGGGGTCTCGATACGCGCCTTAGAGGGCGCTACTCGGCCAGCGGAGCAATTGTGCGGGTCGCCCCGTGCGGCGGCGCTAGTCGCCCAAGGGAACACGCGCTCGGTCGCGCGAGTCCAGCCCGGTCGGCTGCTCATGTGAGCATTGCGGCCACATTTGTTGCGGCGCGCGGGGGCCCGGCCTACTCTGGAGTCGGTGACGGGAGGCCCGATGAGCATGACCGACGATGTGCTCTCCGTGCGCGCCGCAGAGCTCTACTACGAAGAGAGCAAGACCCAGGACGAGATCGGCACCCTGCTCGGCCTGACCCGCTGGAAGGTGGGGAGGCTGCTCAGTCGTGCACGCGAACTCGGCATCGTGAGAATCGAGATCGTGCACCCGCGGGCCCGTCGCATTCCGCTCGAGCGGGAGCTTCGCGAGCAGTTCGGGCTCCGGGATGCGATCGTGGTTCCGACCCCGAACGACGGAACCGGGCTCACCGAACGAGTTGCCGAGGCGGCCGCCGACTATCTTCGGGCACTTCGGCCGGTGCCGAGATCCCTCGGTGTGAGCTGGGGACGCACTCTCGACGACATAGCGGTCCATCTTCCCGACGGCTGGGCGCGCGGCGTCGACGTCGTGCAGATCAACGGCGGTGTGAGCCTGAATCGTCGCGCCGGAAGCGCCGCAACCACGGCCGTCGCAATCGCCCGATCCGGAGGGGGCGAGGCGACGCTGCTGCCGAGCCCCGCGATCCTTGAGCGACGCGAGACGCGGCTGGCAATCGAGGCCGACCGCACCATCGCCGGTGTACTCGAACTGGCTGCCGCGGCCTCCGTCTATCTGTTCAGCGCCGGTCCGGCGGATGGTACATCCGTTCTCGTGGACAGCGGATATCTCAGCCACGGTGACGTGGAAGAACTCGTTCGCCGCGGCGCTGTCGGCGACGTCGTCGGCCGCTACATCGACGCGAATGGCAACATCGTCGACCCGGAGCTCGACGAGCGCACCGTCGGACTCTCTCTCGACCAGTTGAGAGCCGCGAGTCTCAGCATCGCGGTCATCGCCGGCGCGGCGAAGCACGACGTGGCGAGAGCCGTCGTCGGCAGCTCGCTGTGCACGGTCCTCGTCACCGACGAGGACACCGCTCGCGCGGTCTTGGACACCAATTCACCCGCAACCAGGCAATTCAACCGTCAGAAAAGAGAAGCATCGTGACCATCGAACAGGGGATCGCCCTCGCCCCCGCCGAGCGGGCGACGCAACTCATCGGGGGCGACCTCACCGAGAAGAGCCTCCGCCTCCACCTCGAGGGCCTTCCCGGTGTCGATGCCGTCGGCCTCGAGGCCCGCGCCGCGTCGCTCGCCACTCGCTCGATCAAGACCACTTCGAAGGCATGGGCGCTCGACAGGATCATCCAACTCATCGACCTCACGACGCTCGAGGGCGCCGACACTCCGGGCAAGGTGCGCTCGCTCGTCGCGAAGGCGCTGACACCGGACCCGTCAGACCCATCCACGCCCCGGGTGGCCGCCGTCTGCGTGTACGGCGACATGGTGCCATACGCCGTGACCGCCCTCGGGGGATCGCACGGCATCGACGCTGTCGTCGGCGGCGTCAACGTTGCCGCGGTGGCGACCGCATTCCCGAGCGGGCGCGCCTCCCTTCCGGTGAAAATCGCCGACACGAGGGACGCCGTGCAGGCCGGTGCGGACGAGATCGATATGGTCATCGACCGCGGAGCCTTCCTGTCCGGGCGGTACGGACTCGTCTTCGATCAGATCGTTGCGGTCAAGGAGGCGTGTCGACGCGCCGATGGAACCTTCGCGCACCTCAAGGTGATCCTCGAAACGGGAGAGCTCAACACCTACGACAACGTGCGTCGGGCATCCTGGCTCGCCATTCTCGCCGGCGGTGACTTCATCAAGACGTCGACCGGAAAGGTGGCGCCGGCCGCGACGCTTCCGGTGACGCTTCTCATGCTTCAGGTAGTCGACGACTGGCACCGCCTCACCGGCGAGAAAATCGGGGTGAAGCCGGCCGGCGGAATCCGCACCTCGAAGGATGCGATCAAATATCTCGTCACCGTCGCGGAGACTGTCGGCGAGGAGTGGCTGCAGCCGCACCTGTTCCGGTTCGGCGCGTCGAGCCTGCTCAACGACGTTCTGCTGCAGAGACAGAAAATGACCAACGGCCACTACAGCGGCCCCGACTACGTAACGGTGGACTGACCAATGACCGACCTCACTCAGCGCTTTCTGGATTACGCGCCGGCACCGGAGTCCACCGCGATTCTGAAGCTGCGCGAGAGCTACGGCCTCTTCATCGACGGGGAGTTCTCCGACGGGAACGGGCAGTCGTTCCAGACGATCTCTCCGGCAACCGAGAAGAAGATTGCCCAGATCGCCAGCGCCGACGCGTCCGACGTCGACCGGGCCGTCGCGGCCGCTCGCCGCGCCTACGAGCGCACCTGGTCGAAGCTCTCCGGCGCCGATCGCGGGAAGTACCTGTTCCGCATCGCGCGGCTCGTGCAGGAACGGGCGCGCGAGCTCGCCGTCGCCGAGAGCCTCGACAACGGCAAGCCGATCAAGGAGAGCCGGGATGTCGACGTGCCGCTCGTCGCCGCGTGGTTCTTCTACTACGCGGGGTGGGCCGACAAGCTCGACTACGCCGGCCTCGGCCCGAACCCTCGTTCGCTCGGGGTTGCCGCTCAGGTCATCCCGTGGAACTTCCCGCTGCTGATGCTCGCCTGGAAGATCGCCCCGGCCCTCGCCGCGGGTAACACCGTTGTCATCAAGCCGGCCGAGACCACGCCCCTGACCGCGCTCATTTTCGCGGAGATCCTGCAACAGGCCGACCTGCCAGCCGGAGTGGTGAACATCATCACGGGGGCGGGGGACACCGGTTCCCTCCTGGTCAACCACCCCGACGTCAACAAGGTCGCATTCACCGGGTCGACCGCGGTTGGCCGGGCCATCGCCAAGTCCACCGCCGGAACCGGCAAGAAGCTCACCCTCGAGCTCGGCGGCAAGGCGGCGAACATCGTCTTCGATGACGCTCCGATCGATCAGGCGATCGAGGGGATCGTCAACGGCATCTTCTTCAATCAGGGCCACGTCTGCTGCGCCGGTTCGCGCCTCCTCGTGCAGGAGAACGTGCACGACGAGGTGATCGATCGACTGAAGGCCAGGCTGTCCACTCTTCGGCTCGGGGACCCGCTCGACAAGAACACCGACATCGGCGCGATCAACTCGAAGGAACAGCTAGAGCGGATTCGCGAGCTCTCCGACATCGGCGAGGCGGAGGGCGCCGAACGGTGGACCGCGGACTGCGTCATCCCGAAGGACGGCTTCTGGTTCGCGCCGACCATCTTCACCAACGTGTCGACGAGCCACCGCATCGCCCGCGACGAGGTGTTCGGGCCGGTGCTCAGCGTGCTGAGCTTCCGCACCCCGGCCGAGGCGATCGCCAAGGCGAACAACACGCCCTATGGCCTCTCTGCCGGCATCTGGAGCGACAAGGGTAGCCGGATCCTCGGCGTTGCCGACAAGCTGCGCGCGGGGGTGGTCTGGGCCAACACGTTCAACCAGTTCGACCCGGCGAGTCCGTTCGGCGGGTACAAGGAGAGCGGGTACGGGCGCGAAGGCGGCCGACACGGGCTCGCCGCCTACCTCGAGTCGGCCGGCTGGGGTGGGTCGAGTAGCCCGCGTATCGAACCCGGTGGGTTGAGTGGCGCGCGAAGCCCGCGTATCGAAACCTCGCAAACAAAAAAGGACGACACGAAATGACCCGCCTAGCCGTTCCGAAGACCTACAAGCTCTACATCGGCGGCAAGTTTCCTCGAAGCGAATCCGGTCGCGTCTATGAGGTTTCGACCGCCGAGGGCGCCTTCCTCGCCAACGCCGCTAAGGCGTCGCGGAAGGACGCACGGGATGCCGTCGTCGCCGCTCGCGCCGCAACCCCAGGTTGGTCCGGCGCCACCGGCTACAACCGCGGTCAGGTGCTCTATCGCATCGCGGAGTTACTCGAGGGCCGTCGCGCCCAGTTCGTTGAGGAACTGCGCCTCTCCGAGGGATGCACCGCGGCGGAGGCCGAGAGACAGGTCGACGCGGCCATCGACATCTGGGTCTGGTACGCGGGTTGGGCAGACAAATACGTGCAGGTAGCCGGCAACGGCAACGCGGTGAGCGGACCCTACTTCAACGTCTCGACCCCGGAGGCCACCGGAGTCGTTGCGATCATCGCGCCGCAGGACTCGGGCCTCCTCGGGCTCGTCAGCGTCGTCGCGCCGGCTCTGGTGAGCGGCAACACCGTCGTCGTCGTCGCGAGCGAACGGTCACCGCTTGCCGCGATCAGCCTGAGCGAGGTGCTGGCAACGAGCGATGTTCCCGGGGGAGTGATCAACGTGCTCACCGGTTCCGCGGCGGAGATCGCACCGTGGCTCGCGAGTCACGCCGACGTCAACGCGCTTGACCTCGCCGGCGCCGGGGACCTCGACTGGATTGACCTGCAGATCACAGCGGCGGAGACCCTCAAGCGCGTACTCGGCCCCGAGGAGGGAGTTGCCGCGCCGACCGTCGAGCGAATCACCTTCTTCACCGAGACCAAGACGGTGTGGCACCCCAAGGGCATCATCTAGCCATCCTCGGCCCAGGCGTTGGCTCCGGTGTCGGCCCAGGTGTCGGCTGAGGGTCGGCCGGGCGCTTGTAGGCTGAGCGGATGACCTGGCACCGACTCGCGAACGCCCCGGCACTGGCGGTGGCGCTCGCGGCGTCATCACTTGTCGCCGCAGCGGTCCTCGGGTTCGCCGCCGGCCCGGCGCAGGCCGCGCCCGAATGGCACGCGCGCGCCATCGCGTCGGCGTCGACCCCGGTGTCGGCGTCGGTCGAGCCTGGCTCAGTCGTCGCGATGCCAGCAGCGGCATCTGCCGCCGCGCCCAGCGCGGCGAAGACGACGAAGCCATTCCCCGTTGGCTTCATTATCGGCGGCGTGCTCGTTGTCATCGGATTCGCCGGCGGCGTGTACGGACAGATGCTCCGTCGCCGCGGCCGGCGTCCGCCCGGCGTGTAACGCCGGGTTTTTAGGGCCGGACAGCTCCTACCGCTCCGGCGGGACTCGCGCCTACGCTGAAAAGATGGGCAAGAGAATTCTCGTCACCGGCGCCACCGGGTACATCGGCGGTCGCCTGGTTCCGCGGCTCGTCGCGGCAGGGCATCAGGTTCGGGTGCTCGTGCGTGACCCCGGGAAACTCAGCGACGTGCCGTGGGTTCGGCAGGTTGAGGTGGTCACCGGCGACCTCGGCGACGCAGCATCCGTCGCCTCTGCGGTCGCAGGTATCGACGTGCTGTATTACCTCGTTCATTCGATGGGTGCGAAGGGTGACTTCGAGCGAGCGGAGTCACTAGCGGCGACCACCGTCGCCGTCGCCGCGAAGCATGCTGGCGTCACGCGCATCATCTACCTCGGGGGACTTCACCCTCGTGGTGCGCTGTCCCCACACCTGAGATCCCGCGCCGAGGTCGGGCGAATTCTGCTTGATTCGGGTGTGCCGACGGTCGCGTTTCAGGCCGGCGTCGTGATCGGATCCGGGTCGACCTCATTCGAGATGGTGCGCCACCTCACCGACGTGCTTCCCTACATGCCTGCGCCGAAATGGGTGCGCAACTTCATCCAGCCGATCGCCATCCGCGACGTCTTGTACTACCTCGTCGAGGCGGCCGACCTGCCGCCGGACGTCAACCGCACATTCGACATCGGGGGACCGGACGTGCTGCGGTACGGGCAGATGATGAACGGCTACGCCATCGAGGCCGGCCTCAAGCAGCGCCCGATCGCGGCCCTCCCCGTTCTGACCCCGTGGCTCGCTTCGCAGTGGGTGAATCTGGTCACGCCCATCCCGCGGGATCTCGCCATTCCGATCATCGCCTCGCTGCAATACGACTGCGTCGCGCACGAACACGATGTCGAGCGCTACATCCCCGATCCGGATGACGGACTGACCGACTACCGCACGTCAGTGCGGCTCGCGCTCGAGCGGATGAGGGATGGTGCGGTCGAGACGAGCTGGCAGGATTCGGCGGTGCGCGGCGCGCCGAGCGACCTGCTTCCGAGCGACCCGGAATGGAGCGGTCACACCGTTTTCACGGACCTGCGGGAGATTCACACCACGGCCGCTCCTCCCGCGGTGTGGCGAGTCATCGAGGGAATCGGCGGGGACAACGGGTGGTATTCGTTCCCGCTCGCCTGGGCGGTGCGCGGTTGGGTCGATAAGGCGGTCGGAGGTGTCGGCCTTCGGCGGGGACGGCGGAATGCGGCACACCTCAACACCGGCGACGCGCTCGACTTCTGGCGCGTCGAGGAGCTTCGTCGCGGTTCGTTCTTGCGGCTCCGCGCCGAGATGAAGGTGCCGGGCGGGGCATGGCTTGAGCTGAGCGTCACACCGGACGGGCTGGGCGGGTCACACTACCGCCAGCGAGCGGTGTTCTTTCCGCAGGGCCTCGGCGGCCGGCTCTACTGGTTCAGCGTTTTGCCGTTTCACGGCGCGATCTTCGCGGGGATGGCGCGGAAAATAACCCGAACGGCCGAGACGCAGCTCGCGGTCGACGTCCGGCAACATCGGCGGGAAGGCGCCGGTCGGGCTCGGGTCTGACGTTGCCCGCGGACGGCAGGTCGTGCCGGTGGTGGCTGGCTGGAGCTGGGCCGGCAGTGGCTGGGCGGGCAGCGGCTGGGCCGGCTCAGGGGTCAGTTTCGGTTGTTCGTGGGGCGGTTTCCGAGCCGATGTTGTCCCCCGGGGGGAGAAGACGGTCCCCGCACGCAAAGCGGCGGCGCGCCCGGTCCGACCAGACGCGCCACCGCGTGTAGTGACCTGATCTGCAGTATCCCGATCAGTCGAGGAGCGCTCCCCGGGAAGGCGGCGACCTCTCCAACGGTCGCCAGTACCCGGTGAGCCGATTCGGCGATGCGGGTCGGCCTGCATCGCCCGCCTCACCGATCGATCCCCACGACGAGCCTCTCGGAGGCAACACGGCGACCGCCAGTCGTGACGGCGGGTTCGGGTCGGGGAAGTTCGCTCTGATGATCTCGTCGAACATCCGGTCGACCAGTTCCTGCTCAGATTCGACCGCAATCGGGCGGTCGGCGAGCGGTTGTTCGAGGGCCAGTAGTGAGAACGCCATCAACCTTCACCTCCTTCCTTTGCACTCCCGTGGCGAGTTCCTTGGATGTATCCGCGGCCGTCGGAACGACCGTTGAATGGGCTCCTATGTTCTGCTGCTCCTGCTCCCTTCCCTCTGCGGATCCGCACTCTCGATGTGTGAATCCACTTTTTCTGTGTGCGAGTCCGCGTTAGCCATAATGGATTCTCGGTGCGAGTCACCCCTGGCAATCGCGATCTTGCGCGGCTTCGCCTGCGCCGCGATAGGAATGCGAAGGCTCAGCACCCCGAGGTCGTAGCTTGCTTCGACATGCTCGGTATCGAGTGCGTCACCAAGCACAAGCTGGCGGCTGAAGATGCCCCAGGGGCGCTCGGCGCTCACGGCCTCGGCGGCGTCCGGAAGCTCGGCGTACCGTTCGGCCCGCACGGTGAGCACGTTCCGTTCAACGTCGACGTCGATCTTGTCGGGATTGACTCCCGGGAGGTCCAGTTGAACGACGAACTGGTCACCCTCCTTCCAGGCGTCCATTGCCATCGAGGTCGGCCGCGTGGTTGTCCCGAATACCTGCTGGGCGAAGCGGTCAAAGTCGCGAAGCGGGTCGTTACGGATCAACATTTGTACTCCTCCTTTTCGGATTGGGGATTGTCGGTATTCTTCGGTTTCGGTTGGATGATCTATGTCATTTGACATAGATTGTTATAACTCCGTCGGAGCGAGGACGCAACTGAATTCGGTGGAAATTTCCGAATCTTTTTTGGATGGATGGGAGCAGGACAGCGGTGAGCAGTGATGGCGGCACGAGCAGTGTCGACACGAGGGGTGTCGACGGCACGAGCAGTGACGGCGGCACGAGGGGTGACGGCGGCGCCGATCGGCGGTCAGAGTCGCCGGAGACCTTCGGCATTACCGCGGCTGCCGAGCGCGCTGGTGTTGGCGAGCAGACGCTCCGGCTATACGAGTCGAAGGGACTGTTCCGGCCGATCCGGACCGCCGGGGGAACACGACGCTATTCGGAATCCGACCTCGAGGTGGTCCGGCGAGCGGTCGCCCTGATGGCATCCGGCGTGAACCTCGCCGGGGTGGCCGTCGTGATTCGATTGCAGGACGACAATGCGCGCCTGCACGCACGAGCCACGGCGGCCGAGCGCCGGCTGCGGCGCCGGTCGGAGGGTCAAACCGAGCCATCAACCGGCACCCCGTTGTGACGCCAACTAGTGTTTCCAAGCCCGAGGCGCGATCATGGAAAGACACGCTCCCTGCGGGGCGCAGCCTTGGGAGGCGCATCATGACTGCAGACACAGTTGTTTTTCTGGGTGACAGCCTTACGGAAGCGGGAGACTGGGCAGCTTGGTTCCCCGAACTCAACGTTCTGAACTTCGGGGTCGGCGGCGACACCAGTGAGGATGTCCTCAACCGGCTCGACTCGGTGGTCGAGGCCCAACCGGATGAGATTGTTCTTCTCATTGGCACCAATGACCTCGGACTTCGGCGGAATGTCGAGTCGATGGTCAGGAACGTGCAATCGACTCTCGTTGAGCTGCGTCGACAACTTCCGGGATCGCGGTTGCTCGTGCAGTCGATCATGCCGAGAGGGCGCGAGTTCGCCGATCGGATCCGGGAGGCCAACATCCACCTCAGGCAGTTCTCGGCGACAGTGCACGCCCAATTCCTCGATCTCTGGCCGACGATGGCGCTCGAAGACGGCGAATTGAACCCAGCCTATTCGGACGACCGGCTTCACCTCAACGAAGCGGGATACGAGGCCTGGCTGTCCGAGCTGCGACCGGCTCTCGTGCGACTGCGCGAGCTTCCGCCGATGACAAGCCCGATTCGCGCCATCAACATCGACGACTACGTCAGGCCGAAGCGGGACTGAGGACCGCAGCCAACCGACTGCGTCAGAGTGTGGCGATCAGCCTCGCGTAGAACTCGACCCCGCCCAGCAGCGTCGAGACGTGGATCCGTTCGTTTTTCGCGTGCAGCGTTCCGCGCTCTGCGGTCGACATCTCGAATGGGCTGAAGCGGTAGACACAATCGCTGATCCTGGTGAAGTGGCGGCTGTCGCTCGCGGCCATCATCACATACGGGGAAACGATCGTGCCGGGGTAGGTCTCCGTGATGGCCGATTGAATCCGATCCCAGGCAACACCCTCGGTCGGGGAGACGGGGGACGGTTCGTTCGGATGCAGCGTCTCGATTCGCACGAGCGGATCCCGGATCGCCTTCCGCACGTGCTCGACCGCCGCAGCGACGCTCGAATCGATCGCCACCCGGAGGTTCACGATCGCCATCGCTCGTTCGGCGAGCGCGTTCACGGCCTGGCTGCCCTCGAGCATTGTCACCGCCTGAGTGGTGCGGATCATCGCGTTGGTCTCGTCCCCGAGCCGCGCGAACAGTGCGAGCAGCACCGGCCGGGTGAGCCAGAGGTGGCGGAATACCAGGCGCAACGGAAGGTCGGCATGCGCCCCGAGAGTTCGAATCATCTCCAGGGTGGTCGGGGTGAATCGCGCACGGAACGGCCGGTTGTTGAGACGCACGATGCCCCGAGCCAGTCGCGCGGTCGCCGATAGCCGCGGCGGCGTCGAGGCGTGGCCGCCATCCTGTTCCACGGTCAGTCTCAGGGTGAGGATGCCCTTCTCGCTCACTCCGACGACGGCGATCGGACCGCTGACGCCGGGGAAGATGTCCTCGACTATTGCTCCGCCCTCGTCGATAACGAGACCCGGGCGGATGCCGCGAGACTCGAGCAGATCGACGATCGCTCGAGCTCCGCTGCCCAACGTCTCTTCGTCGTGCCCGAAGCTCAGATAGACGTCGTGTTCCGGGACGAATCCGGCGATCACGTGCTCTTCGACGGCCTCAAGCACGGCGACGAGGGACCCCTTGTCGTCGAGGGTGCCGCGACCCCAGATGAGCTGTTCGGGTCCGGCGCCGGTAAGTTCTGCCGAGAACGGTGGGTGTATCCACCCCTCGTCGGCGGCCGAAACGACATCGAAATGGGCCATGAGAACGGACGGACGGTCGCGGGTCTTACCCTCCCAGCGGTACAGCATCGAGTAGCCGTTGACGAGTTCGCGACTCAGTGCGGCGTGAGTCGCCGGATAGAGCGAGGGGAGCAGGTCGATGAGGGCTTGGAACGGCTCCCAGTCGGTCTCGCTCGCGTCGAGCCGGGAGATAGTGCGGATTCGCACGAGCGCCTGGAGGTGAGCTACTGCATCTGACATTGCCTCAGTCTGCCGCACGCGCGCCCGCCTGTGGGTCGAGTGGGGCGCTCAGCGGAAAGTCGAGCGTGCCAGACTCGGACAGAATGGACGCATGACCTCTTACCCGACGCCGGAGTACCGTCGCCCTGCTCTCGCGCCCGGAATTCTCGCCGCGATCGTCCTATTCGCAGGCCTCGCGCTGCTCGACAACCCGGGCGGCTACATCTTCATCAAGTTTGCGGTGGCGATTCTGGCCCTCATCATGATCGTGTTCAGCTTCCAAGCGAACCAATGGTGGTGGATCATCGGGCTGGGCGCCATCGCCGTCGCGTGGAATCCCATCTGGCCGCTCGACCTTCACGGCCAGATCTGGGTTGCGGCACAATTCGTCGCTGCGCTCCTCTTCGTCGTTGTGGGTCTGTTCGTCAAGGTGAAGAATCCGGAGAACCGAAACCGCACCAAGACGTCTCAGCGCCGCTAGGCCGACTGTCGACGTTGCGCTCGCGCCGGAGTAAGTTTCGGACATGGCTTCCGCGAGCATCACCCTCACTAACACCATGTCCATCTGGCGGGATCGAGCGGCACCGATTGAGACGGATGCCTTCGTTCCGGACGGCGACTACGACCTCGTTGTCGTCGGGGCGGGCCTCACCGGTCTCGTGACCGGCCTGTTGTTCGCACGCGCCGGCATGCGCGTCGCGGTGCTCGAGGCGCGTTCCGTCGGAGCCGGGACGACCGGTAACACCACGGCGAAGCTCAGCCTTCTGCAGGGCAAACATCTCTCCGAGATGCTGAGGCACACCTCGGTCAAGACCGGGCAGGCCTACGTCGACGGCAACCGCGAGGGAATGATGTGGCTGCTGCGGTATTGCGAGGAACACGGCGTGCCGGTGCAACGGAAGGCCGCGTTCAGCTACGCGTCCAGCCCGGGCGGAGTGGATCGGGTCAATGAGGAGTATCGCGCCGGCGTCGCGCTCGGTCTCGACGTCACCCGTGAGAGCTCGATCGACGTTCCGTTCCCGGTGCACGGCGCCGTCGCGCTCGCCGATCAGGCCCAATTCGACCCGATGGATGTTCTTGCGGAGCTTGCTCGGGATTTTCGCCGGCATGGTGGAACCCTGATCGAGGACGTTCGCGTGCGGCGCGTTAGCCCGGGCGACCCGAACCGCATCCTGACCAACCGCGGACTCGTGACCGCCGACAAGGTCGTGCTGGCCACCGGCATGCCGATCATGAACCGTGGGCTGTACTTCGCGAAGCAGCAGGCCCAGCGCTCCTACGCGCTCGCGTTCCGAGTGCCGGGCCGGTTGCCCGACGGCATGTTCCTGTCCGTAGATTTGCCCACCCGATCCGTCCGCACCACGCCGATGGGGGCAGCCGGCGACTCGGACTACCTCCTGATCGGCGGCAACGGGCACCCGGTCGGACGCCATCCCTCGCCGCTTTCCCTCGTCAACGACCTCACGCGCTGGACCGAAGCGCATTTTCCGGGGGCCGAGCGCACGCATTCCTGGTCGGCTCAGGACTACGAACCAGTCGGACGCGTGCCATTCGTCGGGTGGATGCCGCGCTCGCGCGGTCAGGTGTTCTTCGCGAGCGGCTATGACAAGTGGGGCATGACGAACGCGGTAGCGGCGAGTCTCACACTCGCCGGCGACATCCTCGGCGGCCACATTCCCTGGGCACAGACGCTGCACAGGCGGACGACGACGCTGCAGGATGCCGGATCATTCATCGGTGCGAACGCGGCGGTCGGGGTCGCCGCGGTGCGCGGCTACACACGAGCCTGGCTGCGTCAAATGCCTGCCGACGAACCGGCCGAGGGACGCGGTGTCGTCACTCACGACGGGATGCGACCGATCGGAATGTCGACCGTCGGCGGTGCGAGCTGCACGGTGTCCGCCGTGTGCCCACACCTCGCCGGCGTGCTGAGCTGGAACAACCTCGAGCTGTCCTGGGACTGCCCGCTGCATGGCTCCCGGTTCAGCGCCAGCGGTCGACTGCTCGAGGGCCCGGCAACCCGCGACCTGCGCCGCTTCGCATAGCGCTCGCATAGATTGCTCCGAGCAGACTCGAGGCCTGCGCCGGGAGAGCGCATAGCTCCGCGCTCGAGAATTGCCTTCGAGCGTTACGAATACGGCGCCCGTCCGAGACGAACCACAGGAGCACGCAATGGTCGACGAGACCCCGACCCCGTACAGCGCCGGAAACACCGAAGCGATTTCGCAGCCATCGGCGGAGCCAGTCCCGCAGCCCGCGGCCGACACGATACCGATGACACCGGCGCCCGCTACCGACTACGCCGCAACTGACTACGCCGTTCCGGCCGCATACCCAGCTCCCGCCGCCTATGCCGCGCCCGCCGGCTACAACGGCGCCGCTCTCGTAGGCCAGCCGGCATACGCCACAGTGGGAACACCGCACTCCACTCGCCGATGGGCCATCGTCGCCATCATCCTTGGCGCTGTCATTGTGCTCGGCGGGGCGTTTAGCGGCGGAATCCTGGTCGGTACCTATATCACGGGTCATGCGCCGGTCGCGACTAGCCAGGTTGGTGGCCCGGGCCTCAGCGGTGGCCAGACCCAGGGCGGTCAGGGGCTCGGCGGTCAAGGTCTCGGCGGCCAAGGATTCGGTGGCCGGCGTGGCCAAATCCAGGGCGGGCAGACCCAGGGCGGGCAGACCCAGGGCGGACAAATCCAGGGCGGCCAGACCCAGGGCGGCCAGACCCAGGGCGGGCAGACCCAGGGCGGCCAGAGTTCCACTAACGGCTAACCGGGTGACTTCGCGGGGGAATACCGGCTAGCCGGGCCACTGCGTCTGGGCAAGATTTCCCCGGAGCAGACCCTGTACAGCCGCCGGTTGCGCGCCCCGGGTAAAATGTTTAGCAGCTGAAGACTCGCGCCGCGACCAGGCCGTGAGTGGAGCTCGAGAGATTGGGCCCTGCCGTGACCGAAAAGCAAGAGTCTCCCCCCGTAGCAGTTGCGTCCGAGCTGCCGAACCCTCACGGAGCATCGCTTCGTACCGACCTTGTTCTCACCAAAGGGAGACTCGCGCTCCGCAACACACGGGTCACGCCGCTCGAGGCGATGGTGGAAGACCTCCTATTCGTGCGGTCGGTGCTCGATGCCACCGGAATCGACTTCCTGCTCGTCCGCGGCAACGATCGCCGGCCGCTGATCGCCGTGAACTGGCGCGACCGCAAGGCGCTCAGCGCCGCCCTTGCGCTCGCCTGTGTCGACGAGCCCTTCTATTCGAAGCCGGCCGACGGCGCGGCCGGAGCAACTGTGCTTATCGCGGACGGCAAGCTCGCCGAGCTCCCGAAGACCCGCGCCGTCGTTCTCTTCCGCCCCCGCGTCACGGCCGAGGGCGCCCTCCGCTACGGGGCCACCACGGGGGTGCGGCTGGAATTGTGGAAGTCGACGGCCGAGGCCTACAGTGCGCCTGCCGAGAATGCCCTGATGCGGCGACGGCTTCCGCACGAGGAGGCCACGCGCGACACCGTGGAACTGTACGGAACCAGCTGGCCGACTCTCTCGGGGATGTTCGATCCACAGGTTGGGGACGTCGACTTCGACATCGACCTCGTGTTCTCCTGGGTCGACGGGGCGGCAATCGAGTGGCAGCGCGCGAGAGCGCGACGCATGAAGAGCTATGTCGTGGGCGAGGGCGACGACTCCCAGGCCCGCTTCCGGCAACTGGATGAGCTGAAGTACGCCCTGCGCTCGGTCAACCTCTTTGCCCCGTGGATCCGCAACATCTACATCGTTACCGACTCCCCGCGGCCCGAGTGGCTCGTGGAAAACCCGCGGGTTCGGGTGGTTCCGAGCGAGGAGTTCTTTGCCGACCCATCGGTGCTGCCGACCCACAACTCCCAGGCCGTTGAGAGCCAGCTGCACAACATCCCGGGCCTCAGCGAACACTTCCTGTACTCCAACGACGACATGTTCTTCGGCCGCCCGGTTTCGCCGGAGATGTTCTTCTCGCCCGGCGGGGTAAGTAAATTCATTGAGGCCACGACCCGCATCGGAATGGGGGAGAGCAACCTTGCGCGAAGCGGCTTCGAGAACTCCGCGCGTGTAAACCGCCGCCTCATCCGGGAGCGATTTGGTCGCACCATCACGAGGCACCTCGAGCACACGCCGACACCGCTGCGTAAGTCGGTGCTTCGCGATCTCGAGGCCGAATTCCCGGAAGACTTCCGCC
Organism: Microbacteriaceae bacterium; assembly: GCA_025464975.1. Lineage (GTDB taxonomy): Bacteria > Actinomycetota > Actinomycetes > Actinomycetales > Microbacteriaceae > Lacisediminihabitans. Next base: position 37,078 of record JAODMT010000002.1, on the reverse strand, counting down.
GAACCGCGGCCAGCACGTTCCGCTCGGCCACCGACATCTCGGTCACCAATTCGCTCTACCACTATTACGCCCTTGTCACCGGTCGAGCGGTGACCCAGACCAACGCGCGGGTTCAGTACGTCGACACGACGATGCGCGCTGGCTTGTCCGACATGACCGGTCTGCTCAAGAAACGCAACGTCGATCTGTTCTGCCTCAACGACGGAAGCTTCCCCGAACTCACCGCGGAGGAGCGGGCCGCGGCCGTGCGGTCGTTCCTCGACTCGTATTACCCGATCCCCGCCCCGTGGGAACGGGAGGAGGCGACGGTCCCTGCCGAGCCCTACGAGCGCCCGGCGATCACCGATGAGCCAAGTGCAATCGTGATCCCGAATAACGGCCAGTAGTACGAGGTCCAACCGCGTCGGGCGAAGAACGCGAATCCGCCGACTCCGAGGGCGAGGCCGAAGAGCGACCCGGTGATCACGAACTCGATGGCCGCTGCATTGGTCGTCGAGACTGTCTTGTTCAACAACAGCACCGCGACGATCCCGGCGGCGTTCAGGAGCCATGCCGTGATGATCCCCGCGCTGACGAAGAGGTTGACTCCGGCAAGCGCCGTGCCGAGCACGAAATCGAGACGGCCCCTGCCGGCAACGGGTTCGGTTGCGTACACCGTCTCGACCGCACGAAGCCAGTCGATCCCGCTCTCGGCATCGATGGCGTCGGTGCTGGCACTATCGGTGCTGGCGTTGTCAGTGTCGGCGCTATCGACGCTGGTGCCAACGATGCCGCTGCCCGGTTCCATCATTCGTCGATTCTAGTTTCGCCTGCCCGTTGGCTGGTGAATGACGCTGACGCTGGGGAAAACTCCAAAGCTGACGAGGTAGGTCTGCGCGCCGCTGCTAGACGATCGCGAATTCGCGAGTCGGCGGGTGCAGCTCGTCGTCGGTTATCGGGGTCTCGATCGGCGCCGGCAGTGTGGTGCTCTCCGGGTAGGTCACCTGATTCGCCGCGAGGATTCGTGCAGTCTCGTCGGCGTTGACGTAGGACACCGGGGCGAAGCCGCCGAACGGGACGACAGAGTGCAGAACCGAGTTCTCGTACACGTGCACGAGATTGAAGGCTTGAGCCGCATCCTGCCCACGCGTCCCGCCGACGGGCACGGTGAGGTCTTGTGTGTAACAGGTGGCCGAAGCGACCGAGACCGGGATGCCAGCGAAGGTCGAATTGGTCGAGTAGTGCAGGTGACCTGCGATGATGCTCCGCACATCGCTGCCGTTCAAAACCTCGGCGAGGCCCTCCTGGTCGCGAAGCTCAACCAAAACGGCGAGATCAAGCACGCTCGGGATCGGCGGGTGATGCATGGCGATGATGGTGCCGTGCGGTGCCGGAGACGACAGTTCCTCGGCGAGCCAGTCCAGTTGCGGACCGGAGACCTCCCCGTAGTGGTGACCCGGCACTGTGGAGTCGAGGGCGATGATGCGCAGTCCGTTCACCCAGTGCACACGATCGATCGGTGCCGTGGACGGGTGCTGCCGAAGCAGACCCTCGCGGAAGTTGCCGCGATCGTCGTGGTTGCCCATCACCCAGATCACGGCCGCGCCGATGGCGTCCGCTGCCGGTTCGACGATTGAGCGGAGGGTGGCGTATGCGTCGGGATCGCCGTGGTTGGCGAGGTCGCCGGTGATCACGATTGCCTCCGGTCGTGCGCCAGACGCGGAGAGCTCGGCGAACAGGTCGCGAAGGTGCGACTCGCTGTCTACCGAACCGTAGAGCGGAGATCCGCCGGCTTCGAGATGCGTGTCGCTCAAGTGGACGATGAAGTGGTCGGGCCGTGGATACTGGGCCGTATAACCGGACATGGGTCAATCCCATCACCCTAAGCTGGCCGTGGGGTGAACAAACTGCGGCGATCCGTCTCTGTTTGGCACGGGTTTGCGGTGCGGAAGTTCCCGGATCTGACCTAAACTGGTCTCAGCACCCGTCCAACCCGTTCATCGTCTCGACCTGCGGTACTTGAGAATTCTCGGTACCGAGCTGCTCGATTCAGGATTGGCCGTCAGGTCCATGACCAGCCAGTCATGGTCACCGGCTCCTCAGTTCGAGGGACGCGGTCGGCACGGCACAGTGTCCATCAGGCGCAGTGCTCCATAGATGCAGGAGAAGCATGGCTCGGTCCGGCCAGGGGCAGTCAGCCCAGAACTCGCCAGCAGGTAGCAAGTCGAATCAGCGCAAGCAGTCGACGCGCAAGGCGCCTCAGCAGAGATCGCAGCAGCGGCGCTCGCGCGGGCCGGATGACGTCGGCGTCATCCCCGTGCTCGCCCGCGCCGTGCGCGAGGTGGAGGGGGCGGCCGAGCGTGGCAAGGTTGGCCCGTCAAACCGCACGAAATTCCAGGTGATTGCTCTTCTGATGCGCGAGGAGCGCGCGCGGGCGAAGGCCGACACCGAGCTCACCGACGCGGAACGGACCGAGCTGCTCAAGCGACTCGACGGCGTCGCGACAATTCTCGCCAAGACCGCCGCTCGAGACACGTCTCTCATCCAGTTGCTCGCCGAGGAGACGGCGGTGACCGATGCGGCTCGCACGCTCCGCCGAGACATGCTCATCGCCGCTGGGACGGAACTTTCGCCCGACGAGCTCATCATCGTCAGGGAGCCGGAACCGGTCGCGGTCGCGGCCGAACGGCAGGTCATCCCGCAATCGGTGATCGCGAGGCAGCTTTCCAATCCATTCCTCGCGCCCGACTTCAGCCAGCCCGTGAAGGCGAAGCCGGTGACACACCGTCTGGCCAACTGGGAGCTGCTCGAACCGCTCTTCCGTGCGTTCGAATACGGGTCGGGGGGCCAGGTCGCAAGCATGCAACTCCCCGAGCCGGCCCCAGCCGACCTGCGTGTTCCACCGGGTCTCGAGCTGTTCCACCATCAGGCCGAGTTCGTGGCCAGCGCCCGAGAGGGGCACCGAAGCTATCTGCTCGCCGACGAACCGGGACTGGGCAAGACGGCGCAAGCGCTATTGGCCGCGCAGGTCTCGGGCTCATACCCGCTGCTCGTCGTCGTGCCGAACGTCGTGAAGATGAACTGGGCGCGGGAGGTGGAACTGTGGACTCCGAACAAGACGGCAACGGTCATCCACGGTTCCGGGGAGAACCTCGACGCATTCGCCGACGTTGTGATCGTCAACTACGACGTGCTCGACCGCCACATGGGATGGCTCGGCACGCTCGGGTTCAAGGGCATGGTCGTCGACGAGGCGCACTTCATCAAGAATCGGGACTCCCAACGGTCGAAGAATGTGCTTGCCCTCGCGCAGAGCATTCGCGCGCGCTCGCGCAACGCACTGATGATCGCGCTCACTGGAACGCCGCTTATCAATACCATCGAGGATTTCCGGGCGATCTGGCAGTTCCTCGGCTGGATCGACGGGGAGAAGCCAACCGCGAAACTGATGGAAGAGCTCGAGGAGAACGGCCTCACTCCGGCCGACTTCGGCTTCTTCGCCGAGGCACGGCAGACCGTCATCGACATGGGCATCGTCCGGCGCAAGAAGATCGACGTTGCCTCAGACCTGCCGTCCAAGCGCATCGCCGATCTTCCGGTCGAGCTGGATGACGACATCGGACGCTCGATCCGTCAGGCCGAGCACGACCTCGGGCTTCGTCTCCTCGGCCGTTACCGGGCGCTGCTCAACTCACGCGCCGAGACCGCGGACGTTCCGCATCCCGAACTGGTGCGAATGGTCGCGCGCGCGGAGCTGGAGGAGTCGAAGGCGGCGAAGACCGGCGAGAACGTGTTCACCATGGTCCGCAAGATCGGTCAGGCGAAGGCCGTGCTCGCCGCGGACTACACCGCCCAACTTGCTCGCTCCGTCGGCAAGGTCGTGTTTTTCGCCAAGCACATCGATGTCATGGACATCGCGGAGGAGACGCTAGCCCGGCGCGGGCTCACAACGGTGTCGATCCGCGGCGACCAGACGGCAGCCTTCCGTCAGAAGCAGGTCGACGCGTTCAACAACGACCCGGAGGTCTCGGTTGTCGTGGCATCCCTGACCGCGGCCGGCGTCGGACTCAACCTGCAGGCGGCATCCAACGTCGTGCTCGCCGAACTCAGCTGGACGAGCGCGGAGCAGACTCAGGCGATCGACCGGGTGCACCGCATCGGGCAGGCCGAGCCGGTGACGGCGTGGCGCATCATCGCCTCGCAAACCATCGACGCGAAGATCGCCGAACTGATCGACAGCAAGGCCGGCCTGGCCGCACGAGCACTCGACGGCGACGACACCGAGGTGATGTCGGAATCCAGCGTGCAGCTCGACGCCCTTGTTCAGCTGCTCGAGGACGCCATCGACCGGGCGAGCTAGGGCAAGCAATCGGCGCTCAGGCGAGCGCGGCGTGCTCGAGCAGCCGACTGATCGCACCCATCGGGATGGCGAGCCAGCCGGGGCGATTGCGCGCCTCGTACACGGCCTCGTACAGCGCCTTGTCGATCTCGAAGGCGTCAAGAACCGCGCCGTGCTCGCGAAGGTCATGCCCGGAACGCTCGGTATACCCGTCGAGGAAGGCACGCCTGCAGGCCAAAGCCCAGGGGTCCGCCGCCCGCCCGGGGTGAGAGAGCTCCACGGAACCGACGGCGTAGTCGAAGGACCGAAGCATGCCGGCGACGTCTCGAAGCGGGATGTCCGCGAGCGATCTCTCCCTCATCGGCCGCAACGGCTCACCCTCGAAGTCGAGCACGACCCAGCCGCGGTGTGGCACAGACAGCACCTGGCCGAGGTGAAAGTCGCCGTGAATTCGCTGCAGCGCCGGCCACGGACTCGCGGCCGCTCGCTCGTAGGCATCATCAAGAGCCCCTCGATACCCGGCGAGTGGCGGGACCTCCCGAGCTGCGATCTCGAAGCGGCTCCGCATGCTGCCGATGATGGCCGCGATGTCGGACGGCGTCGTCGGCCGGCTCGGGAGCGCCACAGCGAGGGTTCCGTGCATCTCGGCGGTGGTCGCTCCCAGAGCCTGGGCCCGTTCGGTGAAGTCCTCGCCGCGTTCGACGGCGCGAATCGCGACCTTCCACGCGTCCTCCACTCCGGGAAGGAATTCCTGAGCGAACGCGAGATGCCCCCGGGCGACCCCGCTGGACGTTCCGGAGTCCCGCCACTGTCCGCTGACGTGTCCGATTGGCTGCGGGGCGACCCGCGAGCCGGAGCTGCCAAGCACCTCGGTGAGCACGACATCCGGATTCTCCCCGTCGTGCAGCGCCCGGAAGAGTTTGCAGATCAGCGGGCTCGACGGCTGGCCGTCCCGACCGACCGTCTCGTAGACGATCGAGGTATTGGACTGCTCGCCGCCCAGAACCCGGGAGGAACGGATGGATACGGCCTCGGCCCCCGGCGTGTGGCGACCGCCGGCGACCACGATCCCGCCGCTGTTGTCGCCCGACGGCCCGTCCGTCTCGTGAGCGGCCCCGTCGTCCAGGATCAGTCGCATCAGCGCTTCGGCGAACGCCGGGTCGTGGGGGCCGTCGTAGACGTAGCGGGTGTCGTCGACGGCTTCAGTCTTGGCGACCAGGGCGTGCTCGGCTCCGGGCAGAGGGTCGCGACGCTCGGTCAGCGGAACCTGGTAGAGCAGCGGGTACTCGGCGTGGTCGAGCACGAAGTACACCCGGATGACGGCGGCCCCCGTCGGGTCGACCAGCCCGAACCCGCCGATCACTTCCAACTTTGGCGCCCGACGCTTGCCGCCGAACCAGCGTTGACCGACGAGCCAGGATTCGAGGTACTCGGGAACGCCGGTCACGGTACCTCCGTTGCTGGACGACGCTGACGCCGCGAAAAAAGGGATCTTTGATCACCATACGAGACGGCGGACGAAGCGAGACACCCCTTGACAGCGCGTCGACCCATTTCCCACCGGGCGCACAGGGCGAGCCCATCCGGGTGGACGCGCCGGAGCCGATTCTCACCGTCCGCGGGCATAATGGCCCCATGATCTCACCGGCCATTGCCGCACAACTGCGGGACTCGGGGGTGCGCTGGCGTCCCATCTCCGGCGACTCTTTCGTTATCAACCGCGAGGGGTTCGACGGCGAGGTGTTCGTCGTCAGCAACATGACGATCGAGTCCCACGAATTCGAGACCGGCACCATCCTCGGCTTCAATGGCACGACCGAGTGGGCCCTCGATTCGGTGGCCATCGAGGACGCGCTGTGGCTTCCGCACGAGAATCAGCTGCGTGAGCTGCTCGGCGGCACGTTCCGGGGCCTGACCCAAACCGACGGCGGATTCTCCGTCGCCTTCCGGGTGCACGGCGAGCCTCAAACGGTCGAGGCCACGGACGCGGCGGACGCATACGCGATGGCCCTCCTCGCGCTGGTGCGCTCGGCGGTCCTGTAGCAGATCGGCAGGGAGGCGATTCTGCGCCGCTTACCGATTGCGCGTGGTTTGTGATTCAGCCCCGTTGTGATTCAGCCCCGTTGTGGTTCAGCCCCGTTGTGGGTCAGCGCAGTTCAGTCGTCGAGGCGATTTGCGGCGATTCGAGCCGCGATACCGCCGCGGATGGCGCCGGCCGCGGCGCTGGCCGGCTTGCGACGGCTCTGGTCCTGGAAGCACGAAACAAACTCGCTTCCCAGATCCAATCGCGGCAAAAGGTCAAGAACCCGCGTCCGGAATTCGGGCGTCCAGTCCTCCAGATTGCTGCCGGAGATGTCAAGAGATGTCGCCACCTCCAACAGATGGCCCTCGGCGTCGACGGCGGGATCGACCTCGTTCCACATGTGCCGGACGATGATCTCGCTGACGCGGGAGCGACGGGCCGGCTCCCATCCGGCGGCGGCGCCGAACACCCAGGCGACATGCGCGCCCGCCTCCTCGAAGGACATCGTGTGGCTGTCGAATGCCGGGGCGAGGCCGCAGTCGTGGAGCAGCGCCGCGACGTAAAGCAGTTCGTCGTCGAAGTCGATGCCGTGACGGTGCGCGTAGTCCACCGCCCACACGTACGAACGGATGCTGTGGTTGAGGAGCGCCGGGGTGCAGTACCGCTCGGCAACTTCCAGTGCCAGCGCGCCGAGCGCGGTCGGCGGCGCGATGAGGGAGGGAGTTTCCACGGAGTTCACTCGGTGAGGGCGCGTAAGTGGCGGTTGATTCCTGCGGTGAGGTCGTGGTCGATGGCAAGCGGCTCACCGTCGAGTTCCCGCACCGGGGCGGCGAGCCGAACGCTCGAGACCAGCCACACCGCATCCGCCAGTCGCAGTTCATCGGGCGTCAGCAGCTGGAATCCGGTCTCGAGTCCGATGCCCTCCGCGTAGCGGAAAATGCTCGCCTGGGTCGTTCCGTCCAGAATCCCGAGTCCGGTTCCCGGGGTCACCAGGCGATCGCCGACGCGGAAGACGACGCTCGAGGATGGCCCCTCGAGAACGAATCCGTCGCTCGAGACGAAGATCACCTCGTCCGCCCCGCGTCGATTCGCCTCGCGTACGACCGAGCGATTCACCGCGTAACTCAGAGTCTTCGCCCCGGCGAGAAGCCAGGGCGATGTCTGCTCGACATCATGTCGGTAGCCGCGGTCGAGTGTGACGACCCGGATGCCCTCCGTGCGAACGTGCGAGAAGTCGGGAGAGTGGGTGGCGAAGACCCAGCCGGTCGGCCGCCCGTCGCCCTCGATGCCCCTGGTCAGCACGGTCTTGACCGATGATTCCTCGGCCGGATCGAGGCTGTCGATCGCGGCGAGAATCGCGGAACGCCACGCGTCGGCGTCCGGGGCGGGAAGCTCGAGGGCCGCGGCCGAGCTCGCGAACCGGCGAAGGTGGTGTTCGAGCGCTTGCGGTCGACCGTTGCCGACGCTGATGGTCTCGAAGATTCCGTCGCCGCGGGTGGCTCCGAGATCGAGAGCGCTGAGCAGCGGGCTGGCCGGATCGTGCCCGGCGAAGGCCGGGGCGCCCGGGGAGTGCGGAGGGGCGTCCGCGGAGGGCTGGTTAAGGACGATGAGCGCGGTAGTTGGCACGGGTCCATTCTGCCGCGCGAGACCCTGCAACCGGGCCGCCGCGCCACTGATTACCGCGTCGCGGCGCGGATCACTCGCCGATGGCGGTGCGGAATGCGTCGAGTGCGTGCGGGCCGAACAGAACGAATCGGACGAGCTCGACCGGACCGTCGTACGGTTCGGCAACGAAGCGGCGAACCGCGTCGACCGCCACCCGAGCGGCGTCCTCCATCGGCCAGCCGTAGACGCCGGCGGAAATCGCGGGGAACGCGACGCTCCGCGCCCCGAGTTCGGTCGCGACCCGAAGCGACTCCCGGTAGGCGGAGGAAAGCCGATCGGTGCGGTCCACCCTCGCGCTGAACACCGGGCCAACGGTGTGGATGACCCAACGGGCATCGAGAGCGCCGGCCGTCGTCCAGGCCGCCTCTCCCGCCGGGAGCCCGTCTGGGTAGGCCGTGCGGCGAAGATCGCGGCACGCTTCGAGAATCTCCGGGCCGCCAGCCCGATGGATCGCGCCATCCACCCCACCTCCGCCGAGCAGCGAACTGTTGGCGGCGTTGACGATGGCGTCGACGTGCTCCGCGGTGATGTCGCCGGAGACGGCGACCAGTCTTGTTGGCATGGGACCCTTCATACCAGAGCGTGCGCGTGCCGGACGGTGCCGGTCCAATAGGCTGAACTGGCAGGCTGCGGAACGGCCCCACTCGTCGTGCCGTTCTACTGTTGCCTCTCGTTCATCAAGCTGGAAGACTCATCCGCAGTGGACATCTCGCTCATGGTCGTGCTGGTCATCGCGCTGGCTCTCTTCTTCGACTTCACGAACGGTTTTCACGACACCGCCAACGCAATGGCTACGCCGATTGCTACCGGCGCACTGAAACCCAGAGTGGCCGTTGCGCTTGCCGCCGTTCTCAACCTTGTCGGCGCATTCCTGTCGACGGAGGTCGCGAACACCATCTCCGGAGGGCTCATCCGTGAGGGCTCCGGAGGTGTTCAGATCACCCCGGTCATGATTTTCGCCGGACTGATCGGCGCGATCCTCTGGAATCTCGTCACCTGGCTTCTCGGCCTTCCGTCGAGCTCGAGCCACGCACTGTTCGGCGGCCTCGTCGGGGCGGCGATCGTCGGCGCCGGCTTCGGTGCGATCGACTTCACCGTGCTTCTGTCGAAGGTCGTGCTTCCCGCGCTGCTCGCGCCGCTTACCGCCGGCCTTGTGGCGTTCCTCGCAACCCGGATCGCCTACGCCATCACCAAGAAGCGGCAGCGCGGCGGGTTCCGCTACGGGCAGATGTTCACGTCGTCGCTCGTCTCGCTCGCCCACGGCACCAACGACGCCCAGAAGACCATGGGGGTGATCACACTCACCCTCATCGCCGGCGGATTCCAGCCCGTCGGCGCCTCACCGGAACTCTGGGTGATCGTGGTGTGCGCCGTCGCCATCGCCCTCGGAACCTACACGGGCGGGTGGCGAATCATCCGCACCCTCGGCAAGGGACTGACCGAGATCGAGCCGGGGCAGGGCTTCGCCGCAGAGGCGGCAACGACGGCCACCATCCTCGCGTCCACCCACCTCGGCTTCGCGCTCTCGACCACACAGGTCGCCTCAGGGTCGGTCATCGGCACCGGTATCGGCCGAAAGGGCGCGTCGGTGCGCTGGCGCACGGCCGGTCGGATCGGCTTCGGCTGGCTCATCACCCTTCCATCCTCCGCGGTCGTCGGCGCGCTTGCCTCCCTCGTCGCCCGCACCGGCCTGATCGGAATCATCGCGGATGCTGTCGTCGCCGCCGCCATAATCGTCTGGATCTTCCTGCGCTCCCGTCGCAACCTGGTCAACGCGAACTCCCTTCAGGGAGAGCCGACGGCCCTCGTTAGCCCGAAGAAGCGCAAGGGCGCGAAGGTGGAGGGCTGACCGATGGTCGATTGGACCGCGTTTCTCATCGTTCTCGTGACGTCGATAGTGTCGGGATGCCTGGTCGTGGCGTTGTTTTCGCTCGGGCTTCGGCTTGCCGCGGCCACCGGACGCTGGCGACGCGCACTCAGCGTGGCGTCATTCGCCGGCTGTGCGCTGGCGATCCTTTACGGCGTGTACCTCATAATCCCGGCGCTGCACCCCTGACCATCCGGAGCCTTGGCGGGCGCGGCTAAACTCGAAAGAAGTCAGCAAGCCACAAGCGACCTGGCGCGTGCATCCGACCCCGAAGCAATGGAGCTTTTCGTGAAAAATCTGAGCGTACCGGCCGACCCACGATTCGTAATCCAGGGCGCTGAGCGCCCGACTCCGGAAGATTCTGTCGCCGAACTTCCCGAAATTCCCACAAGTTCCGAGACCCGCACCGAGACCGATTCTCTCGGGAGCCTGCAGATTCCCGCTGATGTCTACTGGGGCATCCACACCGCTCGCGCGTTGGAGAATTTCCCCATCACGCGACGGCCCATCTCGGTGTATCGCGACCTCATTCGCGCGCTCGCGAGAGTCAAGCAAGCGGCGGCTCGCGCCAACAAGGAACTCGGAGTGCTTGACGCCGATAAAGCCGACCTGATCGAGCGGGTGTGCGAGGAAATCGTCGGAGGGGCGCTGCACAGCGAATTCGCCGTCGGGGTGATTCAGGGTGGGGCGGGGACCTCGACCAACATGAACACCAACGAGGTGATCGCCAATCGGGGTCTTGAGATTCTCGGCTACGACCTCGGTCAGTACGAGCACTTCCACCCGATCGATGACGTCAACCGCAGTCAGTCGACCAACGACGTGTATCCGACGGCGATCAAGCTCGCGATGGTCTTCGGGATCAACCGCCTCCTCGAGGAGCACAGGCGGCTCACCGAGGCATTCGCCCGGAAGGGCGAGGAGTTCGCCGACCTGCTCAAGGTCGGGCGGACCCAACTGCAGGACGCCGTTCCCATGACTCTCGGCCAGGAGTTCAGCGGGTTCGCGCACACCCTCGCGGAGGACTACGACCGGCTCGGCGAGGTCATCCCGTGGCTCAACGAGATCAACATGGGGGCCACCGCCATCGGCACCGGGATTACCGCCGATCCGCGTTACGCCGAGGCGGTGTGCCGGCACCTCGTCGAGATAACCGGAATTCAAATGGAGACGGCGCCGGACCTCATCGAGGCAACGAGCGACGCCGGCATCTTCATGACCCTGAGTGGCACGCTCAAGCGGGCAGCGGTCAAGCTGTCAAAGATCTGTAATGACCTCCGGCTGCTGTCGAGCGGCCCGCAGACCGGGTTTGGGGAGATCAATCTGCCGCCACGGCAGGCCGGATCCTCGATCATGCCCGGCAAGGTAAACCCGGTCATCCCCGAGGTCGTGAATCAGGTCGCCTTCAGCGTGATCGGGGCGGATGCCACGGTGACGGCGGCCGCGGAGGCTGGCCAGTTGCAGCTGAACGCCTTCGAACCGGTGATCGCCCACAGCATCTTGCAGTCGATAGCGTGGATGACAAACGCCTGCTACACGCTGCGAGTGAACTGTGTCGACGGGATCACCGCGAACATCTCGCGACTCGCCTCGCAGGTCGAATCCTCGGTCGGCGTCGTCACGGCTCTCACTCCGTACATCGGCTATTCGGCCTCGGCCGCCCTCGCCCACACGGCTCTCACGACCAATTCCTCGATTGCTGAGCTCGTCGTTTCCTCCGGGCTCATGACGGCCGAGCAAGTGGCGACGGTGCTCTCACCCGGGCGCCTGAGCGGCCTGGTGCCGATGACGACGACCCTCGACCTTCCCGAGGACCTCGAGATTCACCGATCGTCCGGGTTCGATTCGCCTGGGCGCGGCGCCGAATAGCCGCCGAGCCGAGCTAGCCGCCGAGCCGAGCTAAGCGGAGCTGAACTGTCCACCGACCCGAGCTAGCCGCCGGGCCGAGCGCGGCGCGCGTCAGCGCCCGGCAGCCGCCACAGGTGGGCCCCGGCGTAGCTTCGCCAGGGTGCCCAGCGTTCCCCATAGGCGGCGAGACCCTTCGCCGTCGGCGGCAGACCGAGCCGGGTCGCGTTGGTGAGCAGCACGAGATCGGTGGTCAACAGGATGTCCGGCGACCCGAGAACGCGGGTCGCCACGTAGCCGGCGGTCCATGGCCCGACCCCGGGCAGCGCGATCAGCTCCCGGGTCAGTTCTTCCGTCGACATCCCGACATCGAGGGTCAGCCGACCGTCCCCGATGGCCCGTGCGGCGCCGATGATGGCGGCGACGCGTGGCACCGGTCCCCGAAGCACCTCGTGACCCCGCTCGGCGATCTCCGTCGCGGTGGGGAAGAGACCCGGCGTGGCCGAGAGCCCCCGGGCGACTGTGCCGATGACGGTTCGCGCCGCCGCGACGGAAACCTGCTGGCCAATCATCGTGCGGAACAGCGACTCCTCCGGGTCGAGGCTACCGGGGATGCGGAGGCCGGGGTTCGCCTGCACCGACGGCGCGAGTGCCGGGTCGCTCGCGAGTGCGGCGTCGATTGCCTCGGAATCGGCGTCGAGGTCGAACAGCCGACGAACCCTGGACACCAGGGTCGCCAAATCCGCGATGTTTTCGAGTCTGACGCTGCACGATACCGCGCTCGGTCCGTCGAGTCTGACCTTTAGCGAGGCGATTCCGTGGGGAAGCCGCACCGATCGGGAGAAGGCCTCAGAGTCACCGGACTCGATACCTGCCGCGGCGTGGTCGGCGAAGAAGGTGAGCAAACCCGCTCCGTCGAAGGGGGCCCTCGCCGGCAGTCGGAGTGTGATGGACGTCGCGCCGGAGGCGGCCACCCCACCGGAGCTGCGCCGCCCGACGCCGCGCAGGAGCGTCGGCGTCGTCTGATAGACCGCCTGGACTGTGTCGTTGAACTGCCTGATACTCGAAAATCCGGCGGCGAAAGCCACATCGGCGATGGAAAGGTCGGTCGTCGACAGGAGCGTGCGGGCGGTCTGGGCCCGGTGTGCGCGGGAGAGGGCGAGCGGACCGGCGCCGAGCTCGCCGACGAGCACCCTGTTGAGGTGGCGAGTCGTGTATCCGAGGCGACTCGCGAGGCCGGTGACGCCCTCCCGCTCCACCGTCCCATCGGCGATCAGTCGCATCGCGCGGGCCGCGACGTCATCGCGGAGGTTCCAGTCCGGGGACCCGGGCACCGCGTCGGGAAGGCAGCGCTTGCACGCGCGAAGGCCCGCCTCGTGCGCGGCGGCCGCGGTGCGGTAAAAGGTGACATTGGACCGTTTGGGCGTCATCGCCGGGCAGCTCGGGCGACAGTAGATGCCGGTCGAATGTACGCCGGTGATGAATTGCCCGTCGAATCGCGAGTCGCGCGCCGACATGGCGCGATAGCGCTCGTCGAAGAGGGCATCGGATCGGCGCACGATGGCGGGTTGTGCTGAAGTCACGGGTCAACTCTTACACCGGACCGCCGCCCTGACTAGCGGAATTCGGACGCGACTGGCCAGCTCAGCGCTCGCGACAGTTTAGGCTGGCCGGATGACCGATGCGGCTCAGGCCTCCGACCTTACCGGCGTGACAATCCTGGGAAGCGCCAACCTTGATGTGGTGTTCTCCGTGGCACGAATCCCGGAGCCGGGGGAGACGCTCATCGCCGACCGGGCCGACCGGTATCCCGGAGGCAAGGGGCTCAACCAGGCGGTAGCCGCGGCTCGCGCCGGTGCGGCAACCACCTTTGTCGGGGCGCTCGGCCGCGACGAGAACGGCGACCTGCTCGCCGACACAATGGCCGCCGCCGGGGTGGCTGGTGATCTCGTGCGGCGCGTGTCCGAGCCCACGGGGCAAGCCTTCATCGTGGTCGATGACTCGGGCGAGAACACGATCATCGTCGCCTCCGGAGCGAACGGAACGGTGACCCGGCTCACCGACGAGGAGAACGCGGCGATCGCAGCAAGCGCGGTGCTTCTCATGCAGCTCGAACTGCCGCTACCCGCCATCGAAGCCGCGGCTCTGATCGGTCGACAGCGCGGCGTGGTCACGATGCTCAATGCCGCGCCCGCTCGGGAGCTGCCGCTGGCGATGCTTGAAGACCTCGACTATCTGATCGTCAATGAGCACGAAGCGTGCCTGATCGCCGGATCGGATGACCTGGAGACCGCATCGGTCACCCTCGCCGGGCTCGCGAGTCGGCTCGTGGTCACACTCGGATCCAGCGGATCGGTGCTCTACGACGGTGGCGTGGAAGTCGCGCGGATTCCGGCCATGCCGGTGACCGCGATCGACACGACGGGCGCCGGAGACACCTACTGCGGGGCATTCGCCGCCGCCATCGCCGAGGGCATGGAATATGGCGCGGCCGCCCGGTTTGCGACCGCCGCAGCGGCGCTGTCCGTTCAGTCGATCGGCGCGGTGCCGTCCGTCCCGATGCGCGACGCCATCGACGCCTCTCTCGGCGTCGTGCGATGACTGGGGCGGCGCGATGACCGGCGACGTTCTCGAGGCGCTTCGCACCGAACTCGGCGATGCGGTGTCGACGAATTCCGCCGTGCTCTCCGGCCTGAGGCGCGACAAGTCCGGCCACGATTCCGGCAGCAGTCCGCTCGCCGTCGTTACCGCTCGAACGACCGCGGAGGTGCAGACGACCCTGCGGATCGCGAACCGCTTCGGCGTTCCGGTCGTGCCGCGCGGAGCCGGAACGGGCCTCGCCGGTGGAGCAATCGGGCGGGCGGGGGAGATCGTGCTGTCGACCCTCGCCCTCGACCGGATCCTCGAGATCTCGGTCGCGGATGAGCTCGCGGTCGTTCAACCCGGAATCATCAACTCCCAGTTGAACGCCGCGCTCGCCGAGGAGGGGCTGTGGTTCGCCCCCGATCCGGCGAGCAAAGCCATCTCAACGGTCGGCGGCAACATCGCGACAAACGCGGGCGGCCTGCTCTGTGCGAAGTATGGCGTCACCAGGGAATCGGTGCTCGGGCTCAAGGTCGTGTTGCCGGACGGACGGCTGCTCACCATTGGTCACCGCAGCGTGAAGGGGGTCACCGGCCTCGATCTCACGGCCCTGATGATCGGATCTGAAGGAGTTCTCGGGGTCATCGTCGAGGCAACGGTGAAGCTTCGCCCGCTGCCGACCGGCCCGATCGCCACGATCGGGGCCTGGTTTCCCGACATTGTCACGGCGGCAGCGGCCTCCGCCGCCATCACCGCGGCGGGAATCCGGCCGGCCGCGCTCGAACTCCTCGACCACGCCGCGCTTCTCGCGATCGACGCGTTCCTCGGCGAACGACTCTCCGACCGAGGCGCAACCTTCCTACTCGTGCAGACGGATGGTGCCGCGAGCGTGACCGAAGCGGCCGATGCGCTCGCGCTCATCCACTCGCTCGGGGGTGACGCCGAACTGACCACGGATCCGGCCGAGGGCGAGCGACTGTTCGCGATCCGCCGGGCGTTCCATCCGGCGCTCGAGTCCCAGGGAACGGTGCTCATCGAAGACATCGCCGTCCCGCGAAGTGTGCTGCCCGAAATCTTCGCCGAAATAGGTGTGATCGGCGCTCGCTACGGAATCGTCATCCCGACAGTCGCTCACGCGGGTGACGGAAACCTTCACCCGAACTTCGTGTTCACGCCACTGCCCGATGGTTCGGTGCCCGAACAGATCTGGGCCGCGGCAGGCGAGCTATTCGCGGCGGCCCTGCGACTCGGCGGAACGCTCACCGGCGAACACGGCGTCGGCACGCTCAAGAAGCGCTGGCTAAGGGATGAGCTCGGCGACGACCAGCTCGAGATTCAACGGCAGATCAAGGCGGTCTTCGACCCGAAGGGCATCCTCAACCCCGGGAAGGTGTTCTGACCGCCCGAGCGTTCACTCAGGCAAGCGCTTCGCGCGACCTGCGGCCGACCACGACAGCGAGCAGAGTCGCCACGACGCAGATGCCCGCAATGATCGGCGCCCAGATATCGACCGCCGGGGCGAGCCCGACGGCCGTGGCCGAGAGGCCAACCGCGACGGCGACGAGTCCCTGCGCGAGGTAGGCGACGAGGTACACGGCCGAGAGCATCTGGGCCCGGTGGTGCGCCGGCGCGAATCGATTCGTGAGGCCGAGTCCTCCCAAGAAGAGCAGACCGTACCCCGTCCCGGACACTATGGAGGCGACCAGGAAGACGGGCAGGGATGACGCGACGGCCGACACCACGATGAAGCCCATCCCCACCGCCGTGGCGAGACCGCCGATCGCGATGGCGGTGCGAGGTTCGAGCCGACGCGCGAGAATGGCGGCGACACCGATCGCCACCGCCGAGAGGGAGATGACGGTGCCAGCCACGAACGCGTTCTGTGTCCTCAGCAGTTGCTTCGCGATCTCCGAGCCGAGCGAAAGCAAGAGTGCACCCATCGCGAATCCGGCGGTAATTGCGATCGCTGACGTAACGAAGACGCCACCGAGCCCTCGGGGAACTCGGATTCCGCGCGGCCGCCAGCGTTCGTTGACGCTCGATCCGGCGACACCTCGAGGCAGGAATGCGACGAGAACCAACACCGAGATCGTGATCACGAAGAGTGCCCAGTAGCTGAGGTGCCCGGGGAACGGCGCGAACTGCACGAGTGCCCCTCCGACGATTGTTGCCAGCGCGAGTCCGAGAGCCGTCGCGGCGGTGTTGATCGAGCTCGCCCTCGCGGAATTTCCGCTCGGATTGAATTCCACCATCGCTGCACTAGCCGGGCTCATCGCGAGTCCGACTCCGATTCCCTGCAGCGCCCGGCCGGCGAACACCCATCCAACATCCGGGGCGATCGCAAACAGCAAGATTCCGACCGCCATCATCCCGACGCCCGCGAGCAGCGTGGCCCGGCGCCCGATGAAGTCCGAGATGCTGCCGAAGACGATGAGGATGACGACAAGGCTGATCGGGTAGACCGCGAAGATGGAGGTGATCGCGATCGGCGCGAGATGCCACTCGGCAACGTAAATGGGGTAAACCATCGCGGGGGAACCGCTGGCCCAGAGTGCGACGGCGGCGACCGTCGCCGCGGTCCAGAAGCTGCTTCGTTTACTGAGGGAGGGCATGAGTGGCTTTCGATGGCGGCGAATCGCTCATCCTCGAGCTCATGGGGTAAGCAGAAGCTAGCACGCTAACTTGGGCATCCCAAGTCAGCATGGTTATTGTTGCATCATGACTCCTGCCGGTCCGTCGAGCACCGCCCCGTTTAGGGCAGCCCCGTCGAGCGCAGCCCCGTCGAGCGCAGCCCCGTCGAGCGCAGCGTCGGTCGGTCAACCGTGCTCCGTGGCTCGGAGCCTCGAGGTGCTTGGTGAGAAATGGACGATGCTGATCGTGCGGGATGCCGCGGCCGGCAAGACCCGCTTCTCCGACTTCACGGATAGCCTTGGCGTCTCAACCGACGTCCTCACCGACCGGCTCGCGACACTGGTCTCCGCCGGTGTGCTCGAACGTCGCTCCTACCGGAGTGACGGGTCGCGAATGCGCTTCAGCTATCACCTCACCGAGACCGGCGTTGAGCTCAACACCGTGCTTGCCGCCCTCACGGCGTGGGGCGACAAACATCGGCCGACCGAGGCCGGTCCGTCGACCTTCTACCGTGAGGTGGCTTCGAAGCGTCCGGTGACCGTTACGTTTCTGAGCGAGGACGGGATCATCCTCGAGCCGGCTCAGGTCGAGGTCGCGCCGATCACGCGCCGCTGAACCCCGACGTTAAGAGAATCGGCCTAAGCAAATCGGCCCGAGAATCCTAGGCTGGTCGCATGAGGTTCCTCCCGAACGCCCTCGAGACCGAGCGTGACTGATCAGGGGCGCCCGCCCGCGGTGATCGCCAACCAGCGGCCGGTCGTCGAGAATCCGATGCAGGTTCCGGTCACGCGGCCGGTGCGGCGACGCGCCGCGACCATCGTGCTCGCCGTCATCGGTTTCGTTGTGCTGTCGGCGGGCGTGCTCGTCGTCGCCTGGTACCTCCTGGTCGTGCTCGGCCCGGGCGCGCTTCTGGTCGCGACGGTGCTCGCCACCATCCCGCTTCTCACGGTGCTTCTCTTCATCCGCTGGATCGATCGCTGGGAACCGGAACCGCGGGGCAGCCTGGTGTTCGCCTTCCTGTGGGGGGCGGGCGTCGCCGTACTCGTCTCCCTGGCCTTCTCCGGGATCACGCAAATGTTCGAGGCGCGAGCGGGACTGCGCGGAACGGGCGTCGCCGCGTTCTTCGAGACGGTAGTGCAGGCCCCGGTCGTCGAGGAGTCGGCGAAGGGATTCGGCATCCTTCTCCTGCTGTGGGCGATGCGTCGCACGTTCGACGGGCCGGTCGATGGGATCGTCTACGGGTCGACCATCGCGATCGGGTTCGCCTTCACCGAGAACCTGCAGTATTTCGGCCTGGCGATCAACCAGGACAGGGGAGTCGGCGGAGTCCTCGTTCAGACCTTCGTGCTTCGCGCCATCCTCTCCCCGTTCGCCCACGTGATGTTCACCGCCTCTACCGGTCTGGTGCTCGGCATCGCGGCGAGGCGCACCGGTCCGCTGGGCGCCATCGGATACTTCGTGCTCGGACTCATCCCGGCGATCTTCCTTCACTCCTTCTGGAACAGCGCAGGCTACTGGGCGACCGACTGGTTCAGCTACTACGTTCTCGTCCAGCTTCCGTTGTTCATCGTCGGCGTCGCAATCGTTGCCGCTCTGCGCCGGCACGAACAGCGGCTCACGCGGGAGCGGCTCGCGGAGTACGCCGCGGTCGGCTGGTTCACCCCTAGCGAGGTGAATCTGCTCTCGACCGGGGCGGGGCGCCGGCAGGGCATGGCCTGGGCGACCCGGAATCGACTCGGCCCGCAGTACCGCAGGTTCGTGCGCGATGCGACGTCACTCGCCTTCACCCGGGAGCGTTTGGTCAACGACCGGCAGGGCATCGGCTCGAACGAGGCCGAGGGCGTGCTCCTCTCACGACTGATTGATGACCGCCGTGCCCTCGCCTCGCTTCCGCCGTTGCCGGTCGGAAGATTCGGTTTCTGAGTGATTGTCCGGATTCTGGGTGATTGAAGAATTCTGAGACTGTGCCGTCGGTTCGCCGCTGCTCTGGCAACTAAACTTGAACGCCGGATTTTTGTGCCGGTTCCAGCTCTAGGGGTTTGAGTGATCGACAGCGAATTGCAGCACGAGCAAGAGTACGTAGCGAAGCTCTATGCGCGGCTGGATGCACTGCAGCGGGAAGCAGAGCAGCAGCTGGATGCCGTCCGCCTGCTCGATGTCGGCGGCAATCACCAGGGGCGCTCGGAGCGCGACACCTTCGCCCGCATCTACGAGGACCGAATAATGCAACTGCGCGAGGTCGACGAACGGCTCGCGTTTGGTCGGCTGGAGTTCGCGGCCGAGGCAGACGATGGCGAGGACGACGGAACCAACGGCTCCGTGCTCCGCTACATCGGCAGGATCGGGCTTCGTGACGAGAACCTTCAGCCGATCCTGCTCGACTGGCGGGTCCCGCAAGCCAGCGCGTTCTATCAGGCCACTGCCGCGACGCCGCTCGGGGCCCGCGCCCGGCGCCACCTGCTGTCCAAGGGGCGCAGAATCATCCGGATCGAGGACGAGATCTTCGACGCCGCGCTGCTCGAGCGCCAGACCAGTGAACTACAGGGCGAGGGGGCGCTGCTCGCAGCCCTCACGGCGCAGCGCACCGGTCGAATGTCCGACATCGTCGCGACCATTCAGGCCGAGCAGGACCGAATCATCCGCTCTGACCTCAGGGGCGTGCTCGTCGTGCAGGGCGGTCCCGGCACCGGAAAGACCGCCGTCGCGCTGCACCGCGCCGCCTACCTGTTGTATTCGCACCGGGATCGTCTGCGCTCCTCCGGCGTGCTCATCGTCGGACCGTCCCGGTCGTTCCTCCAGTACATCGAGGCGGTGCTTCCGTCGCTCGGCGAGACCGGCGTAGTGCTTGCGAGCGTCGGCCAACTGTTTCCGGGCGTCGAGGCGACGCACGATGACCCGCCGGCCGTCGCGGCCCTCAAGGGTCAGTCGGTCATGGCCGATCTCATCGCCCGCGCCGTTCGGTCGCGTCAGCGCGTGCCGGCCCGGCCGGAGGATCTCGAGGTCAACGGTGACCGGCTCACGCTGCATCCGCAGCTCGTGTCCACCGCTATCGCTCGGGCGAGAGAGACGGGAAAGCCGCACAACGAGGCACGGGTGACCTTCGTCAAGAACGCGCTGGCCGCGCTCTCGCGTCAGTGGCTCGCCCAGTTGACCGACGCGGGAAACTCGATGGACGACAGCGACCTGCCGATGCTGCGCGAGGATCTCCGTTCCGCGGAGGACGTGCGGGTCGCGCTCAATACCGCATGGCTGCCGCTTACTCCGCAGAAACTGCTCCAGGATTTGTACGCCCGCCCGCAGTGGCTCGCCGAGCTGACGCCCGACTGGAGCCCGGATCGCCGGGCGCTCCTTCGCCGCGAGCGCGACAGCGACCTCACGATCTCCGACATACCGTTGCTCGACGAGGCCGCGGGGTACCTGGGCGAATACAACATCGCCGATGCCGCCGTGAAGCGCGAAGCGAAGCAGCAGCGCAAGCGGGACATCGAAAACGCCGAGCGCGCAATTGAGAACATGCAGGTCGGCGGACTGGTCGACGCGAAGTCGCTCGCCGACAATTTTGCCGAACTCGGGGACCGGGCGACAACGGCGGAAAAGGCCGCGGCAGACCGCACCTGGACCTACGGCCATGTCGTCGTCGACGAGGCACAGGAGCTGTCGCCGATGCAGTGGCGGCTGTTGCTTCGGCGCGGCCCGTCGAGATCCTTCACGATCGTCGGCGACATAGCGCAGGCCGCGTCATCCGCCGCGGCCTCGACCTGGAAGGAGGCGCTCGCCCCGCTCCTGAACGGGTCGCCAGAGGTCGACCGTTGGCGCCTCGAGGAGTTGACGGTGAACTACCGCACGCCGAGCCAGATTGCGACGGCCGCCGAGTCGATGGCGGTTGCCCACGGGCTGAGCGTGACCCCGTCGCGGGCCGTTCGATCGAGCCAGTGGCCGATCGAGGTCGTGGCGGATGCCGCGGAGGCGGTGCGTCGCGATCGCGCGCTTGAGGAGGGCGGAACGCTGGCCGTGATCGTGCTTGAGTCCCAAATTCAGGAACTCAATGGTCGGCTCGCGGAGGAATTCGGTTCGGCGGTCGGTCTCGGACCGATCGGACTCTCCCGAGACATCGCCGTAATCACCCCGCAGGAGGCCAAGGGTCTCGAGTTCGATGCCGTCGTCGTGGTGGACCCCGATGCGATCCTTGCCGCATCCGAGCGGGGGGCCGGTGCCCTCTACGTTGCGATGACTCGAGCGACCCAGCGGCTCTACCTCGTATCCGGCGGGACACTGCCCGCCGGCATCTTCCGCGAAGCGGACTAGCGCGACCGTTGTGGGTTGAGTAGGTCGCGCAGCGACCGTGTCGAAACCCGGCCCGCGTGCCTGGTCTCGATTTGTGTCGTCCTGCGTCGGGCGCTACTCGACCCGCAGGGCGCTCCCTCAGGGAGTCGGCGCGATCGCGTCGTAGCCCAGGAAGTTGCGCTGTCTTCTCATGAGCGCAGCGAGTATCGCGACGATCAGCAGCCCGCCAAGAAGCGGGGGAACCCAGATCGCGGCCACAGCGGTCGCGAGGCCCGCGAAGATGTCGCCGATCCGGGGACCACCGGTCACAACAATCGTGAAGACGCCCTGGAGCCTGCCGCGCATATTGTCGGGCACGGCCGTCTGCAGGATGGTCTGCCGGAAGATGCTGCTGACATTGTCGGCTCCGCCGGCGCCGACGAGCATCAGGCCCGCAATGCCGATTGCCACGAGACTCGGGTGGCTCGCCGAGAAGTGTCCGGCCGCGGTGAGGGACATGAAGGCGAGCACCGCCCCAAACCCTGCGACGAAACAGCCGTAGACGACGATAGCCGTGCGGACGGCGCGACCGTGCCAGCGGATGCCGCCGAGCTTTCCGGAGAGCAGGCTGCTGAGCAGTGCGCCGACGGCCCCCGCCGCGGTGAGCACGCCGACAGTCACGGCCCCGCCACCGAGAACGACAGCGCCGACAGCAGGGAACAGCACCCTCGGCTGCCCGAATGTCATCGCGATGATGTCGGCGATGAAGGTCATCCGAACATTGGGTGCCGATCGCAGGAAGTCGAGGCCGTATCGGAGGGAGGCGAGACCCGGACGCTGCACCTCTCCCTCCGGAGCAAGCCGCGGCAGGGAGAAGATTCCGGCGAAGGCGCTGAGGAAGAGCACGATGTCGGTCGTGTAGGTCCAGCCGAATCCGACGGTCGCGACGAGAACCCCAGCGAGGGCCGGACCTACCGTGACCATGACCCCGACGCTCATCCCGTTGAGGGCGGAGGCCGCGGGAAGCAGCCGCTTCGGCAGCAGCCGGGGGAGCACCGCCGAACGCACGGTGCCCATCACGGTGGCGGCGACGGCGTTGAGGGTCGTCAACAGATAGAACGGCCAGACGATGTCCACGCCCAGCCAGGCGATCAGCGCGAGCACGATTGTCGATCCCCACGCGACCACCGCGGCAATCAGGAGGATGAGTCGCCGGTCGAAGGCGTCAGCCAGCATCCCGCCGTACAACCCAGCGAGAATCATCGGCACGAGGGCGAAGGCGCCGACGAGCGACACGGCTAGGGTCGAGTCGGTGAGCTTGTAGATGTGAAGACCGACCGCAACGATTGTCATCTGGCCGCCGATTCCGGAGACCGCGTTTCCGACCCACAGCTTGGCGAAGGCGGGACTTTCCCGCAGAGGCGCGAGGTCGACGAAATGCGATCGCTTGACTAAGTTTTTCTCTTCGGCGCTCACTGGTTCAATTCTGTCGTACCTTCGCGGAGCCGACCGACGGTGCAATGCTTGACCAATGGGTTCCTCTCGCTCCGGATGGCACGGCACAGATCGGCACGGCACAGCACTGAGCGGCGCAGCACAGAACGGCGCAGCACAGAACGGCACAGCACTGCGCGGCGCAGCACCGATCGGCACCGAGTTGCTCGGCACTGAGTTGCTCGGCACTGAGTTGCTCGATCGTATTCATTCGCGTGCGACCGGTTACGACCGGGACAACGCCTTCTTCGCCGAGGATCTCGAGGAGCTCACCGCGGCCGGTTACCTTCGGGCCTTGGTTCCGCGGGAGCTTGGCGGACTCGGGCTCTCCCTTCGCGAGGTCGCTCACGAACAGGTCAGGCTCGCGGCGGCTGCACCGGCAACCGCGCTCGCCGTGAACATGCACCTGGTCTGGACCGGTGTCGCGAAGGCACTGCGCGATCGGGGAGACGACTCGCTCGAGTTTGTGCTTCGGGATGCCGCGGCCGGTGAGCTCTTCGCCTTCGCGATCAGCGAGGCAGACAACGATCTCATGCTGTTCGGCAGCACGACAGAGGCGAAGCCGCTGCCGGGCGGCGGCTACGCGTTCACCGGAACCAAGATCTTCACGAGCCTCTCTCCGGCATGGACCCGGCTCGCTCTGTTTGGCCTCGACACCGAATCGGCGGATGCGCCCAAGCTCGTTCATGCCGTCGTCTCCCGCGACGAGCCGGGGATTCGCACCCTGGACGACTGGGACACGATCGGGATGCGGGCGAGCCAGAGCAACAGCACGCGCCTCGAGCAGGCCGTCGCTGCCTCCGATCGGGTTTACCGTCGGCTTGATCCCGGTCCAAACTCGGATCCGTTGATCTTTGCGATCTTCGCGAACTTCGAGATTTTGCTTTCGGCGGTGTACATCGGCCTCGGACAGCGGGCGATCGAATTGGCGGTGGAGTCGGCGACGCGACGGGTCTCCGCCCGCACCGGGCAGACGAAGGCCACTGATCCGATCACCCGGTGGAAGGTCGCGGATGCCGCGATCGCGCACGATGCGCTTCTGCCTCAGCTTGACGCGCTTGCCGCCGACGTCGATCACAGGGTCGATCGAGGCGATCGGTGGTTCCGCGATCTGGTCGGGATCAAGTCCCGCTCGACTCGCACCGCCAAATTCGTGGTGGATCAGGCCATTGCTGTCGCCGGGGGAGCGGCGTTCTCCTCCTCGAGTGAACTCGGGCGGCTGTACCGGGACGTGCTGGCCGGCGGGTTTCACCCGAGCAACGAGGACTCGGCTCACGCCACCGTTGCTGCGACGCTGCTCGGCCCGGCTCCGGATTAGCCAGCGCCCGGAATTGCCAGCACCCGGATTTGGCCGCCACAGCCCCCACACAGACTCGTCGCCCGGTGCGGCACTTGGTGCGGCTCTTCCGGGCGACGAGTTGCTCTGTATTAAGAATGCTCCTCCGGCGGGAGAAAGCGCAAGAGGCCGACTGTCAGGCAGCGCTACCGGATCAGCGCTATCGAATCGGGCCTGTCGGACCGGGCGGCGACCGATCAGGCGGCGTCGCGGATACGGGTCGCCCGAATTGCGCTGTCCAATTCGGTGAGGAATCGCTCGGCATCGGCCGTTCCGAACGTGAGCGACGGCCGCACGGTGAGGGTGTTGTTGTGCGGGCCGGTCACGGCGAGAAGCACATGCCGTCGTCGGAGCTCATTAACGATCGCGACGGCCTGCGCCTGATCCGGTGCGCCGTTGCGCACAATGTCGATTCCGATGACGAGTCCGCTGCCGCGCACGGTGCCAATCAGGCTGTGGAACTCGGCGAGCATCGCGAGTCCGGCTTGAATGTAGCCACCGACGACTGACGCGCCTTCGATGAGCCGCTCATCCCGAACGACGTCGAGCACTGCGCTCGCAGCGGCGATGACCACCGGGGAGCCGCCAGCGTCCGTGAGCTGATTTCCACTCGCCGTGAAGTCGTTGACGAGATCGCGTCCGGCGATGACCGCGCCGACCGGCAGACCATTGGCCATCGACTGGCCGAGCGTGACAATGTCGGGAACGAACCGGCGATCACCGTCGTCGTGCCGTTCGAAGCCCCAGAGCCCGGTGCCGACCCGACCTAATCCGGCCTGTGTCTCGTCTGCGATGTACAGTCCGCCGGCCGAATGCACGGCATCGAGCACGGGAAACAAGAACCCGGGAGCGCCGGGCTGGACCCCGTCGGACGCGAAGATCGAGTCGGCGATGAGGGCGGCGAAGCCATGGGTGGAGTCCTGGAGTTCGGCGGCCGCCGCTGCGACGTCGTGCGCGAAGGCCGAACCATCCCCGACCGGTGCGTCGACGAGCCGCACCCAGGGCGCGAGGCGAGCGGCTCCGCCGAGGGCGGGAGAGATCGCGGCGGTCTCGGTCGTGCCGCCGTGATTGGCGTTCCTGGTGACGATGATTCCGGACCGGCCGGTCGAAGCCTTGGCAATCCGAAGCGCGAGGTCGTTCGCCTCTGACCCGGAATTCGCGTAAAGCACGTTGTCGAGCCCGGCCGGCAGCGTCCCGAGCAGCGCTTCCGAGTACTCGATCACCGCGCGGTTCAGGAATCCGGGCGGCGGGTCGGAAAGCGCGGTCTGGGCGGCGATTGCCTCCACTACTCGGGGATGCGAGTGTCCCACGGTGGGCAGAACGGAATACACATCGAGGTATTCGGTGCCATCGGCGTCGAACAGGAGGGTCCCGGAACCACGCACTATTTCTACCGGAGCCTCGAAGGAAAGCGGCTTGGCCGTCCCTAGGCTCCGGTTGCTTCGTGCGACGAGCTTCCCGGTCGCCCCCGGAAGTTCGTTGCTGAGGTCGTTGCTGAGCTTCGTGTCTGGTCCTGGCATGATCCGAGAATACTGGGAGACCGGCGCCTAGCGCGGGATGATCACGGCAGGCCGAAAAATTCCTGAGGGTCAGCGCTGGCGAAGTCCTCCGCCGGCGAGGAGCGGCTTTGGCAACCATCCGGCCAGCCAGACAATGGTCTTATATCGCACGGTCGGCACGGAGACGGCCCTGTTGCGTGCGACATCGCGAAGGGCGATCCGCACAAGAGTCTTCGCGTCCAGCCAGAGGAACTGCGGAACCGACTTCGTACTCACGTCCATGCGCTCGTGAAACTCGGTGCGCACGAATCCCGGTGCGACGGCGGTCACGGAGATGCCGCGAGACCGGTAGTGGATGTTCGCCCAGCGGCTGAAACTCAGGAGCCAGGCCTTGGCGGCACCGTATGTTCCGCGCGGAGTGAAGCCGGCGACGCTCGCAATGTTGACGATGGTGCCCGAACCGGCCGTAAGCATCTGGCCGAGGGCCGCGTGGGTCAGCCGCATAGGTGCTGCGACAAGCACGTCGAGGAGTCCCTGTTCGTCCTCGATCGAATTTTGGTCGAACGGCTTGCGTAGCCCGAAGCCGGCGTTGTTCACGAGCATGGTCACCCGACCGGCGTCCCCGGTGCCGGATGACGCGAGCCGAGCCTCGACAGCGGCGAGTCCCTCTCGGCTCACGAGGTCGGCGGCCAACACCTCGACCGTGACGTTGTGCTCCGCGCGGAGTGCCGCGGCATAGTTCTCCAAACGCGCGGCGTCCCGGGCGACAAGCACGAGTCCAACGCCGGTCGCGGCGAGCTGGCGGCAGAACTCGGCGCCGATTCCTGCCGTCGCTCCGGTGACAAGGGCGAGTGATGGTCTCTTCTGGTCGGCGCTCATCTGGCCAAGTTACCCTCATGAAGCGATCAGGAACCGAGCCATAGGCTCGGACGATGTCGAAAATGATCACCCTGTCCCTTCCCGCTGCTGCCCTCGAAGGGAGGGTCGACTCGGGCGATCGCACCATCGAGGCAACCGAGTTCGAGGCGTATATCGCCGAGCCGACCGGCACTCCCCGAGGTGGCCTCATCGTGATCCACGAGGTGTGGGGGCTCGTCGACAACATCAAGGACATTGCCGACCGGTTCGCCGCCGAGGGGTACTTCGTGCTTGCTCCGGACCTGTTGTCATCGATCGGCATCGACGCCCACATCGGTTTCGAGCTCAGCGCCATCATGAAGAGCCCCGACGAGAAGGTGCGCTCGGAGGGTCAGCCCCGCCTGCGGGAGGCCTTCGCTGCGCTTCGGGTGCCGGAATTCGCCAGCTGGGCGCTCGCCGCCCTCGAGTCAAGCGTCGACTACATCGAGGCTCAGCCGGGCGTCAACGGCCGAATCGCCGTGACCGGCTTCTGCTTCGGCGGAAGCTACAGCTTCGCTCTCGCCGCCGCCGACCCTCGCATCCTGGCGGCAGTTCCGTTCTACGGGGCGCCGCCGGAGAGCACGACCGTCTCGCAGATTGCCTGCCCGGTGCTCGCCTTCTACGGCGAGACCGACACAAACCTCATCGAGTCGCTTCCCCAGGTGACCGAGTCGATGGAGGCCGCGGGTGTCAACTTCGTCGCCAAAGTGTACGAGGACGCGGGACACGCCTTCTTCAACGACACCAACCCGTTCATGTACCGGGCGGATGCCGCGGCCGACTCCTGGCGCCGCACCCTCGAATTCCTGGACTCCAGCCTGTCTGACTGACCAGGGCCACGCGCGGGGCCCCGGATCCTCCGGTCACCTCACCCGCGGGTACAGGTTCCGGAGGAAACGGCGGCGTTGAGGCGTGGCCCCGCGGCAACAACCGGGGCCAGGTCTTCCGTCGTCATGGCGAAGCCGAGATCGGTCGTGGTTGCCGAGCGGGCGAAGACGACGCCGGTGACCCTGCCGTTCGAATCTAGGAGCGGACCACCCGAGTTGCCCTCCTGCACCTTTGCCGCGAGGTAGTAGACCTGCCGCGGGTTCGGGTTCGTTCCGTAGATGTCCGGCGTGTTGATCGTCGATACACTCTCGACCGCGGCCGGGCTCGACAGGAATGGGCCGCCGAGCGGGTATCCGTCGAAGACGGCCTTGTCACCCTGTCCGAGATCGGGACCGAGATGGAGCGGCGCCGTCGGCATTCCACTCACCGCGAGGACCGCGAGATCCTCGTTCGGGTTGAAGTAGACGACACTGCCCGTGTAGGTGCCGCCGGTCGGCGTCATGACGACGGGTTGGGACACTCCCGCGACGACGTGGGCGTTCGTGACGACCCGATTGGCGGAGGAGACGAATCCGCTGCCGGACTGGTTCTGCCCGCACTGGTACGCGTTGCCGGTGATCTTCACGACGGAGTCGGCGGATGCCTGCTGTGCCGCCGTGCCCGGTCCGGCCGCCGGTACCGAAAGGGGCTCACCGGTACCGATCGCCTGGATCAGCTGCGGGAGGCCGTCGTTGGCGACGAGCGACCGCACTTGCGCCTCGAGCGCCTTGACCGGCGCGGGAGTGATCGTATCGATCGTCGACACCACCGCCGACGAGCCGATCGCTTGCGAAACGGCCGGAACTCCGAGCGATCCGATTCCGAAGGCGAGCATCGAGGTGACGAGGGCCGCGGCGACGAGCGTAATTGCCGCGCCGAGTATGCGGTCGATGACCCGGAGGGGAGTCTTATCAACGCCGCGTCGCACGAACCGTCCGATTGCGGCACCGACCGCCTGACCGGCGACAATGAAGGCGACGACGACTATGAGAACGATCGGCAGTCGGAACGTGCTCGCGGATACCCAGCCGGTCACGAGCGGGATCGCGAAAAATGCGAGTACCGCTCCGGCGACGATGCCGATGATTCCGGCAAGGCTAAGCACGAAGCCGGCTCGGAACCCGTGCACGGTGTAGCCGAGCAGCAGCAGAACGAGCAACACATCGAGGACGGCTGATCCCGGCACTGGCGCGGTTCCTTTCAAACGGGGGTCAGCGACAGTGTGTCACGAGTTGATGTGTGTGAAACGCTCAGGACCGGCGGATGCTTGCCACCAGGTCGCTGAGGTGGGGTGTGGGGGAGAGTCCGAGCACGGTGTGAAGCAGATCCGAGTACCGATCGAACACCCGGAGGGCTTCCGACTGATTGCCCTCGGCGAGGTGAACCCGAATGAGCTGGGCATTCGCGCTCTCCCGCAACGGCTCCACCTTCATGGCGGCTCGCGCAGCGCCAGCCGCTTCGGCGAGTCGGCCACGGTCGACCAGGATGCGGGCCTGCGCCTCGAGGGCGTTCATGCGCAGCTGGCGCCAGTCCTCAGCTTCGGCGAGCACCCAGTCGTCGTACCAGTCGGGCAGCAGTTCGGCGGAGAGGGATGCGGTTGCGGCGGGACCGAGATCCGCGTCATCCACGGTGCCGGTGTGGCTCAACAGCCGTCGGGCGAGAGCCTGTGCCTCCCGGAAGTCGACCGCGACTGTGTCGACGAGGCTCAGCCCGGCCGACGCCGACAGGATCGCCTCCCTGGTCGACGTGTCCAGGCGGGACAGGGCGGAGCGCAGGCTGATTCCGGCGCGTTCGTCCGACGCCTCCGGCCACATTCGTCCGGCCATCGCGATTCGAGTGACGGCACGGTGATGCAGTGCGAGGAAGACGAGGAGTCGTTGCGAGCCAACCGATAGTTGGTCGATGATTTTGCCGGCGACGCGAACCGAGAACGCCCCGAGAAGGGTCATTTCGATCACGACCGGCGCGACGGTCTCGTCGGGTCCGGTGTCGCGGATCGAGTCGCGGAGCGCAGTGACGACCGGTGAATCCGCCTCGAAGGCTATGGGTGGTCCTTGGGGGGTGGTCCAGCCGTCACCCCAGGTCGTCAACGCGATGATGACGGGCTCGAGATTGCGACCCTGTTCGGTTAGCAGGTACTCCGGTTCACCGCGCCCGGTTCGACGCGCCTCCATGAGACCGGCACCGACGAAACCGTTCAAGCGCGCAGCCAACACGTCGGGGGCTGCCCCGCTGTGCTTCGCGAGGTGCTCAAAGCGATTCGTGCCTCGGAACATCGCGTCTCGAAAGATCAGAAGGCTCCAGCGGTCACCGACGGCCTCGAGGGCTCGCTCGGGCGAGAAACCGTGGCCTTGAGGGTTGTGAGCAAGGTCGGATCCCCCGGCAGGCGGTGGTATGGACATGATCAGAGTCACCGCATTCTGTCTGTGACTTGAGGGTAATCCGTTCATGTCCTCGAGCGCCAATCCGGTGCTAGCTGCGGCGGGGGCCCTTTTCGTTTCCGGCGCCCTTGGGCGCGAGACGGCGACGTAGGACGATCACGCCGGCGCCGAGCAGGATGGCCAGGCCGGCGATGTAGGCGGAAGGCAACGAGTCTGCGCCGGTGTAGGCGAGGGACGGCGTTGCGACGACCGTGGGTGTGACCGCCGCGGCCGTGCCGCCGGTTGTGCTGGCCGTGGGGCCGGGGGTCGGAGTCGGAGAGGCGATCACCGCCGGAGTCATCAGGTTCTGCATGGACACGGAGCAGGTCACGGTCGCGCCGCCGCCATTACTCGATCCGTTGCACTGATTGACCATCACTCGCAACACGGCGGTCTCGGTCGATGGAGAGACAGTGCAAATCACCCGGTTCGGTGCGCCGCCGCCGTTTGCGGAACCGTTGCACTGGTCGATGGTCGCGCCGGTGGTGGCGGCGTTGGCGGGGTCGCATTCCAGGGTCGGTTGCGTGCCGGCCGCGCCGGAACCGACGCACTGGTTGACGGTGGCCGGGGTGGTTGAGGCCGTGCCGACGATGTTATTCGTTACCCGCACTGTGCAGACCAGGTTCGAACCGCCCGCGTTGACGTTCCCGTTGCACTGCGTGACGCTCAGAACGAGTGCCGTCGATGGGGTCGTCGTCGTGACGCACGTCAGCGGCAGGGTATTGGCCGACCCGTCGCACGCATTCGTCACCGTGACGGAGCTGGTCTCGCCGGTCGCGATGTTCAGGTTATTGGTGACGGTAACGTCGCACGCTACTGCATGAGCGGCCGCGTTGTTGGCAACCGAGTTGTTGCACTGGTCGACTGCGATCGGTGCCGTCGCTGCCGATGCCGGGCTTGAGGTCGCTCCCAGCGAGAGGGACAGAATGAGGCCAAGCGCGAGCGCGCCGACTGTTCCGGCGACTCGTGCCCCAATCCGTCGCGCTCCGGTTCGGTTTGGTCCCCAAATGCTTCTTTTTGCGCCGAGGCGCGAACGTATAGTCATGATTTCCCCTTTGGCGCCATCCTGACTGAGGAGGCGTTACCGGTGCGTCACGCTGACGTGACCGCGGTGTACAGGCCTGTCTAGCGGGCGGCCGGGCGGGCCGTGTGCGAGGGTTGAGGAGTGGCAGAGGTGGATGCGGTAGTCGTCGGCGCCGGGCCAAACGGGCTCGCCGCCGCGGTTGTGTTCGCCCGAGCCGGGCTGTCCGTACGCGTCTACGAGCGAGACGAGACGATCGGCGGCGGTGCAAGAACCGGGGAACTAACCCTGCCCGGATTCCTGCACGATATCTGTTCCGCCGTTCACCCGCTCGCGCTGTCATCGGGCTTCTTCCGGGCGTTCCAGCTTGCACGTCGAATCGACCTTGTGATCCCGGAGATTTCCTACGCGCAGCCCCTCGACGATGGGCGCGCCGGAATCGCCTGGCGCGACCTCGATCGCACGGCCGAGGCCCTCGGTGTTGATGGCCCGGCCTGGAGGCGACTGCTTGGACCGCTCGTCAGCCATGCCGGTGAAGTCGCGCAGTTCACCGGTTCGCAAGTGCTTCAGCTTCCGCGCCATCCGTCCACCGTCGCGCGGTTGGGACTTCGCATCCTCGAACAAGGCAGCGGCTTCGCCTGGGATCGGCGCTTCACCACCGAGGAGGCTCCCGCGTTGCTCACCGGGGTGCTCGCTCATTCGAGCCAGCGGATGCCGAGCCTCGCCTCAGCCGCAGGGGGACTCGTTCTCGCAACATCAGCGCACTCGCGGGGCTGGCCGATTCCGATCGGCGGCAGCGGCTCAATAGTCGAGGCGATGGCGGCCGACATTCGGCTGCACGGCGGAGAAATCATCACCGGAACCGAGGTGGGCAGCGTTTCGGAGCTTCCCGAGGCGCGCGCCATTCTGTTCGACCTGACGCCGCGGGCGCTTGCCCGAATCGCGGCCGACCGATTGCCGGAGCGCTACCGGAAAGCGCTTGACCGCTTCCGTTACGGCAACGGCGTTGCAAAGGTGGACTTCGCACTGTCCGAACCGGTTCCGTGGCGGAACCCGGAGCTCGCGGCGGCGGGAACCCTTCACCTCGGCGGAACTCGCGAGGAGATGGTCGCCTCGGAGAAGGAGGTCGCGAGCGGTCGTCATCCAGACAGCCCGTACGTGCTTGTCGCGCAACCGAGCGCGTTCGATTCGACCAGGGCCCCCGAGGGCAAGCACGTGTTGTGGAGCTACACCCACGTGCCGAACGGGTCGATGCGTGATCGCACCGAGGCGATCACGGCGCAGATCGAGCGCTTCGCCCCCGGGTTCCGGGACACGATTCTCGCTTCGGCCAGTCGCACGGCAATTGATGTCGAACGTCACAACCCGAACTACGTCGGCGGCGATATCGCCGGGGGAGCGATGAGCCTCGCCCAGCTGATCGCCAGGCCGGTTCTCTCTCCGGTTCCGTGGCGGACACCGGCGGACGGACTCTATCTGTGTTCGTCGTCTACTGCGCCCGGTCCCGGCGTGCACGGTCTCGCGGGCTACTACGCCGCGGTGACAGCGCTGAAGGATAGGTTCGGTATCTCGCACGCGCCGGATCTCGGTATCTAGCGTCGTTGAGCGGTTCAGTGCCGTTGACCGGTTCAGTGCCGTTGACCGGTTCAGTGCCGTAGAGAGGTTGGGCGCCCTTGAACAGTTCAGTGCCGTTGATCGGTTTAGCGCGGCCGGTTTAATCAGCGCCCGACTGAATCAGCGCCCGATCGAGCTTGCGCCGTCGTCGAGCTTGCGTCGTCGACCCCAGCGCCGTCGATCGAGCGTGCGCCGCCGCCCGAGTCAGCCGGCGGCCGGCTCGATGCTGCGCTTGCGCGGCATGGTCAAGAGCGTCGTGACGCTCACGACGATGAGCAGGATGGAAGCGATGGCGACGAAGGTAACGACCGCGAGGGTGGGCAACAGGAACGTGACGATCCCGGCGATGATCGAGACGGCGCCGCTCGCGATCCCCAACCAGCGAGCCGTTCCGCTTGCGCGGATTCCCTCCACGACGTCGACGATTCCCTCGGCAATCCAACCGATGCCGATCACCAGGGCGAGCACAACGAGCGATTCGTACGGGTGAAGCAGGGCGATGACGCCGGCGATGACCACGAGGAGCCCAAGGACGCCGGTGAGCCAGCGCAGACTCGTGCTGAGCCCGTCGGCGACGAAGGCGGCGGTGATTCTGAAGATGCCGGAGGCGATGAGGTAGCTGCCGAAAATGACGGCAACGGTAAGCAGAGTCGCACCCGGCCACAGCAGTCCGATGATTCCGAGAATGAGGCCGATGATTGCAATAGCAATCAGCTCACCTCGGTGAAACCTGAGCAGCCCGACCGGGAAACCCGTGAGCAGTCCCTTGTTCGCCTCGATAGCGTTCGAGGGGCTGGCTGAGTGCGTCATGATGATGTCTCCTAACCTGGGCGACACGCGCAGCTGGCGATGCGCTGTTGGCCGCGCTCTTGGTGACGTGCTGTTAGGCGCGCAGTGGGTGACGTGCTGTTGGCCGCGCTCCCTTGGCGACACGTGCGGTTGGCGGCACGTGCGCTTGGTGACAGGCGGTTGGCGCTACGTGCCGTTGGTGGCAAGTGCCTTGGCGACACGTGCCGTTTGGCGGCACGTGCCGTTTGGCGACACGTGCCGTGAGCCGACGCGTGCAGTTTTGCCGACATTGTGCCACCCGAACCCCGATAAGGTAAGCCCCGCAGGCCAGGTCAGGTGCTCAGATCAAGCGCCTCAGATCAGGTCGCGAAGCACCTGCTCCGGTGGCACCCCTCGGGTGCGAGCTCTGGCTCTGAGGCGCTCATACTCTTCCGCCGTCAGGCTCACGGTGAGTTCCACGGATGCGTTCTCCGGGTCACCGTCGAGGTCGAAGAGGGACACCGAGCCGGTGGCACTCGCCGGCAGCCCGATGGCCGGAGCAGACGGGTCACCGGTAAGGCTGGTGGCGGCCGGTCGAGCGCCGGCCGACTGGCCCGCCCGCGAGAAACCCGGCCCGCTCGGTATCGCACCGCCGCGCTGGTACGCCTCAGAAACCGCGCGCGCGCGAGCATCCGCGGCTTCGTTGAGCGGATGATTGGCGTGACCTTTTACCCATTCGAACCGGTATCTGCGGCCGATGAGGGCGTCATCAATTTGCTTGAGCAGTTCCACGTTCATGACCGGCTTGCCGTCGGCCTTGCGCCAGCCCTTTTTCTTCCAGCCCGGCATCCATTTCGTCACACAGTTGATGACGTATTGGCTGTCGCACAGGACGAGGAGGTCGTCATCGACCCGTTCGGTCGCCTTGAAGAGTTGGAGCACCGCGGTTAGTTCTGCCTGGTTGTTCGTGGCGTGCTTCCATCCGCCCGCCGCCCAGCAGGAGTCGTCCACGTACCAGGCCCAGCCGGCCGGCCCCGGGTTGCCGAGGGCCGAACCATCTGCCGCAGCACGGATTGTCATTGTGGCCTTTCGTGTACCGTCAAGAACGCTAACCAGTCTGACCTACGCGGCGCGGCACGCGCGCACAGGGACCGTTCCAGCGCCGTCGATAAACTTGCCGGAGAGGGGCGGATGCCTCGAGATTCCCTGTCACCTCTGGAGGGCAATGACCGTTCGGGACGAATTGCGAGTC
Source organism: Microbacteriaceae bacterium (assembly GCA_025464975.1). Taxonomy (GTDB): domain Bacteria; phylum Actinomycetota; class Actinomycetes; order Actinomycetales; family Microbacteriaceae; genus Lacisediminihabitans. The sequence goes on along the minus strand of JAODMT010000002.1, from coordinate 2,715 downwards.
CTCTTCGAACTGCCGCCAACCCCGGGGCGGGTGCCTGTCGCCGTCGAGTCGGGCATCGCCATGGGGCTTCCGGTCGCATTCTTCACGCTCGTCGGTGAGCCACTGCTTGGACTTCTGGCGTTGTCCGGTGCGTTCTCGGTGATGTATTTGGCCGGGCGGAATCGCTTGTCGCGGGTGGCGCTGTTTCCGCTCATCATCGTCGGTTTCGTTGCGTCTTCGTTGACCGGTGTTACCGCATCGCAGAATCTCCTGGCGAGCCTCATCGCGTTGTTTCTTGTCGCCGTTGTGGCGGCGCTGCTCTGTTTCGGTTTCCGCGTCGGGCCGCCCGCGGCTCTCTCCTTCGTGTTGGTCGCCGGGGCGTCGACTCATCTTGCGGCGCCGGTCGCTTCCGAGGGAGCGGACTTGCCCGGTGGCGTTGTGGTCGGGATGGTCGCCCTCGGCTGCCTCATCTCCTACCTTGTCGTGCTGTCGCCGCTCGTTGTTCCCGCAGTGCGCCGCCGCGCCGTCGCTGAACTTGGCGACCGAAAACCAGTCGCCTTCCGCCTTGACTCGACTTCCCGGCTCATCGTATTTCGACTGATCGTTGCGTCCGCGATCGCGGTTGTCGTCTCCGCTCCGCTCGGAGTGCATCGGGTGTACTGGGTGCTCATGACCGTCGTCGCGATCCTGCAGAACGACCACCGCATCCGCCTGACAGCGCTGCGAGGCATCCATCGGGTGGGGGGAACCCTCGTCGGGGTCGGGCTATTCGCCCTTATCGCCCAATGGAATCCGACGGGACTATGGCTTGCGCTGCTCCTCGCTGTGCTGATCTTTATTGCGCAGCTTGTCATCCTCCGCAACTACGGTCTCGGACTCGTGCTGATCACGCCGCTCGCGCTGACCATCGCGGCGCAAGGGCACTCGGAGCCGCTTCCCAGCGTCGTGGGAGATCGAGTGCTGGACACTCTCCTCGGCGGCGGGATCGCGCTTGTCGTGCTGATGTTGTCGATCGCGTTTCGACGGTACCGGCGACTCCCGTCCTCCGCGCTGAGCGAGCGCTAGATTCCGCGGTCCTCTGCCACGTGCACCCCATTTTTGGGGACTTCACCCGGTTACACGGTGCCGATAGCGTGAAGAAGTCCAAGCTTGGGGGAAGCAGTGATTGGTCTGCACTCGCGAAGAAGAGCCGAAATGAGGCGGCACACTCGCGAACGGTCCAACACGACACAGCCGAGGCGCGGCTCTGCGTTCGATCGATGGGGGTCCTTCGGTCGCAGGGTCGCGTTTCACCCGCGAGTTCACAGTCTGTCGATTCGCTCGGTTCTTGGCGTCGGCTCCCTTCTGTCGCGTGGCGTAGTGACCCCAAGCGGAACGTGAGCGTCACTGATCGTCTCGCGGCTGGCACTGGTAATCCAACGCTGAGTTCCCGTGGGCCCGCCTATGCGGAGATGCGGCGCTGTCTCGCGGCTCAGGAGATCGCTCCGCCTCGTGGACGTGTCGCGCGCCTACTCGGTGCCACTCCGCTGCATCCGAGTGCGCGCAGCGGATATCGCGGAGCGCTCGGCGAGATAGTGGTCGCCAACGTGCTCGCTCAGCTCGGCCCCGATTGGACGGTCTTGCACGACGTGCCTGCCGGTTCTGCGCAACGCGACATCGATCACCTGATCATCGGTCCGGCCGGCATCTACACGATCAGCACGAGGAATCACTCCGGGAAGAGGATCCGGATTGGGGGAAGCAGCTTCGTCGTCAATGGTCAGAAGTTGAATCACGCGCGGGAGGCCCTTCGCGAGGCTTATCGGGCGGGCGACGTTCTCAGTGCGGTTTCGGGTCGGCCGGTGGTCGTCACACCACTCATCGTCGTCGTAAACCCGGCAACGCTCGTGGTGGACGGTAAGCCCGCTCGAGTCGCGGTTTTGCCGTCGAACGACCTGAAGCTTTGGTTGGCGCGCCGGCCGAGGGTGCTGTCCGCCCGCGCGGTCGTACACTTCTCGCTGTTCGCAGACGAGGCGAGCACCTGGCACTCCGGTCCGGTCCCGTTCGCAGACACCGAGGGTAACGTCCGCAAGTTCGAGCAGCTGAGGAGAGAGGTGGATGGCGCCCGCCGCCGCGCTCGCCGGTGGATGCTCATTCTCGCGGCGACCGCTCTCATCGTGTTGCCTTGTGCGCTGGTTGCCGCGTTTAGGATTTTCGAGTCGGCGATGAGCTCGGCAGGCGGCTGAAGCAGACGGTCATTTCGGATTCGATTCCGGTAGGTGGTGGCGTTGGGGCGATCCTTGGCTGGGCACGCGCGCGCGGCCTGGGGCGTGGTGGCGTGGTGGGCTGAAGTGGGTGGGCCTGGCTGGGATCAGCCTCTTGTTGAGTCTGGCCCTCGCTGACGTCGCCCTCTGCGCGGCCTGCTCTTGGTTGGGTCCGGTTCGTGCGCGGCCTGTGCGCGGCCTGCTCTTCATTGGGTCCGGTTCGTGCGCAGACCGCCCTTCGTTTGAGCTCGTCTCCTGCGCATCCTGCTCTTCGCTGAGTCGGATTCCTGCGCATCTCGCTTGCGCTCGTCCCGCCTGGCGGAGGGTGGCCTTGGAGGAGGATGGCCTTTCTATGAGCCAGGGCTCCGCTCATCCGGTTCTGCTGAGCGAGGCGTGGTGTTTCTTGCGCATCGGGATGGGGCGTCGCTGGGGGTCCACACTGGCGGGTGGGATGAGCATGAATTCGCCGGGTGGTCCGGCTCGGTCGATTCGC
>JAODMT010000004.1 GCA_025464975.1 Microbacteriaceae bacterium | reverse complement strand
CGAGGCTTTTCTCGCCAGCTTGACCAGCCGGCGGCTCGACCTTCGTTCAGCACTTTGCTCCTACGTCGTCGCTCGGGTAATCCCCGAGCACACGTTCGAGGCCCGCGCTGGCGCAAACGCCTGCTCTGTTTGCGGACAGTACTCCAGAATCGGAACGGATCTGAACGTCCTCAACTTCGAGCGCTTCAAATGGGGTGGAGTGCGCAAACTTCACGTTGAGTACGTGGCTTTCGACCTTGAGCAATTTGAGAAGGCGCCCAAGCTGACTGCGACAAAAGGCGACCAACGGTTGTGGCGCGACATAATCCGAACCATCGACGACAGCGATGGGTCAACGACCGCGACTCGTCTTGCAACCGTGTTGCGCCCACTGCCCGGGAGTCGAGATGAGCGTGCCAATTTGGTCGGAACACTCGGCATCTGCTCGGTCCTAGAAACCGAGCACCATCACGGATTTCTTGATGACTGGGTCGACGCTTCCGATCGAGAGCTACCTAACCGGCACTCGCTTGACGATCCATATCCAGTGTGTTGGTGGACCGGACGGGACGGGGTCAACCACGACGCTTTGAAAGAGCTCTCGCTAAACGTCCGCTAGCGTCGTCCGCTGAAGGTTCGGCTTGAAGGCGGCCCCTGAGCCGAATCTCATGGAGAGGAAACGTGATGCGGATCCGCGCGAATGCGATAACGAGCACGGCCAGGGCGGCGGCTGACACCACGCAGAAAGCGATCAGGAACCCGTGCTCACCGGGTACTAGAGTTCGGGCCAGCCCGTAAAGGCGCAGGCCAACTAAAACGAAAGGCTGGCCCGTTTATGTCCGGACAATCCACCACTACTAGCGTGGTAATGGCTGCATCTTGGCGGGAGCTTTTTTCCTCCGATCGTTGGCTACGGCGATTTGTGGTTTTAGTTGTTGTCGACCTGCTCGCTCTCGGAGGTGGGTTCGCGTTGGACGCCGACTTCGGTACCGCGTCAACCTTTCTTCCGTTCGCCGTGCTGGAATTTGCGGGCATATTCTTGGCGCTTTGGCTCGCCCTGGCGCCCTCTGCATACATGAGTCGCCGGTCAATTGCTGCGCTTTCCCAAGGAACGCCCGCGTCAGTTTGGAAATTATGGGGTTACGGCCCGAACATGCGAACCCTCTCCTCTATCGACGCATCGAATTCCAGTCAGGGGAAGCTCACCCGTTCGGCCAGCTTGCTTTTGGTCGTTGACGTCGATCGGTTGTCGTTCTGGCAAAGAGATGGTCTTCATCTGCGGCTCGCGGGGCAAGTGTTTCGAAACGAAATAACGTCCTTTCGTACTTTGAATGACCGGCCACGCCGAGCATTGCTCGGAGTGGAGAGAAAAGACAAACCAACGGGACAGCTATTGCTCTCGGCCAATCTGGCTCGGACTTGGCCCAGTGCCACGGACATCGACAAGGGGCTTGCCGCAATACAAACTTGGTATGGCTAACCTCATTCTTGAAGCTGGCGAACGACGGCAGGAGGGTATCGAGGCGTCATTCGCGAGAATGATTCCGCCTCGAGGGATCGGCCCGCTGAGCGTTCGGCTATCGGTTCCGGAAACCTCGGCGAATAACGGCGAGAGCTTCGTTCACGCCTTCGCTGTCAACCGGCCCGTCCTTTAACTTTTCCAGAGCGACGCCGAGGTATGTGAAAATCTCGCCCGAGGTTGAACTGCCACGTAGCACGCGCTCTACTTCGTCGGCCGCCTCAGTTTGACCGACGTTCCGCAAGTCTGAAATAAGGATTTCGATGAAGCCGTAAAGATCAAAGGATTTCACTGGCAGCCTTCCCGGTCATGCCTCACGCGGTGATACGTACTGCTTCGACCATAAGCGCCGGATGGATATTTTGAGGCCGTGCCTGTTCTGCTAAGGGTTCGTCGGGCTGTTTCGCGCTGTGTCCGTGCCGGCTCGAAGCGGTGTCTCGGCTACGGGGCGTGTGACGAGAAGCGGTCGTCCCGCCGACGCATCCGAGCAGCGACTCGGCCACTCATGTCAGACCGAAGTCGGCGGTATCTGCAATATTGAGGCATGGGTGGAATTCGGTATTCGGAGTTCGTGCAGGCCGTGCGTCGATACAGACCAAGCGACCTGATTCCAGCGATCGCCCAGCTCTCAGCCGAAAGGCCCTTGGGGCAGACGTTCTCGGACGAGTGGCGGGCGAGGCCGCCATGGGCACTGGCAGCAATGGCCCGCGAATCCATCCTTTACGGAACCGAGTCCAGATCGGCTCGGGCTACCGCAGCCACTCTCGACCAGCTATTCAATCTCTTCTCGAGACTCTCGGATCCGCACGAGGAGCCAACCGCCCACACCATCCTTACCTCGATAACGCACGAACAGTTTCCCTACCAAGAGTCGATGTTCGAGGAAGTTGCCCGAGCGCAGGCACTATTCGGGCACCCGGTCACTGGAGTTGATCCGTTCCCATGGGAAGAGGTGATCGGCGTCCCACTGGAGGCAGCAATTGGGGCAAGCCTTGTAGTCGCCGCACTTACCGCCGAGCAACAGGGCCGATTCGATCCGGCATGGTTCGCTCAAGATGGTGTTGACGAAGTGTTCCAGCGCTTCATGCCCAAGGACACTCTGCTGGCTGGGGCGGCGTACCTGACGTGCACCCCGGCGTCCGCACGCAAGGCCAGCTTGCCGCCAGACGGCCTTCCTTGGAGTGCTCGGAGATTTGCCTACAACCCATTCACGTCAACGCCGCTCGTCGACCTCGGTGCCGCGGGAACCTGGGCGCCCCTCTCCACCGCAGTCGCACGCAGCGTCACACCCGCCAATCTTTACTATGCCGGAATGGCGAGCGGTCGGTCGGGCTTCGGAAAGGATCTTGGATTGAGGGTGCAGGCTTACGTTGGCCGACAGTTGAGAGACATCGAGAATTTGGAAATCCTCCCCGAAGTCGTTTACGGCCGACGCGGCGGTGAGGATAGCGCAGACTGGTTCATCATCGCCGATGAGGCCGTCGTCATCGTCGAAGCGAAATCCGCTCGCATGTCCCTTGCCGCTAAGGGTGCCGACCCCTCGCTCCCCGGACATGTGGCGCGCAGTATCGGCCGGGGGCGCGAACAGATCGACACCACAGCTCGACTCATTCGCGAGAAGCACCCGGCGTTCAGTCACATCCCGAGCGACCGCCGCATGGTCGGGTTAGTAGTTACCAGCGAGCCGTTCTACATGGCCAATTCTGGACTGCCGGCTTATGGCGCACACGGAGAGATCCAAACTCTTGTCGCGTCGCTGCGAGACGTCGAATTCTTTGCTGCGGTCCCAGGTCAGCAGCTCGTCCCGGCACTCTTAGATGTGATGGATGACCCGGAGCAGTCGACGTGGTCGTTATTCTCTTCCCTCCAGCCGCGGTTCCCGAGACCAAAGCGGAACAAGGTTCTTGACGCGGCGTGGTCCGAATTCTCGTGGATCGGAGACAAGTTTTACGAGATGACGGGAGCGAAGAGACCTGAACTAACTGCGTGACGCCGGCGTCTCGCCACACTTCGCGTCGTGTCAGCTGGCGGGACGTCTACTGGTCGTCGCTGCGCTTTGACAGTGGGTTCCCGGATTGCGTGACGTCAAGTGCCGAGGCTTGCCGGCGACTGGGTTCTTTCGCGTTCCGGCTGGCGTTAGTCGGCGTGGATAAGTCCGAGGTCTGTCGGAGCTGTGGTCGAGTAACTCGATCCTGAGTGTTCGCTAAACGTTTTTGGTGTACGTCGTCATTTGTGCGCGGTTCCACGCATCTATGGATCAAAGGAGCCAGAAAGGCTGCTCATTCACATCGAAAAGAGGAACCACCCATGAGTCACGCCGCACCGATAACCATCTTCCGAGAAGAATACGTACGTCTCGTCCTCCTACCTCCACGACTCGACGCCGCTTTCCACCGGTGGGGATCGATTGGGGTGTCAGTCCTCGTCGACTACCCCGGAGGGCTCATCACCGTCGACGTCGCCGAGTCACAACACGAGGCCGCGCGGCACGTCATCGAGTCGTTAGCGAGAGGGGAGATGACCCTCAGCAAGCCTGTCCGAGGTGATGCCATAACGGTCATCCAAGCGATCGATGACCTCCTCCCCCAGCTGCATAAGGCTCTCTCAGCGGCCGGCCTCGCCACATACGACACGATAACAACACGCGGGTACCGCGTGTTGTTCGGCGCCCGCCAGCTGCATTCCCGGCAGTACGGGACAGCAGGTGCGCCGGAACCCGTAACGCGGGACGAAGACTTCCGTTAGAGGCCGTCCCGGGGATCCCGGGACGGCCGGTCTCACGACCATCGGGCGGGCCGGGGGCGGCATCTGCCGGTACAGAGCACTCTGATTTGGGTTTCGCCGCATGTCTTTCTGCGAGCCGTCATTTTGGCGGGTTCATTCGACAAACAGAAAGACCACCACATGAGCCTCATCGCCAAGCGCAACCCCGAGATCCAGCGTCGCCTGTCTGCCGCCCAGGGCAAGTTCACCCCGGGCATCATCTTTCGCGACGACGAAGGTGCGATCGACCTCGCGTCGATCATGGTCGGTGTCCTCGTCATCGGAATCATCGCCGGTGTCATCGCCGCAACGGTGTTCGCGGTGATCCCCTGGTCGCAGGACAACGCCGCGAAACAGGCGCTCGGTGCCGTGAGCACCGCAGAGTCTGTCCAGTACGCCCAGTCGGCTGGCAACGGTGCTTCCGTCTACGGAGACACCTCCGGCGCCGTGAACCTCACGACCAACGCGAACGCCAGCCTGAAGCCGCTCCTGCAGTCCTCGGCGAAGATCAGCATCAAGCTCACGACCAACGCAACGGAGTACATCGCCGTGTCGAAGTCTGACACCGGAACGGACTTCTACAGCTTCAGCGACAACCCGTCGACCGTCCTCAACGCAGCTGACGCCCTAACCCAATTCAACGCGGGTGACTACGCCACCAATGGCATCACCGCACTGCCGACCCTGTAATCAAAAAAACCACACCTAGCGCAGCTAGCGCCCACCAAAAGGCGGGGATCAGATCCAGAAACGGGCTCGATCCCCGCCGTTTTGGCATGCCAGGGCTGGGCGTTGCTGTGAGGATCCGGAGATTGAGCGCTAAGCAGCTGATTTGTGCGCGCCGTGGCACATCTAAAGGGTGAAAGGGCAGGAGATACCGGTCGCTTTCAGAGAGAACAAGACATGAGCGACTCAACCAATTCAGTCAAGGCCTACCTCAACGAGATCGGCCGGATCGAACTACTGACCGCCGGGGAAGAAGTCGAACTGGCGAGGACGATCGAGGTCGGAGTCATCGCTGGGGAGCGCTTGTCCTCCCTGCCGGATCATGAGCGCCGGAGTGTGTATGCGCGTGAGCTGGACGAGTTGACACGCGCCGGTGTGAGGGCCAAGGAGCGATTCATTAAGGCGAACCTTCGCCTGGTCGTATCGATCGCCAAGCGCTACGCGGACAGGGGCACGCCGTTGCTCGATCTAATCCAAGAGGGCAACATCGGTCTCATCCGGGCGGTTGAGAAGTTCGACAACACGAAAGGGTTCAGGTTCTCGGGCTACGGGACTGGGTGGATCAAGCTCTATGTCACGCGCGCCTTGGACAGCGGTCTGGCATTTCACGTTCCTTCCTACGTGGCCACGGAACAGAGCACGCTGACTACTGCCGAGCGGGAAGCTGAGATGCTCCTGGGGCGAGTCGCCAGCGACGGCGACCTATCTGAGATCACCGGACTGTCTGCCGCGAGAATCCGCGAGCTGCGGAACCTCAGTCGAGCCACCGTCTCGATATCGCTCGATGCCCCTGTCGGCGAAGACGGCGGCGCAGTGTTCGGTGACCTGCTCGTGGACCACGACGTCAGCACCTTCGATGCGGTGGCTATTGGGCGCCGGGCTGCCGAGCTCGACGCAGTGCTGGGTCTTCTCTCGGAAGCGGATCGCGACGTTATTCTTCGCAGATTCGGACTGCATGGGCACGAGCTCGAGAAGATGGTCGACATCTGCGCCGATCTTGGCATGGCTCGAGGCGCCGTCTACGCGATCGAGAATCGCATTTTCAAGAAGATCGCCGGGCTTCGTCCTCAGCTCCGGGAGTACCTTGCAGCGTAGGTGTCTGGATAGGAGGAACGGCCGTCTCACGATCAGGTGAGGCGGCCGTTTGGTATTGGAGGCGAGAGTTGGAGCCCAGGTAGGCCGGTGGAACAAAGTGGATCAAAAGTTTTGTTCCGCTGGAACATTCTGATCCGGGGCAGATCGTTGATTTTCCGGGGTTTTTAGGGGGTGGAACAAATGGAACAGAATTTCCGCACACTTGGACTCAGGATTCAGCGGGCTCTCAGTGACAGTTAGTGATACCAATTCAAATCTTCAGGATCGGTATATGTATTAGTGAGAGTGGTGTTCCGCAATCCTGGGTCCGAGTGTCCGAGAATTCTGTTCCATTTGTTCCACCCCCGCAGATCGTTGATTTTCCGGGGTTTTTGCCGGATCAAGGCTGATCCGGTGGAACAGAAGTTTTGTTCCACTTTGTTCCACCGGCAGCCAATTCCGACCAGACACCATTAAAAACGGTCGTCGCATAGCCATTTCAAACCATCAAAGGAATTTTCGGCCTAAGCCATATATCCGCCCCATGAGCGCGGCACTGACTTGTTGAACCGAAAACCCCGGTTCCCATCGCTTGGGCGCGATGGCAGATACAACCGGAACGGACCACGTCAGAATGAACGACTCGAACACCCAGCCGGCCGACCACGCGTTCAATGAAGAGGCGTGGGGTCTCCAATACCGCACGATCTACGAGCGTTACTCCGACACCGACAACGTCATCTCCGTCACCTCGAAGAAAGACGGCGAAAAGGGACTCCGGGTTCACGGCTTCGCTCGCCCCGACGACGAGGCCGCAGTGACCGCACTCGTCCGCAAGGCTGCCACAGCAGACCGTGACGCGTACATCTCCATCTCCACTCTCGATCCCGCACTATCTAGCCAGACACGCTCACGCGGAACAAAAGCTGACAGCAAGGAGATCCTCGCCCTCATCGTCGACCTCGACTGCACCGACGACGGGGCCGTGCACGCCGCCGGCGACCGAAACCCAACCAAGGCGCAAGCGTTGGGTTGGGTTCGCGCGTTCCCTATCGAGCCGACCTTGGTGACCGACACTGGAGGTGGCCTGCATGCGTGGTGGAATATCGACGGCCTCGATGCACAAGACCCCGCCACTGAGACGCTACTGAAGCGGTGGAAATTGTACTGGCTCGCGGTCGGCTCGGCTGTCGGAAAAGCGGTAGACCCTACCCCTCTCGCCGACCCGGCGCGCGTCCTCAGGATCGCAGGATCTACCAATGCGAAGCAAGGAGGCAGGCCTGTCACCGTCTTATCCACCAACTGCATGTCATTCGTCTCAGTAGAACTCCTCGAAGACGTTCTCCCGCAGCTTCCGGCCCGCGCCGCGGCTCCGACTAGGGATCGCCGGCCGCAGGACGGCGCGACAGGGGCCGCTACCGCGGATACCCAAGCGTCTGCCGGCGAACGACCAGGCGACGCCTTCGACGTGCAGGTTCCGGTATCAGCGTTTGTTGAGCGTGTACTCGGCGCCTCACTGTACGAGGAGTCGCCGGTATCGGTTCACCTGCCGCGTCCCGACGGGCGCTTCGGCGAAAAAGCAGACGGGAAGCTCGCTAACGACTATGACGGGAAGCAGTCGCTGCTCGTTTTCTCCGGTTCCGCACGCGAAGCACTCGGCATGACCGAATCGCAGCCGTGGACGTCGTACGAAATGATCCGCAAAGGACTCTTCGACGGAGATTTCAAGACCGCAACGAAGTTCATCGCCACGTGGAGGGAAAATGATGGCAGCTGGGGTGACGCATTCTTCGACGCGCTAGCCCGCATCCTCCCCGAGCGCGTCACTGCCCGGTTCGGTTTGGCAGCACCTACCGGCGACCCTTTGCCAAAGCCGGTACGTCCATCCGCCGAGGTCGCCACCCCGAATACGGATGGCAGCTACGACACCATGACCGGTGAGGCCCGAACGCTCACGATCGCAGACGCGCTCGGTGACGGCCCGCGTATCCCAGCACAGTTCGAGATCGGTGGCGGCATCACCATCAAGGTCGGTTATGGAAAAGACCATGGCCTTTTCAAGACGGTGACAATAAAGGATGAAGCCGGTGGAGAGCGCGACTGCTTGGTCCGTGTTGTCGACTTTGTGGCCTGGCACTCGGAAAAGGTCGAGCACAAGTCCGTCTACCCGAATGGTGAGCCATACGAGATCGCTCCGCCGGAATTCACCGTCCAGATCGCTACCGCCGCGGGGCTTACCAAGTCCAAAGCCGGTTTCGGAGCCAAAGAGGCGACCAAGATCCTCGACGTCCTTGATGAGCTCGACTCTGGAAGCATGATGCCAGAATTCGCAAACGATGACCGCAAGGTCGTCAACATGCTCCGCAACCTCGGTAAGAACGACGCTCAGAAGGTCATCTCCGAAATGCACACCGAAGGGTGGATGAAAGACGAGAACGGAACACACGTGTTCCTCGCCCCGGCAGGCTCCGTGAACGCAGCAGGCGCCGCAGGCGACCAGTACGTCGTCTCCGGACCGCCGAAGTCTGAAGACGGCGCCCTAACCGAATCAGCAATGGAGGTTGGCTACCCTGTCGTACCTACCACGCACGCTGAGATCCGCGAAGCAGCATCCGCACTCGGTGCCTACTTTCGTATCTTCCCGAATAGCATGCATATCGCCGCTTCAACGTTAGGTCTCCAGTTCGCGACCCCGCTAGCTCTACGCCGCCGCTGCTCCATTGGCCTCCTCGGGAACCCCGGTTCGGGTAAGACGATCGTTCTATCCGCTGCCCAGGCTTGGAACACTGGCGTCGTATTCAAGGACAGCTTTACAGGCGGGTCCATTAACAAGGACACCCCAACGGCCGCTTCCATCAAGATGAGCTATGGCCGCAACACTGTCCTCGCCTGGGACGACTACGCCATGGGCAACGACGAGTCCGCAAACCGCAGGATCAAGGAAGTCATCGGAAACGTCCTGAAGGCGGCCTATGGGGAAGACGGGCAGGGAGCAGGCCTTCAGAACGGTGGCCTGAGGGCTGGGCGTGTGGCCAAGTCCTCCGCAATCTTCACCGCCGAGGGGTCGCCTACGATGCCCGGGATCGTGTCCCGCTATATCCCGATCAACTTCGTGAAAGGCGAATCAGCGGCTCTCTCCCCTGCCGGTTCATCCCCTTACGATGAGTTCCGCAACTACGCAGACCGTGCACGCCAGCTCTACGGAAGCTACCTTTCATGGCTCGCCGCTCGCATCGACAAGACCGGACTCCGCGCGTTCTCTTCCGAGAACGACACACGTGCTCGTGAATGGGAGTACATGGCGACCGGCGGTGACGAGTCCAACCGCACCTATGAGCTAGTCGCCGTCCTCGGTGTCGGCTGGACGGTATTCCGGGAGTTCGCCGACAAGGTCGGCATCAGCGACCTCCTGCCAAGCGAAGACGACGTCAATAAGACGCTCATCGGCCTTGTAGCGGTCGGGATGGAATTCAATGAAGAAGCGTCGCTCGCCCTGACGGTGATCAACTACCTCCGTGACCAGATCGCATCCGGCCACGGACACCTGACGTTCACCGATGATTCATCCCCCGATGACGCGATCGCCGGGACGCTGGGATGGTCGAAGCGACAGGTCACGAACAGCATGGGTATCGGCAGCATCTGGGCGCCGAGCTTTAACCATGTGGGGATCCTCTCCAAGGACCAGACACAGGTTGTCCTGCTCCTCAGCGCGATCAATACCGCGAAGAACGCATGTGGTCTAAACGCTGTGTCCAAGGACCAGCTGAAGAACAGTGCCCGCAAGTACGTGGTAGAGGGAACCGAACCGAACGAGCAGACCTCACGTGCTCTCGGCCACAAGCGTGGCTGGGTAATACCGGTCAGCGCCTTGGACATCGACCTCACACCTGTCCTCGAGACTCAGCCAGCGTTTTCACCTCTCCCGATCGAGCTCGCAGAGATGGAGGATGTCGCATTCGACTAGCGCGCAGACTGCGGGGACGCTGCATGTTCCGATCGCCCAAACCAGCAGCGTCCACGCACCCGCCCCGGTAGCCGGTTTAACCACCGACTGCCGGGGCTTTTTCGTTCCCGAAAGCCGTTACCAAGCCGTTACCAAATAGGAGGAAATAGGGCCAAATAAGGCCGCATTTGTGCGCGCACGAACACATCTATGGGCGGATCAGGAAATTCCGGGTTCAGAAAGCGCCCAAGATGTCCACTTCCGCCCACCTAACTCCCGAGGTCGAATACGCACTCTCCGCACGTATCCAAGCCGGAGACGTCACCGCTCGCAATGAGCTGACGCTCGCCGCTCGATCGTATGTGGCGTCAGTCGCGGTGAAATACGTGCAGCCGAACGCCGACCTCGATGACCTCATCCAAGCCGGCCTCATTGGCTGCCTCTTGGCCGCGACGTCCTTCAACCCGTCGGCGGGGCACTTTCTCCCATATGCCCGGCCGTTCATCACGGGTGAGATCATTACGGTACTGAGGTCTTCCGGGCATTTCACCATCCCCGAGCACGTGTACGAGGCGACGATCGCTGCAGCTCAGCACGGCGACGTCGCTGACGGCTCGATGGCGGAGCGTATCGACCAAGTCTCTAAGCTCCGTGATTCCGTAGAGCTCGATGCGACCACTAACGCCGGCGACCTCGTCCATGACCACATCGTGTCCGCCGCCACCAGCCCGTCAGACGCAGCGGAGAGCGCCGAGCTACTACGCACGGTCGTCGCAGGTATCGACACCCTGAGCGCCACCCAGCGCCTCATCGTCCGCTGCTTGGTACTCCGTGACGGCGAGTCCGCATCACGCATCCTCCGTGAAGAACTCGGAATCGACACACCAGAGACAACCGACGCGCTCACCCAAGCCCGGCTCGCCGAGGTCCTCTCCATGGCGCAACCAAACGTCGCCGCAGCTAAGAAGGCGGGGATCGCGAGGCTGCAAAACATTCTGGCACCAGCCATATAAACGGGGCGGCACCGCGGCACTGAGTAGTTGTAAGGGAAACACCCGCCACCGAACAGTAGAGGAATCACCCACATGCTCGTCAGGTACCTAAACAAGCGCAAGCTCCGCAAGTTCAAGGAGGACGCCGTCCTGACGCTCCGACTTCAGGACGGGTTCACGATCCTGTTGTCACCGAGGACTGAGAGCAATGACCTGGCCCGCGAGCTACTCGACGTGATCGGTCTCGTCTTTGATGTCCGCCGCGCGAGCGTCGAGAACATCAAGGCCGGCGCGATGCTTCTGAGCGGTCAGAACGGCCTTGAGTACTTGGAGCAAGCCGCGTTGGTTCTCCGCGATCTCGGCTGGCGCTGTTCCGTTACCGAGTTCGCCGGCTCCAAGCACCTCATCGGCAACAGCACCACTGACAACGACAACAACAACAAGTAAGGAAGAACGAACATGACCAATCTCCGCAATCTCAATGAGCCAGCACTCCTGCACACGATGGGGTGGAAACAGAACCCCACCAACGGCAAGCACGTGTACTTCGCCCCGAACGGTTCGGTGGACGCTTCCGGTCCCACCACCGACAATCTCACCCCCGGCGGACCTCTAAAGCCTCAAGCAGCCATGGAGTACGGCTTCCCTCGGATCCCGCAGGACACTGCCGGCATCCGGGGGGCTGCGTCCGCTATCGACGCCTTCTACACGATTTTCCCTCTCCGTTCAGACATCCCCGCTGCTTCTCTGGGGATCCTGTTCGCAGCCCCATTGGCGATGTCCCGCCGGGGCTCCGTGGGATTCCTGGGAGGCCCGGGCTCTGGAAAGACGGTTGCGCTCTCCGCCATCCAAGCGTTCACCACGGGAATCGTCTTCAGAGACAGGTTCACCGGTGGATCCATCACCCAGCTCACCTCGACAAAGGCATTCTCCAAGGCCGCCGCTGCTGGCCACTCCTTGCTCGCCTGGGATGACTACGAAGAGTGCGCAAACGAGCGAATCCGAATGGTCATGGCCAGCATTGTCAAGGCCGCGTATGGCGAGAGCGGCTCCATCGGCAATCTCCAAACTGGAGGCTTGCGTGCACCTCTTCTCGCGCACTCGGTGGCTATCTTCACAGCAGAGGACGCTCCGTCAAGTGCTGGCATCGCCTCTCGCTTCGTAGCGCTTGAGTTCGACAATGAATCTGTCGCGCTGTCCTCGTACGACCTGTTCAAGGACTTCGCGTCCCGCGGGAACGAACTGTATGGCCGGTACATCCAGTGGCTCGCATTCCAAATCGACGCTGTAGGCCTCCAAGCGTTCGCGCAAGCGAACGACGAGGTCGCACGCGATTGGGCCCGTCAGACGGTCAGCGGAGAGGTCAGTGGCCGCGCCGCTGGGTTGGCGGGGATGCTCGGCGCCGGCTGGATGCGCTTCAGGGAGTTCGCATCTGAGGTTGGGATCAGCGATCTGCTCCCCGCCGACGATGAGGTACGAAAAGCCATCGTCTCAACGATCCCCACCAACAAGTAGGGACGACCATGACCAACCTCCGATGCCTGCCTGACGGGCAAATCGTAGAAACAGACAACTTCTACACCGAAAGCAGGATCAGGCTCCTCTGGAAATTGTCCGACCTGGACGCTATCCAAATGGATGATGTCGACGGGTACCTCCACCTCGAGCACAGCAACGCGGATCTGATCGTTCTCGACCCGCTGCCGGCCTACCTCGAATCCGAGCTCGGCGACGAGTATGTCCGCGTCACCGTGAACCGACATCTCGGACGTGTCGCCGTCGAGACCTCCGCCGATGTTTACGACGAGGTCCGATTCGACATCGCCACGCTGTTGGACACGACGATGTTCTGTAACCGGCCTTTCACCGTCTCCCAGCTGCTGGCTGTCGTCTCGGCCGCACTGATCGAGTTCGACGTCGTCCTAGTGGAGGTCACCGCGATCGATGAGGTGCGGGACCGTGCTGAGGCGCCACCGGTATATCCAAGACACGGAAAAGAGACCGAGGAATACGCGCAGTACATCGTCGACGGATGCGCACCGGATGAAGAGATCATCAGGCTGCTCGCCCGAGTGGCTGAGCTTGAGGAGACCGACAGGCTCTTCGAGGGGTCCGACAGTGCCTTCCGCTACCGGGTGGGCGAGCTGCTCGACGGCCGGTGTGAGAACGCGGTCGACGGCGGCGTGACCGCGTTGATCGTCCGTCCTGACACCAGCGGCTGAGGCTCGCGCATAGAAGCCTTGTAGCAATGCACAAGGTACGCAAAGCCGACCGGGAACTCACCACGAGCTTCGCGAACCTGAGTATCGGCTGCAAGAACTGAACATAGCCAGCCAAAAGTGCGCGCACGCGCACATCTAAAGGGTGAAAGAGAAAAACCTTCACCATGAGAGAGAAGAGCACCAATGAACACGAACATCGAAATTGTAGTAACCCGGCCTACCGCCGACGCAGTCCCTGAGGCAGCGGAGGCGAGTCAGAAGCGGCGCCGCGAATTCGCACGGGAACTCATCGTTTGGTCCAACGGTCAGTACGGACGGAACGGGCTTGGTGTGACGACAGAAGTTTGGGTCAATAAGGCTCGGAACCGGTACGAGGGGGACGAGGACGGAGTGCACTGCCGCGTGCATTTCGACCGCAAAGGGAAGTGGATTGCCGTCACCCCCATCGGCGAACTCGGCGCCGCAATCGAGGAAGAGGCTGAGCTCTTGGTCGCCGTTGCCCTCGCGAAACTGCGCCGCGGTCCCTCAGCGAACACCGTCGCTACCGCAGTCATGGAATCGCTGGAGCAGATTCCGGGAGTCGTTTTTGAAGGCGACTTCGACACGCTTCCGACGAACACCAGCTACTAGAGGCGAAGGAGATCACACCGATGAACATCAGCGAAACCGTCCATTTCCGGAGCGGCATCACCGTCAAGCTGGAAGCGGCCAGTGATACCCCAGCCGGTGATCTACAGGCCGACTTCACTTATGACCCCGCCGTGAGCCTCGTGACAATCAACACGCACGTGGAGTCCTTCGAAAAGGCGCTTCGCCGGGTCATCAACGTATGGCGGAAATCCCGCCGCATGCACAGCCCCGAGCAGATAGTCGACGCGCTCGTCAACGAACTCCGCGCCCCGCGCCGGACAACAGTCCTCCGGGACTACACAACAACCCAGATAGAGCGGCCTGGCTTCACTGTCAACGTTATCCAGTAACAGCCCGGTCCCGCCGTTCAGATTGGCACGTGAACACGTCTCTCTGGCCGACGGGCGCTAGCCCTCACCACAAAACACCGAGCAGCATCAAGCACAATCCGCCTGTGCGACCCAATCAGCGTTGTCGCCACGAACCCGTCGCGCACCCACCCGCTCATTGTTAAACGGGATACCTCAGCGGCCACCGCGGCCTGTCCGATTCCGGCAGTCCCCGAGGCAGCGAGGTCTGACCGACTGATCGTGTGTTCGCCGCGGCGGCCTTGAAAGCTCGGCCACTGATCGCGGAGAACGAGCACGCGCACTGCTGAGGCCCTTTTGCCGGTCCGTTCACCGAGCTCATCCCAGGTCATCCCTGCGTCATGCCCGGCAGCCAAGGCATCGCGGAGATCCGTTCGTGCCTTCGCTAGCTCAGTTAGCAGTTCATCTTCCCGTCGAGCAGCAGCGCGTATCGCTGCCGTCAGGCCGTCGTCCAACGCGCCGTCTCCTCGATCTGGAAAGAACTTCCTTCTACAGAATTACACTTACCTGTTCTTGATATTACATGTAAGTGCAACAACGAAAGGAAGTCAGAATGCAGAACTTCGACGAGCTCCTCGCGTCGCGTGCCGCGTTTAGCTGCGCCGAAGCTGCACAGATTCTCGGAGCTACAGAACCGGCGATCAGGCAGCGCATCCGCCGAGGGACTCTGGCATCTACCAGGGTCGCCGGTCGGATCCTCGTACCGGCTTCCGTAGTCCGACAAGCGTTCGGATTCGAACCAGTAGCAACCCAGAGCACCGACTAGAACCACCAAGAGAACGAGAGGAGAACTACTTGTTGATCGCCGCCGTAATGATGACCGCCGGGCTGATGGGTGCACCAAGCTCGTCCGGTGATCCTCAAGTCGTCGATATCTCTGATGGACGATGCCATGTCCTCTCCACCGACGGCACCGCGGAGTTCAAATCCAGCGTCGCAATCCCCCTCGATGTCGCGAAGCCCAGAAACGGCTTGCCGTACGGTCTCCTGCAGGCGTGCGTCATGGCGGGAACATTGCCTTCGGATGTGTTTTCGATCGAGCTCCAGATAACCGAACCGACCGCGAACGTTGCGACTACAACCCGCTGGGTTCGAATCACCTATGACCCTGCGGGAGTCCCGATCCCGCAGACGCGGGTCCTAGCACCCACCCCGTCGAGCGACAACGTCGCTCTCCCGGCTTCAGCGCCGCCCCGGAACTCTGACGCTCAAAGCTCAACACCAGCCTCCGGCTCCGGATCCGCCGCGCCACAGTCCGCGTCGACCAACGCGAGTCAATCTCCGGCCCCCATCAGTACACCGCTGCTTGTCGTCGACTTTGCGGCCCTGCTTGCAGTCCTCGGGTCCGGGTTGCTCAGCCTTCTTATTTGGCTCGGTCGTCGCAACAGCCAATCACCGGCCGCACCCGCCCATGCGAACCCTTCGGAGTCCACCAATGCATAGAAAAATTCTCGCCGCAGCAGGTCTCGCCGTGCTTCTCGTCGCGGCCACCGCTGCCCCGGTGTTCGCGGACACACCGACTCCCACTCCGACTCAGTCCGCGCCCGTTACTACCCAACTTCCTTTTACATGCGGGGTCCTGCAGCTTTCAAGTCAGTGGGATGTGTACGCCTCACCGGACGTGCTCCGTCAAACGATTGGGAAGCTCGTGGTTAACACTGTCGTCCCCTGCGGGGCCGCCCAGCCGTCCCCCGACGGCCGAACCTATATCCCAGTCGAACTCGGAGGGACTACAGGTTTCACTCCCCTTGGAACGGTCATTCAGCTTCCCGCTTCCATTAGCTATTCGCTGCCGGCCAGGATCTCAACGCCGTCTTCAGCCGGCGGCATTTTGGGTGCCGTCGCCGGAGGCTCGCCAATTCTCCAACGCTGGCCCAGTGGAACGTCAGACCAGCTCGCAACCCTTAACGACGGCGACTCACTTACCGTCAGCGGGGCGACCTACGCCGGGACCCCATCGCTCACGGGCACGCCACAGTACCGAGCCGTGAAGACGACCAGCGGTCAAACCGGTTTTGTGCTCGACAACTGGGTTTCGTTGGTGATTTCCGGCTCAACAGCCGCGCCGAAGCCTTCCGGCATCCTGCAAAAGGTCAAAAGCGCCGTCACAGCCGACGCGGCGAAGGTCAAAGCAGAAGCCGCAAACGCGGCGACAACGGCTAAAACGAAGCTCGAAACGAAGACGGCCTCCGCGGCCAATCCGCTCAGTGCAATCTCGATGGAGTTGTCATTGATCCCGGCAACCGTCGCGGGCCTACTAACCCTCGCGTGCGCATTCCTCGCGATCTTTCGGCCCGGGCCGCTAGCCGTATGGCGCCGCCTCACACGTCCGCTCGCCGCGCCCGCGTCGATCGTCCTGCTTGTCGTTGCGGCCTGTCAGCTGCCGCCCGGCGCACCTTGGTGGTCGTGGATTGGTCTCGCGGTTGTTGGCTTGGTCGTCGGGCTTGGGGTTAGAACCGCGGCCCGTGAGGTCATCGCCAAGCACCCGGGTCTCGCCGCCAAAATCTCCGGTCTCCGCAGCCGTGCGCAGACCTGGGCTGAGGTGCAGGCCGGCCAAGCCGAGCCCGACAAAACGGCGTCCACACCCGGTGCTAGCCCTACCAAAGAACGAGAGGTCTAAAGAAATGGGACTCGGTCGTAGGGCGCTTCGTCTCGGCGTCAAAGGTGTCACCGGAACCGTCGGTCTTGCCGGCAGCGCAGCCGTAGGGTCAAATGAACGGTCGGTCCGGACATTCATCCGCCACTGGGCCGGCATCGCAATCCTGTGGCTCGCAGCCGTCTTGATCCTCCAGATTTGGCCAGGTCCGATCGGCGCTGTGCTGCTGCTCGTCGCGATCTTCGCGACAGCTCGGGGATTGCGTGTGCCTTTCGGCGGCTTTTTTCGGGCACTATTCACTCCGGCGGGACTGATCTTCTTCGGGATCGTCGCCGGAACGATCCTGCTCGTGGTTTACCGCACCGACCTCATCGCCAAAATCCCGGGCCTAGCCACCATCCCCGCCGGCAACCTCGTCCTCGTCGCCATCGCCGCTTCCGCCACGGGCCTAATTGTGGTGGCCCTCAGTCACCACGTCGGCGCCGGAGCTCGAGAACGCCTCATGCGCGAGTACGGCGCGAGGATTGCCCAAGTCCTCGCTGTGCCGATCAACGCCGTCGAGGCGAGCCGGCTCACAAAGAGCCGTGCAGGATCACTCACTCTCGCCCCGACACCGCCCGGCGGTGCGCTAATGCTCGGAAAAGGCGCCTCAGCTGAGCAGCGATTGGCCCACGTCATGCCCGAATTCGTGATCAACGAGCGCAGCAGCGGCCCCCAACAAATCGTGTTCGACCCGATCGAAACAAGCCTTGAGGCGCAGACCGCGCGCGAACGACTTGCCGAAAGCGACGGCTTGGTCATCGGCATCGAAGAGGTCGAAGCCGGCGAACTGCCCCGGCAGATCTGGCACCTATCCGAGGATGCCGCCCCCACGGCAGCGCCGCGAATTCAGGCACTTGCAGAATCCCAAGGCATGACACTCATCTCCTGGGCTCCGTACCAGCGCACAGCGACGGTTGGGAAGTTGGAGCCGCAAACCCTCGCTGTTCGCAATAGCATCGCCGGATTCTTGGGCGTTCCCTCGCACGAGGTTGCGGTCAATCTGACCGTGAATCCACTCGAGGGCTACGTCTCGGAGGTCGAGGTCCTTCGTGCGCCACCCGTTCTAGACAAAGTCAAACGCCGCACCCAGTGGCTGGCGCTCGCGGCCTCGGTCCTGCCGGCGGTCCCAGCGACAATTTGGCGCTTTGAAGACAGAACTTCCGAGGGCGGCGCCATCAAGCTCCGCCGCCTGCAGGACCCCCTCAAGGACATCCTCACTCTCGCGGATTTCAATGAGCGGTTCCGAAACAGGGTCACCGATCCTTCGGAGTCGTGGCGGTCCTTCCCGATCGCTATCCGCGAGGACGGCAGCCCGGTGGAGTACCAGACCTTTCATACTTTGGGTGTCGGTCAAACCGGAGCAGGCAAAGGCAGCATCTGGTGGTCGATCTTCAACGGTCTAGTCCCATCAATGCGTGCCGGGCTCGTCGAGTGTTACGCGATCGACCCTAAGGGCGCAGAAGCCATTGGCGAGGATGGTCGCCCGCTTGGCGTGTTCGAGAAGGTGGCCACCACCGCACACGAATGGGCGGAGCTCGTCGACGAACTTGTTACTGAGATGAACTCCCGTAAGGGCCGTGGGCGTAAACCGCCGGTGACGCGCGAGCATCCACTCCGAATTCTTCTGATCGACGAGCTAAGCGCTTTGTCCAAGCTAGACACCGACAAAAAGCGAGCGCAAGACGTCATGGCAGGCCTGCTCGCTATCGCGAGTCAGGGGCGTTCCCTCAATGTCCTGATCGTCGGACTCGTCCAGGCCCCGCAAAAGGACATGGTTGGAGATCTGCGAGATTTCATGCCGATGCGAGTAGCGCTCAGAACCGGAACGAAAATCGAGACCGATCTTGTGCTCGGCGACGGCGCGACCGATGCAGGCGCAGAGGCTCATCTGATTCCGATCGCAGCCCCGGGAAACGGGTACGCGAGCGCTGGGACAGGTTTCATGCGCGTCGAAGGAGATCCGGCACCTGTAAGGATCCGTCTCCCCTTCACTGACGATCGACAGATCGAAGAATGGTCGGCCGAATTCCCCCTCCTTCGCGCAGCGAGGGCCGCGGAGAAACAGTCAACCGAGGTGGTAATGGACTCGCTCGACCTCAGCGACCTCGACTTCTCCGCCTTCGATGCGCCGCCGCCCAGCACTGTCGAGCTGAAGCCAGCACCGACGCCTTTGATCCAGTGGTAGATCGATCGTGAGAAATCGGCTGCCGCACACATAGAGACAAAGGAACGAAAGAAGGGCAACCGACCACAGCCGGTTTGGCTCTCAGATCCACGAATGAACACCAGGCGACAAGCACGCCGCATAGAAGCAATGAAAGAGATGAACCACAGGTGGAAACCCGAAACCAAGAGATGAGAGAACCATGACAGAAAAACTCGCAACCAAGCGTCGCAAATGGGCGGCCGTAGCAACGGCTGTGGCCTTGGTGGCTGCAGCTGGGCTCCTGACAACTGCCGGAGCGGCAACGGCAAGCCCCGCAACGCCGCTCAGAGCAAGTGCCGCTTCGGCAAGCACCGCCACACCGCCTTCGGCCTACCCCGTCGTGAAGCCGTGGGGACCCTCGGGGTATTTCGCCGTCGAGCTGTACACGACCGAAACTTCCGGAGCGTCCTACACTGCCGCCCAGCTCCATTCCTTGTATCCGCAGTACACCGATACGGAGTGGGCAGCCTTCGGCATTACTCTCAGCGCTCAGGGTGTCGGCTCACCGATGGCCGTAACCACGGGGGCCGGCGTCTCCCACCCCGGCCCAGACGGCGCGCCGACCGTAACAACAGGTGCAGCCGACGGCTTCATCGGATTGTCGCTCCCCGCTGACTGCAGTGACCGAAACTGGGCTGGCGTGATCCAGATCTGGGATTCAAGCGGCCGCACCATTGTCGGCCAAGTCCAAGTGTTTCAGGACGAGGACGTTTGTTCCTTCGTACTGCCGGTCGCACAACCAATCACCGGCAGCAACACCGTAACTGCGCAGGATCTCCTCATGTCGACCAACGCAGGCGAGTGGAATTCGACACTCGGGAGGTACACGGTGATGGTGCCGCAGCGCCCCGCAGTGAACCTCAGCGACGGCAGCACTTGGGCTGACGTTCTCACTCCTGTGTATCTCAGCGTGGCCCTCGGCGCCCTTCCGACGGGCGTCACAGTAACCCGTGATTCGGGCGGCGACGTCGCGACAATTTCCTACTCGGGTACAGGCGATGTTGTCCTGCCTTACACCGTCTCTTCGGATAATCCGTCGTTGGTCCCAGATTCGTCTTCAACGATTGACCTTCTGCAGAGTCCAGTCGCCGTCGATCACTCATTCCAAGCAACGGTCGGAGACACTGTCACGATCTCAGCGTCGCAGCTGCGTGCAGGTTCATCCTCCTATGACCCGACGTCGTCTTTGGTAGCCGTGGTCGCCGGTTCGGCGCCAGGCGCCACCATCTCCACTGGTGCGGACGGAAGCAATAGCGTCGCGTGGACTCCACCCGCCACTGGAACATACAGGCTCATGTACTCGCTGAAAGACCCCGACGTATCGGGCGGAGGGGCCACGAGTGCACCGGCGACCATCACGCTGAACGTAGTACCGGCCGCCGGCACGCCGGTAACGCCGGTCATCGCGCCGACACCAAACCCAGCGCCCGTGCCGGTCCCAGCGCCCCTGCCGGCTGCACCCGCGCCTGCACCGGTCGGCAGTCCCGCACCAGCGCAAAGCAAGGCCCTCCCACCGATCGTCAGCGGCTGATTCGTCGCTGCCCATAAACGGCCCGCCGGGGATGTCTCTCCTCTTTCCTCTCTCATCCTCGGCGGGCTTTTCCTCTCATCCCCATCCATCACCTCGCACCGCCCCTTTAACCCGGAGTTCTCCACCATGAACCGCCTCTTCCCTGCCGTCGTCGCCGCAGCCGTAGCACTAGCAGTCCTCCTAACCGGCTGCACAGCTGCTGCGCCGAGCAATCTGCACGCGACGGTGACGCCTGCAAAAGCGGTTAGCTGCCCGACGGTCGTCGCGACAACCGCCGCCCTTTCTGTACTGACCTCATCGTCGGTCATCGGAAGCCTGGTCGCCGCCCCAACCTCTATAACTCCGTGGACGTCGACGTTCCAGATCTCCGGCGGCCGAGTAACCATCTACGAGAAATCCGCTACAGGAAACGAGCTCACACCTTCTGGCGCCTTGGCCCGCAGCACACCCTGGGAGACGATTCCACAGCCAGTGGTCGTCATCGGCGAGGATCGGTGCGGTTTCGACAAGATTCTGCTGCCGGCGCGGCAACGGACACCGTCTCCTGGTTCGCCGGCGCCGGCACAAACGGCTGGGTGGGTGCGCACCTCTGACCTCGTCCCGCTACATGCAACGCCAGACCACGTCCTCGTTGATCTGTCCGCTCACAGCCTGGCGATCATCGACACAGGATCGAACCGAGTCGCCCACACTTGGCCGATCGTGCAAGGGGCGGTCGACTCCTCACCGACGCCGGTAGGCATCGGGTATCTCGAAAGCGAGTACGTAGACCCCAGACAGACTGAAACCGCCAACACGACCATCACGTTGACCAGTTTCCATAGCCAAACCACTTCCTTTAACGGCAACGCCGGCGAGCTCGGCCTTCACTTCTTCGCGAACGAGCCGGCGAATGCCGCCTCGCATGGTTGCCTTCGTCTCCCGTCATCGTCGGCCGCTGAGGTCGTCGGAGCCTTACCGACCGGCACCCCAATCCTCATTCGAAACTGAGTGTTTGCTCAACGTTTCCGGAAACAGCGAGATCTGGGCTTTTAGGAGAAGGTCGCCGCACACATCAGGGATGCGGTCACCTATTCGGCAGCCGGCAAGTAAAAACGAGTCAATCAGGAGTCACCCATGACAGCCATTCGCCAGCCCAGCTCGATCCGAAGCGTAGGTTTCTTGCGCCGGATTCGTGACGCAAAAGTGCAGCTACCCGCCGTCCTCGGCAAGGACCCCGGCGCCATCGACCTCGCGTCGATCATGGTCGGTGTCCTCGTCATCGGCATCATCGCCGGGGTCATCGCCTCGACCGTGTTCGCAATAGTGCCGTGGACTCAGGACAACGCCGCGAAGCAGAACCTCGATTCGATCACCACCGCCGAAAGCGTCGCCCGGGTGCAAAACGGACAATTCGAACCCATTCCCGCACTGGTGGCCGACGGATACTTGCCGCAGGCAGCCGCCACGACGAGCGCAGCCGGTATCAGCCCGGCGGTCAATCTGATCCGCGCAGGCGGCCGGGGGAAATCCGTAGGCGTCGCCGCGTTGTTCACCGGGGATTTGAACCCGTCCAATGGATCTTCTCCTCCACCCACTCCGCCGGCGACCCCGTCCACTTCGACGGCAGTGACGACCAGCCCCGATGGCACATGTTTTGTTGCCGCCTCGCGCTCACAGACCGGATCCACCTTCTGGATCACCTCAGACAGTAAAGTCGTCAATCAACTTGCGGCCGACGCGGTCGCGCCGGCTACCGACTGCATCGGGGCATCATTCCCGGCGATCGGGAACGCCGCGCCTGATCCTTCAGCAACAAGCTCGTGCAACGGATCCCCGCAAACCGAGATCGTCACCGGCGGCAATACGTTTATAGCCTCGACCGGGTCCGCGCCAGTCACCCTCCAAATTCCGGTCATCCAGACCGGCACAAGTGTCGCTTGTACTTCAACGATGCTCGACGGCACGATCCACGGGATGACCCTCACCATCGGGATACCCGTAGCGATGATCGGCACGGCCACGCCGACGCTTGTCGACGCCCGCACGCCACAAGGCGACAGCGACGGCATGTTCACTTGGGCCGACACCATTGCCGACTGGCAGCTGACGAGCGCGGCGACCGTCAATGGCATTAGCGAGTTCACCTTCACCGACACACAACCAGTGGTGAGCAGGGCGGGCGTGAACAACGGTTACGCGTTCTCGCTCGGCTTCCGCGTCCAATTCGATACCTCGACCAATCCGGCTCCGGTAGGAACGTACGCGATCACCTATAAGACGGGTGCCCCCCAAGGGGTCGAGGACGCCATGCCAACGACGACGATCGATACGACGGTGGCCCCCTAGCCGAGACTGCTTTCCCAAATTTCTGATCGCCGGACTGACTCACCGGCGGTCAGAATCCCGAAAGCGAACGTCCCTGAGGCACAGACTCGGGGGCGTTCGCTTTTCTTGCCGGACTCAGCGGCCCCGGAGCGCTCACGCGGAACGGCATCCGGTCGAGTGGTCGCTCCGCTAAGCTCCGGCGCACGGCTGACTTGACGCAGGACGGGCTGTTGCGGATTCAGGGCATTGAGCCGGTGCGACCTGCACGGTGCCTGGGTCATGCACCAGCGTGTGCTTTGCTTCGGCGTTCGTGTACTCGGCTGCGCGGTAGCCCTATCACGAGTGAGGTGAGCGATCTGGTGGATTGAGTGGTCGATGATCGGATCAAACGCGCCCTTCGTGTTCCACTGCGGCGAGTGCCATTCTGCCTGGCGCTTCTGTTTTCCGGTGACGGTCCGGGCGGTACGGAGTGCGAGGATGGCTCGGTTGAGTTCAAGGTGATGAGATGGGGCTGCTTCCGCGAATTCAATTGGGATGACAAAAACATCGGGATAGCGGTCAGCCTGAACGCTCGCGCCTGCCGCCCTCCGGCTAGTGGTAACTAGACCTTCGTTTTCCAAGAGAAACAGCGCCGGGACGCCAAAGACGCATGGGCCTTGCGCGCGCGAAAATTGAGGATTGAATATGACTCAAGCAAGTGCCGCCAACGAGGAGGTGCAGGATGTGCGTTGGGTCGTCCGCCTATTGGGAGATGGCGGCGAGAGCACATCAGAGATGCTTCTGCGTTATAGGAAGGCACTCTTTGGATGTAGGGATGGGCTCCGTGACCCTAATACAGAGGTGTTCCATTTACCTCCACCCAACTCTGAGATTGATGTCGTACTAGCACCCCGAGAGAAGGCGAACTTGATGTCGAACTTCTATCTCCAGAAGGACCTTCCGAACTGCTCGCTATACATGCGAGTCGCCCCGGCTCTGGGACAGCTCAAGCCCCAGGCGCTGGTTGTCAGTCTGTTCGAGTGCTCAAGTCGCGAGGGGGCTACCCGTGCTCAGTGACGCTGATACGGAGATCATGGCTTCCGCTGTGACGGCCTCTGTATCGAACAGAATCCCGCGTGTCGCAACCCTGCTGCAATGGATAATGTTGGCGGCAGTCAGCTTACTGACAATGGCCGAAATCGATCGTCTGATTTCTGATGCGATTGGACCGGACCGTCAGAGCCACTCTCTGACCAGCGTCATCGGCCCGCTCGCCATCTTCAACGTACCCGCGTGGGGGCAATGGGCTTCCAGTGGGCTAGGTAGCACGATCGGATGGTGGATCGTCGCGTCCGCGTTGATCGATGCGTTGTTCGTACTCGCCTACGCCGTCATTCTTTTCCGCCTGACCGCGCGCGCACTTCCGCCAAATCCACCAGCGGGAAGCCCTCCGCCCCTCGAATGGGTGAATGTGAGCAGGGTTCTCTTGTGGTCTCTCATCGCCACCGAAATTCTTGAGGCTGGCTTTCTACTCTTCGGCGCCAGCGTTATCTTGGGCCTTCCGTTCCCCCTCGATGTGGTCGGAGGAATGGTGGCAGTGGTTTCCACTCTGAAGTGGATCGTTGTAGCCGTCTTCTCTGCTGCAGTCTTGCGCAACTCTGGGACGCGAACGATTCTCGCGAGGATTATTAAGCATTCAGCCAGAGCAGTGTGGGTGCATCGGCTGTCAGCGGTACTTGTGCTCGTTCTCGTTGTGTTTTCGTGCATTCCGGGGGCAGGTGTGCTGGACCAGCTGCCTGACATACAACGGCAGTGGTTGGACTCGCTGTCGGGGCTCTGGTACGTGGCAGTTGCCGCCGCCTTTCTGGGAATTGCAGCGTTCGGTAGTTTCGTGCTTGGTCGGCAGCGTGCGCGCTGCAGCTTCGACATACGCGTAAGACAGGTAGAGGACACGGCGAAGCTTCCTTTTGCTCGGCAATGGATATGGTGGCTTATTCCGGTCATGGCCTGGGCGGCTCTCGCCGTTTGGACGGTGCTGAGCACGGTCTTTCTCGGCGGCGGATGGTCGCAAGTCCCGCACCATTTCGGCGTAGCAGCCGTCCTTTTCTTACTAGTGCCGGTCATGATCGTCCTGTTGTCGCGGTGGCTCGATGGACGGCGAGACCTGCTTTCTCGGCGTACAGATCCTGACAACGAGCGGGCTGTGTACTCTTGGATCTTCGGGGACGTTCTGGCAGTCCTTGTCCTTTGCGTGGGTGGGTTAGGCCTGGTGCGGTCGTTCGCTGGCTTCATTTTCCTGGGCCCCTTCTCGGGATTGCCACTGCTCCAATTTGTCTTGGGAGTCGCCGGCTTTGTCTTGGGAGTCGCTGGTGCGATCCTTTGGCCGAGAGCTCTAGTCACTGCGAACAGCGCCTCCCAAACAGACGATGCAACGGCATTTTGGCAGCGATGGACGGATTGGCCGCGTCGTCACATCAACCGCACCCGCTCTTACAACCCGGTGGCCAACCGGTCGCCCGAAGAAGCGGCACGCACACGGGTCGCACTCTTCTGGTTACTGGTTGTTGGAGCCGCGGTTGTTACCGCGGCACTCATCTTCCCGACAGACTTCGCCAGGGCGCTTGGCGGCGTCGCCGTAACAGTGGTGCTTATCACCGCTTGGGGTTTGATCCTCGGCTCATTCACAATCGCGCTGCAGGACTACCGGCTCCTAGCTATCTTTCGCATGTTTCGCCTGAGGGCCGCGCCGGTGCTTACCCTGGCAATAGTCGTCCCCTTAGTGTTTACCGTTGTCACGGCTTCCGGGGGCGGTGACGCGACTGTGCACGCCACACGTTTAATAAACGACGCAGGAGGCACTTCTGACACGAATTCCACGCCGGAAACTAACCTCGCAGCTATTCTGCGCGAGCGCATCACGGCAAGTTCCTGCCTTGTGAAAACCTCTGAGGGCGTGATCGTGAAACCGATCGTCGTCGTGGCCGCCCAAGGAGGCGGAATACGGGCAGCTTACTTAACGAGCAAAGCGATGAGTAGCCTCTGGGCAACGAAAGAGAGCTGCCTTCCAGAATCGGTGCTTCTCTCAAGCGGAGTGAGCGGCGGATCGCTCGGCCTTGCACTTACCAAGGCCTACAAATCCCAGGCAGCAGAGAAGGTCGAACTCCTCGCAAGTCCCAGCATCGTCGCGTCCGCGGCTACCGGGCTGCTGGCGGGAGACCTTGTCGCCACAGGCTTCGGTGTCCATTCACCTTCCATGGTCGGCGGCGACTACAAGTGGCGAGACCGGGCAGCTCTCATCGAAGAAGGCTGGATCAAAGCCGCGAAGGAGCTGGGCAAACCGCTCGACCTGAAACCCACCGATGGAACAGGTTACCTGGTGCTCAATTCGACAGATGCTCGTTCAAAATGCCGCGTGCTCGTTGGGCAGTTGCCGGCAAGCGCACCAAACCCGAAACAGAACCAAAGCGATCCCCTCAGCTGTTCGAGCCCGACAATTGCACCAGCGAAGTCCGGGAACCTTGCGACCATCTACGGCGCAGCATGCCCCAAATCATTGGATTGGGCCGCCGCCGCTATGCTTTCCGCTCGATTCCCTTTCATCACACCTGCTGGCCGGTTCCCGAGCGGCGACAGCTCATGCGCCAAGGGAACAGCGACGCAGTTGATCGACGGCGGATACGCAGAAGGCTCAGCTCTCGGAACGGTTGCCGACCTAGCGCCCACAATTGCCGAGGCGGTCCGAAGCTACAACTCCACAGTGGGGGCCGCCGAAGGTCACTACGCAGTTCCCATCCTGCTCTACCTTCGAAACTCGAGCGGCTTCGACCTTGCGCCCAAAGGAGCAGGAGCCGTGGCGGAGCCGCTCATCCCCTTCATCGGTTATGGCGCCAGGAGCAACCAGGTCGATGAGCAAGCGTGGGTGCAGAGGATCATGACGAGCTTCCAACGTTACTGCCCGGCCACCGGCGCAACTGGATGCGGAAATGCCAACAAAAATCACCTGATGCGTTCCAAGATCATTGTCGTCGCTCCATTCACAAAACCGACCATCGTCCCTCCACTCGGATGGGCCCTCTCAAAGGTCAGTGCCACCAGCCTTACCGATGCGGTCAAGGACGCAACGACCGACGACAGCTCTGCATACGCTCATTTGAGTGAGCTTACGAGCCTCGAGCAGCAGAAATAGGCCCGACTAATGCGTCCTGCCGCGCATAAACACCACATGGGAGCAAAAACAACTGTTTATGGCCACCTCGCCAGTCCGGCCGATGATGCACCGGAGATCCGCGGTTCGGAGGCGGAAATAAACCCCGGCGATACAGCCGGGCCTGCCACCCGGGTTTCTGGCCGCCCGATGCTGCTCGGCTACGCGCGTGTCAGCACTTCTGATGGCCGCCAGGTAACCGACCGCCAAGAGGACGCCCTCCGGGAGGCCGGCTGTGACCGCGTCTTCATCGACCACGTCTCTGGTGCAAAGGCGAGCCGACCCCAGCTTGATGCCCTGTGGAACGCAGCCCGGGCAGGTGACATCGTCGTGGTGCAGTCGCTCGATCGTCTCGGACGCGATACGCGTCAGCTGCTGCAATGGGCTGACGAGCTGAGGGCTACCGGCATACACCTGCGTATTTTGCAGCTCGGCGTCGACACGGCTACACCGGCGGGCGCCATGGTCTTCACCATCGTCGCAGCACTCGCGGAACACGAGCGGCAGCTGTTGCGAGCGCGAGTCAAGGATGGTTTGGTAGCCGCGAAAGCACGCGGTCGCGTCGGCGGAAGGCCAGCGAGCCTGAGCGAGGCACAGAAGCTTGAGGTTATCCGCCTTCGCGGCGAAGGCCGGCAATCAGGAGAGATCGCCGAACTCTTCGCATGTTCGACACGAACCGTCCGGAGGACACTTGAGGAGCACCGCGCTGCCGTGGGTGGCTAAACCCCGCGCCGGAAAAGTTCTTCGCCGCCCTCATCGTCGTTAACGCTCCTGTCTCCGTAGTTGAATGGCCTTCCCGACCTGGTGGAGGTTGCGCATCGCAGCCCTAGTACCGTCACGAATGAGGCCGGCGATCTGGCGGGCCAGGTGGTCGACGGCCGGATCGAATGCGCGTCGTGCCCAGTCGCCAACGCTTTCGACCCGTCACACGGCTACGGCTACGCCTGCGGCGACGAGAACCGCACACTGTCGCAACGCCCCAAGCCGACGATCGTGATCTGTGTAATGAACACCGTTTCGCTGGGCGGCGTGGCCCTACAAGCGGGGCTAGACGAGGTCGAATGTTTCTATCAACATGGGCTAACCACTAACGAGGAGATCGTATGAGTACGACCGCGCCCGCAGGCTTCTACCCAGACCCGGCGGGCGCACCCGCACGACGCTGGTGGAATGGGTACGAATGGACCAGCCACTACGAAACTGGCGGTGCGGCTTCGAGGCTCACTCCCCCGATTTTGGAAGCAGCCCAGCCGGTCCCGGACGTCGCTGCCGTTGGACGGGAGCACGTTGCTAGCGTGAGCGCACCTGCCAAAGTAACGATGAACGGGCGTGGGTACAACCCGTACAAGCCCGCCCGCGACCTCGCTGCCGGAAAGAACACGTTGGCAACGAACGCGCTCGTCTGGGGAATAGTTTCCTTCTTGTTCAACCTTTTCTGTCTAGTCGGAATCGCCGCCATCGTCTGGGGCATCTT
The DNA here is from genome assembly GCA_025464975.1 of Microbacteriaceae bacterium. GTDB lineage: Bacteria > Actinomycetota > Actinomycetes > Actinomycetales > Microbacteriaceae > Lacisediminihabitans. The sequence goes on along the minus strand of JAODMT010000004.1, from coordinate 424,919 downwards.
TGCAATACAGCGGGCGAATGCTTGGGAGCGCGACGGCCACGCGCCGATCGGCCGCAAGAAAGCGATCTGGGGAATAGTGCTGGGAGGGGTCGCGACTATTGCGACCGCCGCGTTGAAAGGTTTTCTCTTCTAGGAGTCACGTTGGGCTGGGCCGCGGGCCAGGCCACTAAATCGCTGTGACGACGGACACTAGCCCGATTACTGCAACGCATCGACGACTTCGCGTCCCTCCAAGTCTGTCACGCGCCGTATCTCCAACCTGCGCGCGGTTTCGACCTTGATCCTTTCAATGCACTCCCTGGCGGTGAGAGCCTCAGAGGAAATGGTCTCCGACCAACCTCCGGTCCGAGGCATATCCTGCGAGGCAAGCCACGCTGGCAGCTTCAGCGCGCGGCGCCACCACTGTTTGATCGCAAGCTCGACAGCCGCAGCGTCGCGGCCATTCCCGAACAATTCCAGATTTAGGATTTGCCAGCCGTCGCGCCTGAACTGATCGAGTCGGCCTCTTCCGATGTTCGTTATGCCAACCTTGAAAGCGCCTAATGCTGTGTGCTCGAGGAAGTAGACGTAGCCCGGTTGGCCCGGGTTGAATCCACGCTCAGCACAGAAAGGGCACCCTTGGCCGTGAGACCGGTTGTTGATCGTCGACTCCCACTCGTGGCCTTCCCCGTCCTGCCACCAAACCTTCTTGTTGGAGTACCGTGCGAACTCGGAAGGCGTAAGACTCCCGTTCTTGGTCGGATGCCAGTCCTGAACGAGCGCCGGTTCAGCGGTCGCGAGGTCGTTGAATCCCGGAAGAATCTGGAGACCGGCACAGACCGGGCATCCCGATCCGGCCGTCCGGCTGGAAATGATCGCTTGCCATTCGTGGCCACAGGTGCCGAGCCACCAGACGCGACGCGCATTGCTAATCGTCACCATCTCTGGATGCAGGTCGCCGTTCCGTTCGGGGTGCCAGTCTGCCGCTAGCTGCGCATTTCGGGTCCGCAGATCGTTAAACCCGGCGAGAACTCGCTGACCGGCGCAAGTTGGGCACCCTGCTCCCCCTGTCCTCGAATTTCCGGTCGCCTGCCATTCGTGTCCCCCGGCACACATCCACCAGACTTTGCGGCCTAAGCCAGCAAATACATCGGACGGTGACTCCTCGCCGTTGCGCTGTGGGTGCCACTCCGCTGCGAGCGCCGGGTGCGTGGTCACCATGTCGTTCTCGCCGGCGACAACCATCTGACCTGCGCAGCCCGGGCAGCCGTTGCCGTTCGCACGGTTTCCGACATGGGCGAACCAGGAATGACCGTTGGCGCAAAGCCACCAGACCTTGCGGTTCGCGTACGCTGTCACCATTTCCGGCTTCAAGTCGGCGTTTTTGCTGCAATCCCATTGAGCGGCAAGATCAGGCAGCCGGCTAGCGAGGTCGTTGAAGCCCGCCTGCACCTGCTGATTCGCGCAATACGGGCAACCGGTCCCATTTACCCGGTTGTTAATTTGCGACTGCCATTCATGGCCGAGTTCATCACGCCACCAGACACGTTTCGCGGAGCCCTTTGTGACGTCCGTCGGCGCGAGGTCCCCGTTGAGCGTGGGATGCCAGTCGGACGCGACGTTCGCGGCTGTGGTCGCGAGATCGTTCACGCCGACGATGATCTGCTTGCCCGCGCACACCGAGCAACCCTGACCTCGCGTTCGGTGCCCCGGCGTTGCAATCCAAGCGTGGCCCAGGTCACAGAGCCACCAGACTTTGCGGTCAGAGGAACGCGTCACATTGCTCGGCGTCAAGTCGCCGTTCAACTTGAAGTGCCATTGGGCAGAAACGTCCGGGTGGGTCTGATCGAGCGAGAGCGCGCGCTTAGCCATGTGCCCTCCTCTCGATGTCTCCACGATTATGCCGGTCAGCGCAGACAGACTAGGTGAGTGTTGGGCAAGTCGGCGCGCCCTTTGTGACGGTCAACCGCGCGTCAACTGGTCGACTCGCGTGATTGAATAGGCATCTTCTGTGGGATTCTCAGGGAGAGATCGCGCTTCATGAACGGTCGCGGGGCACCGCTACGATCGAGCACATGGAAGATGGACCAGAGTCAGCAGAAGGCCGCTACGAGTACGGAGACAAGGTTTACCGGCTCGAGGAGCGTGAGAGCGAAACTTGGTCGGTATTCGAAGGTGCCAGACTCATCGGAACCCTGATCGCCACACCAGCCGTTGACGAACGCGGGCCGCTGTACACGGTGCGGCTCGACCATGAAGGCGCAACGGTCAGCGAATCGATCGACGACTGGGAAGCCGCACTCGACTACCTGATTGATCAGGCGGAGGGACAGTAGCGTTTGCTTGCCCTCCGATGGCGCGCAGGGCCTGAGTACTGCCGCTCATCAAATCTCCGGATTTACCCCCACCGATGGCTCATAGCTCGCGGCTACGAGGACGAATGCCGGACGATTCATTCGGATCACCTACTTGGGGCAGAATCCTGCAGCTCCAAGGTACCGCCGTCGTTCCAACCTGTCGATTGCACGCTCCACCTTGCTCAGACGCCTCCGCCGCGGTCGCAGTTCTTGCAGAAGACACGGCGAGCGACTCCCCAAGGCGTTCGTTCGTACCAGTAACCGAGCCGGCCTCGGCACCTCTCGCAAACGATGAGATCCAAGGTTTCCATCTCGCCAGTTTGAGCGACAGGCAGGAGTGACTGTGCGATCTATCCACAAGAAGGGTGGCCCGGTGGGTTCTCGAGATGCTTCTCGTTGGACCGGTTCACGGGTTGACGCCGGATGAACTCGTGACAGTGGAAGCGTCAGTGCTCTGAGCGGTCAGCAGCCGACTAACTGTGACGGGGAGAGTCCGAGCCGGGCTCGTGCACGTTGGCTCGCTGCGTTCGAGGCGGTTGCGTCGGGATACACGATTGCATTCATCTCGTCCAAGGACGTCGCAGCCGCGGCCTGCTGGTCGGGGACGATGCTGGCGAAGTAAAAGTCTCGAATTGTTTTGACATCGGCTTTCACGGTTATTGGCCAACGGCCGGCGTCCAAGGCTTTGGCTGCGGATACCTCGCCTGCAACTAGCTGCGGGAATAACGCGTGAGCTGTGGGGAAGTCACCTTTCGTAACTGCTTCATTGAGCTGCGAGAGAAGCTTGTTCGTCGGGCAGACAGCAGAAAGATATGCCGCGGCCGCCTCCGATTCGGTCATGGTCGTCGGGGTCGGGGACGGCTTGACTGACGCAGACGGGGTCGGGCTGGGCTCAGCGGTGGAGCACCCGCACACTGTCGCGGCGACCAGCGCCGCCACGGCGAAGAGAGGATGAAGCCTCAACACGCGCGTGAGCGTAACCGCAACCATCGGCCGGCGATACCCCTTCCCGACACGGATTCAGGTCAACCGGAGCGCCTTAAGCGATTCCGAGACGCGGTCGTTGTGGTGCTTCAGGCGACCGCCCACGGCACGGGGCTGTGGTGCCGTGACTGAGCGTGACGATGTACTCAAGGAATCAGTTCTCGGCCTCCCGACGCGTGCGCGCGGCCGAACCCTCAACCCCCGTTCCCTCAGCGTCTGCGCTCATTCCCATCCGCGCACCGGTGCTGGCTTGTGGGCGTGTCGGTGTGTCCGATCCGTCCGGCGTGGAGTTAGCGACCAATCACCGCGCCGCTTGGTCTAGAACGCCTTTACCTTTAGAAATCCGCCAATCACGAATGATTCCACCAGGCTCGCCTCCGTCAGCGGGTCGAAGATTTCGATCAAACCGCCGGGGACGTAAATATCGCCCGGCAATCGGTGCCGGCATACGAACATCGGCGGCGAACCGGCAGGCAATCCATCTTCCGGCAGTCGCGGTAGATCCAGCCCCTTCGGCCGGGTGAGAAGGCTGCCGATCCACGCCGGCAGGTCCTCGAGACGCTTCCAAGGCGCATTCGGTTGCAGCGTTTCATCGACAACGAGACGTTGTTCCTTCTCGGCTGCGGCCTCCGCGATCAGCTTGCGCGCCTCATACTTTTGGCGGGGCGATGCCGAGACCGTGTATTGGACGCCGAGGTAGTGGGCGACTACTCCAAGCACACCGGAGTAGCCATCCGCAATCTCCGTGGCTTGGCCATCGCCGGCCATAAATCCCTCGACGATGTACACGGCGCCCGGGCCAGCCAATTGGTGCTTTCTGTCCACGATCGACAAGTCTTTCACCTCAGGCGCGGTCGCTTGACGCGACGTCCACGATCTCCCACCCAAGAAGCGGTGCCACGCTGGTCACAAGCGATTCGTCATCGAAATCGTCGATCATCACTACCTCACCGAAACCGGAAGGCTTTGGGCGCTTGCGAGTAGCGAACGGTGCGAACGACGATGCAACTATGTAGAGCGGAATATCCGCGCTCCACCACCACGTGGTCGCCTTGGGCGTCGCCCGCGCCTCCAACAGGGCCCGCACTTCACGCTGGCAAAGTTTATGTAGCCGATCGGGATCCTCATTCTCGACGTCAAGCACTACGTTTGCTTGGCTCACATCAGCCAAGTTGCACGCGAAGGCTCGCCTTGCGCGCCACATCTCGGCGATCACATCAGCGGTATACGGCGCAGACGGGTAGCCCTCGATGAACGCCCCGCGGACGAGATCCTCGAACGTGTCGCCGTAAATAGTCTGGTGTTCAGCCCGAGCGATTAAGCGAAGCCTCCATTCGGACCCGTCCGGCTTGGTGGGAGCTGATGAGCGGAGTTCGTCGAGCACGAGATGGGCCATATAACAGCTATGCGCGGACGTGCTCCGATCGATGGCAAGGTCGGCGCGCCATGACGAGGCCCCGCTCGCCTCCCTTGTTCATCGCTTCGCCGACGACCCGTTGCGAAGGAACCATCCTCCTGCGAACCACGCGATGCTGGCGAGATGACGCGTGGGTAGGCGCCCACCACATTTCCCGCAGGCGCTGAAGTGCCCGCCCCTTCGGCGACTAGGTACCCAGAGCCTCGTTGGAGGTAGCGGTCACGGCTTTGAAGATAGTTGAATGTCCCCCACCGGGGAAATCCTTGCGATGAGGCTTCGCCAAGATTGTGATGTCCTCTTGGAGGTGAAACTGCGTTACATCAACGTCCGCCGCCATCGTCGTCGGATCAATGGTCAAGCGGTTACCGTCTCCGACATCCAATTCCCAACGTGATTCGGTGCTGAGGGTGACCAGACGACCTCGAAGGGTGACCTCGTCTTGATCTAGCTCACGAGCGGACACCAGCCGCTTAACCTGTAGGGCGTCCGCCTTTGTAAACGTTGCTCGCTCGGTCGGCCGATCAGGCTCCCTCCACTCCAGATCCACATCGAAAGAGGCCGCCTCAACGCCTTTCGCGAACTCGAGGATGGCTTAAAGCAACCCGGAAGGGGCAACTATCCCCAATCTGGGTGAGTTCATTCCATTGTCTCGATCCGGCGGAGGCGGCAGTTGGAGCCCGACGGTGCGTGCGTCTATGACTTAGGCGCTTTCATTTCCAATAGCTTCCTATCGCCTGTCGGAGACCGTCAAGATTCGGCGCACGACACCTAGCTGGAATCGGTCGGCATAGAGACAGCATGCTCACCAAACCACAACCAACTCCCACATCTGTCGAGACCGAGACGCCCTGCCCAACCTGTGCCGCGCACAGAGAGTGTATGACAACGTCCACTATCGAGAAGAGCACCACTACTAGCCCCTGGCTGTCCATCGATGACCTGGCCGAGTACGTGCGAAGCCCAAAAGGCACCATCTACCGATGGCGTTACCTCGGGGAGGGGCCGCCAGCGCGAGGGCAGGCGGGCCGCCGACCGCTCTATCACCGTGAAGACGTCGACGCGTGGCTCATCGAACGAGCGGCCGCCTAATGCCCCGTGCACCGCTCGCGCTCGGAGCGCATGGGAATGTCAGTGTGAAATCCTTGCCGACTGGCGGATTCGTAGCGTCGGCTCGATACCGACAGATGGACGGTCGAATCGTTCAGCGCCGGGGAACTGGCCCGAGCCAAGGGAAGGCGAAAGTTGCGTTGAATCGCGTGCTTGCCACACTCGAATCCGCGCCAGCTGCGGGTACTGCGGTCATTACTCCCGCTTCCAAGCTGTCGACGGTTGTCTCTGTCTGGTATGTCAAGAAAGCAGCAGAGACGGCCGCCGAGAAGCCCAACTGCTTGCGCCCCCAGACGCTTGAAGAGTACATCCGACTCCTGAATCGAGAGGTCCTAGACCGCAAGGGCCACGACCGAGAACTCGCCGGCCTAGGGAACCTCCGTCTGAATGAACTGACCGTACAAGTTCTAGAGACCTTTCTCACCGCTCTGGAGGTCAAGCACGCCTCGCAACCTCGCAACGTCCGAGCTGCTCTCGCGGGGCCGCTCAATCTCGCGGTCCGGTACGGTGCGATTCCGGTGAGCCCGCTCAAGCTAGTGGAGTCATTCCACAAGCCTCAGCGCGACATCTACTCGCTTACAGCGGAGCAGGTTCCTCGATTTAGAGCACTTGTGGCTCGTTTCGGACATGAACCCGGCAAGCCGGGTCCCCGAAACTCGCGACAGCTCGCGGACTTCGTTGAAGTGAACCTGGCACTCGCCCTCCGTCCCGGGGAGCTGCTCGCTCTTCACTGGGAAGATATCTCCGGCCTCGACACAGACAAACCAATGGCGGCCATCCGACGAACGGTTGTCACGGCAAAGTCGCGCGGGACGAAGGCGCAATCGGAGACAAAGACCCTCAGTAGCATGCGCGACCTCTCTATCCCACAGTTCGCGGCCGAGCTGCTTCGCAGTAGGAAGGCCCTCTCCCATGGACCGCTGGTGTTCCCGACACGGAACGGGACCGTCCTGGCGACGGCCCAGTACCAGAAGTGGCTCCGGGCGTGTGTTCGCGGGACAGAATTTTCCCAGGTCACTCCACATGCCCTACGTAGGACCACCGCCAGCTTGTTGCTTGCAGCCAATCCGGCGAGCCTGTTCGAGGTGAGCCGCATGCTCGGTCACAGCAGTGTGTCTGTTACCGAGAAGGCGTACCTGTCCAAGAAAGTGACCCGGCCCGACCTTTCGTCTCCGGTTCAGGAGCTCTACTCGTAGCCAAGAGCCCAGGGCAGTCGCGTCGCCGCGGCTGCCCTTTTTTACGGCCCGAATCCGCCCCTGCCGACCGCGAACTTCGCGTTGGTTGACACGGTTTGAATGAAAACGTGATGTGAAAGCGTGATTTCAGCCCACCGAAAAAGAAAAATACCCCCGCAATCTCAATGATTACGGGGGCTAAATGTGGATCCAAGGGGATTCGAACCCCTGACCCCCTGCATGCCATGCAGGTGCGCTACCGGGCTGCGCCATGGACCCATACTGCCGACCTGGATAGAAGCTCCAAGAAGGCAACTACGCCAGATTACTACACATTTGCGCGCACCGTGGTCACTGCCGCGTGAGCTTCGATCGAAGCGACCGCATCGCGCCGATGGCCGCCCGCAGCTCCTGAAGGTGGTGAGTCGCGAGGAAGGGCTGGCTCAACGCGCCGAGGTCGCTCGCTGTGGCGCTAACCCCCACCGTCTCCACCCGAAGCCCGAATTCCAGGCCGAGGACCTCGACGGCCGCCGCAGCCTGGTACGGCACGTAGACGGGTGTCGTGACCTGCAGTACAGACCGCTCGAGCGCTCCCCTGCGGTGTTTCGCCCAGAAGCGATAGGTGTCGATCGAATTTGCGCGCCGCCGCTGAGGATCGGAGGAGGGCGCCGCCACGACGCTCAGACGGGCAATCGGCGACTCCCAGACCGACTCGCGCCAGGACGCGTTCGGGTCGTCGGCCAGACCCTCGGTCACAGTCGGCTCGCCGAGCGGACCGAAGGCCCGCTGCATCCCGGTGACCATGGCGGAGAACTCGTTGTCGCCCTCGACGCCGAGGGCCCGGGCGAGCTCGAGCTCGTCACCGGCGAACGGGCGGAAGGCGCCGAGAAACACGATGTGGTCGGCCACCAGTCCCCCGGCCAGCAGCTCCGCGGCGAACCGGGGCTTCACGATGCCGGCCCGCACCATTCCTCCGGTGAGGATGATCACGTCGTACCGGCCGCCCATCGGACGCTCGACGCCGGAGAGACCCAACCCGGGGGCCAGCGCCAGAATGAGTCGTTCTTGACCCGCCGTGAGCTCTCCGGCATCCGCCAGATTGCGCTCCCGCCCGCGGCGGAAGTCCCAGTGCCGCGCCGCGAAGAGATCGAGCCACTCGAGGAATGGCCCTGGCGAGCGCCTACCGCTCTCGCCGCCGAATGCGGAGACCAGCCGGGCGATCGCCTCGCCGGACGCCCAGAGATCTATCGCCGCAACGGTGCGCTCCGCGTCATCCGAACGCCCGCACCAGAACGGCAACGTCGGCGCGTGCACGACGGGACCTCGGGAGTGCTACTCGGCGTTCTCGCGAACGGGAACGTCGATCGGAATCACCGGGCAGTCCTTCCACAGACGCTCGAGGGAGTAATACATTCGGTCTTCCTCGTGGAAGACATGCACGACGAGATCCCCGAAGTCGAGCAGGATCCAACGTCCCTCGGCTCGACCCTCGCGGCGAAGCGGCTTGGACCCGTGCTCGATGAGCTTGTCTTCGATCTCGCTCGCGATGGCTACGACGTTACGTTCGTTGCGTCCGGTGACGAGCAAGAAGACGTCAGTGAGCGGCAACGGACCGGATACGTCCAGCGCAACGAGGTCCTCTGCCTGCTTCGAGTCGGCAGCCTTCGCGGCTATCTTGAGCAGGTCGAGGGCATGTTGGGTAGCAGTCACAGGGTCCTTCGGGGTGAGGGGAGAATCAAAAAAGTAGTCACGGCCTAGAAGATCTTGAAGATCAATCCGGCGACGAGCAGACCGACGACACCGACACCCATGCTGGACGCCGTGATGGTCAGAACCATCGGCACCTTGCTGATCTTCGGCGGCTTCATCGAGCCGATGACGTCCGCCGAGCCGGTGTGCGTGCTGACGGCACGGATGGCCCGGACCGGCGCCGAGCCTGGCTCGGCGTCTTCACGATCGGTCGCCTCGAGAAGCGCATCGACATCCGAGTGGTCGTAGTTGGTCGGGTGCACGCCGGTGTTTCCGATGCTGCTCGACAGGTTGATGGATCCGGTGATCAGGATCTCGCCTGTGCCGCTCAGCGGGCCCATGATTCCGTCGGCGGACGGAATCGACGGCAGCACCAGGGCGTTGGTCGTGAGCGCACCGCTCGTTGCGGCGACATCGCGGCCGCCGACGGTGCCGTCGCTGACCTGCTCGTCGTCGTCGATCAATGCCTGGGTGGACCAGTGACCGACCGGCGGAGTGAACCCCGACCCGTCCGTCTGCGGAGTGACCGGTTCGGGCTCATCGGCCGCGGCCTGCAGGTCGGCGACGAACTCGTCGAAGCTCACCTCGACCACCTCGGCGTTTACCACCTCGGCGTCACGGATATCCGCGGTTTCCTCGCCCCTCACTTCCGCGGGGGCACCGTTCGGGAATAGCAGGTCCTCGAACGCGGGAGCGGAGTCGCGCGCCTCTTCGGTCGAATCGAGCTCGGCGACGACGACTGCCGTCTCCGGGGAGTCGACCACAGTCGCCTCGATCACCTCCAGCTCGGGAAGCGGCTCGGCCTCCGGGGCATCGAGAATCTCGGCGAGAGTGACGTCGTCGGCCGGCGTCTCGGGCTCCTCGGCCTGGCTTGACCGGGAAGAGCCCAGGAGGGAATCACGAATGCGTTCGCGGAAGCGCGGACGCTCCGGGGCTGGCTCGGCGACGGGTGCGCTGTCGACGGCGGGCTCTTCGAGCACCTCCTCGGCCGGAGCGGCTTCGACAGGGGCGGCCTCGGCGACGGCCTCTACAGCGGGCTTCTCGACAGCGGGCTCCGTTTTGTCCGGCGCGTCGCCGGCGGGAGCCGTGGCAAACCCACCGAGCCCGCGGGCGCGAAGTTCGCGTCGCGTCAGGGGGCGATCAGTTTCCGTCGCCCCTTCGGACGATGAAGAGGCGGACGCCGAAGAGGATGACGCGGGCGCCGCGTCGGACTCGGTTGGCTCTTGCGCTGCCGCGTCATCAGGAGACTCCGTGGGAACGAGGGAGACGGGCGGTTCCCAGGTCTCGGCCGGTCCGACCGGTCGGAAGGCGGAACGGCGACCCTCCGGGCTGTAGTCGCGGGCTCGATATCGCTGTGGCTCCGGTGCGGCCTCGGCCGACCGATCGCGGGAATCCGACACCGCGGAAATTGGGCGTCCAACGAGGGATGGCACGTCGTAGCCCGGCACTTCAGGGCGGACGGGAGCAACGTAGGCGACCGGCTCGGCCGATACTACAGCGGGCGCGTCCTCACGCGACCCGGAGGCGGCCTGCTGGGCGCGACGGCCACGGACTACCGGAGCACCGACGTCATTCGTCGGGGGTCCCTCAGGGGCGGAGGCTCGGCGAGCATCCGCTTCCCAACCCTGCCGGGCCAGCCCCGCGAAGGAACCGTTATTCGAGTTTTCATGGTCGCGGCTAACATCGGCGTCGATTGACTCGTCGCGCTCAGTTTGTCGTACCTGCCGCCTGCTAACGGGCGGCTGATCTTGCCAGGCTGTCATGTCAGACTCCGATACAAGTGGTGCTTGGAGATGTATTGAACAACACCATCGGGGACCAAATACCACACCGGGTATCCCCGGTTGACCCGGCTGCGACAGTCCGTGGAGGAGATCGCAAGCGCGGGCACTTCGAGCAAGCTTACGTCGGACTCGGGCAAACCGGAAATAGTCAGGGAATGTCCCGGCCTAGACACAGCTACGAAATGGGCGAGCGACCACAGTTCCTTCGCGTTTTTCCAATCGAGGATTTGCGCGATCGCGTCGGCTCCCGAGATGAAATAGAGATCCGCATCGGGCCGCTCCCGGTGCAGATCTCGAAGGGTATCGATCGTGTAGGTCGGACCCTTGCGATCGATATCCACCCGGCTCACCGTGAAGTTCGGATTGGCAGCGGTAGCGATCACGGTCATCAGGTAACGGTGTTCGCTCGAGGTGGTACCGGTCTTCTGGTAGGGCATCCCGGTGGGAACGAAGATCACCTCGTCGAGTCCAAAGGACTGCGCCACCTCGCTCGCGGCGACGAGATGCCCATGATGAATCGGGTCGAACGTTCCGCCCATCACGCCGATTTTCGGGCGGTCTCCCCCGCTTGCGGTCACCAGGTGCCTCGCTCCTAGTGGTCGGTCGTGTGCCCGCTCGCCGGCGAGTGGCCGGTCTTGTGGCTGTGCCGATTGGCGACATCCCGAAAGCTATACACGACGAAGCCGAGGGTGACGAAGACGAGGAACGCGATCATGGGAAAGACCCAGGCCGGGAAGAACAGCGGGGCCTTCGCCTCTGCAGCAGCCAGAACAATCGTGCTTAGCAACGACATCCACCAATCTTGTAATTCATTAATGCGGTGGAACTAGCCTACCGGGCCGTGGCCGACTACTGCCTGACCTGCCCGGAGCCGCGCACGATCCACTTTGTGCTCGTCAGTTCGCTGAGACCCATCGGACCGCGAGCGTGCAGCTTTTGAGTGGAGATCCCGACCTCGGCGCCGAAACCGAACTCGCCCCCATCGGTGAAGCGGGTCGACGCATTGACCATGACAACTGCGGAATCGACCTCGGCGAGAAAGCGCTCCGCGTTGCCGAGGTCGTTCGTGATGATCGACTCGGTGTGGTGGGTCGAATACCGGCGGATGTGGTCGATCGCCTCGTCGAGGTTCGGAACCACCCGCACCGAGACGTCGAGCGACATGTATTCGGTCGTCCAATCCTCTTCGGTCGCCGGCACGGAGTCCGCAAAGATCGAGCGGGCGCGATCGTCGGCGTGGATTGCGACGCCGGATGCCCGCAGCTTCGCAAGCACCGGTGGGAGCAGACGTTCGGCTGCCGCCTCGTGAACGAGGAGCGTCTCGAGAGCGTTGCATACGCTCGGGCGCTGCACCTTCGAATTCTCTACGATGTCGATCGACCAGCGTTCGTCGGCCGATTCGTCGAGGAACACGTGCACGACTCCGGCGCCCGTCTCGATCACAGGCACCTTCGACTCGGTCACCACCGTGTTGATGAGGCTCGCGCTGCCCCTCGGGATCAGCACATCGACGAGCCCACGGGCCTGCATCAGTTCACGCGCGCCGTCACGACCGAACTCATCGATGGTCTGGACGCTGTCTGCCGGAAGACCGGCGAGCACAATCGCCTCCTGAATGACGGAGACAAGCACACGGTTGGTGTTCTCGGCAGCACTTCCGCCTCGCAAGACAACGGCGTTTCCGCTCTTCAGGGCGAGGCTGGCGATGTCAACGGTGACGTTCGGTCGTGCCTCATAGATCACCCCAACCACGCCGAATGGCACTCGAACCTCGGTCAACTGGAGACCGTTCGGCAGCGTCTGCCCGCGCACGTTCTCCCCCACCGGGTCGACGAGTGCTGCAACAAGCCGCACCGCCTGGGAGAGGGACTCGAGCCTGCCTTCGTCAAGCCGGAGACGATCCTGCATCCCGATGCTGAGGCTGTTGTCGCGGCCGTTGGCCAAATCGAGTTCGTTCGCATCGATGATCTGCCGGGAGTTGCGGCCGATCGCCGCGGCGATGGCTTCGAGTGCGGCGTTTTTCACGTCCGCGGTCGCGGTCGCAAGGGCGAGCGATGCCGCCCGGGCGGCGGTCAGTTTTTCAACGAGGGTGCGCGTGGCGACGGCGGTCTCAGGCATGGGCCAAGTTTAGTTCGCCCCGCGCCGATTGAGCAGGGCGCCAATTGAGCAGGGCGCCGATTGAGCAGGGTCCCGCTCAGCGGACCCTCCGCGCCAGCTGCGGGTAGTCGATGACGATGCCGTCGCGGTCGACGGTCAGCGCAGCGCGAAAGGCGCCGTCACGGCTCTCGTAGTTGATGATTCCCGCGTCTCCGCCGGTCGGTCCGCGTGAACTGTAGATCTGCTCGCTGCGCACGACCTGCAGCGACGGAACGTCGATCCAGGCCATGACGAGCGCCGTCCGTTCGACGAAACGGTCGAACATCCGCAGCCGAAGAATCGGCATTGTGTTCGTGACGGGGCAGAGCGCAAGGTCGCAATCCATCGCGTCGGCGAGACTTGCCGTGCGCTCGATGCCCGGCGGAGCGAGATCCGCGGTTCCGCTCTGTTCCACCTCGCTACTCCAATGGCCGGACGATTCTCGATCGAGCCGTAGCCAGCGGGCCCAGTCGACGCCGTGCGCCGACACCTCGATGCGCTCGGTGATCCAGTCCGGTCCGGTCACCAGCGACCAGCTCGTCGCGTACTCCGCGGTGCGCGTGGTGCCGATCGCGCTCAATCGGTCGTCGCCGAGCCGGATGGTCGACGCGTCGAGCCGGTCGGGGTCGTCCTCTCCCACCCAGTGCACGATTCGGGTTCGGTGCGTCATTCGGCCGACGGTACACCCGGTCCACTGCGGGCGCGGGAGGGCTCAGTCGCGCGGGGCCGACTCGAACCAGGTGCCCAGTTCTTCGCCGTTGAGGGCGGCCGCCACGTCTTTGGTGGACGCGAGAAGCACCGGCGTTCCGGATGACGCGGCGAGCTTCGCCGCCGCGACTTTCGTACCCGCTCCCCCGGTCCCTACACCGGCGGAGCCGATGTCGCCGAACTCCACTCCGAGCAGGTCGTCGGAGAAGGGAACGCTGTCGATGCGGCGGGCACCCGGCTGCTCCGGCGGCCGCGTGTACAGGGCATCGACATCCGAAAGCAGGATGAGAAGGTCGGCCCGCACCAGTTGCGAGACGAGAGCCGCGAGCCTGTCGTTGTCACCGAACCGGATCTCGTGGGTGGCGACGGTGTCGTTTTCGTTGACGATGGGCAGGATTCGAAGGTCGAGCAGCCGTTCCATGGCCCGCTGCGCGTTGCCGCGATGCGTCGGGTTTTCAATGTCTCCCGCTGTGAGCAACACCTGGCCCGCGACGATCCCGAACCGGTCGAGCCGCTCCTGGTAGCGGTGAATGAGAGCGTTCTGGCCGACGGCTGCGGCGGCCTGCTGAGTGGCGAGGTCCGTCGGCCGTGAATCGAGCATGAGGTACGGCATACCGGTCGCGATGGCGCCGGAGGAGACGAGGATCACTTGCGTGCCGCGGCCATGGGCAGCGGCAAGGGCATCGACAAGCGGCGCGATCTGGTCGACGTTGCTTCCGCTGATCGACGAAGAGCCAACTTTGACGATGATGCGGCGTGCGTCCGGAATGTCGGCGCGAGATACGGGAGAGCTATGCATCCGTGGAGGGTTCCTCCGCGGACGCCGTGTCCTTCTCCGCGATCGCGAAGCCGTCGTCGTCGTTCCACATGCCGGCCTCGCGCTCTCGAAGGAGTTCCGCTCGCGCCTCGGCCTTGCCGTCCATCCGGTCCAGGTATTCCTGGCGGCGGGTCTTGGAGGTCGGGCGATCGTTCTGCAGGAGCCGCGGGTCGGTACCGCGCGGGGCGGTGAGCAGTTCGGCAGTCGACGTGAGTGTCGGCTCCCAGTCGAAGGTGACCGGTCCGATGATTACGGTCGATCCGGCTACCGCGCCCGCCTTGAACAGCTCGTTCTCGACCCCGGCCTTCGCCAGGCGATCGGCGAGGAATCCGATGGCCTCTTCGTTATTGAAGTCAGTCTGGGCGACCCACCGCTCCGGCTTTCCGCCGACGACACGATAGACGTTGCCGCCGGAGCCACCCTCCACCTTCACCGTGAACCCGGCGTCGCCGAAAGCGCGCGGGCGAAGCACAATTCGCTGGGCGACGGGCTCGGCCGCTCTGGCGGCCCGGTCGGCCTCGACGAGCTCTCCGAGCGCGTAGGAGAGCTCACGCAGCCCCTCGCGGCTGACGGCGGAAATCTCGAACACCCGGTAGCCGCGTGCCTCAAGTTCGGGGCGCACGAGATCGGCCAGATCGCGACCCTCCGGAACATCGACCTTGTTGAGCGCAATGAGCTGTGGGCGCTCGAGCAGCGGAAGCTGACCATCCGGAACCGGGTAGGCGGCCAGTTCTCCGAGGATCACGTCGAGGTCGCTGATCGGGTCGCGGCCAGGTTCCAGGGTCGCGCAATCGAGCACGTGCAGCAGGGCGGAGCAGCGCTCGACGTGGCGGAGGAACTCGAGTCCGAGGCCCTTGCCCTCGCTCGCTCCCTCGATCAGACCGGGAACATCTGCGACTGTGTAGCGCGTCTCACCAGCCTGCACGACACCGAGGTTGGGGTGAAGCGTGGTGAACGGGTAATCCGCGATCTTCGGCTTCGCGGCGGAGATTGCGGCAACGAGACTGGACTTGCCGGCGGACGGATAGCCGACGAGGGCCACATCCGCGACGACCTTGAGCTCGAGGTAGACGTCGCCCTCCCAGCCGGGGATGCCGAGCAGAGCGAAGCCGGGTGCCTTGCGCTTGGTCGAGGCGAGGGCCGCGTTGCCGAGTCCGCCTTGGCCGCCGGGTGCGGCGACGTAACGCATGCCGGACTCGGTGAAGTCGATGAGTTCGTTTCCCTCGGCATCCTTCACGACCGTGCCAATCGGAACGGCGAGTTCGACGTCGCCGCCATCCGACCCGTTGCGATGGTCTCCCATGCCCTGGCCACCACGCTCCGACTTGCGGTGCGGTGCGCGGTGAAAGCCGAGAAGGGTGGTGACGCTCGCGTCGCTCACGAGCACGATGTCTCCGCCGTCACCGCCGTTGCCGCCGTCGGGGCCAGCGAGAGGCTTGAACTTCTCGCGCTTGACTGAAACGCACCCGTCACCGCCGTCGCCGGCGCTCAAGTGGAGTGTTACTTGGTCAACGAAGGTGGCCACAACGCATCCCTTCGATTCGATCTACTGCTTAAAAGGCGAGAGCGAGCCGAAGCCCGCTCGAACCCATGAATTGTGTGACCGCCGTGGCGGTCGACCGGTCGCTACGCGACGGTACCGAAACCTAGATGGTATCGAGACCTACGCGGCAACGACGATGTTGACTACCTTGCGGCCGCCCTTGGCGCCGAACTCGACCGCTCCGGCCGAGAGTGCGAAGAGGGTGTCGTCGCCGCCGCGGCCGACGTTGACGCCGGGGTGGAAGTGCGTGCCGCGCTGGCGGACGATGATCTCGCCTGCGCTGACGACCTGGCCGCCGAAGCGCTTCACGCCGAGGCGCTGAGCGTTGGAGTCGCGACCGTTACGGGTGGAGCTTGCGCCCTTTTTGTGTGCCATGAGTGTTCAGCCCCTAGTTACTTGATGCTTGTGATCTTGATACGGGTGAGCTCCTGGCGGTGGCCCTGGCGCTTCTTGTACCCGGTCTTGTTCTTGAACTTCTGGATGACGATCTTCGGTCCGCGCAGGTCGCCGACGACCTCGGCGGTCACCTTGACCTTCGCGAGTGCCGACGCGTCATGCGTGATGGTGTCGCCGTCGACCAGCAAAACCGGCACGAGTTCGACGTTGCCGTCTTTGTCGGCCTTGATGCGGTCGAGAACGACGATGCTGCCGACCTCGATCTTTTCCTGCCGACCACCGGCGCGCACAACTGCGTAAACCACTTGGTAACCCTAACTTTGTGAAACCTGCACTTGATGAACCGCGTGCTGGAGAACCCAGCAGAAGTCTTGGTGTGTATTCGTTGCGGGCTTAGCCCAGCACACACCGAAGGTCAACAATAGTCGATCAAAAGCTTTCCGGTCAAACCTGCTCCGGTCGGCCGAACAGGACGTGCGTCGACGATCGCTTCGGCAGCCGTGACCAGGCAACAATGGCCACCACAGCCACGAGCGGAGCCGCGGAGAGGAACTCCCCCGCCGCGCTGCCAATAGCGACGCTGAAGAGGTTCATGGTCGCCTCGGCTGAAGGTCCCGAGAACCTGATCTAGCTCATCAGGCCGCCGCCCTCGGGGAGGGAGCCCAGCCGCGAAGCAACCAGGACAACCGCGACGAACACGGCGCCGATCGCGGAGGCGACAACGGCCCTGACCACCACCCGGGCGAGTGAGAGCTCCGAGACGAGGGGCGCGACGATCCACAGGCTCGCGACCACCCCGGCCGCGAACGGCAAGTAGGTGCGGCCTATCTCCTGGCCGAGGCCGCCGATCATGTCCATGGCCAGTTGCGCCTCTGGCCAGTCACTCCCGAGCATCTGCAGGGCGGCGAAGCTCAACCCGCCCTGGATCACGAGCAGGGCGAAGACCGATCCCCCGGCGCCGAGCGCGAAACGAATGCTGCGCCAGCGAGGGGCACCATCGAGAGTTGTGCTCATTTTCATCACCATAGCGGCGCACCCCGCTCGTCACCAGCAGCTGCACGGATCTGACCGGGCTGCTCGATCCGACGTGGCGGTCGGCCGTACCAAAACGCAGGAGAATCACCACACCTCGGCGAAACCCGGCCGGAAAAGACGACTGTGGTGGTGAATCTCCTGCGTTTTCGGGAACGCCGCGTGGCAACGCCCCTCGATGAAGTCCGAATCGGATACGCGATGGTCAGCCTGTCGGCCATGGTCGAGAATGAGAGCAACCGGTGCGAGAGACGGCCAGGGATGCCGGAATCGAATCAGCAGGGGGTGGCACGCGTGATACTGATTGACCAGCCGCGGTGGCCGGCTCACGACACGCTCTGGTCCCACCTCGTGAGCGACAGCTCTCTTTCGGAGCTGCACGAGTTTGCCGAGCGAGTGGGTCTTCAGCGCCGAGCCTTCGACCGTGACCACTACGACGTTCCAGCTCGGCGGTACGACGACCTTGTGGAAGCAGGCGCCGCGCCGGTGAGCAATCGGGAACTGGTGAAGCGGCTTCAGTCCAGCGGGCTGCGGGTGTCCCAACGAGAGCGGCGGGAACGCTAGTTCACCAGCTCTCCTCGAATCCCGTCACGCTCCGAACCACGGTTCCACTCTTGATATCGATGAAGATGGTGGAGATCGAGGTCGACTGGGCATCCACCGCGTAGTTGTCGGAGACACTCGCGGCGAAGTCGGGGATCACGTTGACGGCAACGTATTGCCCGTTCGGGGACACGCTGAATCCCTGAATGCTGCCCTTCTCATCCGCAGGTTGAAACAGCATGCGGGTCTGGGTGCCGTCCTCGAGCACAAGGAAGCTCTGGTAGCGGCCGCTGCCGGTGCTGTCGGGCACGGCCACCTGCTGCACGCGAGCAGTTCCGGAGCCGATGAGTTCCGCCTCTCCCCCGTAGGTCGTCGCGCCGGCCATGGGCAGCGAAGGCAACCGAGTTTCCTTGCCGGAGGAGAGCGAATAGGCGATCTTGCCGTAAATGTCGCTCACCACTATCGACTTGCCATCCGGCGCGCTGCCGCCGAGATCCTGATACTGGCCGAGCGGCACTATGGAACCCGGCTTTGTCGGATCGATGAGAAACACCGTCTGGTCGGTGCTCTGCGCGACAATGCTTGGGCTTCCGGTCACGAACGACCAGGTCAGGACCTGGAGCGGTTTGCCGGCGAGATCGAGCACCGGATCGACGGTTTGCGCGCCGGTCAGGTTGACGGTCATCAGGGTGTCGTTGAATTCACGTTCGGCGGCAGGGCCGCTGCTGGTGAAGGTCAAGCCGACGACGCCCGCAGCGTTCGCCCCCTGCAACTCGTCGATTGTGCCGCTGCCGGGCAGCAGCAGCTTCGCGACGAAACCCTTGTCAAGGCTGACGAGGGAGAGCGCGCTCGTGCCATCGTCCCCGAGTGTCGTCACGGCGATCGCCTGAGGGAAGACGACGAACTGCTGGATGCGCGGGGCCGAGTAGACGACGGTGCGAGCATTCCCCGTGAGGCTCGTCTTCACGATCTCGTCCGGACCGCCCGTCCTGGGATCGGCTCGATCCAGGTAGTAGACCTGGGCGGCTGGCGTGCGGAACGAGTAGGCAAAGTTCGTCGTGCGAGGCTGGGCGCCATTACCGACCCCGTCGACCTTGACCGTGTAACTGGTGCCGTAGAGCAGCCGATTGCTGAACTGCACGGCGATGACGTCACCGGAACTGCTGACCGTGAACGGGGAGGCCGGCGTCACCCTCACCTGGCTCTTCCTCACCGCCGTGATGCTCTGGTTGGCGAACAGTCGCAACTGTTGACCCGATTGGGCGACGACGCGACTCGAGTCCACCTGGGCACTCGCGAGCTTGGGACCCTGCAGGTAGTTCAGGCCGGCGAACACCGCCACGAGCACGACCAGGGTGGTGACCGTGGTGGCGAGCGCTCGACGGTACGGTCGGTCGCTCGCGCCCCCCGCCGTGCCGGAGCCGCGGTTGGGCTCAATAGAGGTATGGGTCACTCGGCTGGTCCACTTTGGTCGTCGATGTCGGAACGAGGGCAATCGCCTGCTGGCTCTTACTGCTCGGATTGGTGTCGAAGGCCCCAACGACCTTCACCCACTGATCGGTGCGGAGCGTGCTCTTCCAGTTGGGCAGGTACACCGGAACGCCCACCGGCTGCGCGTCGACGGCGCAGCAGGTGATGACAAATCGGGTGACGTAAAAAACGTTGTCGGGGTCGTCCGGGTCCTTCGAGATGAAGCCGACGACATCCGCTGTCTTGTTCTGGTAGAAGCTTGCGTCGGTGGTCTGGCGCAGCAACGACGACCAGTCTTCAACGGTGAACTTGGCAAACGCTCCGGTGGGGGCGGATGCCGCGGCCCCCACCGTCTTGGTCCCCGTTCCGACCCCGGTGCTGTTCACCACTCGCTGATCCGCAGTCGCGGTCGTCAGGGTGGCCGGCGGCACGACGACGAGACCGGCCGCCACAAAGAGGGTCAGCAGCGTTGCGACGACGGACAGCGGGCCGCTGAACCGGCGACGCGGTTCATCGAGATCGTGATCGTGGTTGTGATCCGCCTTGGTGACGAAGCTCGCCACGACGAAGACGAGTCCGATCGCGCCCATGATCACGGTGAACACGATGTAACTGGGATTGATGTACAGGATCAGCTGGTTCGTCCAGGCGAGCCACACCGTCGCCACGAGAGCCGCGATCACGAGGGCGATGCCCTGCCAGCGCTGAATCGAACGCCACAGTCTGTTACGCCACATAGTTGATGACCAATCCGATCAGGGCGCTGAGCAGCCCGACAATGACGGTGAGACGCACAAGCACCCTCGCGGTGAAGGTCGTGCGCATCAGCGTGAGCATCTTGATGTCAATGATCGGTCCGAACACCAGGAATACGGCGATCGAGCCCGGCATGAAGGTGCTCGCGAACGGCAGGATGAAGAACGCGTCGACGGTGGAGCACACGGAGATCACGAAGGCGAGCGCCATCATGGCCAGGATCGACCACACGGGATTGCTGCCGAGGCCGAGCAGAATAGCCCGCGGAACCGCGACCTGCACGAGGCCGGCGACGAGGGAGCCGATGAACATCGCCGGCATGATGACCCCACACTCCCGCGTGAAGAGTTCGACGCTCTTCTGCCAGCGCGTCTGGTCGTGCTCGTGCGCGTCGGGGAGTCGGCACTCGGCGGCGAAGCGATCGGTGAGCAGGCTGTCCTGATCCGGATGCTTCGAAAACAGCCATCCGAGGATGTTGGCGATCGCGAAGCCGCCGACGATTCGGGCAACAAAGACCCAGCTGCCGAATCCGAATGCCTGGCCGGTAGTCAGGATCGTGATCGGGTTGAGAATCGGGGCCGCGAGCAGAAAGGTCATCGACTCGGAAACCGTAAAGCCCTTGACGATGAGCCCGCGAGCGAGCGGCACGTTGCCGCACTCGCACACCGGAAGGAAAATGCCGAGGAATGAGATCACGGTGCGACGCAGGAACGCGTTACGCGGCAGAACCCGCATGATCCAGCGGTCGGGAATCCAAACCTGCACCGCGATCGAAAGGAGAATGCCGAGGATCACGAACGGCAGCGATTCCACGATCACGCTGATGCTCAGCGTGAGGAGGTCCTGCAGCTGGTTCGGAAGCGACCACTTGCCAAGCCCGGGGGTCAGGGCTCGAACGGCGAAGACCGCCGAAATGCCGAGTAACCCGACGACCAGTCCGGTGATGGTGGGTGCCCGGAAGACTCGCTTTCGCTCCTCTACCCGAGTACCCACCCTCGAAATCTTATGGGGCCTCCGCCGGAATGCGGCGCGACAGCCTAGGGCTCCTCAGAAGTGGCGGAGGACTCGGAGGTACGCACCGTGCCGGCACTCGACGCCCGACGGGACACGCGCGAACGGCCCTGCCCCGGCTGCTTCGGCTCGGGAAGCGCGTCGAGCACCGAGTCCAGAATCTGCTCGGCGTCGTGAGTAGAGATGCGTCGCGGACCGCGAGCATTCTTTTTCACCGGGATGTCGAGAATCTCCACCGCTTTCTCGGCGGCGGCGATCGTCACCTCTTCGACCACGGGAGTCTCCACGACGGGCTGCACGGTCTCACCAGCCGGCGCCTCGATAGCGGGGGTCTCGACGCCGGCCGTTGCCGGGGCATCCTCCTCCGCTGTGGAGTGGGCGATGGTCGAGGCCGCGATCTGCGCGAGAGCGTTCTTCACGTCGTCAGTGATGGCGTGGGTTCCGCCGCTGTTGGTTTTTTGGGCGGAGCCGGCCGAGTTGCCGTTGGAGCGACCGGAGTCTCCCCCGTTGCCTCCGCCGTTGCCGCCGCCGTTGCCCCCGTTGCCGCCTTTGCCGCGACCGCGACGCGGGGTCTCCGGCTGGGCGGACTGACGGTGCTTCGTGACCGGGTCGTGGTGGATGATGATTCCGCGGCCGGCACAGAATTCACAGGGCTCGCTGAACGACTCGACGAGGCCGAGTCCGAGCTTCTTCCGCGTCATCTGCACGAGACCGAGCGAGGTCACCTCCGCGACCTGATGCTTGGTGCGGTCGCGGCTCAGGCTCTCCACGAGACGGCGAAGCACGAGGTCGCGATTCGACTCGAGCACCATGTCGATGAAGTCGACAACGATGATGCCGCCGATGTCGCGCAAGCGAAGCTGTCGAACGATCTCCTCGGCAGCCTCGAGGTTGTTCTTCGTGACGGTCTCTTCGAGGTTCCCGCCCGACCCGACGAACTTGCCGGTGTTGACGTCGACAACGGTCATTGCCTCGGTGCGGTCGATCACGAGTGACCCGCCGGAGGGCAGCCAGACCTTGCGGTCGAGCGCCTTCTCGATCTGCTCGGTGATGCGGAACTCATCGAACGAGTCGACGGTGCCTTCGTAGGTCTGCACCCGGTCGACGAGGTCCGGCGCAATCTGCGCGAGGTACGTCTTGATCGTCGCCTCGGCGTCCTCACCCTCGATGACGAGCTTGTCGAAGTCCTCGTTGAAGACGTCGCGCACGATCTTGACGAGCAGATCCGGTTCGCTGTGAAGGAGCGCGGGCGCCTGCACGGACTCGAGGGTCTGGCTGATCGCTGCCCACTGGGCGGTGAGCCGGTTGACGTCGAGCGTCAGTTGCTCGTCGGTGGCGCCCTCGGCCGCGGTGCGCACAATCACGCCGACGTTCTCGGGAAGCACCTCCTTGAGAATCTTCTTGAGACGGGCTCGCTCGGTATCCGGCAGCTTGCGCGAAATGCCGTTCATCGAGCCGTTCGGCACGTAGACGAGGTAGCGACCCGGCAGGCTGACCTGGCTGGTGAGCCTCGCCCCCTTGTGACCGACCGGATCCTTGGTGACCTGAACGAGCACCTTGTCACCGGGCTTGAGCGCAAGTTCGATACGGCGGGCCTGGCTCTTGCCGTCGGTCGAGTTCTCGGCCGCGGCATCCCAGTCGACCTCTCCGGAATAGAGCACGGCGTTGCGACCGCGTCCGATGTCCACGAACGCGGCTTCCATGCTCGGAAGCACGTTCTGCACCCGCCCGAGGTAGACGTTCCCGATGAGACTCGCGTCGGCAGCCTTTGCGACATAGTGCTCGACGAGCACACCGTCCTCCAGAACGCCGATCTGGATGCGGTTGAACTTGGAGCGAACCACCATTGCGCGGTCGACGCTCTCCCGACGAGCCAGGAATTCGGCCTCGGTGATCACGGGGCGGCGGCGACCGGCGTCCCGCCCATCGCGACGGCGCTGCTTCTTGGCCTCGAGCCTGGTCGAGCCGCGAACCTTCGTCGGCTCGTTGCTCTGCTCCTGCGGCGGACGCGGCGTGCGAACCTTGACCACCGTGTTAGTGGGGTTGCCGTTGCCGGAGCCGCCCGGCTCACGGTCTTCGTCCCCGGCACGGCGGCGAGAGCGGCGACGGAGCGTCGTCGGTTCACCGTCGTCGTCCCGGTCGTCGCGCTGGTTGCGGTCATCGCTTTGGTTGCGGTCGCCGCGCTGGTTGCGGTCGCCGCGCTGATTGCGGTTGTTCTCGCGCGGTTCGTCGTCGAGGTCGTCATCTCGGCCGGCGCGGCGCGGCGGCAACACCGGCAGATCGGGCGCCTGGAAAAGCAGTGAGGTGGACGGGCGAGCCGGCGGGGCCTTCCGCGGCGTCTCGACGGCGATAGCGTCCGAGGAGACCGGGGTTTCTTCGGAGGCCGGCGCCACCTCGGGTTTCTTGGCTCGGCTTCGTGTTGTCTTCTTGGCGGGCGCGACTGCGGCATCCTCGTCCGAAGTCGGATCGGTCGAGGCCTGGTGATCGGTCGAAGAGGCCGGCGCGGAGTCTGAACTCGTCGCGGCGGTCGTGGCCTTTGCGGGCGTGCGGCGCGCCGGAGCGCGCTTTGCCGGCTGGGTTTTCGTCGTCACGTCGCCGTTGTTCGTATCGGCGTTGTTCATATCGGCGTTGACGGCGATCAGATTCGCTGCGTCGGCCTTGCCGGCGTCGGCCGCGCGGGTATCGACCGTGACCGGCTCGACGGCGACAGGCAGGGCCGCGACCTGCTGGTCCGGCACGGACTCTGTCGGCGCCGCGATTGGCGGCACCACTGCGGACGCGCTTGCCTTGGCCCGGCGACCGCCGAATAGGCGCGGACGCTTCTTCGGTTCGTTTGCCGCACCGTCATTGTTATCTGTAGTTGTCTCCACCATTTCTGGTGCACTCCTTGGCCGGATCGGGGAGCCGCGCTGCCCGTCGGGTACTCTCTCGTGCGGATCAAAACCTCGGCGAACTGGTGCCTCAGCAAATGTGCCGCTAATCATTACGCTCCGAAACCGGCCCCCGGCCCCCGGTCGCTGTGACACGCTGGGGCTGGCTCTGGTTTCGCTCGTTTGTGGTAATTCTGCTCGGAACTGGCTATCCGACACGCCATCAATGCGGGTCGATCTTCTTCTGATCGACGCCGATTCTGCATGGCCCGGGTTGGTGCCCGGTAAGCATTCTTTTGGTGCCACGTCGAGCGCGGCTCGGGTGACTTACTCAAATTATCGCATGCATTACGAGTAACGCGGCATTTGGCCCATGCAATAATCCGTGTGTGCCCACGATCGAGCGATCCTTCCGCGCCAACGGTGGAACGATCGTTCTTACCGCGGTCGGGGCACTCGGCGTGCTGGCGTCTTTCATTGCCACGGTTGCGGCCTTCGTCGGGATCGAGTCGGCGTCCGGAACGCCCAAGCTGATCGGCGCGGACAACGAACTCGGGTACCCGTCTTCCGCGTTCGCCATGGTCATCTTCGTCGTGGTCCTGGCGGTCGGCGCCGCGCAGCTGTCGGGCGCGCGCCTCCCCCAGAGCTGGTGGACGGCGCTAGTCGTCGTCTTCTCGGTTGGAGTCGTGTTCGTGCTGTGGGCGGCCTACCTCGCGTTCACCTGGCTGCTGCTTGTGCAGCTGCTTCTCATGGCCGTGGCCCTCGCCGTCGCCATCCGTCGCTTCCAGCCGAACGGCAGCTTCGCCGGGCTCGGCGTATCGCTCACGGTGCTCTCGACCATCGGGTTCTTCGCCGCCTTCCGTCTCACCGTGGATAAGGTGGGAACCTTCACCAACCCGACCGTCGCGCCGAGCTGCAATCTCAGCGTGCTCGTGTCGTGTGGCAAGAACCTCGGTTCCTGGCAGGGCTCGCTATTCGGATTCCCCAACCCGCTTCTCGGAATCGGCGGCTGGATCGCCGTTTTCGTCATCGGCGCACTGATCCTCTCCGGGGTGTCGTTTGCCCGCTGGTTCTGGATCGCCATGAATGTCGGCGTCGCCGGGGCGCTCGCCCTCATCATCTGGCTGATCTACCAGAGCATTTTTGCCCTTGGCACGCTCTGCCCGTGGTGCATGGCCACGTGGGCCGTGACGATCCCGGGGTTCTGGCTCGTGACCCTGCACAACTTGAGGTCCGGCAACATCCCCGTTCCAGCCCGGGCGCGTTCCTTCTTCGCCACCGCGTACACGTTCATCCCCTTGATCACGCTGATCTGCTTCGTCGTGATCGCCATCATCGCCCAGCTTCGTTTGGACGTGATTCACCGCTTGTGAGCTCAGCCTGCTCTGGGCCTTTTCACAGCCGACGCAGAGAAACCTCTCAATCCCTTTTCCTAGCTTGACAATCGCGCATGTGCGCCGAAAGGAACGTTGGTCACTCAAAATGGTTGGTCCCGTCAATTCCAATTCCTCGCAGCCTGGCAAGAAGGATCGTCGTGAGGCCGCCCGCGAACTGGCGCGCATTGAGCGCGAGGCCGAGAAGCGCCGTCAGCGCCGGAATCGGATCTTCCTGCAGAGCGGCATCGGCATCGGCATCCTCGCCGTCATCGCGATAATCGCGATCTTCATCGTGAACGGATCAGCGCCGAAGCCCGCCGCACTCGGGCCGAAGAACATGGCCAGCGACGGGGTGCTGATTTCCGGACCCAACCTTGACGTGGTGACGACGCCGGCCCTCAAGACCACCCAGAAGCCCGTGCCGACCAACACCGCCGCGCACTCCAAAACGGTCAACATCGTGACCTACGTCGACTATCAGTGCCCGTACTGTGACCAGTTCGAGACGACCAACCAGGACCAGATTTCCAGCTGGGTCAAGGCGGGGACGGCGACACTCGAGATCCACCCCATTTCGATCCTGGACGGCTCGTCGCTCGGCACCCAGTATTCGTCTCGCGCCGCTAACGCCGCAGCCTGTGTGGCGAATTACGACCCGAACAACTACTTCGCGGTCAACAAGGCGCTGTTTGCCAATCAGCCTGCCGAGCAGACGACCGGACTCACCAACGCGAAGATCCTCTCGGTGCTCAAGGGGGCGGGAAGCAGCAGCAGCGCAATCACCTCGTGCGTGAATCGCGACAAGTTCTCGGCCTGGGTGACAGCCTCGACCGCCCGGGTCACCGGGTCCACGACCCTGCCGAACACGCAGAACGGCAAATTCAACGGCACGCCGACGGTCTTCGTGAACGGCGCGCAGTATTCCGGGTCCCTCACCGACCCGACCGCGTTCGCCACCTTCGTGCAGCAGAACGCGGGCTAGGCGGGCCGCCAGACACCTGATTGGGTGCGCACCCTTTCGGGTTGCGACGGGTCCATTTCCGGCCACCAATCGTTCCCGCTGACACGTTTCTCCGGAGGATTTGGCAAAACCCAGGCAATCTGACCCAAGTGAGCGTTCACATTGCGGCACATCTCAGAGACCTCCGGAGAAATCCGGGCCGTTGGGGCGGGGAAGCGCGAAAGCGGGCCACAACGGACTAGTAGGGCCGGCGTGCCAACCCCGTTTTGTCGGAAGAGGCCCGCAATAGCGCGGGGCAGCGTGACTCGGCGCTCACCGGGCTACCAGCTGCACCGCGCTGAACGACGGCGGCCGCCGTGGCTCACGGAGAGCTCAGTCGAACCAGAGTGCGAGCTCGCGCGCGGCGGACTCTGACGAGTCCGATCCGTGCACGAGGTTCTGCTGTACCGCGAGGCCCCAGTCGCGTCCGAGGTCTCCCCTGATGGTGCCGGGGGCCGCCGTGGTCGGGTCCGTGGTGCCGGCGATCGAGCGAAAGCCCTCGATCACACGCTCACCGGCGATGCGAAATGCCACGATGGCGCCGCTCTCCATGAATTCCACGAGCGGCTCGTAGAACGGCTTGCCGAGGTGCTCCTCGTAGTGCTTAGCGAGCAGCTCGCGGCTCGCCTGCACGAGCTTCACGTCGACGAGCTGATACCCCTTCGACTCGATGCGGCGCAGAATTTCCCCGGTCAGGTTGCGGGACACGCCGTCTGGCTTGACGAGCACGAGAGTTTCTTCGACGGTGGCCATTCATTACTCCTTGTTGTTGGGGTTGGCGAGATAGGCGGCCTTCTGACGGTCCAGTTTTCGGCCCATCAGGAAGCAATAGATCCAGATGGCGCAGAACACCGCGCCAATGAAGTACATGAGTGGCAGCAGAACGCCGATGGCGATGAGTGCCGCTTGCAACAGCCACCCCGCCCACACCGCCCACGTAAAGCGAATCAGACGACCGGTCACAAGCATGATCACGAAGAGCGCCGCTCCGCCGCCGAACACGACCGCCGGCGGCAGAACTTTGAGCCCGAAGGCGACCATGACCACGAAGAAGATCAGGATCGCCTCGAGCAGCAGCGCGATCGAGAGCAGCGACTCGGTCGCCGACTTCTCCCGTCGCGACCTCGGCGTCGCGGCCGGCTCTGTCACCGCTTCCAGCCTTCACTCTCGGAAATCTCCATCGCCTCACCGATGAGAGTGATCGATCCGGTGACGACAACGCCGCGGCGAGGCTTTTTCGCCGCCCACGCCCGCGCTGCCTCGATCGCCTCTGCCGGAGAGTCGTAGTCCTCGACCGAGTTGTCGGGGGCCACCTCGCGAACCAGTTCCGCGAGTTCGTCGACCGGGATGGCGCGATCCGAGCTCGAGGCCGTGACCAGAAACACCTCGGCGAGGGGGGCCAGCGCCGAGATGATCCCTCGCGCGTCCTTATCGGCGAGCACCCCGAGCACGATCGCCACCTCGTCGAACGTGAAGTAGCGGCCGATGGCGGCGGTGAGCGACTCGGCGCCGTCCGGGTTGTGAGCGGCATCCAAAATCACCGTTGGCTCGATGCCGAGCACCTGCAGCCGACCCGGGGATGTCGCGGTGGCGATCCCCTCGGCGAGCACGTCGCCGACGAGCATCTGGCTTCCACCGCCGAGAAAGGACTCCACGGCGGCGATCGCGACCGTGGCGTTTTGCGCCTGGTGGTCGCCAAACAGCGGAAGGAAGAGGTCGTTGTAGGTTCCGGCGAGGCCGCGAACCGAGATCAGCTGACCTCCCACGGCAACCGTGTTGGACAGCAGCTCGAAACCGCCGCCCTGCACGGCAAAGCTGGCTTCCATGAGTTCGCTGGCGCGCTCCAGTTCGGCGAGCGCGGTCGGCGGCTGGTTGGACGACACGACGGCCGCGGCCGGCTTGATGATGCCGGCCTTGGTCGCGGCGATGAGCGCGACGGTGTTGCCGAGCCGGGCCGTGTGATCGAGCGAAATCGGCGTGAACACGGCGACCTGTCCGTCGCCGACGTTGGTGGCATCCCACTCCCCGCCGAGGCCGACCTCAATGACCGCGACGTCGACCGGCGCGTCGGCGAAGCTCGCGAAGGCGAGGGCGGTAAAAGCTTCGAAAAATGCGAGCGGCGCGTCGCCGGCCGTGCGTAGTTCCGCGTCGACGAGGTCGAGATACGGCTTGATGTCGCGATAGTTGCTGACGAAGGCCTCGTTGGAGATCGGGGCACCGTCGATCAGAATTCGCTCGTTGACGCGCACCAGATGCGGGCTCGAGAACAGACCCGTTCGCAGTCCGTAGGCGCGAAGAATGCTCTCGGTGATTCGGCTCGTCGAGGTCTTCCCGTTGGTTCCCGTCACGTGGATGATCGGGTAGGCGCGCTGCGGATCGCCGAGCAGCTCGACCACCCGACGCACCGCGCCAAGCCGCGGCTGCGGGTGGCCCTCCCCGATGCGGGCGAGCAGCTCGGCATACACCGCGTCGGCCTCTCGCTGGTAGAGGGAGTCGTCGCTCAGCTCGGGGTCGTGCGAATCATGGTCGTTAGACATCGATACCTGCTCCATGGATGGTTACTTCGACGAGCACATCGCCGATGTTTGCGTACTGGCCCGCCGTGATCAGCGAACGGAACGCCGCGGTCTTGCCGTGCTGAGCGGCAAACACCTCGACATTGTCGCCCCCTGTGGGGACCGCGTCGATCGAGAGGGCGAGAGTCTCGTCCCCGATCGTCTTGGCGAACGGCCGAACCCCGGCGCACTCGACGTCGGACTGGAAGTACAGGGTGAGGTCGATCCGGTCGCTCACGTTGAGGCCGGCGCCCTTGCGGGTGTCCTGAACGGCGCGGATGAGGTCGCGGGCGAGTCCCTCGGCCTCCAGCTCCGGAGTCGTCGCGGTGTCGAGCAGAACGAACCCGCCGCCGGGAAGGAAGGTGATCGCTTGCGCGTCATCCGCTGCCTGCAGGTGCAGTTCGAATTCGCCCGGCAGAAGTTCGACGCCGCCGACGATGACGTTCTCTCCGTTCGCCGACCAGTCGCCAAGCCGGGCGGCCTGAATGACGGTTTGCACCTGCTTGCCGATGCGGGGGCCCGCGGCGCGGGCGTTGACTGTGAGCTTTCGCTGGATGCCGAATTCGCCGAGGCTGTCCTCGGAGAGCTCGCGCAGCACGACCGCCTTCACGTTGAGCTCGTCGCGCAGGATGTCGCCGAAGCCGGTGAGGTCGGCGGCGTTTCCCGCGACGACGGTGAGTTCGGCAAGCGGGAGTCGCACCCGCAGCCCGGTCGCCTTGCGCAGGCTGAGACCGGATGAAGCGATCTCGCGCACCCGGTCCATCGTCGCGACAAGGGCATCGTCCCGCGGGTAGGAGTCCGGGTCCGGCCAATCCTCGAGGTGCACGCTTCGGCCGCCAGTGAGGCCCTTCCAGATCTGTTCCGTCACGAGCGGGAGCAGCGGGGCGGCGAGCCGGGCCAGCGTCTCGAGCACGGTGTACAGCGTGTCGAAGGCATCCGGGTTGTCACCGGACCAGAACCGGTCCCGGCTGCGCCGCACGTACCAGTTGGTGAGCACGTCCCCGAAGTCCCGGAGGGCGTTCGCTGCGAGCGGGCTGTCGAGTGCCTCAAGGTCGCTGGTGACGTCGACGACGAGCTGCCGGGTCTTCGCAAGGAGGTAGCGATCGAGAACGTCCGGCGAGTCGGTGCGCCAGGTCGCCGTGTAGCCGCCGGCATTCGCGTAGAGCGTGAAGAAGTAGTAGCAGCTCCAGAGCGGCAGCATCAGCTGTCGCACTCCCTCACGGATGCCCTCCTCCGTGACCACGAGGTTTCCGCCGCGGATCACCGATGACGCCATCAGGAACCACCGCATCGCGTCCGCGCCGTCCCGGTCGAACACCTCCGAGACATCCGGATAGTTGCGGAGGCTCTTCGACATCTTCTGCCCATCGCTTCCGAGCACGATGCCGTGACTGATGACATTGGAGAAGGCCGGCCGGTCGAACAGCGCGGTCGAGAGCACGTGCAGCATGTAGAACCAGCCGCGAGTCTGTCCGATGTACTCGACGATGAAGTCGGCCGGGTTGTGGCTGTCGAACCAGTCCTGGTTTTCGAACGGGTAGTGCACCTGGGCGAATGGCATCGAACCGGAATCGAACCACACGTCGAGCACGTCCTCGATCCGGCGCATGGTGCTGCGCCCGGTGGGATCGTCCGGGTTTGGTCTCGTCAGCTCATCGATGAACGGACGGTGCAGGTCTGGCTCACCATCGGAGTTCAGCGGCAGCGCGCCGAAGTCGCGCCGCAGTTCGTCGAGCGAGCCGTACACGTCGACGCGCGGGTAGTCGGGATCGTCGCTCTTCCACACCGGAATGGGCGAACCCCAATACCGATTGCGGGAAATTGACCAGTCGCGGGCGTTGGCTAACCACTTTCCGAACTGGCCGTCCTTGACGTTCTCCGGCACCCAGTTGATCTCCTGGTTGAGTTCGCCCATGCGGTCCCGGAACTCGGTGACACGCACGAACCAGCTCGACACCGCCTTGTAGATGAGCGGATTGCGACAACGCCAACAGTGCGGGTACGGGTGCTCGTAGCTCGCCACCCGAAGCAGTCGGCCGTTGGCCCGGAGCAACTGGGTGAGCGTCTTGTTCGCGTCGAACACCTGGAGTCCGGCCACCTCCGGCACCTGCGAAAGGAACTTGCCGCCGTCGTCCACCGAGATGATCACCGGGATGCCGGCGGCGGCGCAGGTGACCTGGTCGTCCTCGCCGTACGCGGGAGCCTGGTGAACGATGCCGGTTCCCTCGCCGGTGGCGACGTACTCCGCGACAAGGATCTGCCAGGCGTTCTGGGTCCCCCAGGTCTCCTCGTCGGCGTAATAGTCCCACAACCGGTCGTAGGTGACGCCGGCGAGGTCGGCGCCGAGGATGGTGCGGCTGACCGCAGCGATCGCCGCCTCCGGCGAGCCGTAGCCGAGATCCTTCGCGTAGGCCGCGACGGTGTCGGCGGCGAGCAGGAACTCGGCGACCCCATCGGCCGAGCCGTCCGATGCCCCGTGCGGTCCGCTCGGCACCACGGCGTATTCGATCCGGGGGCCGACCGCGAGGGCGAGGTTGGTCGGGAGGGTCCACGGCGTTGTGGTCCAGGCCAGGGCCTTCACCCCGGTGAGGTGCAGCGCCTCGGCCTTGGCCCCGTCCAGCGGGAAGGTAACGGTGACGGTCTGGTCCTGACGGGTCTTATAGACGTCGTCATCCATGCGCAGTTCGTGGTTGGACAGCGGCGTTTCGTCGTGCCAACAGTACGGAAGCACGCGGAAGCCCTCGTAGGCGAGCCCCTTGTCGTGGAGTTGCTTGAATGCCCAGATGACCGACTCCATGAACGTCACATCGAGGGTCTTGTAGTCGTTCTCGAAGTCGACCCAGCGAGCCTGGCGGGTGACGTAGTCCTGCCACTCAGTGGTGTATCCGAGCACCGATGCGCGGGCGGCGGCATTGAACTGCTCGACGCCCATCTCTTCGATCTGCGACTTCTCCGTGATCCCGAGCTGACGCATCGCCTCGAGCTCGGCAGGGAGTCCGTGGGTATCCCAGCCGAAGCGTCGGTGGACCTGCTTTCCGCGCATCGTCTGGAACCGGGGAAACAGGTCCTTGGCATATCCGGTGAGCAGGTGTCCGTAGTGCGGGAGCCCGTTAGCGAAGGGCGGGCCGTCGTAGAACACCCATTCCTCGCATCCCTCGCGGCGATCGACGGATGCCTGGAAGGTGTTGTCTCTCTTCCAGAACGCGAGAATGCCGTCTTCGATCGCCGGGAAGTTCGGAGACGCGGTGAGCGGCTCGGTTTCGCCATCGGGGGTCAGCGGGTAGGTCATGTCTCTCCAGGTCGGGCTTTCAACTGGACGAGGACGTCACCCGTTTGGACACGGATGCCGCGGTACCACCCCGCTTGCCGATCGGGATTGCGCCCGATCGACCGCTTATTCATTGGCGATGACGGGCCAGACCCGTTCGGTTCTACTTGGTCGAGGTCCGCTAAGAACCCGACCGTTCTTCCGAAGACTCCCCGGTGATGACCGGATCGATGTCGTTGCCAGCCATTCTAGCCGCGGCCGCGGGCTCGAGGCCCGCGTCGAGCCCGATCGACACGATCGCGAGGGCATCCGAGGCGTAGTCGAACAGCGGGCCGCGGCCGATGCCGTCCCGCGCCCACACCGTCCAGGCGGCGGAGATCGCCCCGGACAGTGCGTTCGCCGCGCTCAGCACGAGCAGGTCGTCGACCGGTCGCCCGATCTGGCGGGAGAGGAACGCCGCGATCACGTCCGACCGTCGCGCCAGTCGCGCAAGCCCGGATGAGCGGGTCTCCTCCCGGGTGCCCATCACGTCGTCCTGGGTCAGGGCGAGCGGCACCCGGTCAACCCCGACGTCGTAGACGACCCGAAGCGCGGCGTCCCGCACCGCGGAAAGGGCCGGCCCCCCGGCCGGAACACGGGAGAGCTCGGCCGCGAGCCGGTCGATGCCGGCATCCAGCTCCACCCACAGAAGGTCGCTCTTGGCGGAGAAGTAGTTGAAGAAGGTGTTGCGGCTGACGCCGGCTCGCTGCGTGATCTGTTCGATGGTGGTTAGGGCGTAGGTGTTCTCGAGGAACAGCTCCACCGCCGCATCCTCGAGCATTGACCTCGACGACCTGCGCGGACGACCGACTGGCTTTTGAGCTTGGGAAGTCACGCGTCACCTCCTGAGTGCGATAATGGACTCAGCCCAATAATAGCCCGTTCGTGAGAGAGCCCGTGAAACGCTTCCTGTCCCCCCTGATTGCCATGGCCGCCGTCGGCCTCTTGCTGGTCGGATGCACCACGACGGCCGCGCCGCGCGGATCCGCTCCCGTCTCCGGCGGAACACTCGTCTATGCGACCGGCGACGCCGAACCGACCTGCCTCGACCCACATGTCGGGGGAAACTATCCTCAGGCCCTCGTCGCGACCCAGTACCTCGAGTCGCTGGTCTCCAAGAATAAGGCCGGCGACATCATCCCGTGGCTGGCGACGAAGTGGACGGAGTCCGCCAACGGCCTGAGCTGGGACTTCACGCTGCGTAAGAACGTGAAATTCACCGATGGCACGCCGCTGAACGCCGAGGCCGTCGCCGCAAACGTCGCGCACCTGCAGGACCCGGCCACCGGGTCATCCACCGGCTACCTCGCCCTGCAGAAGGTCACGGGCGTCACCGTGGTCAACGATCTGACGGCGCGCTTCACGCTGAGCACCCCGGATAGCGCACTCCTCGATTCGCTGTCCCAACCGTGGCTCGCCATCGAGTCGGCGAAGGCCCTGAAGCGCAGCCAGGCGGTCAATTGCGAGTCCCCGGTCGGCACCGGGCCGTTCATCGTGACCAAGTGGGTGCACCAGCAGTCGATCTCGCTCGTCCGCAACGACAAGTACAACTCGCCGCCCGCGGATGCCGCTCACACCGGCCCGGCGTACCTCAAGGCCATCCAGTGGCGATTCCTGCCCGACTCGGCCTCCCGGTACGCCGCCCTGCAGTCCGGCACCGTCGACGTGATCGACAACGCCCAGCCCGACACGCTCGTCGCGGCGAAAAAGACCAAGGACCTCGTCGCGATCGACGCGCCGCGCCCCGGCGCCTCCAATCGCATAGAACTGAACTCGAGCATCGCGCCGTTCGACGACAAGCGGGTGCGGGAGGCGTTCATCCGCTCGGCCGACGTCAACGACGCCATCACGAGCCTGTTCTTCGGAACCGCAAAGCGGTCGTACTCCGCGCTGTCGAGCGTCGAGAAACTCGGCATCTCCGAGCCGAAACTCTTCACCTACGACCAGAAGGCCGCCGCGAAGCTGCTGGATGAAGCCGGCTGGACCCAGCGGAACTCCGACGGCTACCGCGTCAAGGACGGCAAGGTGCTCGAGCTGAACTTCCCCGTGAGCACCAATCAATCGATCCCGGCCGAGCAGTCGCTGTTCGAGCAGCTTCAGGCCACGACGAAACAGGCCGGCTTCAAGGTCGACCTCCACCCGCTTGACCTCTCGAGCTGGTACGGCGCCCTCGGCGCCAACCAGTACAACCTCGTCAGCGCCCCGTACACGAAGGTCGGTCCGGACGTCTTGCGCATCCTCTACGACTCCGACGGCACGAAGCCGGCACCGAGCGGATACTTCGCCAACCACTCCCAGGTCAAGGACCCGGCGCTCGATGCGCTGCTCGTCAGGGCCGGCGAGACCTCGGATCAGAAGGAGCGCGCGTCGCTCTACAAACAGGCCCAGGACATCATCCTGGGCGGCTACTACATCCTCCCGCTCTACGACCAGCAGAACCACTACCTGCTGCGGTCAACCGTGAAGGGCGTGCGGGCGATGCCGACGGTGTCGACACCGACGATGTATGACGCGTGGCTCTCCCGGTAGCGGCCGCACCCCGGTCTTCGGTCGCGCGACGCTGGCTGCCCTGGCTGCTCCTCCGCCTCGGCGGCGTCGTCTTCGTGCTGTGGGCGGTCGCGACCGTCACTTTCTTCGCCATCCGGCTCATTCCGGGGGACCCCGCCGAGGCGATCCTCGGCGGCCCCGGTTCCCAGGCGAGCGCCGCAGCGCTCGCGAAGGCGCGGGCGGACTTCGGGCTCGATCAGCCGCTTCCGCTGCAGTACCTCCACTACCTCGGCCGGCTCGCCGTCGGTGACCTCGGACAGTCCTACGCGTTGCGCCAACCCGTCATCACCGTGATCGGCCAGAACCTTGGCGGCACCCTGCTTCTTGCGGCGGTCTCGCTCGTCGTAGCAGCGGCCATCGCGCTCGGGCTCGCCGCCTGGTCGGCATGGGGCGGGCCGGGCGCCTCCGCGGTGAGTTCGGTGCTCGAGGTCGTCGCCGCCGCCGTTCCACACTTCTGGCTCGCGATCTCGCTCATCCTCCTGTTCAGCACCACTCTCGATTGGCTTCCCCCGGTGAGCATCCCTGGCGCGGCCGGACTGATCCTGCCCGTGCTCACTCTCGCCATTCCGCTAGCCGGATTCCTCGGTCAGGTGATGCGGGAATCGATCCTCGACGCCATGGCGTCCCCCTTCGTGCTCGCCGCCCGTGCCCGCGGCGAGGGGTCGAACGGCGTGTTCTGGCGTCACGCCCTTCGCCACGCGGCCATACCGGCCATCGGGCTCGCCGGCTGGGCGTTCGGCGCGCTGATCAGCGGGGCGGTCGTGGTCGAGACGATCTTCGCGAGGCCGGGTATCGGGCGGAGTCTGCTCTCCGCCGTCCAGCAGCGTGACGTTCCGCTAGTGGTCGGCGTGGTCATCGTCGTGGCTCTCGGGTACATGCTCGTGACCACCCTCACCGACCTGGCCGACCGACTGGTCGATCCGAGATTGCGCGCCCGGTGAGGCGCGTCACGCTCGTCCTGGCCGTCGCGGTGATCGTCTTCCTGGTGCTCGCCGCCCTGGCTCCGGATCTACTGGCGCCCGGGAATCCGCTCGCCATCCATCCGTTGCAGAGCTTCCGCGGCCCATCTTTCGCCCACCCGTTCGGCACCGACGAGTCCGGGCGAGACATCTACACCCGCATCGTTCACGGCACCGGCGCCTCGCTTCTCATCGGGCTTGCCGCGACCGCGATCGGAGTCGGCCTCGCCCTGGTCTTCGGACTGCTTGCCGGGCTGGGTCCCCGCTGGCTCGACTTCGGCACCACCCGGTTTCTCGAGGTGCTGTTCGCCTTCCCCGGCCTGCTCTTCGCCCTGCTGTTCATCGTGATCTACGGGCCGGGGGTGGTGACCTCGACCGTCGCCGTCGGGCTCGCCACGGCGCCGGGATATGCCCGAATCATCCGCAGTCAGGTGCTCGTGGTGCGGCGCGCGCCCTATCTCGAGGCGGCGCTTGTGCTCGGTCGCGGGCCGGCCCACCGACTGTTCCGGCACCTCCTGCCAAACGTCGCGGGCTCGCTCTTCGTGCTCGTGACCCTCGGCATCGGTCAGTCGATCGTGTGGGCCTCCTCGCTCAGCTATCTCGGTCTCGGCGCCGTTCCGCCGGCCGCGGAGTGGGGGGCGATGCTTTCGGCCGGCCGAACCTACATCAGCTCGTTCTGGTGGATGACATTCTTCCCCGGCCTATTCATCGTCTTGAGCGCCATCTCGACGACCGTGCTCGGCCGCGGCATCCAACAGCGAGGACGACTGTCGTGACCTCCCTCGTATCGGTTCGCAACCTCAGCGTGACCTTCGGCCGCGCCGAAGTGGTCGCTGGCGTGTCCTTCGACATCGAAGCAGGAGCGTGCACCGCCATAGTCGGCGAGTCCGGATCGGGTAAGAGCGTGACAGCCCGATCACTCCTTGGACTCACCGGCGGGGCGGTGCGGGCGGCCGAGCTTCGATTCGACCAGACCGACCTGCTCACTGCCTCACCGCGGCGCCTCCAGCGACTGCGCGGCCGCGACATCGGCTTCGTCTCGCAGGGTGCTCTCGTGGCGCTCGATCCGCTTCGCCCGGTTGGCCGGGAGATTGCGGACTCGCTCCGCCTCCACACCGCGTCGACCGCGGTCGAGCGCAGCAAACGGGTCATCGAACTGCTCGGCGAGGCGGGTGTGCCGCAACCGGCGCTTCGGGCGTCGCAGCGACCGGGGGAACTCTCCGGTGGTCTGCGGCAGCGCGCCATCATCGCGTCCGCCATCGCGCTGCGACCGCGGCTGCTCATCGCGGATGAGCCGACCACCGCCCTCGACACCACGGTGCAGGCGGGCATCCTCGAACTGATCGAGCGATTGCGAGATCAGGGCACCGCGATCCTGCTGATCAGCCACGACCTCGCGGTGGTGAGCCGGCTCGCCTCCCAGGTGCTCGTGATGAAGGAGGGCCGGGTGGTGGAGAGCGGATCGAGCGCTCGGCTGATCGACGCGCCGCAGCATCCGTACACCCGGCGCCTGCTGAACGCAGTGCCGACGGACCGACCGCGATTCGACCGGTTGACCGAGGCGCCAGCGGTGCCGGCCGCGGAGGTCACCCCTGATGTCGTGCTCTCCGCGTCGGGCCTGTCGCGGCAATTCGGCGACCTGCAAGCCGTCGACGACGTGTCGTTCCGTCTGCGCCGCGGGCGAACCCTCGGCATTGTCGGCGAGTCGGGTTCGGGAAAGACGACCGTGGCGCGGCTGACGCTCGCGCTCGAACGCCCGGATGCGGGGTCGGTCTCGCTGCTCGGCGAGCCCTGGAGTGAGTTGGCCGAGACGTCCCGCCGCCCGAGACGACCGCGGATCGGCGCCATCTACCAGGATGCCCTCAGCTCCTTCGATCCACGGCTGACCGTCGGTCGGATCCTCCGCGACTCGCTTGGCACGCCCCGGCGGGACTACCTCGCGGTTGCCGAGCTGCTCCGCTCGGTCGGGCTGTCCCCCTCCCTCGCCGCGCGGCGTCCGCGGCTGCTCTCCGGCGGTCAGCAGCAGCGGGTGGCGATCGCGCGAGCCATCGCCCCGCGACCGGACGTGCTCATTTGCGACGAACCGGTCTCGAGTCTCGACGTGTCGGTGCAGGCTCAAGTGCTCGATCTGCTCGACGATCTGCAACGCTCGCTCGGACTCAGTTATCTGTTCATCACCCACGACCTCGGCGTGGTCCGGCACATGAGCGACGACCTCATCGTGATGCGCGCCGGACGGGTCGTGGAGGCCGGGCCGACCGAAGACGTGTTTCGGAATCCCGCCGACGAATACACGCGAAAACTCATCGCCGCTGCGCCGCGGATCGAAGCGGTGAGCTGAGATGCGTGTCCGACACTCACTAAGCCCCCTCTACGCTGGATAGTCATGAGCGACGACACTCCAACCCGCGGTTCGGAAGAGGTGCCCGACGAGGCTCCGCCGACCCGCCGATTCGATTGGAATCCGCACCGTGATGACGCGGCGGTGAGCGGTTCCGACGCGGACTCGCCAGCCGATCCCGCTGCGGACTCCGAGGCCGGTCCGCACGCCGACGCCGCCGACGCGTCGGAACAGGATGCGCAAACCCGACTCTTCGCGGCGCCGAATGACGCGCCGCACGATCTGGCAACGCAGCGAATCGACCACGCTCCCGCGGGTGACGTCACTCGACGATTCTCCGCCCCCGCAGACGTCGCTCCCACCCAGCGGCTCGGCGCGCCCGCTCCCTCCGCCGAATTCCCCACCCGATCCCGGGCGAGGCGAAGAGCCACCCCGACCGCCTCCGAGGAATCCGGCGCTCGGCTGACCCTTGCGCTGATCATCGCCGGCGTTGTGCTTCTGATCGCCGTGATCGTGTTGCTGTTGATGTTGCTGTCGCGGAACACCGCCAGCCCGGCGGCCAGCCCGAGCCCGTCGACGTCCGCGGCACC
The DNA here is from genome assembly GCA_025464975.1 of Microbacteriaceae bacterium. GTDB lineage: Bacteria > Actinomycetota > Actinomycetes > Actinomycetales > Microbacteriaceae > Lacisediminihabitans. The sequence goes on along the minus strand of JAODMT010000004.1, from coordinate 386,410 downwards.
CAGCGTGTCGCCGTCTCCTTCGCCGAGCGCGTCGCCATCGCCGTCTCCATCGCCATCGCCGTCGCCGTCGCCGAGCCCCTCGGCGACGACACCCCCGGCGCCGGTCGCCTCGGTCGACTCCTTCACGGTGAGCACGCCGACGGTTACCTGCTCGACCGACAGCAGCCAGCCGAATCCGCAACTCGCCTTCGGATGGACAAGCACGAACGCGGCGGAGGCGTTCTTTGGAGTCGACACGAGCGACGCGGCAGTCGATCCGTTCTACCCGAACCTGCCGCCAAACGGCGACAGCACCAAGTTCCCGCAAACGCCATTCACCTTCGCGTGCCCGGCGGCGAGCCACCAATACACCATCACGGTTATCGGCAACGGATCGAAGGCGAGCAAAACGATCCTGGTGACCAACAACGGGTTCACCGGTTAGCGATTCGCCCCGCCACCTCCGCTTTCGCTGATCACCCCACCGGCCCACGGGACGGAAGGGACGGGAGCGGTAGAATTGCGGCACCACGCACACTCAGGCACCTCTTCATCGACTCGGTGCCGCATATATCGAACCGGAGATGCCATGGCTTCCGCCATCCCAGACAAGCCCGCCCTCGAGGGACTCGAAGCCAAATGGGACGACGTCTGGCAAGCCCAGAACACTCACCGGTTCGATCGTGCCACCGCCACCCGGGACAACGTATTCAGCATCGACACCCCTCCGCCGACGGCATCCGGCAGCCTGCACATCGGGCACGTCTTCAGTTACACCCACATGGACCTCATCGCGCGTTACCAGCGGATGCGGGGGCGCCACATCTTCTACCCGATGGGCTGGGACGACAACGGTCTGCCGACAGAACGTCGCGTGCAGAACTACTACGGGGTGCGTTGCGACCCGTCACTGCCGTATGACCCGGACTTCACGCCACCGCTCGAGGGCGGGGACAACGCGAGCAGCAAGGCCGCCGACCAGCTTCCCGTCTCCCGCCGCAACTTCATTCAGCTGTGCGAGCGGCTCACGGTCGAAGATGAAAAGCAATTCGAGGACCTGTGGCGCAAGCTCGGCCTCAGCGTCGACTACTCCCTCACCTACCGCACAATCGGCGACGAGGCGCAGACCGCCGCGCAACGCGCCTTCCTGCGAAACCTCGCCCGCGGCGAGGCCTACCAGGCCGAGGCGCCGACCCTGTGGGACGTGACCTTCCGCACCGCGGTCGCCCAGGCGGAGCTCGAAGACAAGGAGCAACCGGCCGCCTACTACGGTCTTGCCTTCCATGGCGCTGACGGCGACATCCAGATCGAATCGACCCGACCCGAACTGTTGCCGGCGTGCGTCGCCCTCGTCGCGCACCCCGACGACGAGCGATACCAGCACCTGTTCGGAACCACAGTCACCACTCCCCTGTTCGGCGTCGAAGTGCCCGTCTTGGCTCACCACCTCGCCCAGAAGGACAAGGGATCGGGCATCGCGATGGTGTGTACCTTCGGCGACGTTACCGACGTCGTCTGGTGGCGGGAACTCGACCTCCCCAACCGCACCATCATCGGCCGGGACGGTCGCATCATCGCCGACCCCCCGGACGCCATCGTCGGGGACGCCCCCATTGCCTCCTACGCCGAGCTGGCCGGGAAGACGGTCTTCAGTGCGAAGGCGAAGATCGTCGAGCTGCTCACCGCGAGCGGCGAACTGATCGGCACCCCGAAGCCCATCGTGCACGCCGTCAAGTTCTTCGAGAAGGGTGACAAGCCCCTCGAGATCGTGTCCACCCGGCAGTGGTACATCCGCAATGGTGCGCGCGACGAGAGGCTGCGCGAGACCCTCCTTGAGCGCGGCCGCGAGGTCAACTTCGTGCCCGACTTCATGCGTGTGCGCTACGAGAACTGGGTCAACGGGCTCACCGGCGACTGGCTGATCTCTCGCCAACGGTTCTTCGGCGTGCCGATCCCGGTCTGGTACGAACTGGACGAGTTTGGCGAGAAGGGGGCCGTCATCGTCCCCACCGAGGACTCCCTTCCGGTCGACCCGGCATCCGCTCCCGCGCCCGGGTTCGAGGAATCCCAACGGGGCGTACCCGGCGGCTTCGTCGGCGAGGTAGACATCATGGACACGTGGGCCACCTCGTCGCTCACCCCGCAGATCGCCGGCGGCTGGGAACGCGACCCCGAGCTCTTCGACCTGGTCTTCCCGTACTCCCTCCGGGCACAGGGTCAGGACATCATCCGCACCTGGCTCTTCTCCACGATGCTGCGGGCGGAACTCGAAAACGGCACAATCCCGTGGAAGAGTGCCGGAATCTCCGGCTTCATCGTCGACCCGGATCGCAAGAAGATGTCCAAGTCGAAGGGCAACGTCGTCACTCCCGCCGGAATGCTCGACGAGCACGGGTCGGATGCCGTGCGCTATTGGTCGGCATCGAGCCGGCTTGGCACCGACGCGGCCTTCGATCCGCAGAACCCCAAACAGATCAAGATCGGCCGGCGACTGGCAATCAAGGTTCTGAACGCGGCGAAGTTCGTCTACTCGTTCCCCGAGCCTGTTGTCGAGGCCGCGACGATAAGCAACCCGCTGGACATCGACATGCTTGCCGAGCTGGCACGAGTGGTGGAGACAGCGACGGCGGCCTTCGACGAATTCGACCACGCACGGGCGCTCGAGGCAACCGAGAAGTTCTTCTGGACCTTCTGCGACGACTACCTGGAGCTGGTGAAGGAACGCGCCTACAGCTCGACGGCGCCCGAGCAGCAGGCTTCAGCGGTGCTCGCTCTCCGTGCCGGTCTTGAGGTGATGTTGCGACTGTTCGCCCCGTTCATTCCGTTCGCCACGGAAGAGGTATGGAGTTGGACTCACGAGGGCTCGGTGCATGTCTCGGAGTGGCCGACGTCCCCGACCGAAGTCCAGCCGACCGGGCTGCTCGCCGCGGTGGGAGAAGCCCTGATCGGAATCCGGCGCGCAAAGACCGATGCCAAGGCATCGCAAAAGGCCGAAGTCGAGTCTGCGACGATAAGCGGCCCGGCGTTGCTCAAGTTGGCCATCGATGACCTTCGCGATGTAGGTCGGATTGCGGTCGTCAATTTCGTGGAGGAGCCCACGATAGCCGTGGCGGACGTCATACTTGCGGATGCGGTTGTCACCCGAGCGGAAGGCTAGCTATGCAAATGGGAACTCGTTGGGCAGTGGGAGCGGAACCACCCGCCGCTCTGCCGAATGCGGTAATCGACGCGGTGCGGGCCGTCGAAGCGGAACTCGCCGACGTCGACACGAGTCTGCTGCGATGGACTCTGACCTGGCTCGAGGGCAACCCGGTCGTCGAGCTGGATGACGGGACCACCATCCGCTACACGGGGGGCGAGGTATTCGTGCTCGCGCCATCAGCCTCGGAAGCGTCAGACGACGGGGCCGTTCTGTAGTTCCGAGCACTGAAGAAGGCGCTAAAGAACACGGTGCGCAATCACCGTGTAGCCCCGCTCCCTCAACTCGAGTTGCCGCGCGTTCTGCATCAACAGCGCGTGGTCCTCGAATGACAGGGCGGAGCGGTCGGCGCGCCGACGGGCCCAGCGAAACATGGCCACGCCGAGTCGCATCACGACACGATCGAGGCCCCGTGGCCGTGCCCGGCGCACGGCCAGCGCAGTAGCTGCGCGGTGCATAACGATTGTGGATGTCATCAGTTTCACCTCTTTCTTGGTGTCGACGTTACGATCGACCACCGACATTTCTGCGCCCACTTTCGCGCTCGCAATCGGGCTCGCAATCGGGCTCGATCTGTACGGACGCTTTCGGCACCTAGGCTGGCGAGATGGTTGATCAGAATCCTTTCCTCGAACCGAGCTCCCTTCCCTACGGATTGCCGCCATTTGCGGAGATCCGAGATGAGCACTACCGGCCCGCCTTCGACGCGGGCTTCGCCGAGCAACTGGCGGAGGTGGCTCAGATCACCGAGCAAGCGGACTCCCCCACCTTCGAAAACACGTTCGTGCCCCTCGAGAAGTCCGGACAGATTCTCGAGCGCGTCGCCACCGTGTTCTTCAACAAGAACTCGTCCGACAGCAACGACTTCACCAACGCGCTCGAGGAGGAGATTGCGCCAGAGCTCGCAGCGCACTCCGACGCCATCCAACTCGACTCCCGCCTGTACTCGCGAATTAAGACCGTGTTCGAGCAACTGCCGCAGCTCGATCTTGATGCCGAGTCGAAATACCTCGTCGAGCGGTACCACACCGAGTTTTCCCGGTCGGGTGCCGGTCTCGGTGAGGCCGACAAGGTGCGCCTCCGCGAATACAACCAACGGCTGTCGACGCTGACCACGCGATTCGAGAAGAACCTCCTCGCGGACACGAACGATCTGGCGGTCGTGATCGACGATGTCGCCGAGCTCGACGGACTCGGGCCGGGCGAAATCTCCGCCGCGGCGGAGGCCGCCAAGGAGCGAGGGCTTGAGGGAAAGTACCTCGTCACGCTCGTGCTGCCGACCGGGCACCCCTACCTGGATGCCCTGACCAATCGGGCGGTGCGTCTGCGCATCATGGAGGCCTCCCGCGCCCGCGGAAGCCGCGGCGGAGACAACGACAACCGCGAAATCGTGCTCGAAATCACGCGTCTTCGTGCCGAGCGGGCACGCCTCCTCGGATTCGGGAACCACGCGGCCTACGTGACCTCGGATGAGACTGCCAAGAGCCCGGAGGCGGTCTCCTCGATGCTCAATCGACTCGCCCCGATCGCCGCCCGCAACGCCGGTGCCGAGCAGGCCGACCTGCAGGCAATGGTGCCGGATGGCACTCCCATCGCCGACGCCGACTGGGCGTACTACACCGAGAAGGTGCGGGTGGCCAAGTACGACGTCGATACGGCGAAGATGAGACCGTATTTCGAGGCGGAACGCGTGATGAGAGACGGCGTCTTCTTTGCCGCCACCCGGGTCTACGGCGTGACGTTCACCGAACGTGAGGACCTCGTGGCGTACCATCCCGACGCCCGCGTCTTTGAGGTCCGCGACGAGGACGGCTCCCCGGTCGGTCTCTACGTTCTCGACCTGTACACGCGAGATTCGAAGCGAGGCGGCGCCTGGATGAACCCGCTGGTCACGCAAAACTCGCTCCTCGACCAACCGGTCGTTGTCGTCAACAACCTCAACGTTCCGAAGCCGGCCGGCGGCGAGCCGACGCTGCTGAGCTACGACGAGGTCAACACGTTCTTCCACGAGTTCGGTCACGCGCTGCACGGTCTGTTCGCGCGAGTGACCTATCCCAAATTCGGTGGGACGAATGTGTTCCGCGACTTCGTCGAATTCCCAAGCCAGGTCAACGAAATGTGGATGCTGTGGCCGGAGGTGCTCGCAAACTACGCCGTGCACGTCGAGACGGGTGAGCCGATGCCGCAGGAGTTCGTGGACAACATCAAGGCATCGTCGGCATTCAACGAGGGATTCAAGACGAGCGAATACCTCGCCGCGGCCCTGCTCGACCAGGCCTGGCACCGCATCACCGCCGACGATACCGTGGCCGACGTCATGGAGTTTGAGGCCGAGGCTCTCGCCTCGGTCGGCCTGGGAAACCCGGCGGTGCCGACCCGCTATTCCAGCCCGTACTTCGCGCACACCTTCTCCGGAGGGTACGACGCCGGCTACTACTCCTACATCTGGAGCGAGGTGCTCGACGCCGACACGGTGGACTGGTTTACCGAGAACGGTGGACTCACCCGGGCCAACGGCGACCGATTCCGCAGCCTGCTGCTCGGCGTCGGCGGATCGAAGGATGCCCTCGAGGCCTACCGGGACTTCCGCGGTCGTGACGCCGTGATCGAGCCCCTCCTGAAGCGCCGCGGCCTCTGTTAGGGGAACTACTGCGCTGACCGATCTGCCGCCGCTGCATCCGGCGCATCCTCAACGTCATCGTGCCGGGCCCGCTCCTGCCGCAAAAGGCCGCCGGAGCGGCGCCTGGTCCACCCCAGCCAGAGCACGAAGACGGCGCCGACCACGAGCCCCCAGAACGCGGACCCGATGCCGAGGAGCGTTATACCGGATGCCGTGACCAGGAAGGTGGCGATTGCCGAGAGCCGACCGCCTGGACTCTCCATCGCCGCCGTCACTGCGCCGACCAACGCGCCGAGCAGCGCGAGGCCGGCGACCGCCTCGATCAGCAGCGGCGGCGATGCGGCCACGAACGCCGTGGCGATCCCGGCGAGCAGGCCGAGCGCGATGTAGGTGCATCCGGCCGACACCGGCGCGATCCACCGCTTCGTCCGGTCGGGCGATGCCTCCGGACCGGCGGTCAGTGCCTGCGTCAGCGCGGCGAGGTTGATAGTGATGCCGCCGAATAGCGCCCCGACCGCCGACAGAGCCCCGGAGCCGATCAGCGACGCCCGCATCGGCGTTCGATATCCGAAGCTGTTCAGAATCATCGCTCCGGGGATGTTCTGGCCAGCCATCGTCACGATGAAGAGAGGAATGGCGAGGCTCACGACGACACGAAGATCAAAGCTCGGCGCGACGAAGACCAGCTGCGGCATCAGTCTTGCGCCGTGGAGCCAGTCGGTGCCCGCCGTCGCGGCGAGGAGGACAACGGCCAGCACGATGGCCGCCGGAACGGCCCATCGCGGTGCGAGTCGGTACAGCACGAGCCAGACCAGGATGACCGGGAGGGCGAGCAAGGGGAGGTTCACGGCCGCTGTCACGGGAGCCAGGCAGAGGGGAAAGAGAATGCCGGCGACCATGGCGTTCGAGATCGGCGGCGGTATCCGCCCGATAAGCCTCTCGAGCGCGGGCCACAGTCCGACGACGATGATCAGGATCGCGGCGACAACGAACGCGGCGACCGCTTCGGTGAAACGGCCGGTGATGCCGGCGGTGGCCACGAGCAGTGCCGCCCCAGGCGTGCTCCAGGCGAACTTGACCGGCAACCGGTAGACCAGGCTGAGCACGATAGCGAGCACACCTTGGGCGATGCAGATGATCAGCAGGCCGGATGACGCCTCGGAGTGCGATGCGCCGACCGCTGCGAGTCCGGCGAGCACGATCGCGAACGAGCTGGAGAAACCGGTGATGGCCGCAACGATTCCCGCGATGATGGGCTGAAGGACGATGGGCTATCGGGCTCTCTCGAACGGTCGGCGGACCCGTCCAGCCTAGGGCAACCTCGAAACCACTCGCGGTCCAACCCGGGATGGGCGGATGGTCCCGCGGCCGTGGCCTGCTACGCCGACTTCTCCTGCCGAACGACCTTGTGATTGATGATCGTCGGAAGGGCGTTTTCGAGCACGGCCGCCTTCGTCACGATCACCCGCGCGATCTCGTTGTTCGACGGAACGTCGAACATGATCGGGCCGAGCACCTCTTCCATGATGGACCGTAGCCCGCGAGCGCCGGTCTGGCGCAGCACGGCAAGGTCGGCGATGGCTTCGAGGGCGTCCTGCTCGAAATCGAGTACGACGCTGTCGAGCTCGAACATGCGCTGGTACTGACGAACCAGCGCGTTTTTCGGCTTGGTCAGAATCTCCATGAGAGCGACCTGATCGAGAGGCGTGACCGTCGCGACAACCGGCAGCCGACCGATGAACTCGGGGATCAGCCCGAACTTGTGCAGGTCTTCCGGAAGCACCTCGCCGAACAGGTTGGCCTCGTCGCCCTTGCTGTGCAGTGGCGCCCCGAATCCAATGCCCTTCTTGCCCGCGCGCTGGGAGATGATCTCCTCGAGACCGGCGAAGGCACCGGCAACGATGAACAAAACGTTCGTCGTGTCGACCTGAATGAACTCCTGGTGCGGATGTTTGCGACCACCCTGCGGCGGAACCGATGCAACCGTCCCCTCGAGAATCTTCAGCAGGGCCTGCTGCACTCCCTCGCCCGACACGTCACGGGTGATCGACGGATTCTCGGCCTTGCGCGCGATCTTGTCGATCTCGTCGATGTAGATGATGCCGGTCTCGGCGCGTTTGACGTCGTAGTCGGCCGCCTGAATGAGCTTGAGCAGGATGTTCTCGACGTCTTCACCCACGTAGCCGGCCTCGGTAAGCGCCGTGGCATCCGCAACCGCGAACGGCACGTTGAGCCGCTTGGCGAGGGTCTGCGCCAGGTAGGTCTTGCCGCACCCGGTCGGCCCGATCAGCAGAATGTTCGACTTGGCGATTTCCACGTCGTCGATGACGGCATCCGCGGAGGTGATGGTGTTTCGCGAACGGATGCGCTTGTAGTGGTTGTACACCGCGACCGAGAGCGCCTTCTTGGCGGCCTCCTGCCCGATGACGTACTCCTCGAGGAAGTTGAAGATTTCGCGCGGCTTGGGCAGTTCGAACTCGCTCGAGGTCTCCTCGCCTGCCTCAGCGAGACGTTCCTCGATGATCTCGTTGCATAGCTCGACGCACTCGTCACAAATGTAGACGCCGGGTCCGGCGATCAGTTGTTGAACTTGCTTCTGGCTTTTTCCGCAGAAGGAACATTTGAGCAGATCGGCGCTCTCGCCTATTCGTGCCATGCTCGGCCTCCTCCTGGTATCGGCCCTTGCCGCTCTTCCCTGGAAGGCGGGTCTGGGGATCAGCGGTCTTATGACGCTACTGTGGGTCAATTACTGAGCCTAGCCGGAGTCGACGACACTGGTCGCAAATGACGGTTCGCGACACACAAAAAGACGCACGCCGCCGAGAAGGCGCCGCACAGAATGTGGAAGGTCGGGCGACGGCGTTCGGGCCCGGGTCGCTGGCGCCGTGAGCCGATTTAGACTTCTTCAGACGGACACGAGCCACCGGGAGCCGCTATGACGACGAGATGGGCGCGATTCGCTCGCGGCTGGATCGCCGCACTCGTGTCGACATTTGTCGCCGTGTTCTCCCATGCTCTGGCCGGAGGATCGATTCCCGGTGTCGCCGGCATCGCGCTCTGCCTCTCGTTCTCGGCCATCTTTTGCGTGCTCCTTGCGGGTAAGACCCTCTCCCTTCTGCGGCAGGCGGTGTCTGTCGCGGTCAGCCAGTTTCTGTTTCACGGCCTGTTCGGTCTGCTCGCCGATGCCCCGGCCCCTCCGGCGGCCGGCCACGGAATGAGCATGGACGTTTCCGCCGGATTCGCCGCCACGGTTCCGGCGCAGCAAGCGGCCGTTCCCATGCCGACCGACGCGCGCATGTGGGTTGGGCACGCGATCGCCGCCGCCGTCACGATCGTCGCCTTGCGCTACGGTGAGCACGCATTCTGGAACCTCTTCCGAATCGCGCGACTCGCGCTGACCCGGCTCTTCGGTCTCCGGGTCGCGATCGGCACGACTTCGCCGTCCGGGCCGCACACCGTTGCCATCGATCGGGCGCGGCTGCCGCGCCCGATCGATGAGCTGCTCTCGGCGCTCCGCCACCGTGGTCCCCCGCGGCTCACGGTCCGCACTCCAATCCCGTAGGGCGCACCCATTCTGCGGGGCACCCGTTTTTTCACCACGCGGTTCCGAACCCACTACGCCACGATCTGTGGCGCCGTTTGCCGCGATTTCTGAACGCCGAGGACCATCATGAATTTGAACACCCCGATCAAGGCCGCCATCGCCATCGGCGCGGGCGCCGTACTGGCCATTGCCGTGCCGATCGCGGCCAGCGCTCACGTCACGATCACGCCGTACGGCGCCGACCAAGGCTCGTACGCTGTTATTACCTTCAAAGTGCCGAACGAGTCGAGCACGGCCACCACGACCAAGCTCGAGATCGACATTCCCACCGGCACCCCGTTCGCCAGCGTCAGCTATGTCCCGGTGCCCGGCTGGTCCACCGACCTCGTATCGGAGACCCTTCCGAAGCCGGTCACCATCGATCACAATCAGCTGACCACCGCGGTGACGCGGGTGATCTGGACCGCGGATGCCGGATCCGAAATCCGCGACGGCCAGCTGCAGCAGTTCTCGCTGTCGGTCGGTCCCGTTCCCAACACGGGCAAGATCCGGCTTCCCGCCACCCAGACCTACAGCGACGGCACGGTAGTCCGGTGGAACGAGAGCGGGTCGGATTCCCAGCACCCGGCCCCGGTGCTCTACGTGAATGACGCACCGGTGGCCAGCAACGACGCGGACGCGGAGGTGACGGCCGCGATGCTTGCCGATGCCGCTCCGCCCGCGTCGGGAGACCCGATCGCCCGCGGCCTCGGAATCGGCGGACTCGTCGTGGGCGCCATCGGAATCGTGCTCGCCGTGACCGCACGCCGGCCGAGATCACGGCCACAGGTCGGCGCAACCCGAAAGGCGAGCCAGCCGTGACTCGGCGCATCCACCCCATCGCAGGCTTTGCGTGGATTGCCGTCGCCGTCCTTGGCCTCGCGACCGCCGGGGCGGCGCTCGGCACGGCCGCCCCGGCCGCGGCGCACAACTATCTCGTCTCCTCCACCCCCGCGGCGGGCGCGACCCTCACAACACTGCCGCCAGAGTTCGAGATCACGACCAACGATGTGCTTCTCAACATCGACGGCAACGGCTCCGGCTTCGCGCTGCAGGTGAGGGATTCGGCCGGACGGTACTACGGCGACGGCTGCATCCGCATCTCTGGGCCGTCAATGACCACCAATGCCGCCCTCGGGGCCGGCGGGACTTACACCGTCACCTGGCAAGTGGTCTCCACCGACAGTCACATCGTCTCGGACACCTACAGATTCACCTGGAAGCCGCCGCAGGGCTTCACGGCGAGCTCCGGGAGCACCCGGGTGCCGGACTGCCACGGAACCATCAAACTAGAAGCGCCTTCCGCCGGTGGCCAGGGCACGTCGGCGTCACGAACCGTCGACTCCGGCACGCTCCAGACGGTGCTCTGGATCGGCGGCGCCTTTCTCGCGGTCGCGGTAGCGGTCATCCTGACCCTGATTTTCGCCCGCCGAGGCAGACGCGACGATGAGGACGAAGACGCGCCCGAACACCGACCGGCCGAGGCGGACTAGCCGCGCGTGGCCACGCCGCTTCCGTCGTGCGCCGAAAACGCAGGAGAATCACCACCGCGGCACCGCCTGCCGCTCGAATGGCCACGCGAAGTGGTGAATCTCCTGCGTTTTGGGTAGCCGGCCAAAGGCGCCTACGCACGAAGAGGGGTCGGGCTTTCGCCCGACCCCTCTTCGTAAATTCTGCCTACTTGGTGATGGCCGGGAGATTCTTCCGCGAGGTGAGTACCTGGTCGACGAGGCCGTAGGCGAGAGCCTCTTCCCCGCTCAGGATGTTGTCGCGGTCGATGTCCTTGTTGACCTGCTCCTGCGTGCGGTTGGAGTGGCGGGACAGCGTCTCCTCGAGCCAGGAGCGCATCCGCAGGATCTCGCGGGCCTGAATCTCGATGTCCGACGCCTGGCCACGACCGGCGTCACCGGTCGCCGGCTGATGGATCAGGATGCGGGCGTTAGGCAGCGCGAGGCGCTTGCCCGGAGCTCCCGCGGCGAGGATCACGGCCGCGGCGGAGGCCGCCTGGCCGAGAACCACAGTTTGGATCTGCGGACGCACATACTGCATCGTGTCGTAGATCGCCGTCATCGCGGTGAAGGAGCCGCCGGGTGAGTTGATGTACATGACGATGTCGCGGTCGGGGTCCTGGCTCTCGAGAACGAGGAGCTGGGCCATCACGTCATCGGCCGACGCATCGTCGATCTGCACGCCGAGGAAGATGATTCGATCCTCGAACAGCTTCGCGTACGGGTCCTGGCGCTTGTAGCCGTAGGCGGTGCGCTCCTCGAACGTCGGCAGGATGTAGCGTGCCTCGGCGCTCGGCGCGGCCATGCCGCCCGGGCGGTTGAACTGTGTGAATTCCATGATTCTCTAGCCTGTCTCTACTTCTCGGTCAGGGACTCGTCGGTGCCGCCGCCGCCGATGACCTCGGAAGCGAACTCCCGGAGGTGGTCGACGAAACCGTATTCCAGCGCCTGCGATGCGGTGAACCAGTTGTCCCGGTCCCCGTCGATGATGATCTGCTCGACCGACTTTCCGGTCTGGTCGGCCGTGAGTTCCGCCATCCGCTTCTTCATGTCGAGGATGAGGTTGGCCTGAGTCTGGATGTCGGCCGCAGTTCCGCCGAAACCACCGGACGGCTGGTGAAGCAACACTCGAGCGTTCGGCGTGATGTAACGCTTGCCCTTCGTGCCCGAGGAGAGCAGGAACTGTCCCATCGAGGCTGCCATGCCGATTCCGACGGTCACAATGTCATTCGGAACGAACTTCATCGTGTCGTAGATGGCCATACCCGCGGTGATGGAGCCGCCGGGCGAGTTGATGTATAGGAAGATGTCGCGCTTCGGGTCCTCTGCCGCAAGCAGCAGGATCTTGGCGCAGATCTCGTTGGCGTTGTCGTCACGCACCTCTGACCCAAGCCAGATGATGCGGTCCTTGAGGAGTTGGTCGAAAATGCTCGAGACCAATGCCGGTTGGGCCATTGTTGCGCTCCATTTCAGTTGTCGCTTGGTGTTGAATCTATCGGAGCCAACGCGCGTAAACGGCTCTGTTCGCCGTGGGCAGAGAGCAAGGGCAACCGAAACCAGCGAAGGTCAGCGAAGCGCCAGGGCCCGCACCCAGTGGGTCAGGAACGCGGCGCCGGCGTCGTCGTGAATGTCGTCGCCAATCGTGATCACGCGGTATGGGCGCTCGAGAATGCCGTCGCTCGGCCGCACGTCGACGTGTGCGACCTCGAATCCGGACTGGATGAGGTGGTCGGCCATGAGGTAATCACTCCGCGAGTCGCCGACAGTGCGCCACCGGCTGGGCAGCGGCCCGAGCGAGCGGAAGTACTCGATCGCGCGCCGCGCCCCGCGGTCCTTGTCGAGCAGCACCGACTCGATGTCGGTCGAGATGATGGTCGGATCAAGGCGGAACGGCACCCGCCCCGCGGCATCCGGCGCTGACCGATCACGGAGCTTCACACCAAGCCCGGCTTCACTCAGGACGGTGAACGCCGCGTCGTCGAATTGGGATTGCGCCGCGAGATAGTCGGCGGAAGCGACGTCGACGCGCTGCTCAACCGAAATCATGGCGTGCTTCGTCTCGTCGAAGAACATGACGTCGGAGAACCGGTTGGCCACGAGGTCGCGAACCGCGTCGATCACCGGGTCGGGCAGGGCGACGCTCTTGTCGACCGTGAGTTGGCCAAGCCCCTCGGCGGTGATTGGCGCCCAGGAGCCACCCTTTTCGAAAACACCGAACATGCGCGCGCCCGGTTTCGCGAGCGCCTCACCGAGCCCGGCCCCGAACAGCGGGCCGATCACTTCGTCCCGCACGAAGGCGTCGGAGCGACCCGTGATGAACGCGATCGGCGCGCCTGCCGCGGCGAGCGACACGAGGTCGTCGAGGATGCTCGGGATGCGGATGGTGCGGCTCACCGGACTGGCGAGCGGCCCGTCCACATCAAAGAGCAGCCCAAGATCGACCATGTGTACGACTACCTGCGGTTGCGACTAGTTGTGGTCGTGTCCGTAGTGCTCGTGGTTCGCCGAACGACCGTGGCCGTCTTTCGCGCCACCGTTGCTGTGACCCCCGGTGCTGCCGGCGTTTGCCTGCACGAGAAGGTCGGATGCCTCGGAGGTGTCGAACTCGTCGTCGTCGCCGGCAACGGGGGCGGTGAATTCGGTCAGGTCGACGTCGTTGCCGTTGGAGTCGACGACCTTGGCCTTCGACAGCACGATGGCGAGCGCCTTTCCGCGGGCCACCTCGCCGATCATTCCGGGGATCTGGCCGTTCGAGTCCAGAACCTTGATGAACTCACCGGGCTCCATGTTGTACTGCGCGGCGCCCTGCACGAGGTACTGGGTGAGCTCGTTCTGGCTGACCTTGACCTGCTCGGCCTCGGCGATCGTGTCGAGAAGAATCTGGCTGCGGAACGTCTTCTCGCTCGACTCGGTGACCTCCGCCCGGTGCTCGTCGTCCTCGAGGCGGTTCTCGTTCTCGAGGTGACGGTGCACCTCATCGAGAACGAGCTGCTCCGGCACGGGGATGTCGAGCTCCTCGAGGAGCTTGTCGACGACCTGGTCGCGGGCCTGGGTGCCCTGCCCGAAGACCTTGGACCGGCTGATCTGCTCGCGGATGTCTTCCTTGAGCTCGTCGATCGTGTCGAACTGGCTGGCGATCTGGGCGAAGTCGTCATCGGCCGCGGGAAGCTCGCGCTCCTTGACGGCGAGGAGCTTCACGGTGATTTCGGCCGACTCGCCCTCGTTGTCGCCGCCGAGCAGCTTGGACTCGAAGACGGTGGTCTCGCCGGCGCTGAGGCCGTCGAGGGCCTCGTCGATGCCGTCGATCAGGTCGCCGGAGCCGACCTCGTAGGAGATCGCGTTCGCGGTGTCTACCTCGTTGCCACCAATGGTCGCGAGGAGGTCAATCTGGGCGAAGTCTCCGGTCGCGGCCGGGCGGTCAACCGTGATGAGCGTGCCGAAGCGGGTGAGCAGGTTCTGCAGCTCTGCCTCAACCTCGTCATCCGTCACCTCGATCGCATCCACCGTGAGGGAGAGTCCGTCGAGATCGGGGAGCGTCACGTCGGGACGCACGTCGACCTCGACGACGACCTCGAGATCTCCCGAGAAGTCCTTCGTGCTCGGAAGGCCCTGAATGTCCGCTTCCGGGCGACCGAGCGGGCGGATCTTCTGCTCCTCGATGGCCTGGCGGTAGAACTTGTCGAGCCCGTCGCTCACCGCGTGGTTGAGCACCTCATCGCGGCCGACACGCTGGTCAATGATGGGCGGCGGGACCTTGCCCTTGCGGAAGCCCGGGATGTTGACCGACTCAGCGATGTGGGTATACGCGTGATCAATGCTGGGCTTGAGCTCTTCGGGGGTGACTGAAATGCTCAGCTTCACGCGTGTCGGGCTCAGCTTCTCGACCGTGGTCTTCACGTTGGTTCTCCTGCTTGCTCTCTTGGGTATTTCTAGGGTGTTGTCGGGGCGACAGGATTCGAACCTGCGGCCTCTCGGTCCCAAACCGAGCGCTCTACCAAGCTGAGCTACGCCCCGGATGTTCTGTGCGGTGGTCTCTGCGACCTGGAGCAGATCGGCGGATCAATGAATTGGGTTCCGAAAATAAGCCTCGGCAAGCCTACCGCACCCTCCGAGCCGCGCGAGAGCGTTCCGTGCATCAGCCCGCGCGGAAATGGCATAAGCTTGCAACCGCGCAATCGGCCGGTGCCGACTGCCATGGGGATGTAGCTCAATGGTAGAGCCTCAGTTTTCCAAACTGATGGCGCGGGTTCGATTCCCGTCATCCCCTCCACTTGGGCCCTTGGTGGCCTGTTTCGCGCTGTGCTCCATTGCGCTGTATCGCTGCGCCACGAACCCGGTCGATCCCGCCCGCGGAGCGCACCTCGGGAGCGACTCCCGGTCGCGCAACCCTCCAAGGGACAACATCCGCTGTTCATGCGCCCCACGAGCAGCCGATCGTGTCGCCTGAGCACGTCGCTTGAGCACGTCGCTTGAGCGCGTCGCTTGAGCGCGTCGCTGCGCCCGTCCGCCGCGCACGCGCGATCACCGGAGCGTCGCGTCCCCGACGATCGGCGCGATTGCAAGTCAACTCATGGCTGAGAAGAGGCCAATTCACAGCTCTTTGGTTTCTGTTCAGGTTCTGATCACGCCGAGTTAAGTTCAGCGGTCAAGTCTGAGAACGCCCCCATTCGGGGGTATCGGGCATGGGGGCGCCTGAGCCGACCGGACGTAGGCCGGCTCATCTCTCCCACCACGCCTGCCTGGGCTCAGGTCCCGGTCGGGTGCGTTCTAGGTGGCGCAGAAGGAGACAAAGCATGGACAGGAACGAGTCGAAGAGACGGATCCCAAAGCGGGTGGTGATCCCCGCGGCGGTAATGGCTTTGGTGCTGTGCGGCGGTGGCATCGCCTACGCTGCGGCGACCGGGTGGGGCAATGCCCTGATCGGACGACAGCCGGATGGCTCGGTGCTGACCGCGACTAACCAGCTGGTCACGCCGGCTGGAACCAGCGTCGAGCAGACCGGGCGGCCGATGTCGATGGCAGTGAGCCCAGACGGCCGCACCGCGGTCAATGAGACCTACGACGGGAAGGGTCTGTTCACCGTGACGGACCTGGTGAACCACAAGGTCGTGCAGCAGATTTCGCCACCCAAAGGCACCGGCAGCGGCAACGTTTCCTATGGTGGCCTTCTGTATTCCCCGGACGGCACGACTCTCTGGGCGGCACAGACCCGGAACCTGCTGAAGTTCACTGTTGCTGCGGATGGGACCCTCGCCAGCCCCGTTGCCGTAGCCATGCCGGGGGTCGCAGGCAAGGACGCCATCCCCGCTAGCCTCGCCTACGCTCCAGGCAACCAGCAGATTCTGGCGAGCTTCAACGGCACGAACATGCTGGCCGTTCTGGATGCGAACACCGGCGCGGTTATCCGGCAGATTCCCGTTGGCAATGCACCTCGTGATGTTGTGGTGGCCAACGGTCACGCATTCGTCGCCAACCAGGGCGGTCGGCCTGCCCTGCCGGGAGACAAGACGAACCAGTCGTACGGCACCAGCATCGTAACGAATACCACCAATGGCTCGCCCTCCACGGGCACCGTCTCCGAGGTCGATCCTGTCGCCGGCACGGTCGTGCAGACCATTACCGTTGGCCTCGGCCCCTCGGCGCTGCTGGTTCACGGCGCTGACCTTTTCGTCGCCAACTCGAACTCGGACACCGTCTCCGTGCTGGACACAACGACGGGTAAGGTCGGCCAGACGATCAACGTGAACCCGCTCCCGGGCGCCCCAGTGGGAAGCTCGCCGAACTCACTGACCATGATCGATGACACGCACCTTGCAGTGAGCCTCGGCCAAGCGAACGCGGTGGCCGTGTATGACTACACGACCCAGCAACAGCCCGCGAGCTTCGAGGGTCTGGTGCCCACCGGCTGGTATCCGGGCACGGTGCAGTTCGACAAGTCCCTCGGCCAGATCGTGGTCGCCGCGCAGAAAGGCGTCGGGTCCCTCGGTGCACCGGCCACCCAGACCGGTAGCACCGCTACCGGTCATACCGTCTTCTCCGACATCGGCCTGGTCAGTACCGTTCCGGTGCCGACGCAAGCCCAATTGCCGAAATTCACCAAGCAGGTCTGGCAGAACAATCAGTGGGATGCCGCGCTAGCCGACCTGAAGACGAATCCGTCGAACAAGCGGGCCGCGGTCGCGATTCCGCGCCGGGACGGCGATCCGTCCTCCATCAAGCACGTGTTCATGATCGTGAAGGAGAACCGCACCTACGATCAGGTGCTCGGCGACGACCCCCGCGGCAACGGAGACCCCGCCCTGGCCGAATTCGGGCAGCAAACGACCCCGAATTTCCACGCCCTCGCCAGCCAGGGCCCGCTGCTAGACAACATTTACTCGTCGGGCACCATGTCTGCGGACGGTCATCAGTGGCTCACGCAGGCGACCGTGGATGAATATCTGACCCAATCCATCGGCAACTACGACCGCAGCTACCCCTACAACGGCGGAGATGCGCTTGCGTACAGTTCGACCGGTTTCCTCTGGGACAACGCCGCCCGTCACGGCGTCAGCGCCAAGGTCTGGGGCGAGTACACCAACAAGTGGTCGAGCGCTTCCGGCAGCGGAGACCCAAACACCTGGTCCCAGTGGTACCAGAACAGCCAGGCGATCGAGGCCGGTAAGCCAGCCACGATCGACCAGAACGCCTTCCACGCGTCGACGGATGTACCTTCCCTGAGCACGATCCTGCAGCCGAGCTTCCCGGGATTTCAGCTTCAGATTCCCGATCAGTACCGCGCTGACGTGTTCCTCAAGGACCTGCACTCCGCCGAACAGGCCAACAGCCTGCCGCAGTTGAATCTGATGACGATCATGTCTGACCACACCGCCGGCACCTCCGCGGCGTACCCGACGCCGTCTGCCATGGTCGCCGACAACGATCTCGCCCTCGGACGGATCATCGACGGAATCTCGCACAGCAAGTTCGGCAAGGACTCCGCGGTGTTTGTGATGGAAGACGATAGCCAGAACGGCGTCGACCATGTCGACGGGCACCGCAATCCGACGCTGGTCTGGAGCCCGTACTCGAACAAGGGAGCCGTGGTCAGCGACTACTACACGCAGCTGAACGTGGTGCGAACGATCGAACAGATCCTCGGCTTGCCGCCGATGACCCAAATGGACCTGGCTGCCGAGCCCATGTACTCGGCGTTCACCAACAAGCCCGATTTCACGCCGTACACCGTCAAGCCAAACCAGATCCCGCTCAACACCATGAACGGATCCGCACAGGCCGCCGTCCCCGCTGCTGCGCAACCAATGGCGCAGGGGTGGGCCGACTGGTCCAAGAAACAGAACTGGAAGGCGCCAGACGTGGCGGACCCGGCGCACCTGAACCGTGCCGACTGGTATGCCGTGCACCACTTCTCCACGCCCTACCCGGGTGACGCCAAGATCCTCACCCCGGACGAAGTCCCTAACGGACCGGCCGGCAACGGGGATGCCGACGGCTAAGGCCACCCGGCAGCAAATCAGACGGCAGGGTCCTCATCCTCTCCCCCGGAGGATGAGGGCCCTTTCCCCTTTTCTGAGGCCGGGGCACGGCGCCTAGGGGACGATGTGGCCCGCCGCCTTGAACAGCCCGTACCATTCCTCCCGGGTCAGCGGGATCTCGGATCCGGCAGCTGAATCCCGCACCCGCTCCGGCTTCGTGGTGCCGAGAACGACCTGAATGTTCGCAGGGTGACGCGTTATCCACGCCACCGCGATTCCGGTCGGGGTCACGCCATACTTCTTCGCGAGCTGGTCGAGCAGGTCGTTGAGCTCGGGATACGCCACACGGTCTCCGATGAAGACGCCGTCGAAGAAGCCCTTCTGGAACGGCGACCACGCCTGCAGGGTGATGTCGTTCAGTCGCGCATAGTCGAGGATTCCGCTTCCACGGTCGATGGACTGGTCGAGACCAGCCATGTTAGCCGCGATGCCGGCCGCGACGAGCGACGCGTGGGTGATGCTCAGCTGCACCTGGTTCACAAGGATCGGCTGGTTCAAGTACCGCTTCAGCAGCTCCGTCTGCAGCGGAGTCTGGTTCGAGACACCGAAATGACGCACCTTGCCGGACGCGTGCAGCGCATCGAACGCCTCGGCGACTTCCTCGGGCTCGACCAGGGTGTCGGGACGGTGCAGCAGCAGGATGTCGAGGTAGTCGATGTTGAGCGCGGCGAGCGAACCGTCGACGGCCTCGAGAATGTGTCCTTTGGAGAAGTCGAAGTAGCCGTTGTTGATGCCGGCCTTGCTCTGGATGATCACTTGCTCGCGTTCGGACGGTGTGAAGGTCACCGCCTCACCGAAGCGGGCTTCACAGCCGTGCGTGGTTGAGCCGTACACGTCGGCGTGGTCGAAAAAGTTGATGCCGGCATCGCGGGCAGTGCCGACGAGCGTTCGCACCTCCTCGTCGCTCATGTCCTGGATGCGCATGAGGCCGAGGATGATGTTCGACGCTTGGAGGTCAGTGCCCGGAAAGGTGATTGTCTTCATTACTCCTTCATACCGCACCCGACCGACTGCATCGTCATCGGCCGACACGCGCGCCCACCCCCGCTGCGCAAACTGCGTGCCCCGGTCTACTTGTTTGTGAAGGAGACGAAGAGGCCGTCCGTCAGCTTGGAGCTTCCGTTGTAGAACAGCGCGCCAACCACAGCGATGAGCGTGACGAGGATGACGTTGAGCACACCCGCCACGGCCGAAAACTCAATCACAAGGTTGAGAGGCACGATGGGCGCCGCCGAGGGCAGCGCCGGAGCGCCGCTGATGAGGCTGTCGAGCTGCGTGAACGTGCCGGACGAATTGAGAATGTTGTAGATGATGATGGTCGCAAAGACTCCGACCACGCCGCCCACGACGCCGAACAGAAAGGCAATTTTGGCTGTCGAGAAGACGCTGACGTAGCGAAGCCCGAGTCGTACCTCAGAATTGCCGGACGCGCGTGGTTCGTTGCGTGCCGGGCCCGCCGTGACGTTCGACATTCAGTAATCCCCTACTTCTTCAGCCAACACCCGAGTCACCCCGATACCGGCGACCAAGGCGACGGAAGTGCGGGCAACAGCATGATGCCTCTGGGTAAGAATTCGCTTGGCGCTGACCCTATAGGACGACGCCATTGGACCAGCGTGCACCGATAGTCGCTAAGAAACTTCTCAGAGAGGCCACCGGGGGCACTAATCTCCGACGATTCTTAGGAACCTCCCATCAGGGTGAGGGTCATGACCTCGGCACCCCTCTCCCCGTCCGCACTCCTTAATGGGAGCAAGGTACC
This sequence comes from Microbacteriaceae bacterium, assembly GCA_025464975.1. GTDB lineage: Bacteria > Actinomycetota > Actinomycetes > Actinomycetales > Microbacteriaceae > Lacisediminihabitans. The sequence continues at coordinate 366,224 of JAODMT010000004.1, read as the reverse complement.
GGAGATCACCGCCTTCTTTTGGATAGTGAAGGTCCTCACGACCGGGATGGGAGAGACGACCTCCGACTTTCTCGTGCTGCACATGAACCCGGTGATTGCAGTCGGGCTATGCACGATCGCGTTCGCCGCGGTGCTCGTGCTGCAATTCGCCGTCCGAACCTACATTCCCTGGGTGTACTGGCTGACCGTGGCCATGGTCAGCGTTTTCGGGACGATGGCGGCAGATGTCGCCCACATCGTGATCGGCATCCCTTACGTCGTATCCACGCTCGTTTTTGCCGTCGCCCTTGCGTGCGTCCTTGTCATTTGGTTCCGCGTAGAAAAGACTTTGTCGATTCATAGCATCACCACTCGGCGCCGCGAGATTTTCTATTGGGCGACCGTTCTCGTTACCTTCGCGCTGGGGACCGCGGCCGGGGACATGACGGCCACGACGCTGCATCTCGGTTATCTTTCCTCGGGCGTCCTCTTCGCAGTGGTTATCGCCATACCGGCCATCGGCTTCAGGTGGCTGCGGCTCAACGCGGTGTTCGCCTTCTGGTTTGCCTACATCGTGACCCGCCCGCTGGGTGCCTCCTTCGCCGACTGGATGGGGGTCTCCCACGCCCGCGGCGGACTGGACTGGGGAACGGGGCCGGTCAGCGCCGTGCTTGCCGTGCTGATCGTGCTCCTCGTCGCGGTGCTTTCGCTCAGGCAGCGCAATTCGATTGCTGCATTACAGAATTCTTAGAACGCGATCACTGTGCTTGGGGCCACTACCCACCTAGCACCAGAGGAGCGTGACATGACGTCAAGAGAAGCGGGTTCGCTGACCACGACACCGACAATGTTCAGCACGGCACCGGCAATGGTGAACAAGGTGCCCGAGGTCACCGCGATCTTCTGGATCATCAAGGTCCTGGCGACCACGGTCGGCGAGACCTTCGCCGATTTCCTCAATGTGCAACTTGGATTCGGTCTCACGTTGACGAGCATTGTCATGGCTGCCGCGCTGGCCGTAGTCCTGGTGTTCCAGTTTCGACTGCGCCGGTACCTTCCGGCGGTCTACTGGCTCGCAGTCGTGCTAATCAGCGTTGTGGGAACTCTCATCACCGACAACCTGACCGACAACCTCGGAGTTCCGCTCTGGCTTACGGCGGTTGTCTTTGCGATCGCGCTCGGCCTCACCTTCGTCGCCTGGTTCCGCAGCGAGAAGACGCTCTCGATCCACTCCATCCTTACAACCCGTCGTGAGTCGTTCTACTGGCTCGCGGTGCTCTTCACCTTCGCGCTCGGGACCGCGGCCGGCGACCTGCTGGCTGAGGCACTCAACCTTGGCTACCTGCTGTCACTCGTGGTCTTTGCCGCGGCCATTGCCGTGGTCGCCGTCGCGTATTACGCGTTCAAGCTCAACGCGGTGGCCTCCTTCTGGATCGCATACATCCTCACGCGGCCGTTGGGGGCCTCAACTGGCGACCTGCTCTCCCAACCTCAGAAGGACGGCGGGCTTGGCCTCGGAACGACGGGAACCAGTGTGCTCTTCCTCGCCATAATCCTCATCCTGGTAGTGGTGCTGGCCCTTCGGCAGCGCCGTGGCGAACAGCGGATCTCGCCAACGGCCGTCTAGTCATCCCGCGCGGCATCCGGTTGGGGACAGTTCCGTCAGCTCTTGTTGAGCATGGAGCAGGAAACCTGCACCAGCCATGCTGCGCCGGGCGCCCCCGCGAGCGACACCTTCGTCGAGGCCGGCCGGGATTCGCAGAACTCGCGCTTCGCCGCAACTTGCGGCTGCCATTGTGGTCCGGAATCGCGACGGGTGTTCGCCGGGACGAACTGGGCGAGGAGGAGGGCAACCATGAGAGCGACCGACACCCAGCTCACAGTCCGTGTGCGGCCACGCATATCGCGGATGCGGGAATCCGCGAAGCCCGGCGCCCGCCGCCGACCCCAGATCGCGAGCGGTATCAGCGCGAGAAGCATCATGGATGGGACCACACCGTACCGCGTCCGCCACGGGTTTGCCCACTGCGCCGGAGTCGAGTTGGCGTAGTCGGAAAACGAAGCCGGCGTCGCTTCGACCGCGGCACCATAGAGAACGAACGAACCCACCAGCAGCGACGCGATTAGTATTCGCGTGAGCGGGCTGCCCCCGGCAAAGCCCCAGATCGCGGCGAGTACGAACGGAAGAAAGAGTAGCAACGGAATCAGCCCAGCACCGTGGGTGAATGCCCACCCAATGGACGCCGATGTGGGCAGCCAGATGGTCGCCACAGCATTGATGAAGTAGCCGTCCACGAGGGACGGCACGCCGATCAGGTGCATCGAAAAGCTCCCCCTCGGTGCGAGGAGCGTCGTGACGATCTGCGCAGCGAGGCCGACGAGAAGCAGACCCCGGGTCGGCCACCTCCTGCGGTCCTTGCTCTGCCAGGCGAGCAGAGGGGTGAAGAACACCATTTGAATCTCAGTGAGCCCGGCGAAGAGCGCGGCGATTCCGAGCACCCATGCGCTGGCCTTGCTCCGGGGCCGGTAGAGAAAGAGCCACGGGGCGAGCCAAAGGAAATACCAGTGGAGGTTGGCGGTGTTGCCGAGTACCTCGTGGGGGGCCAGCGGGTCCAGCAGGGTTATTGCGGCGAGCAAGACCCGCGGCAACCATCCGGTGAAGGCGGCTCCCGAGCAGACGAACACGAGGGCTGCGACCACCCCTGCGACCAGACACGACCCGAAGGACATGACGAAGGCCCAGTCGTCGATAGGGGTGAATGAGACTGCGGTGCCTGCGATGAGGCGCGGAACCGTGTGCAAATAGCCCGCATACGGGGTGAAGAGGGCCGGAAACGACCCCTTCGCCACGGCATTATTGAGAAATCGGCGGGCGTCTTCGGCCCACAGCGTGCCGGCAGCGACTGACGGGAGGCGCATCCACTCCAGGAGCGTTCCCAGGACAGCTATTCCCACCGCGAGTGAACCCATGCGGTGCTCGCTCAGCAGGTGCGGCAGACGGCGCCAACCCAATACCTCTGTCTGTGCAGATGACGTCTCGAGATCACCGATAGTCGACACGCGTCGCCCAACCTTCAACTGGCCTAAATCAACGACCCTTCTGTGGCGGAGCCAAGACTTCCCTAATAATCACCGCTCGAATTGACACCTCCCGCTCGGGCTCCGCTGAAAGGCTCCCCGAGGCCCTCGATCTACGGAGATTTCCCCTCAGGGGACGTCTTCTGCTGCGAATTCGCTCCGAGAAGAGCCGATCCTGGCCCCCGAGCCGACTCGGGAACCCTCAGTCGGGCTTTCCGCCTAAATTCGCCCGCTTCGGCGCTCGACGAGGATCTGGTCACGCCACTGCCCGGCCAGGGGTCCGTAGGTCATGAGCCCGAGGCGCTCTCGCCGCCCGACGATGATGAATCCGAAGTCGGCGTGCAGGGCGAGGCTATTAACGTTCTCGGGAAAGATTCCGGACTGCAGTGTCCAGATGCCAGCGGCCTCGGATGAATCGATGAGTGCGCCGAGCAGCAGACGCCCGATCCCGCGCCCTCGCTCCCCTGCCGCGACGTAGACCGAGTGCTCGGCCACTCCCCGGTAGACGTCTCGGCCGGACGTGGGGGCCGCCGCCGCCCAGCCAAGGATCGCGTCGCCGTCCACCGCGACCAGCCGCTGGCCCGGAAGTTTGTCGGCGTCGAACCCGTCCCAACTCGGCGGCTCGGCTTGGAATGTAGCGTGTCCGGTTTCCATGCCCTCTTGATAGATTGCCCTCACCGCGGGCCAGTCATCGGGGGTCAGCGGGCGGACAGTTGGTTCAGTCACATATCAATTCTCGTTGACCCGGCCGCATGGACCCTGCGACCGGAGCAACTGGCTCCGCTGCTCCCGGTCTGGAGCCGACTCAGCGCTGCAACCAGGCGAGCACAGCAAGCACCCGCCGGTGGTCATTGCCCGAGTCGTCGAGTCCGAGCTTCTGGAAGATCGATGTGACGTTCTTCTCGACGGCTCCGGTGCCGATCACGAGAGCCGACGCAATAGCGGTGTTGGTGCGGCCCTCCGCCATCTGGGTCAACACCTCCCGCTCCCGACGCGTGAGCGAGCCGAGCGGGTCATTCCGGCGACCGACCAGCTGGGCCACGACCTCGGGGTCGAGCACTGTGCCGCCCGAGGCGATCCGTTCGATCGCCTGTTTCAACTCGGTGAGCGAGGCCACCCGGTCCTTCAGGAGGTACCCGATCCCACCGGTGCCGGAGGACAGCAGCTCCTGGGCGTAGGCGATTTCCACGTATTGGGAGAGCAAGAGGATTCCGACGTTCGGCAGTACCGCTCGGGCCCGGATGGCGGCACGGACGCCCTCATCACGAAAACTGGGCGGCATCCGTACGTCGAGCACAATGAGGTCGGGGGCTAGTTCCGCCAGACGGTCGAGCAGCGCCTCCGCATCCCCAAACGAGCCGCACACCTCGAGGCCCGCCTCGATGAGCACCCGCACGAGCCCCTCGCGCAACAGAACGGAGTCATCGGCGACGAGCACGCGCAACGGGGAGTCGGTCACGACACCACCCTAGGGGCAGGCGATCTGCGGCGAGCCTCGTGTCCGGCTCGCCGCAGCGGTGGAGCGAATCAGCGGACGGGAATCGCCCCGACGACGCGGGTGGGACCGCCCGCCGGACTGTGGATGGTCAGGGTTCCGCCGAGTCCACGCAACCGCTCCTCGAGACCCGCCAGACCGTGCCCGGCGATGACGGTCGCGCCGCCCTCACCGTCGTCCTCCACTGCGACCACGAGTCGTGGGGCCTCTCCGCCGACCTCCTCCGCGAGCGCCACCCGCAACTCCACCCGGTGCGCCGAGGCGTGCTTGATCACGTTGGTGACCAATTCGCTCGCCACAAAGTAGGCATTCCGCTCGACCTCTTGCGGAACGGTCGCGCCCGGTTCGATCGCGCTTTGGAGGGTCACCGGAACGGTGCTGCGCATCGCGAGAGACTCGAGGGCCGCAATGAGACCGCGATCAAGCAAAATCGGCGGAGCGAATCCGCGAGAAAGGGCCCGCAACTCCTCGAGAGCCTCCTTCGACTGGTCCATCGCACCCTCGATGAGGCGGCGAGCCGACTGCGGGTCGGTGTCGAGCTGCCGGTCGGCTGCGGCGAGATCCATCTGCAGTCGAACGAGTCGCTGCTGTGGGCCGTCGTGGATGTCCCGCTCCAGCCGCCGCAGCGCGGTTCCCTCCGCAGACACGGCGGCGCTCCTCGACGCGGACAGGTCGGCCACCTCTCCCTGAAGCTCCGCGATGCGGAACCGGCCGAGCATCCCGAGCGCGATCAGATAGTGCAGCATCGTCATCCCGCGGGTGACGAACGGAAGGAGGGCGAGAAAGATGGCGCCGACAATGAAGTAGAGCACGTTGTCGGCGAGGGCAGGATCGGCCTGCCACCCGGGCAGGAAGTAGCGGCGAACCCAGTCGTACAGCGTCCAGCCGTCGTTGTTCGGGATCCACCGGGAGAAGATCCAAAATGTGGTGCCGGAGAGGGCCACCACCGTCCAGACGAAGGTGACGAACCAGGTGAACAATCCGACGGCGAAGTTGACGACGAGTCCGTGTAACAGGTACAGCCAGTAGTGCGGGTTCAGCAGCGTGCTGAAGACCTTCGACCAGAATCCGGATGTCTGGCTCCGATCCCACACCGGACCGCGAATCTCGGGTCGGCCGGAGCCCCGAAGTCGAGCGAGCTCGAGGGTGCCAAAACCGCGGGCTGCGAACAGTGTCCCGATCACGATGAAGATTCCGATGAAGGTCACGAGGGTGCCAACACCGGTTGCGAGCCCGGTGACGAGGATGGTGAATGCCACCACAACGATCGGCAGGGTCGGGAGCAGGAAGCCAAGCTCACGCGGCACCGAACGCCACAGCCGTCCATAGAGCGAGCCGGGCCGATCAGGTGCGCTGGTCACGGGGTCCAGCGTGGCAGAGTCGGCGGTCGAAGTGGAGGCATCAGCGCTGGTCATGATCGTGTCCGTTCGGTAGGCCCGTGCGCCTGCAACGCTGCGGTCGCTGCGACGGGGAGTCTCATGACCCAAGCCTCATTCCGAAGGCGTCGCGTGCGACATCCGGCTGACACACCGCTTTCGGTGGGGATTACCCCCGTGCGAAGCGCGCTCAGCGTGCTTCAGCGACCGGGGTTTCACTTCGGTCGCTCACTCCGCGATCAGGTTGTGCGTCCAGCGGCCACCGAGCATGGTCGCCGACACCGGCATCGACCGCACCTGCTCGGCAGAGGCGGTCAGCGGGTCGAGGTCGACGACGCACAGGTCCGCCGCGTCGCCCACCGCAACGCTTGCCCTGCCGTGCGAGGATGCCGCGATCGCGTCCGCGACGGAAATCCGCTGTTCCGGATGCCACGGCGGGAGCCCGTCGCGACTGCGCCAGACGGCCGCAGCCATGGTGATCCACGGGTCGAGGGGCGCGACCGGAGCGTCCGACCCGAGGGTAAGGGTTGCTCCGGCATCGAGAAGACTGCGCAAAGTGAAGGCACGACCCGTTCGGCCGGCCCAGTAGTGGTCGGCCACGTCCCGATCATCCATCGCATGCTCGGGTTGCACGCTCGCCGTGACTCCGAGGGTCGCGAACCGGGCGACATCGGCGTCGCGAAGCAACTGGGCGTGTTCGATGCGTCCGCCGGTTCCCACCGTCGCGAACGCATCGAGGGCCAGCCGGTTGGCCTCGTCCCCGATCGCGTGAACCGCGGGAAGCAGCCCGGCCGCCGATGCGAGGCGAAGCAGCGGCACGAGTTCGGACGAAGCGACCGTGAGCAAGCCGCGGGAGTCCGGTTGTCCCTCGAGTCCCGGGTATTCGTCCACACAGAATGCGGTGCGCGTGTTGAGCGACCCGTCCGTAATCACCTTGAACGGCCCGACGGTGAGCAGCCCGGACGTCCGATCGAGCACCTGACCGGTGGCCCGGCCGTCCCGAATTGCGGCATCGAGCCACTCGGGGTAGACGGCCGCGGCGACCCGCAACGAACCTGATCCGGCTGCAATTCGCCGCGCCCAGATGCTCAGGTTGTCCGCCATCTCGAAGTCGACAATTCCGACGACTCCGCGGCGCGCCGCCGCTCGCGCGGCCTCGTCCACCCAACCGTCGAGAACCGCATCCGGCACGTCCCGCAGCCGCACGGTCACGGGGAACGCGTCGGCCTCCCGAAGGATGCCAGTGGGATGGTCGGGGAACCCGAACCGTTTCAGCGCGGCGGTGTTGAGCCAACAGCAGTGCAGGTCGCCGCTCACGAGCACCACTGGAAGCCAACCGACGACCGCGTCAAGGATCGCCGCGGTTGGCGCATCGGGCCAGAGCCCGTCGCGAAAGCCGAATCCGACGAGCGGAAGCCCGGATTCGGGAGGTCGTGCGACGGCCGCCGCCGCCATGGTCGCCGCCGCTTCCGCGGCCGATCCGGCGGCGGAAACGTCGACCCGGCGGCGCGCAAGTGCGTGTTGGCTCAGGTGAACGTGATCGTCCCAGAGTCCGGGAAGCACGTGACGCCCGTCGAGGTCGACGACCGCCGGAAGGCCGCCGTCGGAACCCCCAATCGCGATCGGGAGGCTGTCAGCGATCGGGAGATCAGCACCGATCGCGACGATCCGCCCCTCGCGGATGCGCACGTCGACCGGCTCGCCTCCCCCGATCCGGGCGTTCCGCAGCAGGGTCATGTGCTCGTGATCGGCTGAACGCGACGCATCTCCTCGGCCAACGCCGGATTCCCATAGGTCGCGTCGTGTTCCAGGTGATGGAGGATTCGCTCGACCACCTCGGGCGATTTGTTCTGGCTGAGCTTCTGCCGAGCATCAAACCGGGTCACTTCGACACGTAGGCCAACGGTTCCGCGAGCGATCCCCCGCGCGGCCTGCTCGTCCATCGCGAGAGAGGCCGGTCGAGTCATCCGTTTCTCGAAGTGCTCGACAAGCCGGTCGAGCACCGCGAAGTTCTCGTCGTCGGAGAGGATCTGCGGAATTCCGTACAGGTGCGCGGTCACGTGATTCCAGGTCGGCACGAACGCATCGTTCTCGTACCAGCTCGGCGAAATGTAGCCGTGCGGACCCTGGATGATCACGAGAATCTCGTTCTCGCCGATCTCGAGCAGCTCGTCATCGGGCCGCCCGACGTGAGTGACGATGCTGATGCCGGCGGCATCCTCCTCGAGCAACACCGGGTAGTGGGAAGCCACCAGGCCGGCCCCCGTGTTCGCCACGATGGTTGCCCACGGGTTCTGCCGAATGAGCCGTTTGACCTCGTCCGGATCTTCGAGCAAAAAGCTTGGCGTCTTGCGCATGGCTCTATTGTGGCTCCGCGCGGACCGGATGTCGGACGACTAGGCCTGATCGGCCGGGCACCAGTAGAGTTTCCGGCCGCCGACCTCTTCCATGACCACATTGGTGCCGCAGACCCGGCACGGAAGTCCGGCGCGGTGATACACCCAGTGCCGATCGTCTCGGTGAGCGAGCGCCTTCGTGTGATCCTCGCTCGACAGCCCGTCCATCGTGAGCATCTGCCCGGTCTTGACACCGACACCGAGCAGATAGCTCCAATCGCGCCAGAGCGACCGCACCGTCTCCTCCGGCACGAGTTTGCCGGGGGTGTGCGGGTTGAGACGCGCCCTGAAGAGCAATTCCGCGCGGTACACGTTCCCGATTCCGCTCACCACGTTTTGGTCCATGAGCAGGAGCCCGATCGGCGTCGGCTTCTTGCGCACGACCCGGACGAAGCGCTCCTCCCCCTCCTCCAGGTCATCCACGAGCGGATCCGGCCCGAGTTTCGCCAGGCTCGCCTCCACCTGCTCCGGGGTCTGCACCTCGCACGCGGTGGGGCCGCGCAGGTCGGCGACGGCCTCGTCGGTGAGCAGCCGCACCCGCACCGCCCCGATCGGTTCCGGGGGGAAGCTCTCGATCGGCGCCTCGAGCTTCTCCTGCTCCGACATGCGAAGCCGGGTGCGTCGCGGCGCGCCGATGCTCGCGAGCGAATCCTCTGCCGCGTCCTGATCGAGCACGGTGCCGCGCTGGTTCGTCTGCCCCATTCGACCGCCCGCCGACACCACCGTCGCGTCGGCGGTGATGTCTCCGGCGAAGTCCCATGCTCCGTACATGCCGAGGTGCACTCGTAGCCACAGGTCATTGTCGAATTGCAGGAACATCTGCTTGCCGACGGCCTTCGCACCGATCATCCGGTGCCCGTCGAGCAGCCGTGCGCCATCCGCGAACCGGCCCTGCGGCGACGAGACGGCGATGTCGTGCCCGACGAAGTGCAAGCGGAACTGACGGGCGATGCGGTGTACCGAGTGACCCTCTGGCACGGTCAGTCGATCTCGTGGCCGGCGATTCCGCCGGTGGCTTCGTATTCGGCTAGTTGCGCTATCCGGCGCGCGTGACGCTCCACCCCGGAAAAGGGCTCGGCGATGAAGGTGTCGATGAAAAGCTTCGCTTCCTCGACGGTATGTTGGCGCGCGCCAATAGCAATTACGTTGGCGTCGTTGTGCTGGCGGGCGAGCAAGGCGGTCGAGACGTTCCAGACCAAGGCTGCTCTGGCGCCGAGCACCTTGTTCGCGGCGATCTGCTCACCGTTGCCCGACCCTCCGAAGACCACCCCGAGCGCCTGGACGCCGGCCTCCCGGTCGGCGACAGTCGCCCGCGCCGCGCTGATGCAGAAGCTCGGGTAGTCGTCGAGCGCGTCGTAGACCTTGGGACCGTGATCGATGACCTCGTGGCCGGCGGATCGGAGATGCTGCTGCAGGTCTTCGCTGAATTCGAGCCCGGCATGATCCGTGGCGATATGGATGCGCATGCTCCCCAATTTAGGCGATCAGGCAGCCCTCCACGGCGCGAGCCGGTGGACGGTCGCTCACGGAGCCCAATAGCCCACCCTGGCAAGCAATCGAGTCTCGCTGTCCGCGCCAGCCGGAGCCTCCACCTCCGGAGGAAAGACTCCCATCGCACGGAAGTCGTCCAATTGCGGCCCGACGTATTCCCATAGCCCGTCGACGAGTGGTTCCGGCAGAGCGAAGTCCAATCCGAGCAGGTGAGCGATCGACCAGGCCTGGAATGCCCGGTAGGTGCTCACGTGCAGCAGGTATTCGCCCAGCGGGAGAGCGCCGTAGCTGAGGTGCACGACGCGGTCGAAGTCCAGGGCACGAGAAACCGCCTCGGTGGCGGCATCGTTGAGAGCGTCATAGTTGCCGATCGGGTCGTCGCCGAGCAGATCGCCGTCGAATCGGGCGCCCACTTCTTCGGCCGTGCGACCGGCCAGCACGTCCGGCACCCAGGCCTCGTCGTACGCGTGCGCGGCGAGAACGTCCCGGAGGGTGGGGTTGGGTTTTCGCGTCCACTCCGCCGGAACGGAAAGCGAGAGCTGGTCGAGGTCGATCATGTCGATCACGTCACGCAGCGCCGCGTCGGACATGAGGAAGAGGTCTTGTCGGTTCATTTTTCGCACGCTAGCAGCCGGCACCGACTATTGGGCGGCGTGCATGACGAAAACTTTCGTATTTGCTTGTAAACATTGACCGAGAATGGGGGACTCATTTACCGTTGCGGAAGCGCTGCCATGGCCGAAAATCGCGCCTTCTGATGCAGCGCAGCCACGGAGCAAGGAGACTCATGCCTCACATTCACATTGACATGCACCGATCGCGACGTCCGCAGATGGAGGCGCTGAGCGCCGCCCTGCACCAGAGCCTCGTCGACGGTCTCCTCATGCCCGACGATGATCTATTCCAGATCTTCACGCTTCACGACGACGGCGAACTTGTCTTCAGTCGAACATTTCCCGAAGCAGACCGGGACGACATCATCTACATAGAGGTGCTCGCGTCAATCGGCTACACGCCCGAGATCAAGGATCAGATGTATGCCGCGATGGTCCGCAACACAACGGCGCTTGGCATCCGTGCCGACACGCTGCTCATCTCGATAGTGGAGATCGATGGGCGCTCGAACTGGCATTCACCCGCGAAGCCCGTGGCCTGAACCGTCAAGCCGGTCGAGCATGCTGAAGTCGGGCCTGCAGTCGGGTTCACGACGGCGACTGCGTGCTTGACCGAAGGATCAGGGTCGTCGCAAGCTCGACTCGACCGGCTCCTCGACCCTGATCACCCCTGAGCGCGATGATCAGGCGGGCGGCGGCCTGCGCCATCTCATATAGGGGCTGGCGGATGGTAGTCAGAGGCGGTCCCGCCCAGCGGGCGAACTGCAGGTCGTCGTAGCCGACCACCGAAAGGTCCTGAGGGATGCTGATGCCGAGCGCCCGCGCGGCCTCGTAGGTCGCGAGGGCCTTCACATCGCTCGTGGCGAAGATTGCCGTTGGCCTCTGCGGCAGCGAGAGCAAGTGAAGGCCGGCCGCCGGACTTGCCTCATCATCGAACGCCCGGACGAGCACCAACTCCTCGTCGACGGGCAGGCCGGCCTCGTCCATCGCCGACCGAAATCCAGCAATCCGCGCGCGAGTGGCAAGAAGAGATTCCGGTCCGGCAATGACGCCGATTCGACGGTGTCCGAGCTCGATCAAGTGGCGCGTCGCGTGCACTCCGCCGGCCCAGTTGGTTGATCCGACGGAGGGGACGTCGTCCGCCGGATCCCCGGCCGGATCGACGAGCACGAAGGGAATGTTGCGCGAGCGCAGTTGATACTTCGCGTCGACGGCGAGGTTCGAGGCGACGAGGATTACCCCTGCTGGCTGACGCTGCAGCACTGGGCCGATCCACCCCGGAGCCGCCCCGTGCTCGTGGCCACTCTCGGTCACGACGATGCCGAGACCGCTTTCGCTCGCCACTTGAACCGCGCCGCGGATCAACTCGATCGGCCATGCACCGTCGAGAGCACCGAACACCACTTCGATCGTGGGCGAGTATGCCTGAGCGCCACCCCGCTTGGTGTATCCGTGGCGCTGAAGCACCTCGGTCACGCGCTCCCGTGTCTGCGGGGACACCCCGGGCTTGCCATTGAGCACCTTGGACGCCGTTGCCAGGGAAACCGCCGCCTCCCTGGCCACCACGTCGAGCGTCACCGGCCGCCGAGGCGCTGTCGAATCCGTCGAAGCCTTACGCATGTGAAAGCCCTTCCCGTCCTTCTCAGAGTAACGAAAGATTTCGTATTTGCGACTAAAGATTGACAACAATTTGACTCGGTCTCTATCGTCGTGGAGTCGCCCAATGGAAAGAGCGTCGGGAGCGTTGAAGCTTCGCCCACGACGACGTGGAAACGAAAGAGGCATACATGTTTGGAATACGATCAGGCCGACGCAGCGCCAAGTCGCTCGCGGCCGCGCTCATCGTGGCGGGCCTCGCCGCTGGTGCCCTCGCGGGCTGCAGCAGTTCGGGTGGCTCGAACTCAACCGACTCGGCTACGAAGGGCTCGATCACCTGGTGGGGTTGGACGCCGGAGATTGGCGTCGGCAAACAGTACATTGCGGCCTTCAACAAGGTGTACCCGAACATCAAGGTCACCTACAAGCAAGTCGCGACCGCAAGCTATGACGCGGCGATTCGACCGGCGCTCGCGTCGTCCGTCGGACCGGACGTCTTCAACATCGCTCCTGGCGGGGGGATCGGTTCGATCGCCGCCTATCAGGGGTCTGCGTTGGATCTGACGCCTGTCGTGACGAAGGCGCTCGGAAGCGGCTGGAAATCGAAGGTCGCCGCGATCGGGCCGGCCGGCCTCACCACGTCTAGCGGCAAGCTCGCCGCGCTTGCGGTCGGGTCCACCTTTGCCGGCTCGGTGTGGATCAACCCGGACATGTTCTCGAAGTACGGTCTCACTCCGCCGAAAACGTTCGGCGACTGGGTGAAGGTCTGCTCGGCGTTCGCATCCCACGGGGTGACGTGCTTCGAGCAAGGCGCCGGGGACCCCGGCTTCAACATGGACCTGCTGCACTCGATCGCCGACAGCATCAAGCCCGGCGTCTGGTCGAAGGCTGCGGCCGGCACGGTGAAGTGGACGGACCCGACGCTTGTGCAGGCGATGACGGTGTTCAAGTCCATGTTCAGCAACGGGATCATCCAGAAGGGCGCCGTCGGCGTGCAGCAGTACCCGGACGTCAACAACGACTTCCTGGCCGGCAAGACCGCGATGGTCATGATGGGCACCTGGTACATGCAGTACTCGACGCTCGCCGGTGCAACGGCCGCCGTTAGCGCGGCGGGGGTCGCGAACGCCAAGCCCTTCCCAATGGTGTCCATTCCGTTCCCCGATGTGACGGGCGCCGGCAACCCCGCTCCCCTCTTCGGCGATGCGGATTACGGACTGGCGGTGAATACCAAGTCGAAGCACCCGAAGGCGGCGGAGACCTTCGTCACGTGGCTCGGAACCAACACGGCCGCCCAGCAGGTCGTCGCGAACTCGTTGAACGATATCTCCGCGCTCAGTAGCGTTTCGCCGAAGTGGTCGGATGTCACGCTGGTTGACCCGTCCACGCAACAATCGACGCTCCAGTCGCTGATCGGCCGAGCCAGCAAGATCACCGAGCCGCGACTCGGGGACCTCAGCACCGCACTCGGACAGGCGATGGGTGTCGCTACCGCTTCGGTGGCCGCCGGTAACGCCACCCCTGTGCAAGCGTTGACCACGCTGCAGTCCTCGGCGAAGGGTTAGTTGCCCATGCCATTCGGTTCGAGTTCGCTCAGGCTGGCACGGCGATGACCATCTCATCTCGCGCCGCGGAACAGACCCCGATCACGAGGCCCGATGACGACCGCGCCCAGGAAGGGGGCGCCGCTCGTCGGCGCTCCTTCCGGCGGCCGTCCGGCTACGCGTGGATATTGCCGGCACTCGTCTTCTCTGTCGGCCTCCTCTATTACTCCGTCGGGTACACCGGATACATCTCGACGCTCATCTGGAACGGCACGGCTCCCGATGTGACCCACGTCGGACTCGCGAATTACGCCAAGGCATTCAGCGACCCCGTCTTTTGGCTGACACTGCAGCACACCGCCATCAGCTTCGTCGTCACCTTCTCCATTTCGACGGTTCTCGGCTTCGTGTTCGCGGCACTGTTGCACTCACGACCATGGTTCGGCGGCCTGTACAAGGTGGCGCTTTTCGTGCCGGTTGTCCTGGCGCCGGCAATCATGGCACCGGTCTTCCGTCAGATCTTCGCGAATGACGGGCAGTTCAACTGGCTGCTCACCCACGTCGGGCTCGGGTCACTCGCCCAGCCCTGGCTCGCCCAGTCCGGCACCGCGCTTGCGGTCATCCTCGCGATCACCATCTGGGGAGGTACCGGTGTCAGTTTCATCCTGTACTTCGCCGCAATGGGGCAGCTTGATCCCGAACTGCTCGAAGCGGCCGAGCTGGATGGCGCCGGCAACATCCGACGACTGGCCAGCATCATCTGGCCCAACGTGCGTGGCACCACTCTCGCCCTCGCCACGCTTAGCGCGATCGGAGCGCTCAAGACCTTCGATATCCCCTACCTGGTCACCGTCGGCGGCCCGAACTTCGCAACCGAGTTCCTCGGAACCCTGATCTACCGCACGAGCATCCCGCTTGGCGCCGTCGGCTACGGTGCGGCGCTGTCCATCCTGCTTCTCGTCATCGCCCTGGCGATGGCCATTGTCCTCAATGCTGGCCGCAACAAGAGGGGAGCGCGCACCGATGCTTGAATCTCGCAGACGCAGCTCACGGCTGATCCTCCAGATCGTCCTGACGGTTCTCGTCATCCCGTTCGTCCTGCCGCTCGTCGCGATGGTGCAGGGTTCCCTCGCCGGCGCCGGGTGGGGGAACTATGTGGCAGTGCTCTCCGTGCCGGAACTCCCGCTCTTCTTTCGCAACAGCGCGCTGATCGCTGTAGCGACGATCGTGATCGTCTATGTCTTCACGATGCTGGCAGCGTTCGGATTTGCGAAGCTGCACATCCGTGGCAAGTCGTTCTACTTCTGGCTCCTCATCGCGGCGCTCACGCTTCCCGAGGTCGTGCTGCTAACCCCTCTGTTCGCCACGATGACATCCCTCAACCTGTACAACACCTACTGGGCAGTCATCTTGCCGCTGTCTGCGCTGCAGTTGCCCTTCACGGTATTGCTCGCACGCAACTTCATCGATGGCATTCCCGACGAGCTCATCGAAGCGGCGCGGATCGATGGAGCAAGCACGGCAGCGGGCTTCTGGTACATCGTGCTACCACTCACCCGGCCGATCGGCGCCGCGATCATCGTCTTCACCCTGCTCGGCGCGTGGAACGACTACCTGCTCCCGCTCGTCTTTCTTGTCGATCCATCGACCCAGACGATCACCCAGCTTCCACAGTTCTTCGTTGGCCAATTCAGCAATGATCAGACAAAGGTGCTCGCCTCGGCGGTGATCACGGCGCTGCCCGAGGTAGTGGCGTATCTGTGCCTCCAGCGGCTCTTCGAGCGCGGCCTCTCGGCGGGAGCCCTCAAATGAGTGGATGTCCCGCCTCAACCGAAAGAAGGAACTGACATGCCCCGTGAACTACAAGCCGGCCAACGCGCGGAGCTCTACATCCTGGATGTCGAGACCGGCGATCAAGTGCTCGTCCACTCCTCGGAGGAGTTGTTGTTCGAGGCGCCCAACTGGACGAGCGATGGTGACTGGCTCATTCTCAACGGAGGTGGCCGCCTGTACCGGATTCCGGCGACCGGCGGGGAGCTCACCCCGATCGATCTCGGGGACACTCCGCCCATCAACAACGACCACGTCGTGAGCCCCGATGCGTCGGCGATCTACGTGTCGAGTGAGGATGGGCACCTCTACCGTGTGCCGATTGCCGGCGGGGAGATCCGCCGTGTCTCGAACGAGCACGAGGGATTTACCTACTACTTGCACGGCATCTCCCCCGATGGCGGCACTCTCGCGTATATCGGGATGCAGCGGCTGGCCGACGGATCGGTGACGACCAACGTCTTCACGATCCCGGCCGCGGGCGGCCCAGACACCCAGCTGACGAATGACACGTTCCCCGACGACGGCAGTGAGTTCAGCCCAGACGGCGAGTGGATCTACTTCAATTCGGAGCGCGCCTCGTCCGAAGCGGGGCACGCCCAGCTCTTTCGGATGCCTCGCGATGGCGGAGACGTCGAGCAACTCACGTTCGACGAGCGCGTGAACTGGTTCCCGCACATCTCCCCGACGGGAGGACGCATCGCGTACGTGAGCTTCCCAACCGGAACCCTCGGTCATCCCGCGGACGTCGACGACGTCATCGTGCGCCTGCTCGAGAACGGCGAACACCGCGACCTCGCGACGGTCTTTGGCGGCCAGGGCACGATGAACGTTCCGAGTTGGGATCCGACCGGCACGCGGATCGCCTTCGTGGCATATCCGATCGGCTCGTAACCGCCGCGATCAATGCCGCGAAAACCCGTTGAGTGAATTCGCTTTCTGGTCTGGTTTAGAGGGAAATGTAGGCGCAAACTTGACTAATCAGATTGCTTAGTCGTAGGAGGCTCCTCATGCGAACATCACTTCAATCTCCAGACCTGCTTCCGGTTCTCTCGCGCGGTAAGCACCGCAACCCGCGGCGCGGCGCGTGCTTCATGGAGTACGCCTCCTACCTCGCCGGTGAGACCTGGAGCGATCATCCGTCGTGCACCGATCCGGCGCTCGCCTCGCTCGCGCGAATGGTCAACGATTGCACCTCCGACGAGTCGCGGAACGAACTCGTGCCACTCATCCCCTCGGTGATCGGACTCACCGGCGGGGGAACCCGCACCGGGATCCAGCTCGCTGCTCGCGCGGCGAGCGCGGCCCTTCCGGTGGCGAGTGAGGGCCGCCAGCGGGCGCTGGCCGCCGGACTGCTTCGCTGCGACGAGTTGCTCGCCGAGTACGGCGACGAGCGCGCGGTCGCCTCTCGCGCCCTCGTGGCCGATGCGCTGCGCACCGCACCGGGTGCTTGCGTCTGGGCCCGCCAGTTCCTCGCCTCCACCGGTCCGCTCAACCCGCGGTCCATTCCGCTGATGAGCGACGCCATCATCCGCACCGCGGTGGTGGGGATAGCCGATGCCTGCATCGAAGATCCGGATGACCGGTTGCGCGATCTGCTGACGGCGGCGATCGCCGACAGCGAACCGCTTCGCACGAACACGACGGCCTCGAGAATCGCAGCACGGGAGCTTCAGCTGACTAGCTGATGCGCACAACTAGACTCGTTCGTTGGAGCTGATCCGCCGAACGAAGGAGTCGCACTGTGCCAGGAGAGAACCTCACCCGCGTGGAGGCCGACGAGCGAAAGGCGCTCATTTCGGTTGTCGGATATGACGTGACCCTCGACCTGACGACGGGCAGCGAAGTCTTCCTCAGCACCACGGTCGTCACGTTCGGCGCGACCGCCGGATCATCGACCTTCATCGACGCGATTACCCGCACCGTGCATTCGGTCACGCTGAACGGAGCGGAACTTGATCCGTCCGTGGTGAGCGACGGCGTGCGAATTAAGCTTGACGGTCTGGCCGAGCACAACGTGCTCACCGTCGTAGCCGACGCCGAATACACCAACACCGGAGAGGGACTGCACCGATTCGTCGACCCCGTGGACAACGAGGTGTATCTCTACAGCCAATTCGAGGTCCCGGACTCCAGGCGGGTTTTCGCGGTCTTCGAGCAGCCCAACCTGAAGGCGACCTTCGCCTTCACCGTGACCGCGCCGGCCAACTGGCAGCTGGTCAGCAACTCCCCCACACCGGAGCCCACAATCGCGCCCTCGCCCGCATCGGGCGCCGGCGCCACGGCGACGTGGAAGTTTGAACCGACTCCCGTGCTCTCCTCCTACGTGACCGCCTTGATCGCGGGGCCCTACGAGGTCGTGCGCAGCGAGTTGACCAGCCGCAGCGGTCGGGTCATCCCTCTCGGCCTCTTTGCCCGGAAGTCACTGTTCGGATACCTCGACGCGGACTACATCTTCGACAAGACCCGGGAGGGCTTCGCCTACTACGAGGAGAAGTTCGACTACCCGTACCCGTTCGCCAAGTACGACCAGCTCTTCGTTCCCGAGTTCAACGCCGGCGCGATGGAGAACGCCGGCGCGGTCACCTTCACCGAAACCTATGTGTTCCGGTCGAAGGTCACCGACGCGATCAAGGAACGCCGGGTCGTGACGATTCTGCACGAACTCGCCCACATGTGGTTCGGCGACCTCGTCACCATGAAGTGGTGGAACGACCTCTGGCTCAACGAGTCCTTCGCCGAGTGGGCCTCGACCATCGCGACGGCCGAGGCCACGGAGTGGACGGAGGCCTGGACCACGTTCCAGGCGATGGAGAAGAGCTGGGCCTACCGCCAGGACCAGCTGCCATCTACCCACCCGGTCGTCGCGACGATCAACGACCTCGAGGACGTTCAGGTCAACTTCGACGGAATCACCTACGCCAAGGGCGGATCCGTGCTCAAGCAGCTCGTCGCCTGGGTCGGGGTCGACGCGTTCTTCGCCGGCGTCGGGGCGTACTTCAAGAAGCACGAGTACGGCAACACGGAGCTCCGCGACCTGCTCGCCGAACTCGAGATCACGAGCGGCCGGGACCTCAGCGGCTGGTCGGCGCTCTGGCTCGAAACGGCAGGGGTGAACACCCTCTTCTCCGAGATCGAGACGGATTCCGACGGCGTGATCACCGGCTTCGCCATCCTCCAGTCCGCCGCGGCCGACTACCCGACCATTCGTCCGCACCGTCTGGCGGTCGGCTACTACGACCTCGTGGACGGCAAGCTCGTACGCACGCACCGGGTGGAACTCGACGTCGATGGGGAACGCACCGAGGTTCCCGAACTCGTCGGAACGACCAAGCCGGCGCTGGTGCTGCTCAACGACGACGACCTCGCCTACGCGAAGATCCGGCTGGATGCCGATTCCCTGGCCGTGGCGATCGAGCACCTCAAGGACATCGACAACCCGCTCGCTCGCGCAATCGTCTGGGGCGCCGCGTGGGACGCCACTCGAGACGGGGAGAGCCCGGCGAGTGACTACGTGCGCCTCATCCTCGGCAACATCGCGAGCGAAACGGAGTCGACCACGATCCGCACCACGCTCGCTCAGCTCGGGCTCGTCGCCTCGCAGTACGTCGCACGGTCACAGCGCACGGAGACCCTGACCCGGGTCGGCGACACGCTGTGGACGCTCGCCGGACAGGCCGAGCCCGGCTCGGACGCCCAATTCCAGTTCGTGAAGTACTTCGCGTCGTACGCATCCACGCCGGAGCACGTGAGCGCCCTGACCGGACTCCTCGACGGATCGGCCCCGCTCGACGGGCTCGAGATTGACACGGACCTCAGCTGGGAGATACTCGAGGGACTCGTGACAAACGGCGCGGCCAGTCGGGCGGAGATCGACGCGGCGCTCGAGAAGGACAACACCGCGAACGGGCAACAGGCTGCGGCCCGCGCCGCAGCGGCCATACCGACCATCGAGGGCAAGCGAGCCGCGTTCGACTCCCTCGTCGCGAGCGACGCCCTGCCGAACGCGATCGTGCGGAGCACGACCATGGGCTACCTGCACGTGACCGACCCGTCGGTGCTCGAGCCACTCGTCGAGCCGTACTTCGCGGCGCTCAACGACATTTGGGAGAATCGGTCCTACAAGATCGCGGAATACCTGATAGTGGGGCTTTACCCTTCGCCGCTCGCCTCGCAGGCACTCGTCGACGCGACGAAGGCCTGGCTCGACGCGAATCCGGATGTACCGGCGCTGCGTCGCCTCGTCACCGAAAACCTTGCCGGGGTGGAGCGGGCGATCGCCGTGCAGGCGAAGGACGCCTGACCGCGCGGCGGCATTGTGCGCCGACCGACCGACACCGAATGAGGAGTGATCGATGGCCTTGACTTCGTTCTGGACCGATCTCCATGCCTTCCACGAGACGTTCAAGGTGCCGATCGACGTCGTCCTGATCATCGTCGTCGCCATCGTGCTTCGGTTCGTGTTGCGGTTCGTGATCGAACGGATTGTCAACCGGATCGTCAGCGGGGTGAAGAAGCGGCAGAGCGTCGACGACACGCAGGCGCTCCAGACATCGCCGCTGAGCGCGGTTCGCCTCGTGCAGCGCACTCGCACGCTCGGGACCGTGCTCAACAACATCGTCGCTGTGGTGCTCGTGATCGTCGCCTCACTCTCGGTGATCACGACGATCAACGCGACCATTCTGGGCTCGTTCGCGCTCATCACGGCGGCCCTCGGCGCCGGCCTCGGCTTCGGCGCCCAGAACATCGTGAAGGACGTGCTCAACGGCCTGTTCATGGTCGCCGAGGACCAGCTCGGCGTTGGCGACGTCGTCGACCTCGGCCCGGCGACCGGCGTCGTGGAGTCTGTCGGCATCCGAATCACCCAAATCCGGGACGTCAACGGAACCGTATGGTTCGTGCGCAACGGCGAGATTCTGCGGGTCGGCAACATGTCGCAGGGTTGGTCGCGGGTGATCGTCGACCTCGCGGTGCCCTATGACACCGACGTCGACGCCGTTCAACAGCGGATGCTCCAGGTCGCGACGGAGCTCGCCGGCGACCCGAAGTGGCGCGGCCGCATCCTGGAGAAGCCGGAGATCTGGGGCATCGAGTCGATTTCGGCCGAGGCGATCGTCATCCGGCTGGTCGTCAAGACCCGGCCGGGAACGAAGGACGACGTCGCGCGCGAGCTGCGGGCGAGGCTGAAGACGGCGCTCGACGCCATGGGCATCCGTCTTCCCGCGCTCAACAGCATCGTGCTCAGCGGCTTCGACGGCGCCGAGAGCATTCGGGGCGCTCGACCGCCGAGGACGGCGCCGAACCCGATCGCCTCGACGGCCGACCCCAAGCCGACGAGAAAGCCACGCGCATGACCGAGATTCCCATCACTCCGTCCGGCCAGGTGAACCCCGTGACGCTGCGGGTCAGCGAGAACGGCGAATCGGCGACCGGCAGCTTCTACGAGCACATCGGCGGTCGACCGACCTTCGAGAAGCTGGTTCGCGCCTTCTACGACGGGATCCGAACCGACCCGGTGCTTCTGCCGATGTACCCGGAGCAGCCTGACCTCGAGGGAGCCATCCAACGGCTCACCGGATTCCTCGAGCAATACTGGGGCGGCCCCGGCACCTACTCGGAGCAGCGTGGCCATCCGCGATTGCGGATGCGCCATCAGCCGTTCAGGGTCAATCCGGATGCCCGCGACCGCTGGCTTCTCCACATGCGTTCGGCGGTCGACGGCCTCGGCCTCTCCCCGCTGGATGATGCGACGCTGTGGGCCTACCTCGACCGGGCGGCTCACGCCATGGTGAACACCTTCGAGGAGTAAGACCGCGCTCCCGCAGGCGCGGGTGTAGCGGGCCACGCCGATTCCGTCGCGCACCGAAAACGCAGGAGAATCACCCCCGCCGCACCGTTTTCCGCGCAAATGGCGACGATAAGTGGTGAATCTCCTGCGTTTTAAGCAAACACCGGGGGTGACGGGCCACGCCGATTCCGTCGCGCACCGAAAATGCAGGAGAATCACCACCGCGGCACGGTCTTCCGCGCAAATGGCGACGATAAGTGGTGAATCTCCTGCGTTTTGAGCAAACACCGGGGGTGACCGGCCGGCTAGGCCCGGGCGAGAACCGAGCGGGCATGTCGCAGCACCGGCTCGTCCACCATGCGGCCACCGAAGACGAACACTCCGTGCTTGTCCTCCGCCGCCGCAAGCACGGCCGCCGCGGCGTCGAGCTCTCGCGCGGTCGGCCGGTACGCGTCCCGTATCGCCCCGACCTGACCGGGATGGATGCACGCGGACGCGGAGAAACCGCTCGCTCGAGCATCCGCGGCCTCCGCTGCCAGGCCATCGACGTCGGCGATGTCGAGATGCACGGCGTCGATGGCGGCTATCCCGCTGGCACCGGCGGCGAGCAGAACACTGGAGCGGGCGTGATCCGCGACGGCCCGGTATCGACCGTCGGCACCCCGGCTTGAGGTTCCCCCGAGCGAAGCGACGAGGTCTTCGGCGCCCCACATGAGGGCGACGACGTTGGCGGTGGCGGCAATTGCCGGCGCCGCCATCACTCCCCTCGCCGTTTCGCACAGTGCGATCACCCGGAACCGGTCCAGCCCTGAGACCTGGTCGACGCTCTCCGCCTTGGCGAGCATGATGGTCCGATACTCGGTGCGGGCGAGAGCGACGAGGTCGTCGGCGAAGAACCCGGAATCGAAGGCGTTGACCCGAACAACGGTCGTCGCCGGGTCGAGCGGCGTGCTCATCAGCGCGTCGCGCGCGGCGGACTTGCGCTGGGGTGCAACGGCGTCCTCGAGGTCCAGGATCACGGCGTCGGCCCGTTCCGCGGCCTTACCGAAGCGGTCCGGCCGATCGGCCGGGCAGAACAGCATGGCCGGTCCGAAGTCGAAGAACGTCACGGCCGTGCCCCCTCGCACCAGACGAGAGCCGAACGGGACGCGGTCACGACGACCTCCCCGTGCTGGTTGAGGGCCGTGTGCCGGAGGGTCACAATCCCCTGGCCCGGCCTCGACGCCGAGAGCCGCTTGCTCTCGAGCTCGGTCTGCGAATACATCGTGTCGCCGATGAAGAGCGGCGCGGGAAAGCTGATGTCCCCGAAGCCGAGGTTGGCGACAAGCGTGCCCTGGGTGAGCTGCGCGACCGAACTTCCGACGAGGGTCGAGAGGGTGAACATCGAGTTGATGAGACGCTGACCGAACGGCTGGGTCGCCGAAAAGGCCGCGTCAAGGTGCAGCGACTGAGTGTTCATCGTGAGGGTCGTGAACAGCACGTTGTCCGCCTCGGTCACCGTTCGACCCGGCCGGTGAAGGTAGCGATCGCCGGTCTGAAACTCTTCGAAGAAGAGGCCGCGCTGTTCGATGTCCACGATTAGTCCTGAAATCCGAGGTCGCGGGCGATGACCATGAGCTGCACCTCGGTTGTCCCCTCGCCGATCTCGAGAATCTTCGAGTCGCGAAACTGGCGCGCGACAGGGTTCTCATTCAAGAATCCGTAGCCGCCGAAGATCTGGGTTGCATCCCGCGCGTTATCCATCGCAGCCTCCCCGGCAACTAGCTTGGCCATGGACGCCTGCGCCTTGAACGGCTGCCCGGCGAGCATTCGACGCGCTGCGTCGTAGTAGGCGAGCCTCGCGGTATGCGCGCGCGCCTGCATCCGGGCGATCTTGAATGAGATGGACTGATTCGAGCCGATGCTCCGGCCAAAGACGTTCCTGGACTTGGCGTAGCGCACCGACTCGTCGAGGCAACCCTGTGCCGCTCCCGTCGCGAGCGCCGCGACCGCGATGCGCCCCTCGTCCAGCGTCTGCACGAAGTTCGCGAATCCGCGTCCCCGCTCGCCAAGCAGGTTGGCCTCCGGCACGCGAACGTCGGCGAGGGTGAGCGGATGGGTGTCCGATGCGTGCCAGCCGACCTTGTCGTAGCCCGGCTCCACGACGAACCCATCGGTCGGGGTTGGTACGAGAATCGCGGACAGTTCCTTCTTGATCGACCCGTCGGGCCGCGTGGATTCTCCGGTCACGGCGGTGACCGTGACGAGCCGCGTGATGTCTGTCCCGGAGTTGGTGATGAACTGCTTCGTGCCGTTGATCACCCATTCGCCGTCGACGAGCTCTGCGGTGGTCTTCGTGCCCGCGGCATCCGATCCCGCGTCCGCTTCGGTGAGGCCGAACCCGGCGAGAGCCTTGCCGCTCGCGAGCTGCGGAATCCATTCCTGCTGTTGGGCTTCGGTGCCGCGACGGAACACGGGCATCGCGCCGAGGCCGACCCCGGCCTCGAGGGTCACTCCGACGCTCTGGTCGACACGCCCGAGTTGCTCCACTGCGAGGCACAGCGTGAAGTAGTCCTGGCCCTGTCCCCCGAGCTCGGTGGGAAACGGAAGGCCGAACAGGCCCATTTCCCCCATCTGGGCGACGACCTCATAGGGAAAGCTATGCTCGGCATCGTGCTTGGCCGCGACCGGTGCGACGACGCGATCGGCGAAGTCCCTCACCATGTCGCTGACGCGTCGTTGCTCGTCGGTGAGGTCAAAACTCATGGCTGTCTCCGTCGACATTCAGTAAGGGATCACTAACTCAATTTAGGTTAGTCGCCGCTAACTGGATTGTCTACACTGGGTGTTGACCACGCATGGAGGCAACCCTTGACTCTCACCGCCGACGATCCACGAGAGACTCCGCGCGCGCGCGCGAAGGCCGATCGCCGCTCGGCGCTTCTCGATGCGGCCGCGCGCCTGTTCGCCGAGCGCGGCTTCGACCGCGTGTCGATCGAGGAGCTTGGCGCCGCGGTCGGGGTGAGTGGACCAGCTGTCTACCGGCATTTCAGCGGCAAGCAAGCTGTGCTCTCCGCCATCCTCATCGAGGTCAGCGAGGGCCTGTCTTCTGGAGGAGCGCTGGTGATCGGAGCGCACCCGGATGCCGCGGCAGCGTTGCGAGCGCTCATCGCGTTCCACGTCGACTTCGCGCTGAGCAACGCCGACGTCATCCGGGTGCAGGACCGCGACCTGGAGAGCCTCGCCGACCTCGACCAGCACGACGTGCGGGCGCTCCAGCGCACCTACGTCGAGTTGTGGGTCGACGTGCTCGCCCGCCTCTACCCGCGAGTCGAGCGGGCGAACCTTCGAGTGCGCGCGCATGCGACGTTCGGCCTCATAAACTCCACCCCGCACAGCGGACATACTCGGGAAACCGGGGCCATCCTCGAACGCATGGCCCTGGCGGCGATCACCGCCGCGGACTGACCCGCCAATCGCTCACACCACCCCAAGGGGACAACTTCGGCTCGTCATCACCCCGACGAAGAGCACTTCCCGCCCCCTCAGCACCTCGACCCCGGCCGTCGCGACTGGATCACCACAGGCTCGCCGATGGAGTCCCCCTAGAGCCGCCGCGTCACACCATGGTGAGCGCCATGCCCGGGTCGGCGAGAATCATCCCGATGTCGCTGAGGAATCGGGAGCCCTGCTCCCCATCCACGATGCGATGGTCGAACGACAGGCTCAGTGTCATCACCTCGCGAAGCGCAATCTCCCCGCCGAACTCCCAGGGCAGCCGCCTGACCGCCCCCATCGCGAGGATGGCCGCTTCCCCGGGGTTCAAAATGGGGGTGCCGGCGTCAACACCGAACACGCCGACGTTGCTGATCGAGATCGTGCCGCCCGAAAGCCGCTCCGGCGGCGTCTGCCCCGCCCGCGCAGTCTCGGCAAGCGAACCGATCGCCGCTGAAAGCTCGCCAAGGGAGAGCGCGTCGGCGTCCGGGATGATGGGCACCATGAGCCCACGCGGCGTTGCGACCGCAATGCCGAGGTTCACATACCCGAACTGCACAATCTCGCCCGCCGGCTCGTCCCAGCGGGAGTTGACGGTGGGGTTGTGCGCCACGGCGATGCACAGCGCCTTGGCCACGAGACCGAGCATGGTCAGCTTCTGACCGGCGAAGGCCCGTGCCGAACGCAACCGCTCGAGCAGCTCAACGGTCGGCGTGACGTCGACCGTGAGAAAAACCGTGACGTGCGGCGCGGTGAACGCGCTCGACACCATTGCGGCCGCCGTATGCTTGCGCACCCCCCTGATCGGGACTCGAGTCTCGCGCCGCCCGGCCGAGCGATCCGCGCCTCCGAGTTGCCGCGCCGCTGCCTGCGGGGCGGCAATCGCGGATGCCGCGGCCCTCACGTCATCCCGGGTGATGGAGCCGTCCTCGCCACTGCCGACGAGCTCACGCAGCTCCACGCCGAGATCCTGGGCGAGTTTGCGCACCGGAGGGGTTGACCGCGGTCGCTCCGGTGCGGCTTCGGCCGGCGGCCGAACGGGCACGCTCTCGGCCCCCGGGTCCGGGACGGTGCCAGACACCGGCACGCTCTCGGCCTCCGGGTCCGGGACGGTGCCAGACACCGGTGCACGCTCCGGCAGCCTGCGCGTTTTCCGCCGCGGGCGATTCCCGGTCTCGATCGGCGGCCCATAGCCGACGAGCACCGAGTTCCGTTCCACCGCCGCGACAATCGGCTCCGATTCGGCACGAACGGCGGGGACATCCGACTCCACCTCGAAGGTCATGAGCGGCGCCCCGACCGCGACAGTCGTGCCGGGCTCCGCATGCAACCGGGTGACCCGTCCGGCGAACGGCGACGGCAACTGAACGATCGCCTTCGCCGTCTCCACCTCGGCGATCGGCTGGTTGAGTGTGACGAGGTCGCCGACGGCGACGTGCCACTCGATGAGTTCCGACTCGGTAAGTCCCTCGCCGAGATCCGGCAGGGTGAAGTCGCGAGTGCTCATGATCACGCCCTCCAGCCGGTCAGCGAATTCTCGCGGCCCATCACCCGGTCGACGGCATCGAGGATGCGGTCGAGATCGGGCAGGAAGTGCTCCTCGAGCTTGGCCGGCGGGTACGGCACATCGAACCCGGTGACACGTGCCGGGGCGGCCTCGAGGTAGACAAAGCAGCGCTCGGTCACGGTTGCGGCAATTTCCGCACCGAGGCCGCCGAACTGCTGGGCCTCATGCGCGACCACGAGCCGGCCGGTCTTCCTCACCGATTCCTCGACCGTTCCGAAGTCGACCGGGGACAGCGAGCGAAGGTCGATCACCTCGATCGAGACGCCGTCCTCCGCGGCCGCCGCCGCTACGTCGAGCGCGGTCGCGACCAGCGGTCCGTAGGCAACGAGAGTCACGTCCGAGCCCTCGACGACGACCCTCGCCCGCTCCATCGGTAGTCCGACGAATTCCTCGTCGACCTCCCCGGCGGTCCAATAGCGACGCTTGGGTTCGAAGAACAGCACGGGGTCGTCGCACGCGATGGCCTCGCGAATCATCGAGTGCGCGTCCTGCGGAGTCGAGCACGTCACGACTCGCAATCCGGAGGTGTGGGTGAAGTAGGCCTCGGGCGACTCGGAGTGATGTTCGACGGCGCCGATCCCTCCGCCGTACGGGACCCGGATCGTGATCGGCATTCGCACCGCCCCTCCGGTTCGGTAGTGCAGCTTCGCCACCTGGGCGACGATCTGATCGAAAGCCGGGTAGATAAAGCCGTCGAACTGAATCTCGCAGACCGGACGGTAGCCCCGGAAGGCGAGCCCGACGGCGGTGCCGAGTATGCCAGCCTCGGCGAGCGGGGTGTCCATCACCCGATCGGCCCCGAATCTCTGCTGCAGGCCGTCGGTGACGCGAAAGACGCCACCGAGCTTTCCGATGTCCTCGCCGAGCAGTACGACGCTCGGATCGTCCTCGAGTGCCCGTCGCAGGCCGGATCCGATGGCCTTTGCGAGGGTGAGCTTCTCGCTCATTCGCCGTACATTTCGAGGTAGGACGCGTACTGACTCTTCTGGCGGTCAAGCCAGGAGTTCGGGGTGGCGTACACGTGGTCGAACACGGTGAGCGGTTCGGGGTTCTCGAGCCCGAGGCATCCGGCCCGGAAGCGGCGGGCAACATCATCCGCGGTCGCAGCGACCGCGGCCCGGCGTTCCTCGGTGAGGAACCCGAGGCCCTCGAGGTACGCCTCGAATCGCAGAATCGGGTCCTTGGCCGCCCATTCGGCCTGAACGGCAGGATCGGTGTAGCGGCTCGGGTCGTCGGATGTGGTGTGCGGCCCCATCCGATAGGTCACGGCCTCGATGAACGTCGGGCCGCCCCCCGTGCGCGCGCGCTCGATGGCGGAACGCGTCGCCGCCATGACGGCGAGCAAGTCGTTGCCGTCGACCCGGATGCTCGGGATTCCAAATCCGGGAGCACGGTCGGCGATCGGCCGGCGGGCCTGCAACCCGACCGGCTCCGAAATCGCCCACTGGTTGTTCTGACAGAAGAAGATCACCGGCACCTGAAAACTCGCGGCGAAGACCATTGCCTCGTTGACGTCACCCTGGCTCGTGGCGCCGTCGCCGAAGTACGCGACAGCGACCGAGTCGACGCCGTCCTTCTTGCATCCGAGGGCGTAACCGGTGGCATGAAGGGTTTGCGCGCCGATGATGACGGCGGGGGTCGCCATTCCGACGTCGAAGGGGTTCCAGCCGCTGGACGCGGTTCCCCGCCACACCCTCACGAGGTCCTCGAGCTGCACCCCGCGGCAGTAGGCCACCGCGTTCTCGCGGTAGCTGGAAAAGACGAAGTCGTCGGACCGCAACTGCCTGGCCGAGCCGACCTGCGCGGCCTCCTGGCCGAGGAGCGGAGGCCAGAGTCCGAGTTCGCCCTGGCGCTGAAGGGCCGTGGCCTCCGTGTCGATGCGGCGCACCACCACGAGGTCTTCGTGCAGCTGCAGCAGCTGTTCGGGCGAGACATCCGCTATCAACGGGTCGAACGTGTCGTCACGCACCCGGACGCCCTGCGGAGTCACGAGCTGAAGGAACTCGGCTGCCGTGTCGACAGCTGCACGGTCAACCGCTGTGTTCTCGTGTGCTTGTGGATGCTGTGCAAGGTCAGAGATGGTCGT
Organism: Microbacteriaceae bacterium; assembly: GCA_025464975.1. Classification (GTDB taxonomy): domain Bacteria; phylum Actinomycetota; class Actinomycetes; order Actinomycetales; family Microbacteriaceae; genus Lacisediminihabitans. The sequence continues at coordinate 337,910 of JAODMT010000004.1, read as the reverse complement.
AGGCAACGTTGCTCCCGATCTGCCTGCCTCAGACTGGTAAGCCGTCGGCGGGGCGATCACTCACAGCCGTAGTTGGTAACCACTGGCTGGCCCGGGCTTCGTTGCCCGGTGTCAGTCCGACGCTAGTCGTGGGGCAGACCGAACACAAGCAACGCCGGTGTCGATTCGCGGAGCCGGCGCTCTGCGGTACTCGATACGGTCAGTGTCCTTCTGGTGCTCAGCCGACGCCGAGATAGGCCTCTTTGATGGCCGGGTTCGCGAGTAGCTCCTTGCCTGTGCCGCTGTGCGTGATCGAGCCGGTCTCGAGCACGAAACCGCGATTGGCCCGGGTGAGCGCCTGGTTGGCGTTCTGCTCCACCAGCAGGATCGTCGTTCCCTGCTGGTTGATCTCCGTGATGATCGAGAAAATCTGGCGGATGAACTGGGGCGCGAGGCCCATCGATGGTTCGTCGAGAAGCAGGAGTCTCGGCTGCGCCATGAGGGCGCGACCGATCGCGAGCATCTGCTGCTCGCCTCCCGACATCGTGCCGCCCACCTGGCTCTTGCGTTCGGCGAGGCGCGGAAAGAGCGAAAACACCCGGTCGAAACCGGCCTTGACTCCGCTGCGGTCCTTCAGCCCGAAGGTCCCCATGTCCAGGTTCTCGAGCACCGTCATGCCGGGGAACACCCCGCGGCCCTCCGGCGCTTGCGAAATCCCCTTGACGACGCGGATGTGCGCCTTCATCTTGGTGATGTCCTCACCGTCGAAGGTGATCGAACCACTTCGCGGGTTGAGGAGACCGGAAATCGTCTTCATCGTGGTCGACTTGCCGGCGCCGTTCGCCCCGATCAGGCTAACGATCTCGCCCTCGTCTACCGCGAACGACATGTCGTGAATGGCCTCGATGCGTCCGTAGCTGACGCTGACATTCTTCAGTTCAAGCAGCGTCATCTTCTGGCTCCCCCAGGTATGCTGCCACGACGCGAGGATCGTTGCGGATCTCGGCCGGCAGTCCGTCGGCAAGTTTCTTTCCGAATTCGAGCACGACGATTCGGTCCGTCACACCCATGACGAGCTTCATGTCGTGTTCGATCAGCAGAACGGTGTACCCGTCGCTCCGGATGGCGCGGATGAGCGTCATGAGCTCTTCCTTCTCCGCCGGGTTGAAGCCGGCCGCCGGTTCGTCGAGGCAGAGCACCTTCGGGTCGGTCGCGAGTGCGCGCGCGATCTCGAGCCGGCGCTGGTGTCCGTAGGAGAGGTTGCGCGAGAGCACCGCGGCGTTCTCGGCGATGCCGACGAACTCGAGCAGGGCCATCCCACGCTCGATCGCGGTGCGCTCTTCCCGGCGGTGGCGCGGCACCCGCAAGAGGGCGCCGAGCACGCTCGTCCCGTGCCGGGCATCGAGCCCGACGACCACGTTCTCGAGTGCCGTCATCTCGCCGAACAGGCGAATGTTCTGGAACGTGCGCGCGAGACCGAGCCGGGTGATCTTGTGCTGCTGGCGTCCGCCGAGAGACTCCCCCTCGAGCAGGACCTGGCCGCTCGTCGGCTTGTAGACGCCCGTCATCGCGTTGAAGCACGTCGTCTTGCCCGCCCCATTTGGTCCGATGAGCCCGAGGATCTCGCCGCGCTTGATGTTGAACGAGACGTCGTCGAGGGCGACGAGGCCGCCGAACTTTACCGTGAGGTTCTTGACTTCCATGATGTTGTCGCCGACGCCGACCGAGATCTCACGCTCGGGCGCGGCTCCTTCGGCCACCTCTGGGGCGATATCGAGTTCGGCGAGTTCCGTCGGACCGTGCGAGGTCAGATCGGCACCCGCGTCCGGTGAAATGCTCATTTCGCGGTCCCTTCGGTCTTGGTTGCTGCCGTCGGCGATCCAGCCCGGCTCCTGGCCGCCACCCGCGCGTACGCCACCTTGCCGTAGGCGAGCAACCTCTGCCGGGCCGGCAGCAGTCCCTTTGCCCGGAAGATCATGAGCACGACGAGCACGACCCCGAAGATGAGGTACTTGTAGTCCGCGATTGCCGTGAAACGCAGCGGCAGGTAGGCGACGACGGCCCCTCCGAGGATGGCGCCGACCTTGTTGCCCGAGCCGCCGAGCACTACGGCGGCGAGGAACAGGATCGACGTTTGCACGTCGAATTTCTGGTTGTTGATGAACCCGGTCGCGCCTGCCGATAGCGCGCCGGACAGACCGCCGATTCCGGCGCCGATCGCGAACGCCCACACCTTGTACTTGAAGGTCGGGACACCCATGATCTCTGCCGCGTCCTCGTCTTCCCGGATGGCGACCCACGCGCGACCGACCCGGCTCCGCTCGAGGTTGCCCGCCAGCAGCAGAATGACGATCAGCACCGTGATGGTGAGCCAATACCACGGCGTGCCGTTCGAGTTCGAGAAGATCGGGTGGCCATCGGCCGCGGTCCCCGGCGGGTGTCCGACGTTTTGGAAGCCGACCTGCCCCTTCATCGCCGGGATGATCGTCGCCAGGATTCGCACGATCTCGCCGAAGCCGAGGGTCACGATCGCGAGGTAGTCGCCTCGCAGTCGGAGCGTCGGCACGCCGAGCAGAACCCCGAAGAACATCGCGACGGCCATGGCCACCGGGAGCGTCCAGAGGTACGGAATGTGGAGATACGGGGAGTCCGGACTGGTGAACATCGCCGCGGTGTAGGAGCCGACGGCGAAGAAGGCGACGTACCCGAGGTCGAGCAGGCCGGCGTAGCCGACGACCACATTGAGGCCGACGGCAACAAGGGCGAAGATCGCCATTTGCAGGCACGTGATCGGCCAGTCGTTGCCGGGTTCAGAGGTGATCAGCGGTGGGTTCAGCACCGGCAGGGCGTAGGCGATCACGACGACAACGAGCAGGAACGCCCACTGCTGGGGCCTACTCAGCCGGTTCCAGCGGTCGGCGAGCGGCGCGAAGAACCCACCCCTGGTAGTGCGGTTCGATTCGCGGGTGATGGCGTCTTGTTCGGCCTTGGCGTCGGGGATGAGTGTCGGACCATCGGTCGTGCTCATGCGCGTGCCCTTCCCATCGAGGTTCCGAGAATACCCGTCGGTTTGAGGAGGAGAACGAGCACCAACACAACGAAGGCCACGACGTCCGTCCATTGCGAGTTGCCGAGCAGAATCTGGCCGTAGTTCCCGATCAGACCGAGCAGCAGCCCGCCAAGCAGAGCGCCGCGCACGTTGCCGATTCCGCCGAGCACGGCGGCCGCGAAGGCCTTGATGCCGAGCACGAAGCCCCCGGCGTAGAACACGCCGGACGGCACCTTCATGACGTAGAACAGGGCGCCGGCGCCCGCGAGCAAGCCGCCGATCACGAACGTGGTCATGATGATGCGTTCGCGATCCACCCCCATCAGGGTCGCGGTGTCGGGATCCTGGGCCACGGCGCGGATGCCGCGTCCGGTCCGTGAGCGGCGAATGAACTGGTCCGTCGCGACCATCAGGATTATGGCCGCGATCACGATGATGATCTGCTGGGAGTCGACGATGGTGCCGAATACGTCGAAGATCGGCGTCGGCTGGAACATCGTGACCGCCGGTTCCGGGCTCGCCCCGCGCACGAGGAAGATGCCGTACTGGATGGCGAACGAGGCGCCGATCGCGGTGATGAGGAAGGCGAGCCGTGGCGCGTTTCGCTTTCGCAGCGGGCGGTAGGCGACACGCTCGAGTGCGAGAGCGGTGACCGCCGAGGCGATCATTCCCACGATCAGCGCGAGCAGCAGGTCCCCGATTATGGCGAGGGGGCCGAGTGTCGGCACGTTCGGCCCGAAGCCGAGGCTCGTGAGGGTGAAGACCACCCCGTAGCATCCGATGATGAAGACCTCGGAGTGCGCGAAGTTGATGAGGTTGAGCACGCCATAGACGAGCGTGTAGCCGAGAGCGACGAGCCCGTAGATGGCGCCGAAGGTGAGGCCGTCGAACGTCGCGCTCCAGAAGTTTTGCATCAGGGACGGGATGTCGAAGCTGATCCAACTGTCATCCACTGGTACCTGGAGCAGGAGCGTAGAAAGCAAGTGTCGTCCTTATGTGTGGAAAAAGCGGAGAGTGGCGCGGTTCCGGGCGAAGCGCTAGCGGGACGATGGATGTCGTGGGGCGAGCGGTGGGACCGCCCCACGACATCCTGTCAGCCTGAGCTACTTTCCGATGACACCGATCGGCACGATCTTGCCGTTGTCAACCTTGTATCCATAGACGGCTGGGGTGGCGAGCTCGCCCTTCGAGTCCCACTTGTAGTGCTTGCTCAGACCGTCGGCGTCGTACGACTTGACGTAGCCGAGCAGCGCGGGGCGAGTGGTCTTGCCCTTGTCGATGCCGGACAGCAGCACGGTCGCGACGTCATAGCCCTCGATCGAGTACGTACCCGGCTCCAAGTTGAACGCGCTCTTGTACGCCGTTTCGAAGCTCGGGATGAGCTCTCCTGGGATACACGGGCAGGTGAAGTACGCGTTGGATGACGCGTTGCCGGCCTGCTTGATGAACTGGTCGTCCTTCGCGCCATCCGGGCCGATGAAAGCGCCCTTGAAACCCTTGGCCACGAGCTGCTGGTCGAACGGCGCGCCCTCGGCGTAGTAGCCGGCGTAGTAGACGGCGTCCGGCTTCGCGTTCATGATCTTCGAGACCACAGCGGAGAAGTCCTTCTGTCCCGTGATCACCTTGTCCGAGCCGACGAGGTCGTTGCCGAGCCCCGCCTTGGTGGCGTCGGCGAGGCCGATGCCGTAGTCGGAGTCATCCTGAACCAGGTAGACCTTCTTGCTCTTCAGGGTGTCGACCGCGAACTTCGCGGCCGCCGGGCCCTGCACGCTGTCGTTACCGAGGCCGCGGAAGAAGGTCGTCCAGCCGTTCTGGGTCAGCGTCGGGTTCGTCGCGGACGGCGTGATATGAACCAGGCCCTTGTCCTCGAAGATGTTTCCGGTGGCCTTCGACTCACCGGAGAACGGCAGGCCAACGACGCCGACGATGTCGGCCTCGTTGACGGCCTGGGTCACCGGACCGGTGGCCTTGGTCGGGTCACCCTCGGTGTCGAACTTCTTGAAGCCGACCTGGCAGCCGGCGTTTGCCTTGTTGTGCTGGTCGATCGCCAACTGCACACCGTTGAAGATGTTGATACCGAGCTGCGCGTTCGCTCCGGTCTCCGCGCCGATGTAGGCGAGGGTGAGTCCGGAGGCGCACTTTGCCTTGCCGTCTCCGGCGGGTAGCACCGCGTCGGCCGGCGTGCTTATTGAGGTGACTGCGGGAAGGTTCACCTTGCTCCCGGTTGCACTCGTGCCGCTGCCGCCAGTTGACGCCTGGTTGGCACAGCCCGTGACCGCGAGGCCAAGGACCGCGACAACGGCCAGGCTGACCATTGTTCGGTTGAATTGCATGTTGATATTTCTGCCTTCCATGCTGTGTGACTCGGCAGGGCCAACGGTCGTGACCATGCCATAGCGAGCGATGATCGAGATACTACAGGGCAGTTCACGGTTGAATTGCGGAACTCTGCCACTCGTTACACAGGCTATACATGATGGAAATACGGTTGCGGTCTGTACATTTCCGCCCACGATCACCTGGGCGGGTCTGCGGCGGCACCCGGCTATCCGACAAGGGAGTCCGAATTGCCGCAATACAGTGACGCAATCGTTATCGGGGCCGGTCTCGCCGGTCTCGTCGCCGCGGCAGAACTCGTCGACGCCGGGAAGAAGGTGACGATCCTCGAGCAAGAGCCCGAGGCGAGCCTCGGGGGTCAGGCGTGGTGGTCGTTTGGGGGGCTTTTTCTCGTGAACACTCCCGAGCAACGCCGAATGGGGGTGCGGGACAGCGCCGAGCTCGCCCGGCAGGACTGGTTCGGCTCCGCCGGGTTCGACCGCGAGGAGGATGCCTGGCCGCGGAAGTGGGCGGAGGCGTATCTCGACTTCGCCGCTGGCGAGAAGCGCTCCTGGTTGCGAGGTCAGGGGGTGCGATTCTTCCCGGTCGTCGGTTGGGCGGAGCGCGGCGGCTACACGGCTCTCGAACACGGGAACTCGGTTCCGAGATTTCACATTGCCTGGGGAACCGGTCCGGGAGTGCTCGCTCCGTTCGTGCGCCGGGTACGCGCCGGGATCGAAAACGGGCTCGTCACGATGGCCTTCCGCCATCGCGCCGATGAACTCATCGTCGAGTCCGGGCGTGTCGTCGGGGTGAGTGGCGCCGTTCTCGAACCCGATTCCGCGGTGCGTGGCGCGCCATCCTCACGTGGTTTCTCCGGAGGATTCGATCTGCGGGCGGATGCCGTCATCGTCACGAGCGGTGGGATTGGCGGAAATCACGACCTCGTTCGTGCTCAGTGGCCGGCCCGGATGGGCAAGCCTCCGGAGAAGCTGCTGTCGGGGGTGCCGGCGCACGTCGACGGGCGGATGCTCGGCATCAGCGAGCGGGCCGGCGCGAGACTGATCAACGGCGACCGGATGTGGCACTACGTCGAGGGAATCGAGAACTGGGCGCCCATCTGGGAACGTCACGGCATCCGAATTCTGCCCGGCCCCTCCTCTCTCTGGCTCGACGCGACCGGCGCTCGGCTGCCCGTGCCGCTGTTCCCGGGGTTCGACACTCTCGGCACCCTCGAGCACATCGCCGCGACCGGATACGAGCACAGCTGGTTTGTTCTCACGCAGAAGATCATTGAGAAGGAATTCGCACTCTCCGGCAGCGAGCAGAACCCGGATCTCACGAACCGGGACTACGCGCTTCTCGCCAAACGGGTCGGCCCCGGGGCTCCCGGGCCGGTCGAGGCGTTCAAACGGCACGGCCCAGACTTCGTGGTCGCCAACACCCTCGACGAGTTGCTCGCCGGGATGCAGGAGCGGAGCCCCGACGTGCGAATCGACGGCGATCGGGTGCGACGAGAGGTGCTGGCCCGCGACCGGGAACTCGGCAACCAATTCTCCAAGGACGCGCAGATCAACGCCGTTCGCCAGGCAAGGCGGTACCGCGGCGATCGGCTCATCAGGGTCGCGACGCCGCACCGGCTCCTCGACCCCAAGGCTGGGCCGCTCATCGCGGTCAAGTTGCACATCCTCACTCGAAAGAGCCTCGGCGGCATCGAGACGGACCTGGAAGCCCGGGCGCTCGGCGCGACCGGCGAACCGATCCCGGGACTGTTCGCGGCCGGTGAGGCCAGCGGCTTCGGCGGGGGCGGCATGCACGGCTACCGGTCGCTCGAGGGAACCTTTCTCGGCGGGTGCCTGTTCTCGGGTCGCGTCGCCGGTCGCGCGGTCGCCGCTGCGCTCTGAGGTCGACGCGGCGGGGAGCGGATGCACCGGGAGGAACGGTCAGCGCCGAAACGGACCGCGAAGCGCCGCCCACTGCAGCAGCATGATGGTTTTCGCGTCGGCGATGCGGCCGTCCTCGATCATGCGTAGGGCATCAGCGAAGTCGATCTCAAGCACATCGATCTCCTCCCCCTCGTCGGCGAGCCCCCCGCCGACACCGGTGCGCGATGCCGGCGAGTACGGCGCGGCAAAGAAATGCACGCGTTCGGTGACAGATCCGGGGCTCATGTAGACGTCGAAGACGTGCTCGACCCGCCCAAGCGTGACGCCGAGTTCCTCCTCGGCCTCTCGCCGCACCGCCGTGATCGGGTCATCGTCGTCGAGCAGCCCGCCGGCCGTCTCGATCAGCATGCCGTCCGGATGCCCGTTGACATAGGCGGGATAGCGGAACTGCCTCGACAGCAGGACCGTCCCGCGGGCGCTGTCGTAGAGCAGAATCGTTGCTCCGTTTCCGCGATCGTAAGTCTCACGCTGCTCGACGGTGACGGAGCCGTCGGTGTGGGTGTGCTCGAAGGTCGTGCGGCGGAGCACGTACCAAGCCGTGGCAAGAAGTTCGACGTCCAAGATCCGGATCGCGGGATTGCGAGAGAGCTCGCGCCCAGCGAGGTGCAAGTCGACGCGGCCACGCTGATCGGGTTCGTCCATGCCTTTGGTCATGGGATCAGCGCCGGAGGCTCCAGGCGCGACGCTTGACCAACACGTGCCCACGCTGCGTGGTGAGTCGCGTCCACGGACCGGTCTCGAAGACGCGCACGGGATCGTCTCCTCCGAGGAATCCGAGTGACAGACCGGCGAAGCCCGCGCCGGCCGGCACGTACTCGAGACCATCGATCGGGCGACCCCACACCTCGGACCTCACCCGCTGAACGATCTGCTCACCGGTCCCGGTCGGGATCGCCGCGGCCACCTCGTCGATTCCGGCCCTCGCCACCGACTCGAGCAACGACCCCGGAGCCTCTTCGAGCGACTTCCAGCCGCCGCGCGGCGGCGAAATCGCCGCCCATGTCACTGTGTTGACTTGCATGGGGAGGCGCACGGTCACGGCCGCGGTCGGGTCGACGACGTCGGCCTGCAGCCGCGTGATCCGCTCGAGGAGCGAGCGAACGGGAACAACCGCGTCGAACGAGTCGAGGGCGGTGAGGGCGAACGTGCGCAGGCCGAGAATGGTCGGGCTCTCGTCGAGCAGACCCACCGGGTGCAGCACCGCGACGTAGACGGCGAGCACACCGGAGCCCGCGATCAGGCGCACGGAACCGTCCTCTACCCGCTGCGCACGGCTGAGATAGACCTGAAGGTCGCTCAGGGAGAGGGAGTCAACTAGGGAAAAGGTCTGGCTCATCTGGTCTCTAAACTATAGGAGCGCCGGGCTTCGTGCCGCCTCACGGCCGCAGAACCACCGGAGAAACCGATGACAGACCCTCTTGAGAGCTTCCTCGCGGCGCTCGACCTCACCGACACGCACGCGCGCACCAGCGAAGAGATCTTCATCGGCCAGAGTCAGTGGTCCGCCCTCGGCCGGGTGTTTGGCGGTCAAGTGCTCGCGCAGTCGCTCGTCGCCGCACAACGCACCATCGGCGACGATCGATTCGTTCACTCGCTTCACGGGTACTTCCTTCGCCCCGGCGACGTCACTCTTCCGATTACTTTCTCGGTGGAACGCATCCACGACGGTCGCTCGTTCTCAACGCGGCGAACGCAGGCCTATCAGTCCGGGCTGCCAATCCTGTCGATGATTGCGTCGTTCCAGACCCTCGACGACGGCCTCGAGCACCAGGTTGACATGCCGGCCGACCTTCCCCAGCCGGAGGACCTGCCGAGTGCGGCGCAGGCGCTGAGGGGTGTCGACAGCCCGATCGCGAAACAGTGGGCCATCGGGCGCCCGTTTGACATGCGGCATGTCCCATCGCCGGTCTATCTCTCGGTCGACGGTCCGCGCGTCGCCCACCAGGCAATCTGGCTCCGGTCGCTCGGCACGCTGCCCGACGACCCGAACCTGCATCGAGCGGCGCTTGCTTACGCTAGCGACTACTCGATCCTTGAGCCGATCTTCCGCCGCCACGGGGTTGCCTGGGCGACGCCTGGTCTCAAGGTGGCGAGCCTCGATCACGCGATGTGGTTCCACCGGTTCGGCAGGGTCGACGAGTGGATGCTGTATGTACAGGAGTCGCCGAACGCCACTGGGGGTCGTGGACTGTCGCTTGGTCGCATCTTCAGCCGCGACGGGGTACTCCTCGCGAGCATCGCGCAAGAGGGAATGGTGCGCGTTCCCGCTCCCTCGAGCTAGAACGCCGAGCGAACCAGAGTCACCCCTCCGACCCGGATTTCGACGCTGCGGATTTGTGTGGTCGGCACGCTCGTGGATGCCACGAGCCCGGTCGCGGTGGACTTGGCCGCCTTCCACGTCGCGACCGTGGTCTCCGTGCCGGAGGCGTCGGTGACGACGAGGTCGTAGGTCGGCGGGGTGGAGGACCAGTTCGCCGTCCGGTATTCGCACTTCCAGTCGATGCGGGTTCCCCACGCCTTTTCACTCAGCGCGAGCTGTGCCGTCATAGCCCCGGGCACGACTTGGCTCATCGCCCGCAGAGCCGGCGCGTGGTCGCTTACCACCGATGTGGAGGCCGGCGAGGTCAGTAGGGTGCCGAGTGCCAGACCGCCGAAGCCGATGACCGCCGCAGCAGCGAGGGAAAGCGCCCCAACTCGAAGGCGCAGCCGACGACGCTTACGCACCGCCGCGGCCGCAAGGCGCGGCACGAGGTCCGGCTCGTGGCGCTCCGACCGGAGGTGCTCGTCCGTCATCGGCGAGTCGAGCGCGATCGCTTCGGCCGGACTGAGCAGGCTGAGGATGCCCGGAATACCGGCGAGCTCAGCCACCGCGGCGGAACAGGCGGGGCAGGTCGCCAGATGCCTCTGGAAAGCGCGCCGATCTTCCGGGCTCAGCATCCCGAGCACATACGCGGAATCCCATTCGCGGAATGGGTCGTGCGGGTCATTCATTCGGTGACGCCTCGTTCCTGTAGTTCGAGCCGAAGGGCACGGAGCGCGTAGTGAATGCGGGAACGCACGGTGCCTTCGGGAACGTTTTCGTTTCGCGCGATCTCCGCGGCGGATTGGCCGAGGTAGTACGCGCTCACCACCGCCGTGCGGTGTTCGTGTGAGAGTGAGAGCAGGGCATCGGAAAGCAGCCATTTGTCGAGCACGGTGTCGGTACCGTCCGGCGTCGAGTTCTCGGGAAGATTTTCGCTGGTGATCTCGTGATTGAATCGGGCACTCCGCCGATCGTCGATCACGAGGTTCCGGGCGACAGTGAACAGCCACGCCCTGGCCCTCTCCGTGCCCTGCTCAAGGATCTCGGGCCGACGCCAGGCTCGGAGAAGCGTCTCCTGCACGACATCCTCAGCGAATCCGTAATCCCGTGTCAGCCCCGCAACGTAGCGAAACAACGCCGGCCCGTGGGCGTCGTGTAACGCACGCAACAGCTGCGCCTGCTCGTCCGGCATCGGATACCTCCATCAAGTACAACGAGACAGCGCCCGAAAAGGTTCACCACCGGGTGGAATAGCCCCGTCGGAGTTGTCCCCGCGCGCATCGTCGACCCCAGCCAACTCCCCAAGGGACAAGTTCGCACCTCCCGGAACGATTCCCGGGCCGAAGTTGCCCCCTCGGAGCAACACGGCCGCCAGGCCGGGGCGCCGAATCGCGCGACCCGAGCGCTGCCGAGTCACCCTTTGCGTCGAATCGCGTCGGACACAACGATCGACGGTGAGGGTGCCCCAAAACACCGAATTCCGGCGTCCCGGGCCAGCTCGTGAACATCCTTCCTCTCTATCCCGTCTTTACATCAGCGGCCACGGTCACACCGAAGGGCCCCTCGGTCGCCCTCCTACAGCGAAAGGATTTTTACCATGAAGACACGTTCCAGACTCATGATGTCGGTCGCGGGCACTGCATTTGCGATCATCGCGCTCGCCGGCTGTTCGTCAACGAGCGGCGGCTCAACGTATTCGAGCCCCTCGGCCGCCCCGTCGAAATCATCCCCGTCATCGGCGGCTCTCTCCACTGCGACCACCGCACTCGGAAAAATCATCGTCGACGGAAAGGGGATGACCGCCTACGTCTTCGACAAGGACACCGCCGGTTCGGGATCTAGCACGTGCACCGGCGCCTGCGCCACGGCATGGCCAGCCATCACCGCCACGTCCACCACCCCGACCGTCGAGGGCGTCACCGGGAAAGTCGGCACGATTACCGGAGTCAACGGCGAAAGGCAGATCACTGTCAACGGCCTGCCCATCTACACCTTCGCCCGCGACAAGGCGGCCGGCGATGTCACCGGACAAGGCGTAGGGAACATCTGGTGGGTGCTGAGCCCCTCCGGCGACAAGATCTCAACGCCGGCGCCCTCACCGTCAAGCAGCAAATCCGGCTACTGAGGCAGCGCGGGCCGGTGTGGATCGATCGCCAAGCGAGACCGGCCCAGCGCGCCACCCCGAGCGGGCGGACGGTCCACTGCGCCTGAGCGCTGAGAGGGCTGGGGCCGAGAGGGCTGGGGCCGAGAGGGCTGGGCTGAGAGCTGAGAGGATGGACCGGCGTCGCTCGAGGCCTCACAGGCCCCGCACACAGCCGCCGCGGAGAATCGACAGCGGCGGATCTATACATTTGTACAGGTCTTTCGAAAGAAGCCGCGACGAATAAACCCGACGAATAAATGAGAGAGCATGAAACTCAACACCAACACAATCTCGGCAAAGTACACATTCTCTGCGCTTGCCGGACTGTCCCTCCTCGGAGCCGTCGCCGGGTGCACGAGCACCGCACAGACCCCCACCTCCAACAACAGTTCTTCGGCTCCGGTTGTCAGCGAAGCACCGTCAACGGCCGCCGGGTCCGGATCTGGGGGATCGACCTATAAGGACGGCACGTACACCGAGGACGGCACCTACGAGTCGCCGGCGGGACTCGCGAGAATCACGGTCAAGGTCACGCTCGCCAATGACATCGTCACGGCAATCAACGTCAACGGGCACGCGACCGACGCCACCGCGAAGTCGTATCAGGGTGCCTTCGATAGCGGAATCGCCGGAAAGGTGGTCGGCAAGAAGATCGACAGCATGAACGTGACGGTCGTCTCGGGATCTTCCCTCACGAGCGGCGGATTCGACGAGGCCATCAAGAAGATCGAGGCGAGTGCGCGTGCCTAGCCTGGCGTTCAGCGCCATTGGCACCGCCTGGAGGATCGAAACCGTGCGTCCGATCGACGGCGAGCTCGAGGCCCGCATTCACGCCAGAATCGACGATTTCGACCGCGCCTACTCCCGGTTTCGCACCGATTCGCTCGTGTCGAAGATCGCTTCCACGAGCGGACGGCACGAATTTCCGGATGATGCGGCCGCCATGTTCGACCTGTATGACGCGCTGTTTGCGAGCACCGACGGGGCGGTAACGCCGCTCGTTGGGAGATCTCTCGAGCAGCTCGGCTACGACCGCGACTACTCGCTGGTGCGGCACGGCGACGATCTGCCTGCGGCCGACTGGATGGCGGGGGTGAGCCGAACCGGCAGCGTCGTCACCACGGCAACGCCGGTTCTCATCGATGTTGGTGCCGCCGGCAAGGGTTATCTCGTCGATCTGGTCGGCGAGGTGCTCCGGAGCGGGGCCATTGACGATTTTGTCATCGACGCGAGCGGGGACCTGCTCGTCTCCGGCCGGCAGCCTCGAGGCGTCGCCCTCGAGCATCCGCTCGACCCGAGTCTTGCCGTCGGCGTGGTCGAGCTGGAGAGCGGCTCGATCTGCGCGTCCGGATCCAATCGCCGGGTCTGGGGCGAGGGCTCCCACCACATCGTTGACGGGCGCACCGGTGAGCCAACCCGCGACGTCATCGCGACCTGGGCGATCGCGGAGACCGCCCTGACCGCCGACGGCCTCGCCACCGCGCTGTTCTTCACCGAGCCGAGCGTTCTTGCCCGCGCTTTCGCCTTCAGCTATGTGCGGGTGTTCGCCTCCGGTCGCATCGAGTATTCGGCAGATCTTCCGGGGGAAGTGTTTTCATGAGTGGTTTTCTCGATCGACTGACCGGCCGAGTCACGATGTACCGGCTCGTCGTCATCGTGCTCGGAGCGCTCGCGGCGATCACCCTGATGCTCTCCCTCATTCCCGGCGCGCTGTCATTCTCGCCGCTCCAGCTGCTGGCGACCCTCGCCACGTCCCTCGTGGTCACCTATCTCGCGAACCGGCTGATCGCCCTTCCGTTCCGAGTGCGACCGCACAGCGAATCCTCAATCATCACGGCGCTCCTTCTGTTCTTCCTGTTCTTCCCGACGACCGACCCAAGCCGGTTGCTCGTGCTCGCGCTCGTCGCCGTCATCGCGAGCCTCTCGAAATACGTGCTTGTCGTTCGGGGTCGTCACATCTTCAACCCGGCGGCGATCGCCGCCCTCATCATCGCGTTCACCCAGCTGAGCGCTGCGGTGTGGTGGGTCGGGACCCCGGCGTTGCTCGTGCCCGTCGTGATCGGCGCCTTCCTCGTCGTGTACCGGGTGCGACGGTTCGCGCTCGTCGGGGTGTTTGTCGTTGTCGCCGTCGCCCTTTCGGTAATCAGGCTGACGGCGGGAGGAATCGACCTCGGCACGGCCGTCTGGCTGTCGATCGCGTCATCCCCCATCCTGTTCATGGCCGGATTCATGCTCGACGAACCGCTCACCCTGCCTCCGCTCCGCTGGCAACAGTTGCTGATCGCCGTTGTCGCGGCCGTGATCGTCGAGGTGCCGTTCTCATTCGGCCCGGTCTACAACTCACCCGAACTCGGACTCGTCGTCGGCAACCTCATCGCGTTTTTCTTCGGACAGCGAGCCGCCATCCGGCTCGACTACGTTGGGTCTACCCAACTGACTCCGACAACCCGCGAACTCAACTTCGTCCCAAGCCGGCCGGTGCGGTTCCGGCCTGGGCAATACATGGAACTGACCGTTCCCCACCGCGGGTCGGACACCCGCGGCCTCCGCCGTACGTTCAGCATCGCCTCCGCTCCGTCGTCGACCGAGGTGGCTTTCGGCATGAAGGCGCCGCAGCAGTCCAGCAGCTTCAAGCGTGCCCTGTCCGAACTCGAGCCCGGCGCCCGGCTGCACGCGACTTCGGTCGGCGGCGACTTCGTCCTGCCGAAGGACGGCACGATTCCGCTTCTTCTGGTGGCCGGCGGCATTGGCATCACCCCGTTCGTCAGCCAGTTGCGTGAGCTGGCGGCAACCGGGGAGAAACGCGACATCGTGCTTGTTTTCGCCGTGGGCGCGAGCGACGAACTCGCCTACGCCGACGAGCTCAGTGCCAACGGGTTCCGGGCGCTCGTCATCGCCCCGGGGATGCCGGCCACCATGCCGGCCGCCTGGCAGTATCTCGGGGCCGGGCGTATCACCGCGGCCCTGCTCGCCGGCACGATCCCAGACCTCGCCTCGCGAATGGCCTACGTTTCCGGTCCCCCGGCGCTCGTCACGAGCCTCCGCCGCGACCTCCGCAGGCTCGGGGTTCGGCGCATCAGGGCGGACTACTTCTCGGGATACTGACGCCCTCGGGATACCTTGCTGCACGAACCCGCCCGCGTCGACATCCGACCGGTGCGCACCGAAAACGCAGGAGAACCACCACCGCGGAACCATTTCCCGCCCGAACGGTTACGTTACGTGGTGAATCTCCTGCGTTTTGAGCAACCCGGCCGAGTTCCGCCCGCGGCGACGACTCGGTACGGCTAGCCGCGTTTGGCGAACGACACCGGATCTTCGAGATACGGCTGCCACGCGTTCCGGAGCGAGTCGGGAATGCGCGCCGGCTTGCCGGTGGCCGCCGTCACCATCACCAGGGTCGTCGCGGCGCGAGTGAACAACACCCGAGGGGTCACGTCCTCCGGAGAGAACACCTCATACCCGACCTCGAGACTCGCTCCACCCATCCGGCCGACCCACATCTCGATGTCCAGAGGTGCTCGCATATACGGGATAGGCGCGAGGTACTCGACCTCCTGCCGAGCGATGAGCGCAATGGTCTCGGCGCCGGGACGAGCATCCATGACCGCCGTGTCGGAACCGAGCCCATTGTCCGGGCGCCAGAACGCCTGGATGCGTGCCTCCTCGAGAATGCGAAGCATCTCGGCGTTGTTCACGTGAGCGTAGGCGTCGAAATCCGACCAGCGCAGAGCAATCTGCACGTGTAGGCGCGTCAAGAGGCGCTCAGTCCCGGGTGAGTTTGCGGTAGGCGGTGCGGTTCGGCTTTGCGGCATCCGGTCCGAGACGTTCGATCTTGTTCTCTTCGTAGGATTCGAAGTTGCCCTCGAACCAGTGCCAGTAGCCCGGCTTCTCCGGTGTTCCCTCGAAGGCGAGGATGTGCGTCGCGATCCGGTCGAGGAACCAGCGATCGTGAGTGATGACCACGGCACAACCGGGGAATTCCAGCAAAGCGTTTTCGAGGCTACCGAGCGTCTCAACGTCAAGGTCATTGGTCGGTTCGTCGAGGAGCAGGAGGTTGCCGCCCTGCTTGAGGGTGAGGGCGAGGTTGAGGCGGTTGCGCTCCCCTCCGGAAAGCACCCCGGCCTTCTTCTGCTGGTCGGGCCCCTTGAATCCGAACTGGGAGACGTAGCCACGGGACGGGATCTCGGTCTTGCCGACCTGGATGTAGTCCTGGCCGTCCGAAACGACTTCCCAGAGTGTCTTGTTCGGGTCGATGCCGCCGCGGCTCTGGTCGACGTACGAAATGTCGACGGTTTCGCCGATCTTCAGGTCACCGCCGTCCAGCGGCTCGAGGCCGACAATGGTCTTGAACAGGGTGGTCTTGCCCACACCGTTCGGGCCGATGACGCCGACGATGCCGTTGCGCGGCAGAGTGAAGCTCAGCCCATCAATGAGCACGCGACTGTCGAAACCCTTCTCGAGCTTCTTCGCGTCGATGACCTGCGCGCCGAGCCGCGGTCCAACCGGAATCACGAGCTCCTCGAAGTCGAGCTTTCTCGTCTTCTCCGCCTCGTTGGCCATTTCCTCGTAGCGGGCGAGGCGAGCCTTCGACTTGACCTGGCGCCCCTTGGCGTTGCTGCGAACCCACTCGAGTTCGGACGAGAGACGCTTGGCCAGCTTGGCGTCCTTCTTGCCCTGAACCTCGAGCCGGGCACCCTTCTTTTCGAGGTAGGTCGAGTAGTTGCCCTCATATGGATAGAGGTGACCGCGATCGACCTCGGCGATCCACTCGGCAACGTGATCGAGGAAGTACCGATCGTGAGTCACGGCGAGAACGGCACCGTGGTACTGCGCAAGGTGCTGCTCGAGCCAGAGCACGCTCTCGGCGTCGAGGTGGTTAGTCGGCTCGTCGAGAAGCAGAAGATCGGGCTTCTGGAGCAGAAGCTTGGTGAGCGCGACGCGTCGCTTCTCACCACCGGAGAGATTCGATACCGTCGCATCCCCCGGCGGCGTGCGCAGCGCATCCATCGCCTGCTCCAGCTGCGAGTCGAGGTCCCACGCGTCGGCGGCGTCGATGGCCTCCTGCAGGGTTCCCATCTCGGCCAGCAGCGCATCGAAGTCGGCGTCGGGGTCCGCCATGGCGGCAGACACCTCATTGAATCGGTCGACCTTGGCCTTGATCTCGCCGACGCCCTCCTGAACGTTTTCGAGGACCGTCTTGCTCTCATCGAGTTCCGGTTCCTGCATCAGGATGCCAACGCTGTAGCCGGGGCTCAGCCGCGCCTCACCATTGCTCGGGGTGTCGAGTCCGGCCATGATCTTGAGGATGGTGGACTTGCCGGCACCGTTCGGCCCGACCACACCGATCTTTGCTCCGGGCAGGAACGACATGGTGACGTCGTCAAGGATGAGCTTGTCGCCGACCGCTTTGCGGGCGCGCACCATCGAGTAAATGAATTCGGCCATGTACCCAAGTTTAGGCTGGCCGACGGAACAGCCGGACCGCTCGTCCGGTGGACGGGGCTACCAGTCGATCGGACGAGTCTTTCCGACGAGGCACGTGCCGTTGGCGAGAGCGGGCTCGACGGCGCTGCTGTAAGCGCTCCCGTGCTGACCGAGCAGGCACGACGTGCCAATCCTCACCGAGAACAGGATGGCGTCAACCCGGCCGCCGGTCGTGGTGGTGTCCGGTGTGACTTGCATCATCGACTTGTCGAATCCGGCCTTGACCAGGTTGTCGATGATGTCGCGGCCGTTCGCCGAGGCATTGGCTGCGAACAGCGCGGTGTTGACACTGTCGAAGAAGGGCTTGTTGTCCTTGGCCGAGGCGTTCGCGTCGAACGCCGCACTGGGGGTTGGAGAGGGCGTCGGACGCGCCGACGCGACTGCGGACGCCCCAGGGCTGACCGTCGGCTTGTCTGGCGAAGGAGACTGCGAGCACCCGGCTAGTGCGCTGGCCGCGACCAGGGCCGCGACCAGGAGGCAGGAACTGCGCATCCTGTTCATTCCGACCTTTCCGATGACGCCGCCGATGCGAAGCTCAAGCCGATTCTATGGTGCGGGCCGAGCGCGGACCTGAGCAGACAGCGGCGGGCCGACACCGCGCGGCTCGACATCTCAGTTAACGACCGCTAACGTTATTTTCAATTAGGGCTCATTAACCGAAATGGATCGTCGATGGAGACTTTGTCCAGCACCGCGCGCCGGTCCGCGGCGGAATTCGCCGCTAACGACGCGGCCGGGCGGGCCCTCGTCGCCGAATTGCGAGAGCGGCTGCGCCGGGTCTCGCACGCCGGGTCGGATCGGGCGCGCGAGCGACACACCGCTCGCGGGAAGCTGCTTCCGAGGGATCGGGTCGACTACCTGCTTGATCGCGGGAGTCCGTTCCTCGAGATCGCTCCGCTCGCCGCGCTGGACCTGTACGACAACGAGTCTCCTGGCGCAGGCGTCATCGCCGGCATCGGGCTCGTTGCCGGTCGCCACTGCATGATCATCTGCAACGACGCGACGGTCAAGGGCGGGACCTACTACCCGATGACCGTGAAGAAGCACTTGCGGGCGCAGGAGATTGCGGCGGAAAACAGCTTGCCGTGCATCTATCTGGTGGACTCCGGCGGAGCGTTCCTCCCTCGCCAGGATGAGGTGTTCCCCGACCGGGACCACTTCGGACGCATCTTCTACAACCAAGCGAGGATGTCTTCGCGCGGCATCCCCCAAATCGCGGCGGTGCTCGGCTCGAGCACGGCGGGCGGCGCGTACGTCCCTGCGATGAGCGACGAGACGGTCATCGTGCGCGACCAGGGCACCATCTTTCTCGGCGGCCCTCCCCTGGTGAAGGCGGCGACGGGCGAGGTGGTGAGCGCCGAGGACCTCGGCGGCGGCCTCACCCACTCGCGGGTCTCCGGGGTTACCGATCATCTCGCCGACAACGACGAACACGCCCTCGACATCGTGCGTGACATCGTCGGGCAGCTTCCGCCGGCACCGGCGCTCCCCTACAAGCTGGCTCCCACCCGCCCGCCGGCGGTCGACCCCGACGAACTGTACGGCGTCGTCCCGATCGGACTTCAGGTGCCGTACGACGTGCGGGAGATCATCGCCCGCCTGGTCGACGCCAGCGAGTTCCACGAGTTCAAGAGGGAGTACGGGTCGACCCTCGTCACTGGATTCGCCCGAATCCACGGTCATCCGGTCGGCATCATTGCCAACAACGGAGTGCTGTTCAGCGAGTCAGCCCTCAAGGGCGCCCACTTCATCGAGCTGTGCGACCAGCGCAAGACCCCGCTGCTCTTCCTTCAGAACATCACCGGCTTCATGGTCGGCCGCGAATATGAGGCGGGCGGCATCGCCAAGCACGGGGCGAAGATGGTCAACGCCGTCGCGTGCGCCCGCGTGCCAAAGCTCACGGTCGTGATCGGCGGATCGTTCGGCGCCGGCAACTACTCGATGAGCGGTCGCGCCTATTCGCCACGCTTTCTGTGGATGTGGCCGGCGAGCCGCATCTCCGTGATGGGCGGCCCGCAGGCCGCCTCGGTGCTCGCCACCATCCGCCGGGAGCAGATCGAATCCGCCGGTGGCACCTGGTCGGCGGAGGACGAGGAGGCATTCCGCGCCCCGATTGCCGAACAGTACGAGCGGCAGGGCAATCCGTATTACTCGACCGCGCGGCTCTGGGACGACGGGATCATCGATCCCGCCGACACGCGAACCGTCGTCGGGCTCGCCCTCGATGTGTGTGCGAGAGCACCGATGGATGACGTCGCCTATGGCGTCTTCCGGATGTGACCGCGATGTTCGATACTGTCCTCGTCGCCAATCGTGGCGAAATCGCATGCCGAATCATCGCCACGCTGCACTCCCTCGGGATCAGGGCGGTCGCCGTCTACAGCGACGCGGACGCCGACGCCAGACACGCCCGCCTCGCGGACGCCGCCGTGCGGATCGGCACGGCCAGCGCAGCCGACAGCTACCTCAACATTCCGCGGATCGTCTCGGCCGCCCTCGACACCGGGGCGACGGCCATCCATCCCGGCTACGGATTCCTCGCCGAAAATGCCGAATTCGCGGAGGCCTGCGCCGAGGCCGGAATCGTCTTCATTGGGCCGGGCATCGATGCGCTGCGAGTGATGGGCGACAAGATTCGAGCCAAGCAGCAGGTGTCCTCGCGCGGAGTCCCGACCGTTCCCGGCATCGCGGACCGGGCGCTGTCCGACAGCGACCTCATTGCCGGGGCGGCCGACGTTGGCTATCCGGTGCTCATCAAGCCGTCGGCCGGCGGTGGCGGAAAGGGAATGCATCTCGTCGAGTCGAGCGACTCCCTTCCCGAGGCCATTGCCTCCGCGCGACGGGAGGCCCTGGCTGCGTTTGGCGACGAGACGATCTTCATCGAACGGTTCGTGTCGACTCCGCGCCACATCGAGGTGCAGATTCTCGCCGATTCGTACGGAACCACGGTGCATCTCGGCGAGCGGGAGTGCTCGCTACAGCGGCGGCACCAGAAGGTCATCGAAGAGGCGCCATCGGTTCTTCTCGACGAGCAGACCCGAGCGCGGATCGGGGAGGCCGCGTGCGAGACCGCTCGAAGCGTCGGGTACCGTGGCGCGGGCACCGTCGAATTCATCGTCTCGGCAGATCGGCCCGACGAGTTCTTTTTCATGGAGATGAACACGCGACTCCAGGTTGAGCATCCGGTGACCGAAATGGTCACCGGCATCGACATCGTCGAGTGGCAGCTGCGCATCGCCGCCGGCGAAAGGCTCGGCTTCGCCCAGAGCGACGTACGTCTGACCGGTCACGCGATCGAGGCCAGGATTTACGCCGAAGATCCGGGAAATGGCTTCCTTCCGACGGGCGGCCGGGTACTCGGCCTTCGGCTGCCGGAGGGCGCCGGCATCCGCGTGGACAGCGCGCTCGTCGACGACCTCGTGGTCTCCCCCGACTACGACCCGATGCTCGCCAAGGTCATCGCGTTCGCGCCCGACCGGGCGGGTGCGCTCGCCAAGCTTCGCGGCGCTCTTCGCGAGACGGCGGTGCTCGGGGTGACTACCAACCTCGAGTTCCTCGGCCTGCTGCTCTCCGACCCAGACGTTGAGGCCGGCCGACTCGACACCGAGCTGATTGCCCGGCGACTTCCCGGCCTGAACTTCGCCGAGGCCGACGACATGCTGGGGGCTCGCGCCGCCCTCATCCTGCTTGCTCTCGACTGGCCGCGAGAGCGGACGTCGCGCTGGAATGTGCCGGATGGCTGGCGGCTCGGAGACGCGACATCAAGCGTGTTCCGGCTAAAGGTGGTCGGCTCCTCGCGCGCCTTCACCGTTTCCATTGCCGGGCCACCGTCGGCCGCCACGATCAGCGTCGACGGCGGTGCTCCGATGGCCGCCTCGGTCGAGGTGCGCGGCGATGCGGCTCGAGTATGTCTCGGCGGCCGCTCGACTGCGACACCGTTCGCCAGGGCGGACGACGGCCTCGCTCTCTTCGCGGCCGGCCGCAGTTGGCAGATTGACTCGCTCGCCCACGCCCCGCGCCGCCGGACGGAAGCGGCGAGCGCACCGGAGCTTCGTTCACCGATGCCAGGTTCGGTAGTGGCGATTGCGGTCGCCGACGGCGATGTGGTGACGGCGGGAACCGCAATCGTGGTCGTCGAGGCGATGAAGATGGAACACGTGTTGCGTGCCGTCGGCGACGGACGGGTGCTTCTGCACGTGTCGGTCGGCTCGCAGGTTAAGAGCGACGAGGTGCTCGCCACCGTGCTTCCGCTCGACGGGCCGGACGACGAAACGACTCGGTCCGAATCGACGGCCTTCCCGAGCGAGGGTTCTTCCGGTTTGGCGGGATTGACCCGCTAAAACGGAACCGCGGCGCTCGCGTCCGCGGCATCCGGGGCGGCTCCGGGCACCGCATCGGACCCCGGGGCCGCGGTCGGCCAGTCCGACCCGACGGGACCCGCTGGTTCGAATTGCGCCGCCTCCCCGTCGGTCTTTGCGGCCGGCTCGAGGCTGGCGTTCGAGATGCTGCGGGTGAACGCGGCAGTCCCCCAGCCGAGATCATGCCCGATCGCGTCGGCATCCACCTCGATGTTCGTCCCGGACTTCTCACCCGCCGTCCACTCTCGAATGCGCAAGCGACCGGTCACAATGACCCGTTCGCCCTTCTTGATGCAACTGTTGGCGTTCATCGCAAGCTGACGGAACGCAGTGATCGTGTACCAGTTGGTCCCGCCGTCGACCCAGCCGTTTCGGGATCGGTCGAATCGGCGCTGGCTCGAGGCGAGCCGGAAGCTGGTTATCGGGAGGCCCTCGCCGGTGACGAGGTGATTGGGCACGGTGGCAACGAAGCCGGTGAGTGTGATGGTGTCGGTCATGCGGAACAGTGTGCGTCCTCCGTTCGTCCCGCGGTCATCCGTGCCCCCAACAAGGGCGGTACGGGCAATCAGCGGTAGGTGTGGAGGAGTTGCCACAGCGGACGGAGATTGCCGTCAGCTCAGGTGCGAGGGTTCGCGTCCGCCCACTCGACCGTACGAGGACCGAACTCTCGAAGGTTTGCCCAAGACCGGTAGTGCTCTCGTTCGTTGCGTGCCTCGATGCATGGTTCGGCATGCTGCCACGTGTAGGCGAACGTGTGCCCCCACTCCTTGAGGACTAGCTTTTCGTCGACGAACTTTTGGTCCACGTACATGGCAAAGATGTCGAACATGGCCAGGCAGCGATTGATCGCCTGATAGTCGTCTGGCGAATGAGTTTGCATATTCCGAAAATCGGATGGAGTACGTGTCTCAGAGTTCAGAAGCCGGCGCCCTCGCTGCAGATCTGGCGCTATGAGGGCCTCGTGCATCTTGACGAACATGTCCCGCCGGTCCCTTTGCCGCTGTTCGTAGTGGGTCAATAGCGAGAATCCAAAAGACGCAACTGAAATGATCAAGGCGACTACTGAGGCAAGCGCAGCGAAGTTTGGCATGAACCCAGTCTCGCAGTTGCCCTTGCTCGCATCTCGACGCGGCACAGACGGCACTACCCGTCGTGCTGAAATGGGCGCAGCCTGCGGCTGCACGAATAGCCTCGGTCTTGCGGAACAGTGTGCGTCCGCCGTTCGTCCCGCGGTCGTCCGCGCCCCCACAAGGGCTGTACGTGCAATCAGCGGTAGGTGTGGAGGAGTTGCCACTCCCTGCGCGCCGAGTCGTAGAGCACGTCGAACATGCGGGTGTCACCTTCGTCCGATGTGCCCTGGAACCGCCACCCAAGCGGCATGGCACCAGGGTGCGTTATCGCGGCATAGTCCACGTCGAGCGGCGTCGGCGTATCGGTCACGGTGTAGTTGCTGTCCGCCCACCTGAAGTGTTCCGGTATTCCTTCCGCCCCGGTCCAGACGGTCACGGTTGCGCCAACGAGAGTCATTCCTTCACCTCCGACATTCGAAACTGTGTTCGAATAATCACTGTAGGCGGAATGTGCCCGACACGCCAAGAGCCATTTAGTGCTCTCGAAATTCGGGCCACTCCGAGCCGGGAAGCAGGCTCGCGTAAAGCGCACTCTGCGCGACATCCAGGGTCGGATACACGCCGCGATACCCCTCGTCGGTTAAGAGTTTGAAGGTGTACCCACCCTCGACGCTGTGGATGGAGCCGAGGGCTCCGGCCGGACCCACCGCGACCCAGACGTGACCGGTAAGTCGTGGTTCAGTTGCGTTGCTCATCGTTGAGCTCCTTCTCTGACGCGCCGGAAATTTCCGGCACTCAAGCTTAAGACATCGGCCGGCCCGGCGCTTGTAGATTCGTCGGCGCTGAACCGGTCTGGCTAGGACGCCAGCACGTACTCTGCGAACGACTTGCGAATCTTGTTCACCTTCGGTACGGCGACGGCCATGCAGTAGCCCTGGCCCGGGTTCTTCGCGAAGAAATCCTGATGATAGGCCTCTGCCGGGTACCAATCGCCAAGCGGGGCGATCTCGGTCACGAGCCCGCCATCCCAATACTCCCCGGCCCGGTCGCGGGCGGTCTCAAAGAGCGCCTTCTGCTCATCGTCGGCGTAGAACATCGCCGAACGATATTGGGTCCCAACGTCGTTACCCTGGCGATTGAGCTGGCGCGGGTCGTGCAGCGAGAAGAACACGTCGAGAATCACATCTGCGGGAATGATCCCCGGGTCAAAAGTCACAGCGACAGCTTCGGCGTGCCCGGTCGACCCGGTGCACACCGCTTCGTAGCTAGGACTCTCGGTGACGCCGCCGGTGTAGCCCGAGACGACGTCGGTGACGCCCCGAAGGGTGCGGTACACGGCGTCGAGGCACCAGAAACAACCACCGGCGAGAACGAACGTTTGCATGCTGAGAGCCTACTTTCTGCTGGTGGGACGGGGAGATAGCGCGTCCATCTCTGCATGTAACACCGCTGGGCCGCGCGCAATTCCGCGGTAATGGCTGGCTCTAGGCTTGAACAATGACATATGCTCCAGCCCCAGATCGCTACGACTCGCTTCCCTACAATCGGGTCGGCCGCAGTGGCCTCAAGCTCCCGGCCGTATCGCTCGGCCTGTGGAACAACTTCGGATCGGACCGATCGATCGACACCCAGCGAGCCATCCTCCGTCGCGCCTTCGACCTGGGCGTCACCCACTTCGACCTCGCCAACAACTACGGACCGCCTGCTGGATCGGCCGAGTCGAACTTCGGGCGCATCTTCGCCGACGACTTCCGTCCGTTGCGTGACGAGATCGTCATCTCGACCAAAGCCGGCTACCAGATGTGGGACGGCCCCTATGGCGAGTGGGGATCGCGCAAGTCGTTGCTATCGTCACTCGACCAGAGCCTCAATCGTATGGGCCTCGACTACGTCGACATTTTCTACTCCCACCGCCCGGACCCTGAGACGCCAATCGAGGAGACCATGGGCGCCCTCGCGACTGCCGTCACATCCGGCCGAGCGCTGTACGTGGGAATCTCGAACTACAACACCGAACAGACGATCTCCGCGCATCGGGCGCTCGCCGAGCACAAGATTCCGCTGCTCATCCACCAGCCGCGCTTCAACATGTTCGACAGGCACGTCGAGACCACCGGACTGCTCCCCGCTCTGGACGAGCTGGGCATGGGAAGCATCGTGTTCTCCCCGCTCGCCCAGGGGCTTCTAACCGATCGCTACCTGAAGGGGATCCCCGCCGATTCCCGCGCGGCCGAGGGACGCTGGCTCAACTCGAACAACATCAGCGAGCAATACCTCGAGCGCGCAAACGCGCTCAACGAGATCGCCGCCGGTCGGGGGCAAAGCCTCGCCCAGCTTGCCCTCACCTGGGTACTTCGGCACCCCCAGGTCACGTCCGCCCTCATCGGCGCATCAAGCGTGGCGCAGCTCGAGAACAACATCTCGGCGCTGAATGGACCGGCGCTCACCGCGGACGAGATCGCCGCAATCGAGCCATTCGCCGTGCACGGCACCGGCCTCAGGTAGACCGTGCGGCGTTGCCACATCCGATCTCGGGCGTGGCAACGCGCAGCACGTGCCTACCCTGGTTTTCGCGACAGTTCCCATGTCGGTGGCTCAACCTAGCGTGACCGTCAAGACAGAAATCACCGGGCCGGCTTACCTCTTGAGGACCACGCATGACGACTCTCACTTTCACAGACACCTCCCCCGCAGCGCCTGGCCAGCTTCGACCGGCGCAGCACCACCCCGGGCTTACTCTCGTGCAGCTGAACGACGAACTGTGGCGAGTCACCCGACCAACGGGCGAGGTGCTGGGGTACCTGGAACAGTTTCGGGTTCGCGCCGGCCTGCGCTACCGGGCCAAGCGCTTCATCGTTCGGCAGAATCGCTTCATCGAAGTGGGCGAATTTTGGAGCATGGACGACGCCATCGACTGCTTCGGATTCTGAGTTGCGGACTCGCCACGGGCAGTACCCCGAAGTGAGCCCTAAACGGGTTACGGTTCGGGCATGCAATGGTGGAGCGACTTTCTTGGCTGGCTGAATTCGAACGACGGTGGGCGGATCGTTTCGACCGTCCTCATCCCATTTATTGCGATCGTCGTGGCCGGTGTCGTCGCCGCCCTGATCGGCCGTGCTTCCGCGCGCAAGGTCATCGAACTCAGCGAACGGGAGGTGCGGGCATCCGCCGTCACCGCTCTCATCAGCGCCGCCCGCAAGGCCGCCGTGTGGAACACCCTTCCCGCGCCGGAGCAACAGCACATCGATCACCTCATCGGTGATTCAGAGATTCGACTTCGCCTCCTTCCGGTCGCCGGCACCTCGCTCGCCGCGGACTGGGCCGCCCACGAAATCGCGAGCATGAAACGCAACGCGGTCTCCTTCAGCTTCCAGGCCGAGCAGTCGCTTCTCGTCTTCCGCGATCGATTGATCGCCTGGCAGGCCCGGCCGACTCGAGCCAAGAAACTGTTCAAGAACGACCTCGACTCCTGGGCGTACGATTCGTCGTTGAGCGAACAGGAGCTCGTGCAGCAACAGCAGGCCTGGGCCGCCCAGCAGGTGACCACAACGGGGCCGATCAAGACCGTCGCCGCGCCCACCCTCTCCCGGCCACCGGCAGCCCCCATCGTTCGCCCCGCGACGCCGACCGCGACCGCCGTGGCAGCACCGGCCGCCACCGCCGTCACCTCGCCCGCCTCCGCTACCTCTCCGGTCGCCTCCGCGCCCGTGCTCGCGCCGACCCGCGGGTCCGAAGCCGCGGCCATGGCTCACGAACCAACTTCGAGCCAGTGGGGCGGATCCCGGCCCGTCGCCTCGTCGCCGGTCGAGCCCACCATCAGTTCCGCGCCCGCCCAAACGGCATCCCTCACGGCCTTGGATGAGCCGAAAGATGACTCGCCACGGGACATCCCTTCTCCACCCACCTTCTCGAAGCCCGAGTCCAAGGCCGTCGAGGTCGAGGCGTCAGCTGCCACAGAGCACGGCGAACAGTCGGGCGAGCTGGACGGCGATCACCAGCATGGCGAGGGTCACCACTCGGATTCGAACGACGATAACGACGACACGCAGCAGAAGCACCACGACGACAATCACCAGCACCAGAACCAGCACGAACACGAGGGCTGGCGCGACTAGGAGCTGGTCCGCGTTGGGCCACCCGAACAGGCCCCCGCTCGGGTTGGTCGGCGCACGACCTGGCGCGTGTCCACGCGCGGCAGCCCATCGGTTGGCCTCAGTAGACTGATGGTCTTGCCTCTGTAGCTCAGTGGATAGAGCAGCGGCCTTCTAATCCGCTTGTCGTAGGTTCGATTCCTACCAGGGGCACTTGCGTGACTTGACACGCTAGTCCGGAAAATTGCCACCGGATTCGAAAAAGCCGAGCTTTCCGAGAACGCGAGAGCGAACTCTGTCCCTCCGGCCCGCGCAGTCGTACCCTTGAACGGGAGGTGAACTTCCATGACTGCAAAGCAAGGCGACCGGATCATCATCCACGGCAGGACCGTCGGTGCCGTGGATCGGCACGGCGAGATCCTGGAGGTGCGCGGTGCGGGCGGTGCGCCACCGTACGCCGTCCGATTTGACGACGGACACGAGACGCTGATCTTCCCCGGCGCCGACTCCACGATCGAGGAGTCGCGGGCTCACGCCACTTAACCCGGCGACGCCCGATTCCACTCGACATCGAGCGCCGTTCTATTGATGGAGTGCAGGGCACGAGCTAGAGATTGAACGCTTCGTAATAGTGACTCAACGATGTCGGCTGCGGGAGTGCCCACGGCGGACTTGTCATCGACCAGATTCGTCTGCGCAGGTACGCGAGAGCATCCGCGTTGTCCGGCTCGCCGAACGGCAACGATGCC
The DNA here is from genome assembly GCA_025464975.1 of Microbacteriaceae bacterium. GTDB lineage: Bacteria > Actinomycetota > Actinomycetes > Actinomycetales > Microbacteriaceae > Lacisediminihabitans. Next base: position 310,420 of record JAODMT010000004.1, on the reverse strand, counting down.
GACCGGATCCGCATCGGAACAGCCGCCTCAAGCGTGACGGTCTCCGAAGAAACGGTCCCGTCCGAATCGAGCACCCGAACCTCGACCAGGTCTGCCTCGCCGCACTCCACGAGCAACGCCCAATATTCCAGCAGAACGTACGCCAGTTCATCCCCCACGAGCATTGATTTGTTCGCAAACGATATGTGCTTCATGACGGCAGACCTTAGGAGCACGCCGGATGCCGTACTAGGGGTTGCCCCTCGGATTTGAACGGTCTAGCGAAGCGCGTGCCGTCGCCGCTCGAAACGGGATTGCGCAAGTGAAGCGGGAGGCTCGGTGCCGCTGTGGGTCTGCCGAACCTCCCGCTCGTGACAGTAGCTCGAGGCCGCTGTCACAACGGATCCGTGCAGGAATTCGTCGCTACCACTTGGGGGAAAGCAGCGAGCAAATCTCTTCGGGTATCCGCGCCGACGTGTCGGGCATACATCGTCGGCGCTGACCAGCACAGTAGACCCGGTGTTTACATTTGGGGACCCCCGCGCGCGCCCCCATTTATAGGGAGCCTTTCGGCGATTCGAACCGCCGAAACCGCGGCGCCCGCGAGGGGACAACTTCGGCGGCAGTTCCGCCGCGGGAAGAGCCGATCCTGACCCCTAGACCGCTTTGGCGAGGGCCGCCAGCACCTGGTTGAGCGTGGGCGCGCCTTCGGCCCGAAATACCTCGGACCCGGCCTCGTCCAGCACGATCACGGTCGGCGTCGAGCGGATTCCTGCTCTCTCGGCTTCCTGAATGTTGCCGGCCACGTCGAGTTCGGCAATCTTCAGGGCCGGGACCAGCCGGGATGCCTGATCGAGCACCGCTCGGGTCTGAATGCACGGATCGCAGAACGAGGAGGAGAAAAACAGCAGCTGCACGTCTAACGCAACTGCGCGCGGAGGCGCACAATTCCCGCGGACTGCTGTGCGCTGATGGGTGACACCGGCCGGCCTGCTACTGGCGGTTGCCCCGGTCCTCGGGGTCGCTGATCGGCTCGCTGTCCTTCACGTCGTACGCGTAGCGCACCTGGTACCGCCCCCCGACCTCGGTGAAGTCGACGAGGTTGTAGTCGATGAGGGTCTCTTTACCATCGACCGCGGTGATCACCGTGATCTCCGAGTCGAAGCCGCCGTCGGTCGAGATGCGACTGTCGGTCTGGCCGTCGTTCGGGCCACCCTGATAGATCACGATGTATTCGTCGCCACGGGCGATGGTCGGTTGCGCATCAGTCATGCTCAATTACTATCACGCCCGGCGAAGGATACGTACCCATTCGGCGATCGATGCGGACTAGCGCGCGGCGAAGGACACGACCGCCGCCACGAGAGAGACCGCGGCGATCAGAAACGCGACGCCCACAATCACGCGATGAACGGTGAGGAAGCGAGTGGGATTTCCGGAGGCATCCCGCGCCCGAGGGTCACGCGCGACGCGCTTGTAGAAGGTGGGCCAGACGATCGCGGTGAACACCGCATTGATGATGAGTAGCACGGCGAGGAGAACAGTCACGACTGCCAGCCTAAGTTCGTTTCTCCGGGAGGGGGCCGCTGCAGCAGCCCACACCGCGCCGCGCCCCGGTCTGCCCGCGGTTTGGCCCGGATAGAATTCAGCAATGCCCGTTAACACCGACCGTCTCGTCTGGATCGACTGCGAAATGACGGGACTCGACGTGACGATCGACGAACTCGTCGAGGTCGCGGTCGTCATCACCGACTTCGAACTCAACCTCCTCGATCCCGGCTTCAACATTGTGATCCGTCCGGACCAGTCGGCGCTCGACAACATGAGCGACTTCGTGCGCGCGATGCACACGAGTTCCGGCCTGATCGAGGCGATCCCGGACGGTGTGAGCCTCGCCGACGCGGAGTACGCCGTGCTCGAGTACATCCTCAAATTTGTGCCGAGCGAGGCGAGCGCACCGCTCGCCGGCAACACCATCGGAACCGACCGCACCTTCCTCGCCCGCTACATGCCGCGCGTCGACGGGCACCTTCACTACCGCAGCGTCGACGTGTCCTCCATCAAGGAGCTCACGCACCACTGGTTCCCGCGGATCTATTTCAACGCCCCGGCCAAGAACGGCGGCCACCGGGCCCTCGCGGACATCCTCGAGTCGATCCGCGAGCTCGACTACTACCGCAAGGCGGTATTCGTCAGCGATCCCGGGCCGACCAGCGAAGACGTTCAGGCAATCTCGGCCTCAGTCGTGCAGAAGTTTCTTCCTCACTTCTAGGCCTGCAACGCCGAACCCCTCCGATGTAATAAGATGGTCAAGTTGTGTCGGTTGTGAATTATCGCGGTCGGCGCGCATGGTGGTCGTAGCTCAGTTGGTAGAGCGCTGGCTTGTGGAGCCGGATGTCGCGGGTTCGAGCCCCGTCGGTCACCCAGAGGTCGTCTAGAGACGGCGACGAAAGGCCCCGCATCACGCGGGGCCTTTCGTCTTTCGAGGGACGAAGGTTTGCAGATGATGACACTGACGGATGTTCTCGAGGACACCGAAGTCGTGGAATCGACTATCCCCGACCTGCCGTGGGTCACCATCGTGTGGAATGACCCGGTGAACCTCATGAGCTACGTGTCGTACGTTTTCCGCAGCTACTTCGGCTTCTCCGAGGCGGAGGCGAACAAGCGCATGCTTCAGGTGCACAACGACGGGCGCGCGGTGGTTGCGACCGGAAACCGGGAAGAGATGGAACGCCACGTGGAGGCGATGCACGACTTCGGGCTGTGGGCGACGCTGCAGAAAGTGGACGAGTGAAGGCCTTCGTGCGCTCCCGGGGTCTTTTCGTCGCGGAGTTCCTGCCCGAGGAGGCGCGGCTGCTGAGCAGCCTCGCCGACCAGATCACCGAGCTGGTCCGGGACCCGGAAGCTCACCGCGCCGACCCGGCCGTTCACCGGCTGCTGCCTGATGCGTATCCCGACGACGCCGAAGCATCCGCCGAATTCCGCCGATTCACCGTCGACGGACTCGCGGAGCGCAAGGCAGCGAATGCCAACCAGGTGGCCGCCGACCTGGCGAGCGCCGCCGAGGCGAAGTCCGCTTCGAAGGTGCGGCTGACTGACTCTTCGGCGGGGGCGTGGCTTCGTTCGCTCACCGACATCCGGCTCACTGTCGCGACCCGCCTCGGGATCACCGAGGACGGCGATCTCGGCACCGAGGAGCCCGAACTCATCGACCTATACAACTGGCTCGGCTTCGTGCAGGGCTCGCTGGTGGATTGCCTCGACCGCTGATGATCGACATCGATTCGGCCGAGTTCGAGCGCCTCGTGATCGCGCAACTCGATCTGCTTCCGGACGACGTTCTGGATCGCTTGGAGAACGTCGCGTTCGTCACCGAAGACCGGCCGGAGGACGGCTCGCTCGACCTTCTCGGCGAGTACGACGGTGTCGACCTCACCCGCCGGGGCGACTACGGCTTCGGCGAGCTACCCGATCGCATCGTGCTCTACCGGGAACCGTTGCTCGCCGCGTGCGCCGATCTCGAGCAGCTGAACGAACAAATCCACGTGACGCTGGTGCACGAGATCGGCCATTACTTCGGAATCGACGACGCCGAGCTGCACGACCTCGGTTGGGGGTGACCAACCGCACTCCTTCGCGATGCGATGAGTGGGCGGCGCACCGACCCGGAGCAGGCGGGTGGGCGTTACCCGACGACGAGCGGTAGCGACTCGTCGGCCGACCACTCCTCGAGGGAGCCGTCGTAGATGCGCACCGCCGTCACGCCGAGTTCGGCGAGGGTGAGCGCGTTCGCGGCTGCCGAGATGCCACCGCCGCAGTACAGCAACACCTCCTCGTCGCCCGACACGCCCTGGGTCACGTACGCCTCCCGCAGTTCGCGCTCCCCGCGAACGGTGCCGTCCGCGGCGAAGAGGTCACGGGATGACACGTTGACGCTGCCCGGGATGTGACCACGGCGGGAGTATCGGGTTGGGTCGGAGCCGGTGAAACTGCCGGCCGGCAGGCCGCAGACGAGCGGTCGTGAGTCTGTCTCCGACCGTCCGATGAGCTCCTCCTTGGTAACCCAGGCCGGGCGAACGGCGTTCGCGGGCCAAGCCGCAACCGGGGCGGGAGCCGGGGATTCTCCCGACTCGACCGGGCGTCCCGACTCGGCCCAGGCGCGGAATCCGCCGTCGAGCACCCGAACGGGCACACCGATCCAGTCCAGCAAGTACCAGAGCCGCGCGGCGAACATTCCGCCGGTGCTGTCGTACACCACAACCTGCCGCCCCTCCCCCACGCCGAGCCGAGCCAGTTCGGCCGCTATCGCGGCCGGTTCGGGATGGGCGTAGTGGAGCGTCGCCTGCGGGTCGGAGAACTGCGTCACAACGTCGACGTGACGTGAGCCGGGAATGTGGCCATCGACCCACGCCGGACGTCCGGACTCCCGGCGGTAGTCCCCGTCGAAGGTCGCGGAGTGAAGAACAAGACTCGCGTCGAGGACGGCCGGTGGCGTTGCGGAGCCGAGGGCGGCGGCGAGAGCGGTGACCGTGATGAAGGGGGATGGCATGATTCGACGCTACCGCAGGCTCGGCAGGCGGGTGCCGTCGAGCACAGCGTCCGCGAGGTCACGCGGATGCTCCCGCTCGGCAAACCGCGCCTCCTGGGCGGCCCAACGGTCCCAGTGCGACGCATAGGCGTCACCGTCTCGCTCAAGCGCTCGCCGTTTTCGGCTGACCGCATCCAATTCCACCCAGATTCCGAAGGTGGCGAGCGCACGGTTGCCACGGCTCAGCGTCCCGCAGCCTTCGACGACGAGGGGCCGAGCGGCGTCGACGCGATGCCACTCCGCGGGGGCATCCGCCACCCAGTCCCAGCGCCGCCAGCGCGGCCAGGGATCCCCGAGTAAGAATTCGCCGATGTGTTCGCTCGCCAGTTCGAGGCCGTCCCAACCCGGATAGATGTCGTCGAGGCGCACGAGCTGGGCCCCGAGCGCGGCAGCCAACGGGGGTGCAATCGTCGATTTTCCCGATCCGGATCGACCGTCGATCAGCACGACGGGTCGGGGCGCCTTCCGGATGCTCGCGAGGAGCTCGCTATCCGGCAATGAAGTTCCAGTGTCCGCTGACGATCGTCACGGTGAGGGCGACGGCGGCGATGGCGGCTCCAATCAGCACGAGGACCCATTCCCGCCATCCAAACGGAGAGTCCCGGGCCCAGGTGCGTTGGATCGGCGCCCCGAACCCCCGGGCCTCCATCGCGGTGGCTAGCTTGGTGGCGCGGCGGATGGACAGCACGAAGAGCGCGAACGCCTGGCTCGCGAACCGGCGAAGGCGACCGCGGTCGGCGACCCCCCTGGCGCGCCTCGCCAATTCGAGGGACCGCCAGTCGTCGAGGAACAGCCCGACGAGTCGCAGAGCGGCCAGCCCGCCGAGTACGAAGCGGGCGGGGAGTCGGACCACCTGCGCGAGTCCGTCGGCGAGATCGGTGGGGTCAACAGTCACGAAGAGCACGACCCCCGGAAGACCGATCGCGAGGACCCGCAGGGTCGTCGCCACGGCGAGTGAGATCGAGCCGTCACTGACGTTCATGAAGACCCAGTGGAAGTAGCTGTGGCCGCTGGCCCGACCGTAGAGCAGGATCGTCAGCCCGGCGAACGGAGCGGCGATCCACACCGGAAGAGTGCGCAACCAAAACCTGCGCAAGCCGAGCCCGGCCCGGAAGAACAGCACCGATTCCAGGGCAAGGGCCACGGAGGCCGACACCCAGTCGATGGTGAGCAGCAGGGCACCGGCGAGCAGCAGCGGGGCGGCGAGCTTTGCGATGGGATTGAGGCGATGGATCGCGGATATTCCGCGCACCGGTTGAAACGCGCTCACGCCGTCACCTCCGTGCGGCTGTCAAAGCGCAGTGTGGTGGTCGCGAGAGCGGATACCAGCTCCGCATCGTGGGTGACCGCCACGATGGAACAGCCCTCGTCGAGGAGCCCGGCCAGAAGCGCGACGAGTTCCTGCCAGGTGCGGGAGTCCTGACCGAAGGTCGGCTCGTCGAGCACCATGACCCGCGGCCTCGTGGCAAGCACCGTCGCGACGGACAGCCGCCGCTTCTCTCCACCAGACAGGGTGAACGGGTTCGCCGCGGCGAGGGTCTCGAGCCGAAGCCTGGTCAGGAGTTCATCCACGCGAGCATCGATCTCGGGCTGGACCAGGCGAAGGGCGCGCGGGCCGATCGCCAGCTCATCGCGCACAGTCGAGGCGAGGAATTGGTGCTCCGGATCCTGGAACACAGTGCCGATACGCGTGAACAGCTCTCTCGACTTCCATCGGATCGGGTGGGAGCCGATCCCGTTGGCGAGGCGAGGAGCGGCCGCCACGCGGCCGGCGGCCGGGGCGAGCAGGCCCGCCAGTGTGAGCCCGAGGGTGGACTTACCCGCACCATTCGGCCCGGTGACGGCGAGCGCTTCGCCCACCGCGAGGGACAGGTCGATGCCTGACTGGAGCACCCCGGACCCCGAACGCGCGACCGACAGGCCCTCCGTGGCGAGCAGTCGTTCCGAGGTGGGAGCGGTCACCCGAATCGGCGCGGCCGGCGGGAATTCGGGGACCCAGACGCCCGACGCGGCGAGCGAGGCGCCCTGGGTGCCGAGCACGGCATCCGGAGCGCCGTCGGCCAGCACTCCCCCGCCCGGCGCGAGAATGATGACGCGGTCGACGAGGGAGCGCCACACCTCCACCCGGTGTTCGATCACCACGAGCGTGGCGTGGGTGCGATCGAGCACGCGGGCAACGGCCTCACGCACCTCGACCACGCCGTCCGGATCGAGGTTGGCGGTCGGCTCGTCGAGCAGGAGCAGTCCGGGATGCATCGCGAGCACACCGGCCAGGGCGAGCCGCTGCTTCTGCCCGCCGGAGAGCTGCTCGGTTGGATGATCGAGCGGAACCCGGAGACCGACCGCGTCAAGCGATTCGGCGACGCGAGTCCAGATCTCCTCCCGGGGGACGCCGAGGTTCTCGCACCCGAAGGCGACGTCGTCGCCCACTCTCGCGAGAATGACCTGCGAGTCGGGGTCCTGCATCACTAAGCCGACACGGCCGCGCGAGTCCTCGGGGCGTCGACCGTCGATCAGCAGCTCGCCCCGCTGTTCGCCCTCCTCCTCGCCGCCGAGAACTCCGGCGAGCGCGTGCACGAGCGTGGACTTGCCCGCGCCGGATGCGCCGAGCAGAAGAACCCGCTCGCCGGGCTCGATCCGCACGTCGAGGTCGCTGACGGCCCACGCTTTTCGCCCGGAATGACGCCACCCCCAGCCGCGGGCTGTCACGCCCGCGGCCGGAATGGACGAGGACACGTTCGTCAGACCCGCCCTACCGCTTCTCGCCCGGAGGCGAACCTGCTGAGCGCTCCCGTGCGCGCCAGAGCACGCGCGACGAGCCACGAGAGCAGCCCCGCGATGATCGCACCGGAGACCATCGAGGTTCCGACATAGGTGACCGAGAAGCCGAGCTTCGAGCCGGGATACCACAAGATGAGGTCGTTGACGGCTCCGAACAGCCCGGCGCCGGCTCCGGCGAGCAACGCCACATACACGCGCCAGTTGAGGTAGAGGAAGGCCAGTACCACCGCTTCAGCCCCCAGTCCCTGCACGAGGCCGGCGACTAGCGTGAGTGGTCCGCCCCATTGGTTGCCGGCGAGGGCCTCGACGACCGCTGCGAGCAGTTCCGTGTACAGCGCCGCACCGGGTTTGCGGATGATGAGCGCGCCGAGCACTCCCGCGAACAGCCAGCCCCCATTCAGCAGGCCCTGAAGCCCGGGGAGCAACGGTGTCAGCAGGGCGCTCGGCCCGACGTATGCGGCATCCCAGACGAAGAAGAGCAGGCCGCTCGCAACGCCGATGACGCTCGCGACCACGATGTCGATGACGCGCCAGCGACGGGTGCGCGTCGAGGATGCCGGTTGGATTGTGTTTACGGTGTGCACTGTCGTGCCCTTTCGCTGTCTGTGAACGAGGGCACGGGTTTGGGTGCGACGGGTGCCGCGTCCCGAGAGATGATTTCTGCCTCCCTGCGCTGGCATGATCCAGATCAGGTTCGACGGTCGAAGCTTGGAGAAGCTTCCTCTCAGCCCGGCTTCACCGGACTCCCGTGTTCAGCACCAACTATAGGCTTGATCGATGGACTTCCGCATCTTCGTCGAGCCGCAGCAGGGCGCAACCTACAACGATCAGCTCGCCGTGGCGCTGGCCGCCGAATCGCTCGGGTTCGACGCGTTCTTTCGCAGCGACCACTTCCTCGCCATGGGCGATGGAGATGGCGCCCCCGGGCCGACGGATGCGTGGACGACGCTCGCCGGTCTCGCCCGTGAGACGTCGACCATCAGGCTCGGAACACTCGTGTCGTCCGTCACATTCCGCCACCCCGGAATCCTCGCCGTCCAGGTCGCCCAGGTCGACGACATGTCGAACGGGCGCGCGGAACTCGGGCTCGGAACCGGCTGGTTCGAGGCGGAGCACCGAACCCACGGCATCCCGTTCCCGATCAAGCGATTCGGCATGCTGGAGGAGCAGCTCGCCATCGTCACCGGGCTCTTGTCCACCCCGACCGGCGAGCGCTTCTCATTCGACGGCGAGCACTACTCGCTCGAGAACTCACCGGCCCTGCCAAAGCCCGTCCAGTCGCGCCTTCCCGTGATCGTCGGCGGCGGCGGTCCCGCGCGTACCCCACGTCTGGCCGCCCGGTACGCCACCGAATACAACATCGGATTTCGCCCGTTCGACGGCGTCGCGGGGCACTTCAGGGTGGTGCGCGATGCGGCCGAGGCGATCGGCCGCGAACCCGACGACCTCGACTATTCGGTGGCGTACCCGATTTTCGCCGGTTCAACCGACGCGGAAGTCGCCGCGAGGGCACGGGCTGTCGGCCGGGACAGCATCGACCACGAGAGCTGCCTCGCCGGAACCCCCACTGAGCTGGTCGACCGACTCGGCGTGCTCCAGCGGTCGGGAGCCACCCGGGTCTATTTACAGATCCTTGATCTTCACGACCTCGACCACCTCGACTTCATTGCGCGCGAGGTGCTTCCGCAGCTCTAGAGCCGACGCTGATCTACTCGTCGATGGGCTCGAGAATGACGACCGGGATCTGCCGATCGGTCTTCCGCTGATAGGCGGCGTAGTCGGGGTAGATGGCGACGAGCTTGTCCCACAACCGTGGTTTTTCCGCCGGGTCGGCGGTTCGTGCGATCGCCCGCATCCGGCGCGAGCCGACCTGCAGGTACACCTCCGGGTTCGCGGCGAGGTTCAGGTACCAGATTGGATGCTCCGGAGCCCCGCCGACCGACGCGACGACGAGGTATCGGCCATCGTCTTCTCCGACGATGAGGGCGGTTCTGCGCCACAGGCCGGACTTGCGCCCCTTCGTCGTCAGGAGCGCAAGCGGGATGTTTCCGCGAAAAAGTGGCCTTTCACCGTCGGTGGCAAGGTACTCGGCGATCTGCTTCGCGACCCACGGGGTGTCGTTGTCAATGGGATTGAGGGGGTCCGTTCCCGCATCTATGCTCACCGTTTGAGATTACTCCGCGCCCGAATCAGCCGCGACTGAACCGCGGCCCCTGATCGGTCTCTGCGCGGGCTCCGAGGCGTCGTCGGTTAGTTGCGTGCGCCACTCCCGGGTACGGTGAAGGCTCAGCAACGTAAGGGAGATAGATGGAAACCTGGCCTGGGTCACCGTATCCACTTGGGGCGACCTTCGACGGCAGCGGCACCAACTTCGCGTTGTTCAGCGAGGTCGCCGAGAAAATCGAACTCTGTCTTTTCGACGATGAGGGCGTCGAGACCCGCGTTCCTCTCGTCGAGGTGGACGCCTACGTCTGGCACGCCTATCTGCCGCAGGTGCAGCCCGGTCAACGCTACGGCTACCGCGTCCATGGCCCGTACGACCCGAAGTCCGGCAAGCGGTGCAATCCCAACAAGCTGCTGCTCGACCCCTATGCCAAGGCCACTGCCGGTGACTACGACTGGGACCAGTCATTGTTCGCCTATAACTTCGGCGACCCGCTCTCCCGCAACGACGATGACTCCGCCTCCCACGCGATGCTTGGCATTGTCATCAACCCATTCTTCGACTGGGCCGGGGATCGACACCCGCGGATTCCGTACAACGACACGGTCATCTACGAAGCGCACGTCAAGGGACTGACTCAGCTTCATCCCGACATCCCGGAAGACCAGCGTGGAACCTTCTCCGGCCTTTCTCACCCGGCGATCATCGAGCACCTCCAGAAGCTCGGCGTCACGACCCTCGAACTCATGCCGGTACACCAGTTTGTGCAAGACTCCGTGCTGCTCGACAAGGGCCTGCGCAACTACTGGGGCTACAACACGATCGGCTTTTTCGCCCCACAGAACAGTTACTCGTCGACCGGGGACCGTGGGCAGCAGGTGCAGGAATTCAAGAGCATGGTCCGCTCGATGCACGACGCCGGCATCGAGGTCGTGCTCGACGTGGTCTACAACCACACTGCGGAGGGGAACCACCTCGGCCCGACGATCTCATTCCGGGGCATCGACAATCAGGCGTACTACCGACTCGTCGAAGACGACGAACAGTTTTACATGGACTACACCGGCACCGGCAACTCATTCAACGTTCGCCACCCACATTCCCTCCAGTTGATCATGGACAGCCTCCGCTACTGGGTCACCGAGATGCACGTCGACGGATTCCGCTTCGACCTGGCCTCGACACTCGCGCGCGAGTTCTATGACGTCGACAAGCTGTCCACCTTCTTCGAGCTCGTGCAGCAGGACCCGATCGTGTCTCAGGTGAAGCTCATCGCCGAGCCGTGGGATGTCGGACCCGGCGGGTATCAGGTGGGCAACTTCCCACCGCAGTGGACTGAATGGAACGGAAAGTACCGCGACACCGTTCGCGACTTCTGGCGCGGCGAGCCGGCGACTCTCGGCGAGTTCGCCTCCCGGATCACCGGTTCGGCCGACCTGTACGAGGGGAACGGCCGCCGGCCGGTGGCCTCGATCAACTTTGTCACGGCCCACGACGGGTTCACTCTCGCCGATCTGGTGTCCTACAACGAGAAGCACAACCAGGCCAACGGCGAGAACAACAACGACGGGGAATCCAACAACCGGTCCTGGAACTCCGGCGTCGAGGGTCGGACAGACGACCCGGCAATCCAGCGGCTCCGTGCCCGCCAGCAGCGCAACTTCCTTGCGACCCTGATGCTGTCGCAGGGCGTACCGATGATCCTGCACGGCGACGAACTCGGCAGAACCCAACAGGGTAACAACAACACCTACGCCCAGGATTCCGAGCTGTCCTGGATCCACTGGGATGCGGCCGATCTCCCGCTCACCGAGTTCGTGTCGGCCGTGGCGCGGTTGCGGAAAGACCACCCGACATTCCGACGGAAGAGCTTCTTCGACGGCCGGCCGGTGCGACGCGGTGCCGGTGAACCCCTCGCCGACATTGTGTGGCTGACCCCCGGGGGCGAGGAAATGGAACCCGACAACTGGGGCGCCGGATTCGGTCGCGCCATCGGGGTGTTCCTCAACGGCAACGGAATCCAGGGCCGCGACGATCGCGGCGCCCGCATAACGGACCTCAACTTCGCCATCTTTTTCAACGCCGGCGACGACAACGTCGACTTCGTATTGCCCTCCGAAGAGTTCTCCGGATCCTGGGAAATCGTGATCGATACCTCCGGGGAACTCGCCGACTCGGCGCCGCGCAAGGCCAGCGACCGAATCCCGGTCATGGCAAAGTCCCTCGTCGTGCTTCGAGCCTGGACCGCTGCCGAGCTGGAGGTCGATCACTCGGTCGCCGCGTCGCTTAGTGCCCAAGCCGCCACCCAATCCTTCCCCGCCCGACGACCCGAGGTCGCGTGATGCGTATCCCGATCTCGACCTACCGCCTGCAGATTCGGGAGTCGTTCGACCTGACCGCCGCCGCGAGAATTGCCGACTACGTTCACCAGCTCGGAGCGGATTGGCTATACCTCTCTCCATTGCTTACGGCGGAGCCAGGCTCCGATCACGGCTACGACGTCGTCGACCACTCCAGCGTGGATCCCGCCAGGGGCGGTCCTGCCGGATTAGACGCCGCCGCGGCGGCCGCGCATGCGCTCGGTCTCGGGGTGCTGGTCGACATCGTTCCGAACCATGTCGGGGTAGCCACACCGCGCGAAAACGCCTGGTGGTGGGATCTGCTGACGAACGGGCGGGCATCCCGCTACGCCGACGCCTTCGACGTGGACTGGGAGTTCGGCGGCAACAAGGTGCGGATCCCCGTTCTCGCCGACGGCGACGAAGCGCTCGAGCACCTGCGGATCGTCGACGACGAACTGCACTACTTCGACAACCGCTACCCCATCGCCCCCGGCACTGCCGGGGACGGACTTTCAGCACGAGAGGTGCATTCCCGCCAGCATTACGAGCTGATCGACTGGCGCCGAGCGGATGCCGAACTCAATTACCGCAGATTCTTTGCGGTCAATACTCTCGCCGGCATCCGCGTTGAAACGCCGTGGGTGTTTGACGAATCGCACCTCGAAATCGTCCGCTGGATCACCGAAGGCATCGCGGACGGGCTGCGCGTCGATCACCCCGACGGACTCGCCGACCCGGCCGGATATCTTGACTCGCTCGCCGCCGCGACCCGCGGCAGCTACGTACTCGTGGAGAAGATTCTCGAGGGTGACGAACAGCTTCCCGCCTCCTGGGCGGCGGCCGGAACCACCGGGTACGACGCCCTCGCCGACGTCGACCGAGTTCTCGTCGATCCGACCGGGCGGGCGCCTCTCGATGCCCTCGACTCGCGGTTGCGACAGTCCACGGATCCGGTGTCGTGGCCGCAACTCATCCACGACACCAAGCGGGGCATCGCCGACGGCATCCTCCGTTCCGAGGTGTTGCGGCTCGAACGGGATCTCGGCGGCTCGGTGGCGCAGGTGGTGTCGGATGAGTCGTCGCCCATGTCTGAGGTTGGCGACTCGCTCGCGGAGCTGCTCGCCTGCTTCCCGGTCTATCGGTCCTACCTGCCGCTCGGACTGCGGCACCTCGAGGAAGCCGCACGCCGGGCAAAGGAACACCGACCGGAACTCGCGGCGACGATCGACGGGCTTCTGCCCGTCCTGAGCGACCCGGCCAATCCGGCTGCCGTCCGATTCCAGCAGACCTCGGGAATGGTGATGGCCAAGGGGGTCGAAGACACCGCGTACTACCGGTACTCCCGACTCGGTTCGCTCACCGAGGTGGGGGCCGACCCTGCGGAATTCTCGATCGACGTCGGCGAATTCCATCGTCGTCAGCAACGTCGCCAGGCGACTATTCCCGCGTCGCTCACCACCCTCACGACCCACGACACGAAGCGCGGCGAGGACGTGCGGGCTCGAATCAACGTGCTCGCGGAGCTGCCGTCGGAGTGGGAGGCCGCGCTTGAGCAACTGCGGTCGGCGGCGCCTCTCGGCGACGGGCCGCTCGAGGCGTTGCTCTGGCAGGCGATCATCGGCGCCTACCCTGCGAGCCGGGAACGGCTGCACGCCTATGCGGAGAAGGCGGCCCGAGAGGCAGGGAACTCCACGACGTGGACCTCCCCGAATGAAGAGTTCGAGCGAGCAATGCACGCGCTCGTCGACTCCGTCTTCGACGATGATCGGGTGATCCAGATTCTCGACGACCTGCTCGAGAAGGTGCGACAGCCCGGCTGGTCGAACTCGCTCGCGGCGAAAATCATCCAGTTGACCGCGCCGGGCGTTCCGGACGTCTATCAGGGAAGCGAGCTGTGGGAAACGTCACTGGTCGACCCGGATAACCGTCGGGCGGTCGACTTCGACGAGCGTCGACTGTATCTCGCGGCGATCGATGCCGGGGCCGCTCCGCCGATCGATGAAACGGGGGCGGCGAAGCTGCTCGTCACGTCTCGCGCGCTCCGGGTGCGCAGGGACCATCCCGAGTACTTCTCTCGGTATGTGGGCGTTCTCGCCTACGGCTCGGCAGCTTTACACGTTGTCGCGTTCGATCGCGGCGGGGCGATCACCGTCGCTACCCGCCTGCCCGTCGGCCTTCAGCGGGCTGGCGGTTGGGGCGACACCTCGATCATCGTCGCCGGCCGACCCGTGGTCGATGTGCTCACCGGGGCCAAATTCGACGGCGGAACGATACCTCTCGCGTCGTTGCTTTCGCAGTATCCCGTAGCCCTGCTAGTCCCGATCGGATCGACTGAACGATGACATTCGAACTGTGGGCCCCCGCCCCCGAGTCCGTCACCCTCCTGCTCGACGGCGAGCGCCATCCGATGTCCCGGCAGGACGACGGCTGGTGGGCCGCTCCGCACGGACTCACCGGTACCGACTACGGGTACCTGCTGGACGACGACGAGAGCCCCGTTCCCGACCCGAGATCGCGTCGTCAGCCGGTGTCGGTGCACGGGCTCTCGCGCACCGTGGAGCATGACTTCGCCTGGACGGACTCCTCCTGGCGCGGTCGCCAGCTGGCCGGCGGAATAATCTATGAACTCCATCTCGGCACCTTCACCCCCGAGGGAACCCTCGATTCGGCGATCGAGCGGCTCGATCACCTCGTGTCACTCGGCGTGGACTTCGTCGAGCTGCTTCCGGTGAACGGCTTCAACGGCGACCACAACTGGGGCTACGACGGGGTGCTCTGGTACACGGTCGACGAGACGTACGGCGGACCAGAGGCTTACCAGCGATTCGTCGATGCCGCGCACGGGAAGGGCCTCGGGGTCATTCAGGACGTGGTCTATAATCACCTCGGACCGAGCGGAAACTACCTGCCGAAGTTTGGGCCGTACCTTCGAGAGGAGAGTGCGAACACCTGGGGTGCCTCGGTCAACCTCGATGCGCCGGAGGTCCGGTCGTACATCGTCCAAAACGCTCTCATGTGGCTTCGCGACTACCACGTCGATGGATTGCGTCTCGACGCCGTACACGCCCTCGTTGACGACTCCCCCAAGCACATCTTGCAGGAACTGTCGGAGGAGGCTGACGCGCTCTCCGCGTTCCTCGGGCGGCCGCTCACTCTCATCGCGGAATCGGACCTCAACGATCCGAAGCTCATCACACCTCGCGAGGGCGGCACCGGCGGTTACGGCCTGAACGCCCAGTGGAGCGACGACTTCCATCATGCGGTGCACGCTGCCCTAACCGGCGAGACGAGCGGCTACTACGCCGATTTCGAACACCTCGACGCTCTCGCGAAGGTGGTCACCAGCGGCTTCTTCCACGATGGCACGTACTCCTCGTTCCGGGGGCGGGGCCACGGGCATCCCATCGACACCGAGCACATGCCGGCCTGGCGGCTCGTCGTGGCAAACCAGAACCACGACCAGATCGGTAACCGGGCGATCGGCGACCGACTCACCGCCACTCTCAACCCCGATCAGCTCGCGATCGCCGCGCTGCTCACCCTCGCCGGACCGTTCACCCCGATGCTTTTCATGGGAGAGGAGTGGGGCGCCTCCACGCCGTGGCAGTTCTTCACGGCGCATCCGGAACCGGAACTCGGCGAGGCGACGGCGGCCGGTCGGATCAAGGAATTCGAGCGAATGGGCTGGGACCCCGCCGTCGTGCCCGACCCGCAGGACGTGGAGACGTTCCGGCGGTCGAAGCTCGATTGGGACGAGGCGACGGAGGGTCACCACGCCCGGCTGCTCGCGCTCTACCGCTCTCTTGCGGCCCTGCGGCGGGTCCGACCGGATCTCACCGATCCGCGGATGTCTCGCGTCTCGGTCGACTTCGACGATGACGCCAAGTGGTTCGCGCTCCACCGCGGGGACACCTCGATCGTCGTGAATCTGGCAGACTTCCCCGTCGCGCTCCCATTCGGCGGCGATGTGTTGCTCGGGACAACCGACGCGGTCGCGGCATCGTCGTCCGAGGTATTGCTCGGTCGGTATTCCGGAGCGGTCCTCGCCCGCTGAGCCCCCTAGATCGTCACTCTTGCCGCGGCAGGTTGCGCGGATCGCCAAGCGGTGGCGTCGACTTAAGCAGTGACGCCGGCCGCAACGTTCCGCGTCCGAACCGGGCGCTTACGGCGTCGATCGTGTCCTCTGCTTCGCGCCAACCCTCGTCAGCGTCCCATAGGCCGAGCTGCTGACCGTCGCTCTCGGTGAGCTGCTCCATCCGCACCCCAATCAGCCGCACGGGCCGGTGCAGATCGAGTCCGTCGTAGATCGCTCGCGCCTCCTCGAAGATTCGACGGCCGACATCGGTGGACTCGGCGAGGGTTCTCGACCGCGTGATGGTACTGAAGTCGGCGAAGCGAAGCTTGAGCACGACGGTACGCCCGACCCAACCGGCGGCGCGAAGCCGAACTGCCACGGCATTCGCCTGCCGCAGCAACTCTCGCCGCAATTCATCACCATTGACGGTGTCGACCTCGAAAGTCACCTCGTGGCCGACGCTTTTCTCCACCGCCGCCGTCGTGACGTTCCGTGGGTCAATCCCGTTTGCCAAATCGTGCAACTTGCGGCCAGACGCCTCGCCGACGGCGCGCTGCAGCGCCGCGACCGGGGTCGAGGCAATGTCCCCGATCGTGTGAAGTCCACGCCGAATGAGCGCCTCCTCTGTGACCGCACCAACGCCCCACAGCGCGCCGACCGGCAAGGGGTGCAGAAAGGAGAGCGTCTGCTCGGCCGGCACGACAAGCACCCCGTCCGGTTTCGCTCGCCCGGAGGCGAGCTTCGCGACGAACTTGGTGGATGCCGCCCCCACCGAACAGGTGAGGCGCGTCTCCGCGAACACCCGAGCACGGATGAGTGCCGCGATCTCGGCCGGCGACCCGAGCAGGCCAGTGGCTCCCGAAACGTCGAGGAAGGCCTCGTCGATGCCCAGCCGTTCCACGAGCGGGGTGATCTCGTCGAAAATTCCCATGACCTTCGCCGAATAGTGCCGATACTTCTCGAAGTGCGGCTCCAGCACTATCGCTTTCGGGCACATTCGCAAGGCCTGCGAGAGCGGGATGGCCGAGCGCACCCCGAACTGGCGCGCCGGATAGTTCGCCGCGGTGACGACAGAACGCAGCGATTTGCCGGCGACCACCACCGGCAGATGCGCGAACTCCGGTCGATCGAGTAACTCGACCGAGGCAAAGAAGGCGTCAAGGTCCACATGCAGAATCGTGGCACTGCTGCTGTTGACGCTCGCGGCACTGACCTGGCGGTTGCTGCCATCCTGCTTGCTCATCTCAGGGCGAATCTACCCTCTGCCTCGGACATCCGCACGCGAGCAGGTGCGATCCGCTGCCTCCTCCCTCCTCCCTCCTCCCCTCCTGTGTCCGAAAACGCAGGAGATTCACCACCGCCACGCCTTGACGCGTCGAAACGGCGCCTGCAAGTGGTGAATCTCCTGCGTTTTGAGTAGACGCGTGATGCGCGGTCTTCCCGGGAGCGCTCACCGCGGGAGGGGCGCCTCAGAGCAGGCCGAGCCTCGCGAGTCTCTTGCGCGCCGCGACCTCGCTCGTTGAGCTCGTGCCGAGAATCCTGCCGACGAGCCACAGCACCGACCTCGTGACCGTAATGGCCGGCCACCACGGGCGACGCAGCCCGAGCATCCGGCGATACGGTCGCGGAATGCTCGCCACGGCGCCGGCAAACAGCACCCGATAGGCGGGCATCATTCCCGTAGCGAGACCCGGCTTGCGGATGAACCGCACGGCCTCGGCGACCCGCTCGTCGCTCTTCAGTATTCCGGCCGTCTTGAACGCGTCGAGCTGAGAGTGCAGTTCGGCCTGGGATCTGGGCGGATTCGCTACCCCAACCAGCTCTCCCGCCGTGGCCCATTCCCGCACGTACTGGTCTGGACCGCCGGGAATCGGTCCTCCCCAGACGAGGTGGCAGCCGAGGAACGCGTCAGTGAAAACCACGTGCACCCACGACAGCAGTTCGGCATCCCCGGCGGCGTAGTCGCATTCCAGCCCATCGGCGTCAAGGTAGGTTCCGCGCACCCGATCGTGAAACCGTTGCACCCGGGTCGACTCGACGGTCGCCATCGCGGTGTCCGAGAACGTGACCCCGATCAGCCACTGAATGGTTCCGGAAAGCCGCCCGAGCGGGTCATCCTTGTAGCGCGACCAATCGTGCACTCCCGCCATCGCCCCGGGATGGAGCGTCTGCATCAGCAGCGCCCGAATTCCCGCCACGAGGGTCGGCATCCCGCCATGCACCGCCCAGGCGGCCGAGCCGACGCCGAAGAACCCGGCGTCGTCCCCCGCCTCGATCTGTCCGACCCAATCCGGCCGTCCAGTCGTGCTGCCGGTAAAGGCGGAGAGGAGCCGTGAACGGAATGGGGCGGTGAGACTGGTCACGGCGGGAGGATACCTCGCGAGGCTGGGAGTCACGCGGATCACAACGCGTCAACCCGCTTCGGTGCGGAGCCAGACAAGCGGGTCGATCGGGGTGACCCCGTTGAGGCGGATCTCGAGATGCAGATGCGGCCCGGTACTCCGCCCGGTGTTGCCCACGAGACCGATCTGATCTCCGCTGTCGACCGTGTCCCCGGGCCGAAACCTCGTCGATCCCGCCCGAAGGTGCCCGTACACACTGACGAGAATCCGGCCGTCGATCACGTGTCTGATCGAGACGTGGGTGCCAAGCGCGCTCTGGTTCGGACTATTCCCCAGCACGGTCCCGGCAGCGATGGCCCGCACCGGCGCGCCGTCGCCCGCGTCGAAGTCAACGCCGGCGTGCATCGTCGAGCAGCCGTCACACGGAGCGGTTCGCGGCCCGAAGCCGTCCCGAACCGGTGTGAGTGCCGACACGGGCCAGTGCGCTAGCGGCTGCCGGATGCTCACACCGTATCCGTCGCGTCTCACCGGCACCCCCAGGGCGGTATCCGGCACGAGGAGGCTCTGCGGCGCGGACTGGCCTGCGGCATCGGGCGCCGACGTCACCGCCGGAGCGCCATGCGTGTCGGCGGCGATGATTGCAGCGGCGAGAGTACAGGCGACGATGCCCGCCCCGAGTCCCGGCGGAACCCGGGGCGCGCTCAGACGCACACCACTCGCGGCTCGCAGTGCACGCCTCCATGCGCCACGCACGCCATTCCAGTGCAGGGGATTGCTGTCGTGGCTCTCCATGCACGCAGATCGTGCCAACTCACGACCAGCGCGGGTGATGCTGCTGCCGAACGGTGGATCGATTGCGCGCTCGATCAGTGGTGAGGACGGGACACGCGGGTCACTCCTGCAAGAGCGCTCGCAGCTTCTCTACGGTGTTCCCATTGCGGGTGGTGACGGGTCTTGCGAACTGTGCCCAGAATGCCGGCTTCACCTTGGTCTGCATGCTGCCATCCGGCATCCACTGGTAGATCGCGGCCGGTCCGACCGCAAGAATCTCGGGGGCGATGGCGGAGGCGGCCGGCACCTCGAGGGACGTCGGCATCTCGGTCACGAAGGTCACAAACAGCTTGGAGCCGTCGGTCGCGACGTCGAGGAGGGGGTTTGCGTCGGCGACTGCGGCAAATTCGGATGCGCCGATCACCAGCACTCTCGAGCGCACTGTCGTGGCCTCGAAAACCGCGGCCTCGATGTCGGCCGCGACGCTCTCGGCGAGCGGCGCGCCGGATTCGAAGACGACATTCCCGCTTCGCAGGACCGTCTTGACGCTCGAGAAGCCGAGCCCGGTGAACACTCCGGCGAGTTCGGACATGGCGATCGACTTTGCCGTCCCGACATTGATTCCCCGCAGCAGAGCGACATGTTTCGCCATGGGGAGAGGCTACCGCCCAGACCGGACAAAAATTTCTGTGACGTGTCTCCAAGATTGGGAATATCGGCGAGGTTCATGCGCTTGAATGCATCATGACACTCACAACAGACTTCCACCCGGCCTATATCGCCGGCACTTGGAACCTTGACCCCACTCACTCCGAAATCACCTTCTCCGTCAAGCACCTCGCAATCAGCAAGGTCCGCGGATCTTTCCGTTCGTTCAACGTCACCGTCGTGACGGCAGAGGACCCGAAGGACACCACGGTCGAAGCAACCATCGACGTCGCCTCTGTCGACACGAATCAGGCGGACCGGGACACCCACCTTCGTACGAGCGACTTCTTCCTCGTCGACGATTTCCCCGCCATGACCTTCAGCTCCAACTCGATCACCGCAACCGGTGACGACTTCACCGTCGTCGGAGACCTCACGCTTCGCGGCGTCACCAAGCCCATCACCCTCACGGGTGAGTTCGGCGGAGTAATGACTGACCCGTACGGCCAGACCAAGGCCGGCGCCACGGCGAGCACCAAGATCAACCGCAAGGACTTCGGCGTCAACTGGAACGCGGCTCTCGAGGGCGGCGGATTCCTCCTCGGTGACGAGGTCAGCATCAACATTGAGCTGCAGCTCGTCTTGCAGAAGTAGCGCCATCGCTTCATCGAGTTGAGGGGCCTCCGCGCGAGCGGAGGCCCCTCATTCGTTCAGCGGTGCTGTTCGACCTCGTGGTTCGCGTGTTCCTCCGGCTCGAGCTGGAAGGTCGAGTGCTTCACGTCGAAATGGTCCTCAAGACAGGCGCACAGCGAGTCGAGGAGTTCGTCGGTACGGTTGGAACTGAACACCGTGGATTCGACCACGACATGGGCGGAGAAGACGTCCGAGCCGGGAGTGATCGACCAGACGTGGACATCGTGCACCGAGACCACACCGGCCTTCGACAGCACGTGCTCTCGGATGAGGTCAACGTCCGTTCCCCGCGGCGTGCCCTGACTGAGCACGCGAACAACGTCGCGAAGCAGCCAGAGGGCACGGGGAACGATGAGCCCGACGATCGCGAGCGACGCGATCGTGTCCGCGTGGGAAAATCCCGTGACGAGGATGACCACGGCGGCGAGAATTACCGCGACGGACCCGATCAGGTCGCCGAGCACCTCGAGGTAGGCAGCGCGCATGTTGATCGAATTCTTTGCGCCACCGCGGAGCACGAGAACTCCCACCGTGTTGGCGAGGGCCCCGATGACCGCGACCACGAGCATGAGCGGCGCCTGTACCGTCGCGACCGATGGTGCGATCAGCCGGCTGATGGCCTCGACCGCGACGAAGCCGACGACGACGAGCAGGATGAGAGCGTTGGCTAGCGCGCCGAACACCTCCGAGCGTCGGTGGCCGAACGTCTGCACGTCGGTGGCCGGTCGTGACGCCACAATGGTGGCCGTGAGCGCCACGACGAGACCGGCCAGGTCGGAGAGCAAATGACCGGCGTCGGCGAACAAGGCGAGTGAGCCCGACAGGACTGCGCCGACCGACTCGATGATGAGGACAGCGACCACGATGGCCATGGTGACGATCAGGCGCGACCGATTGGCGCGACCGATCGCCGGGTCAAGCCCGTGCGAGTGGCCGTGTACAGCGCCGTGTGATTCATTCATTGCATCAACTCTAAGAACCGCGGCCAGTTCCGGCCACCAGAATCCGCGATAGAGCGGCGGGAATGCGGGCACCGTCGCCGGACGTTGTGCAGAAAGTAGAACCGAGAGGGATCAGCGACATGGCGCAGGAGCACAACTGGCTCGCATTGCAGAAGAAGGCACACAGCGAATTCGGCTCGCGGCTCACCGCCGTCACCGACTGGGATGCCCCGACGCCGGACACCGAGTGGAGCATTCGGGACCTGGTGAGCCACGTGGTCGAGGAGCAGCAGTGGGTGCCACACCTTCTCACCGGGAGCACAGTGGCCGAGGCGCGGCGACGGCTGCAACCGCTCGGATCCGACCTTCGCGCTGAGTGGAGGTTGTACTCGCTTGCGGCCACCGTGGCATGGGAGGCCGCGAATCCGGACGCCCTCGTGAGCCTCTCCTACGACAGGGTGTCGGTCGAGGACTACCTGCGCGAACAGGTGAGTGACGTCACCATCCACTCGTGGGATCTGGCGCGCGCCGTGGGAGCTGACGACCGTCTCGACGACGCGCTCATCGAGGCCGTGTGGACGGTCTTCGAGCCGCAGCGGGACACCCTCGCGGCGAGCGGCCTGTTTGCCGCCCCGATACCGCTACCGGAGGGTGCCCCGCTGCAATCACAGCTGCTCGCCCTGACCGGGCGAGACGACCGCAGCGCCTGACCGCACCGCCGCTTTAGAAGCCAGCGACCGCGTGCGGAACATAGGCGGCGGACAGCTCATCCAGTTCCGCGTCCGTCAGGCCAAGCTCGACGGAGGCAACGGCGTCGTCGAGGTGGCTGAGCTTCGTGGCGCCGACGATCGGTGAGGTCACGGCCGGCTGCGCCGCAACCCAGGCGAGAGCGACCTGTGCTCGCGGCACCCCGCGCCTCGAGGCGATCGAGGCGACCGCCTCGGCGACGAGACGGTCGGCGTCCTCCGCCTGGCGATAGAGCGTCTTGCCGAATTCGTCGGTGGTTGAGCGGGCGGTCGTCGCGTCCCAGTCCCGGGTCAGTTTTCCGCGCGCGAGCGGGCTCCACGGGATGACTCCGACTCCCTGGTCGAGGCACAGCGGGTGCATCTCCCGCTCCTCTTCCCGGTTGATCAGGTTGTAGTGGTCCTGCATCGACACGAACCGAGTCCAGCCGTTGGCATCCGCTGTGTACTGCGCCTTGGAGAATTGCCACGCCATCATGGACGACGCGCCGATGTACCGCGCCTTGCCCGCCTTGACTACGTCATGCAGTGCCTCCATCGTTTCCTCGATCGGCACGGTCGGGTCCCAACGGTGAATCTGGTACAGGTCGACATAGTCGGTGCCGAGGCGGCTGAGGCTCGCGTCGATCTGCTCCATGATGTGCGCGCGAGAAAGACCGCGGCCGTTCGGTCCGGGGCGCATGGCGCCGTGTACCTTGGTTGCGATGACGACTTCCTCGCGGCGGGCGAAGTCGCCGAGCGCGCGGCCGACGATCTCCTCGCTCGAGCCGTCGGAGTACACGTTCGCCGTGTCGAACGTGGTGATGCCGAGTTCGAGCGCTCGCGCGATGAACGGGCGGCTCTCCGCCTCGGAAAGCGACCACGCGTGATTGCCGCGGTCGGGCTCCCCATAACTCATGCATCCGAGGGTCACCGCCGAAACGTCGAGCCCACTGTTTCCCAATTTCTTGTATCTCATTCTCTAAGTCTGCCCTAGCTCGACTTAGCATTAGCCATGCCAGCCAACGACCTCAAGCCGGTGCTGTTCCTCCCCTCCGCCTCCGAGTGGGAGCGCTGGCTCGAGCAGAATTGGAGCAGTTCCGACGGGGTGCGAATTCAGCTGCGACGAAAGGGCTCGTCGCAACCGGGGCTGACGTACGCCGAGGCGCTGGATGTCGCGCTCTGCTTCGGGTGGATCGATACGCAGGCCAACTCGCTCAACGCCGACTACTACCTCGTGGCATTCACCAAACGCCGGTCGAGAAGCATGTGGTCGCAGATCAACCGCGACCACATCGCGAGACTGACGGCGGAGGGACGGATGCGTTCCCCCGGCGTCGCGGAGGTGGAGCGCGCGAAGGCCGACGGCAGGTGGGATGCCGCCTACCGCCAGAAGGATGCGCCCGTTCCGGGAGATCTGGCCGAAGCGCTCGCGGAAAATCCGAAGGCCGCGGCGTTCTTCGCGACCCTCTCCGCCCAGAACCGGTTCGCATTTCTTTACCGGATCGGCAGCGTCAAGCGCGCGGAGACCCGAGCGGCAAAGATCGCGACATACGTCGGCATGCTCGAGCGGCAGGAGACCCTTCTCCCCTAGCCCGAGCGGGAACCGAAGCTCGTGCCGGGGCATTCGGCCCCAACCGGCCTCGCACGTGATAGCCAATTGCTCGCGCTCGGTCTAGCCCCCGATTCGGGCGACTGATCGGGCGTAGGTTCGGTGGAATGAAAGCTACTAAAGAACTCTCGGATAACCTACAAGCCGTGCTCGTCGACCTGATCGAGCTTCACATTCAGGGCAAGCAGGCGCATTGGAACGTAGTCGGCACCAACTTCCGCGACACGCACCTGATCCTCGATGAGATCATCGATGCCGCGCGGGTGAAGTCCGACGAGGTGGCGGAGCGGATGCGTGCGCTTCACGCGCTTCCGGATGGCCGCTCCGAGACGGTGAGTGCGTCGACAAGCCTGCCAAAGTTCCCGGGCGATCAGGTGGACACGGGTGAGGTCGTCGAGCTCATCACAGCCAGGCTGGATGCCGCGGCCGAGACGTGCCGGCGAGTACACGACGAAGTCGACGAGGCCGATCCAACCAGCGCCGACATCCTGCACTCGGTGATCGAGACGCTCGAGCAGTATGCGTGGATGGTGAGCGCGGAGAAGTTGAAGCCACGGAAGCGCGCCGCAACGAGCGGCACGTGACGCCCGGAGCGCCCCGCTAGTCCGAGGGGACGAGGATCCACAGCGCGATGTAGATGAGGAACTGCGGCCCGGGGAGCAGACAGGACAGGATGAACACGAGCCGGACGGCAGTCGGACTCCAGCCGAAACGGTTCGCGATCCCGGCGCACACTCCGGCGATGATTCGTCCGTTTTTTGGTCTTCTCAATTCGGTCATGATCAAGCTTGGCCCGTTGAGTCGGGGCGCGCGATAGGGGTATCCCCCGATTTCGCGCTCGAAATGGTTCAATCGGCTAATGCGCCAACGTCATGCCACCATTCGTCTCATCATCATGCTCATAGTCGGCGTCGTCGCCGCACTCATCACCGGAAGCCTCGGCGAGTGGGTTTATGCCCCAACTGTGGGGTGGTGTTTCTCGGCGCTGCTCTACTCCTCGTGGGTCTGGCTGAAGGTTGGACGGCTCGATGCGACTCAGACGCGAGCTAACGCGAGCCGGGAGGAACCGGCGCGCGGCACAGCCGATCTTCTCGTGCTGCTGCTGAGCGTCGCCAGCCTCTTCTCAGTTGGCTTCGTGCTCGTGCATGCCGCCGGGTCGACCGGTGCCGCGAAGGGCATCCTTGCGGCGCTCGCCCTCGTGAGCGTCGCCCTGTCCTGGATTCTGCTCCACACCCTGTACACCCTCCGCTACGCAAGCCAGTACTACACGGCCGACGATGGGATCGACTTCAATCAGCAAACGCCACCCCGGTACACCGACTTCGCATACCTGTCGTTCACCCTCGGAATGACGTACCAGGTGTCGGACACCAACATCACCAACCACGCAATCAGGGCGACGGCGCTGCGGCACTCGCTTCTGTCGTTCGTGTTCGGATCGGTCATTCTTGCGGCCACGATCAACCTGATCGCCGGCCTGTCGAACGGAGGCTGAAACGCCCGCTTGACGCCGAACTGCCGGGCCTAGCCGGCCGGAAAAACATCGGTGGCTTGGCTCAGTCAGCCGGACAATTGGCGGCTGGGCCTAGTCGGGTGCGGTCACGAAGTCGATGAGCTGTTCGACCCGCCCGAGCACGACCGGCTCGAGGTCCGCGAAGGTGCGAACCTGCCCGAGGATCCGTTGCCAGGCGCGAGCGATGTCGGCCTGATCTTCGTGCGGCCAGCCAAGCGCCTGGCAGATGCCGTGCTTCCACTCGACAGATCGGGGAATCTCGGGCCACTGCCGCAGCCCGAGCCGCGCAGGCTTGACCGCCTGCCAGACGTCCACGAACGGGTGGCCGACGACGAGCACGTGCGAGCCGAACGGGCCGCGCGACACGGCATCCGCGATCCTGCTCTCCTTCGAGCCCGGAATCAGGTGGTCGACGAGCACGCCGACCCGCCGCCCGGGACCCGGGGCGAAGGTGCGGATGATGGAATCGAGCTCGTCGACACCCTCCAGGTACTCGACGACGACGCCTTCGACGCGAAGGTCCGCACCCCACACCTTCTCGACCAGTTCGGCGTCGTGCCGACCCTCGACGAAAATGCGGCTCGGCAAGGCGACGCGAGCCGCTTGCTCCGGGGCGACGAACGAGCCGGATGCCGTTCGAGCGGTGCCACGTTTGGCCGGAGCCGGCGCGGTCAGAACCACCGGCTCACCCTCGAGCATGAACCCGGGTCCGAGCGGAAACATGCGAACCGCGCCCGCATAGTCCTCAAGGTGCACGAGTTTTCCCTCGACCCGAAGCACGGCACCGCAGAAGCCGGAGTCTGCCCACTCGATCACGAGGTCCCGGTCGGCGGCAACCTCCCGAATGACCTTCTTTCGGGCTCCGCGCCAGTCTCCCGCGAGCACGTCCTCACCGTACTGCCCGAAACTCACGGTAGCGACTCCATCGGCGGAGCGAGCTCGAGATACTTCTCGTTCACCTGGGCGGTTGCGAACGGGCCATCGCCCTCGGCGTTGATCTGCGGTTCGTCGAAGTCGATCCACCACATTCGAGACCCGCCGCCACGGCCCCACACGCCGGCGAGGGCAGAACCGCCGCTTCGCACGATGATTCCGGTCGGTTCTCCCGGCCAGGGAGAGGCATCGATCAACGACGCGTCGCGCACGGAAACTTGCGCGCCGATGCCGAAGTCGTCGGGCATTCGCGTTGCCTAGCGCTCGAGTCGCTTGAGAATCGTGAACGGGATTGCGAGGGACAGCGCGATGCACAGGATGCCGCCGAAGAATGTGATGGCCTCACCCGCGCCCGGCTCGAACGCGTATCCCATGAGGAGAATCCCACCCACGAAAAGCGCCAATGCAACGACAAACGCGATGATTTTCACGCCGGATCCTCCTGATGGTTCGACTGCGGTCATCCCATTCTACGAAAAAGGCGAGCCGCCCGGCCCCACGCTCAACGCTTCGGCGTGCTCCCGTCCTCCGCTGCAACAGCCGAGAGCGGTTCAGCAATTTCCTCGAGCGACTTGCGCTCGGCATCCACCCCGAAGATGAGGGCGACGATTCCGCCGAAGATCATGATGCCGGCCCCGATGAAGTATCCGATGGTGAGGGGGCCACGATTCGTCCCGTCTCCGACGAGGCTGCCGTAAAGCAGCGGAGCGACCGAACCGGCGATCTGCCCGATTGCGAAGAAGTAGGAGATGGCCTGGCTGCGCAGTTCGAGCGGGAAGACTTCGCTGGCGGTGAGATACGCCGAAGACGCTCCGGCCGAGGCGAAGAAGAAGGAGACGCACCAGAATATGGTCTGGGTCGTCGCGTCGAGGGCGCCCATGCTGAAGAACACCGCCGAAACTGCCAGCACGGCGCCAGAGACACCGTAGGTGAGGAAGATCATCTTTCGGCGGCCCCACACGTCGAACAGGTGGCCGAGCACGAGCGGCCCGATGAGATTGCCGATCGCGAAGGGGAAGAAGTAGAACTGGGTCACGCTCGAGCCGGTGTGGTAGAAGTTTTGCAGCACGAGGGCGTAGGTGAAGAAGATGGCGTTGTACAGGAACGACTGCGTCACGAACATGGTGAGAGTCACGAAAGCCCGCTTGGGATACTTGCGAAAGAACACTCGCCCGATGGTGAGGAACGGCAGGCTGCCGCTCGGCGTCACGGTGATGGCCTTGGCCGGATCGACCTTCTCAAGCTGGACTCCGTCCTCCTCGACCCGGCTCTCGATGCCGTCGACCGTCTTCTCCGCCTCCTCTTCCCTCCCATGGGTCATGAGCCAACGCGGGCTCTCCGGGATGTGTCGGCGCAGGTAGATGATCCCGAGGCCGAGCACCGGTCCGATGAAGAACGCGATGCGCCATCCCACGTTCACGTCGAATAGGTTCTCGTTCAGCAGGAACACGTTGGCCGCGGCACCGAGGGCCGCGCCTCCCCAATAGGTGCCGTTGATCGCGATGTCGATTCGGCCGCGGTACTTGGACGGAATGAGTTCGTCGATTGCGGAGTTGATCGCAGCATATTCGCCCCCGATGCCGAGTCCGGCCACGAAGCGGAAAATCAGCAGGAACCACAGGCTGAACGAGAGTCCGGCAACCGCGCTGCCGGCGAGGTAGACGATGAGGGTGATGATGAAGAGCTTTCGCCTGCCGAGCTTGTCCGAAAGGCGACCGAACACGATCGCACCAACCACCTCGCCAATGAGGTACACCGATGCAACGAGGCCGACCTGCGATGAGCTCAGATCGAGCGATTTCTGAAATCCGGCCGAGGCGACGATTTGAATTTCCAGGCCGTCGAGAATCCAGGCGACGCCGAGGCCGACCACGACGGACCAATGGAATTTGGTCCACGGCAACCGGTCCATTCGCGCCGGAACCAGGCTCTCAACCTGCCGGTCGGAGGGAAGCTTCCTCGATCCCATTCGGGGCATCCGGCGCATCGTCAATTCCTCTCCCACCGAGCACGTGGAAGAGCCGGCCTGTCGAATTCAACCTATTCCTGTCGGCCGAATTCCCAAAAATCCGCAGCCTGGGCTTGCGTACTCCGACAAACAGGAGGAAAGCTAGGCATTCGCCAGCACGGAGAGCACGTTCCCGGACGGGTCCCGGAACCATGCGATGTCCGGGCCGTTGCCCTCACTGTGCGCTATCCCCTTCGAGTCGAATGGCGGTTCAACCCCGTAGATTGCGGTCTCGACCCCTCGAGCGTTGAGATCGTCGACCGCGGCCTCCACGTCGTCGACCGGGAAATTGAGGATGGTGAACGTCGCCGGCTCGTGGTCCGGCTTCACATACGCGAGGATCATCGCCCCGTTGTCCAGGTGCAGTTCGAGAAATCCCATGCCGTTGGTCTCGACTCGCAGTCCGAGCTTGTCGGCATAAAACGCTTTCGCAGCATCGGCGTCGTGGATCGAAAAGCCGCTGAATGCTCCCGCAGTGGTGAACATGGGTCTCCCTGGTCTCGTCGTTAGATCTCGCGGTTTTGGTCTCATGATTGAGCATGTGTACACTGTCCACAATGACATGAATCCGGGCCCGCGTCCAGAGGCCCATCGCAATGCCGGGGAGCGCAGCGACATGAGCGAAGCCCATCGCACCACCTATCGACACGGCGAACTGAGGGAAACCCTCGTCGCCGTCGGCGTCGAGATGGCACGCAACGGAGGCACCGACGCGGTGGTGCTTCGGGAGGCCACGCGGCGAGCCGGGGTGTCCCCCAACGCGGCGTATCGCCATTTCGCCGATCGTCAGGAACTCCTTCTCGCGGTTTCCGCAGTGGCGCAAGGCATTGCGGCCGACCGAATGGTCGCGGCGATCGCCGAGTTCGAGCCGACCGGGGACGCGGCAACCGATGCCCGCAATTCCCTTCGCGGGGTGGGCACCGGCTACCTCGCCTTCGCCCGGGACGAGCCCGGGCTGTTCCGGGCCGCATTTTCCGTGCCAGACGACCTTGCCAATGCCCACTCGAGCGCCAAGGCCGGAGCGGATGGGCGCACCCCGTTCCAAATTCTCGGCGACGTGCTCGACCAGCTGTGCGAGGCGGGAGTACTGCCTGCCGATCGGCGGGTCGGGGCCGAGCTGCTCGCCTGGTCGTCGGTTCACGGACTCGGGATGCTCCTGATCGACGGTCCGTTGCGCGGGTTCACCCCCGAGATGGCGGAGGTGACCGCGCAACGGTTACTCGACATGGTGCAGCGCGGGCTTTGACGGCTACGAGACGTGACGGCCAAGGCTCAACCGCCCTGCCACTCAGCCCTCAACGTAGTTCGGATCCATCCAAAGCACCTCCCACTGGTGCCCGTCCGGGTCCTGAAACGCTCGCTGGTACATGAAGCCGAGGTCTTGGCCATCCCCGTACCCGGTGCCGCCTGCCGCAATCGCCCGGTCGAAGAGAGCATCGACCTCTTCCCGGCTCTCGGTGCTCAGGGCGATGATGGCCTCGGTTCCCGTCGACGCGTCCACGATCTGCTTCGAGGTGAAGGTGGCGAAGAACGGCTTGACGAGCAGCATGACGTAGATCGTGTCGGAGATGACGATGCTCGCCGCCTCCTCGTTTGTGAACTGTGGGTTGACGCTGTACCCGAGCCCGGTAAAGAACTCGACGGATCGGTTGAGATCCTGCACGGGGAGATTGACGAAGACGGAAGTAGCAGCCATGGGGAAATCCTCTCGGTCGTGCGGTGCGCCGCCGACGGTCGCCGGCGGCCTCAGTACAGCTTGCCGAGAATGTCTCTAAAAAGCCACGGGGTCACCGGCGACGCAGAAATCCGGTAACGACGAGGTCCCGCACCCGCGGCAGGAGGTCGCTGGCGAGAGCCGACTGGTCGACCTCGAGCAGCTCAGCGATCGCGGCGATGATGGCGCGAACGCTCAACTCGCCGTCGCACGCACCGACAAGAGCAGCGAGCCCCGTGTCGAGCTTCACGGTTCGTCCGAACGCTCCACCCTGTCGCAGCGTCATCACCGTAGGGTCTTCCGCTCCCGGCCAATAGTGCCGCTCCTCCGTGACATCCACGGCAACAGTCAGGTGGGTGCGGCCCAGTTCCTCATCGGAAAGCCCGGCCTGCCAGTCCCAATCCGCGAGACTCTCCGCGATGTGGATGCCGAGGCCTGATCCGATCGGACCGTCGAGGCGCTCGACCCGACGCAGCCGCCTCGCGCCCATCGGAGACCGGAGGGTGAGGTAGCCGAAACCGATCCGGTCGACGCCGCGCTCCTCGAAGTCGTCGAGCCACGCACCGTACAGTCGGTCGAACTCCGGGCCCGGCCGCATTCCGCCATCCCGGATCCAGGTCTCCGCGTAGGCGGCGGCGCCCTGCACCTCACGCTCGACCACCCAGGCATCCAGGTCGCTCAACTCCACCCACTCGCGAACCCGATCGAGGCCATCCTGCTGCCGCAATCCGCCCGCGACGCGATACTCCCAGTTTCCGAGCAATTGGGCGGTGCCACCGGGCGCCAGGTGCTCGGCCACCCCAGCGACCACGGAGCGCACGAGCTCGTCGCCCACCATGCCACCGTCGCGATACTCGTATGCCGGCACCCCCGCGGTTCGGGGAGTGATGACGAACGGCGGATTGGAGACGATGTGACCGAACCGCTCGCCTGCCACCGGTTCAAAGAGGCTGCCGAGCCGAAACTCGATGTTCCGAATGTCGTTGAGCCGGGCGTTGAATGACGCGAAGTTCAGAGCCCGTTGCGAAATATCGGTGGCCACAACCCGAACGGCGTGGCGAGCCGCGTGCATCGCCTGGATGCCGCAGCCGGTTCCGAGGTCGAGCGCGGCCTCGACGGGCGTTCCAAGCATGAGCCCGCTCAGCGTTGTCGACGCTCCGCCGACCCCGAGTACATGGTCAACCCGCAACGCGCCGCCGACCGTGAGCTCCCCGAGATCGCTCGCGATCCACCAGCTGCCGACGCCGGTGCCGTCGACGAAGCTGTACGGCCGAAGGTCGACGAGCGGACGAACCGTGTCACCGGCCGTCTCTACCAGCCGAAGGCCACGCGCGCCGTCCAGTCCGAGCCGCGGGATCGCCTCGGCAAACCGCTCGGTGGGGACGGCGGCCCCGAGCACGAAAACAGTGGCGAGAGTCGCCGCGCGCGAGTGGCGGGGAAGTGCCGCGAGCGCCCGGAATGCCGGCACCCGCTGACCGCGGTGCAGGGCCGCATCTGCCTCACTCCCCCAGAGCGTCGCGAGCGTGTCAACGCCGAAGCGGGCGGCGAGAAGGTCGGCGCGAAGGCGATCGATCAGTTCAGTGATCTCGGGCGATTCTTCGATCGCGGATGGTTCTTCGGTCTCGGGCAGGTCATCGGTCACACTGCAATTCAAGTGCATCCGAGCGCGCCGGGTGCACTCGGATTGAGTTCGCAGGGTGACGGAGTACAGCTGAAAGAACTAACAAAATTGGAGGACACATGACCAACTTTGGTTACACGCTGATGACCGAGCAGAGCGGCCCGAAACAACTCGTCGACTACGCAGTTCAGGCGGAGCGGATCGGATTCGACTTCGAGGTGTCGAGCGACCACTATTCGCCATGGCTCGTCTCCCAGGGTCACGCCCCGTACGCGTGGGCGGTACTCGGCGCCGTGGCGCAGGCCACGGAGCGGGTCGAACTCGCGACCTACGTCACGTGCCCAACGCTCCGGTACCACCCGGCGGTGGTCGCTCAAAAGGCGGCGACGATGCAGTTGCTCGCCGACGGTCGATTCATCCTCGGCCTCGGGGCCGGGGAGAATCTGAATGAGCACGTGATCGGCGAGGGTTGGCCGCCCGTGGACCAGCGGCAGGACATGCTCGAAGAGGCCATCCAAATCATCCGGCACCTGCACACCGGGGAACTGGTCACCTGGGAGGGAAGTTACTTCCGCGTCGATTCCGCCCGAATCTGGGACCTGCCTGATGGCGGCGTGCCGATCGGCGTCGCCGTCTCCGGTAAAAAATCGGTATCCCGCTTCGCGCCTCTCGGCGATCACCTCATCACGACCGAACCGGACGGGAATCTGATCACCGGCTGGGCGGCCGCTCGGGGAAGCTCGGCGGAACCGTCGCGGTCGATCGGCCAGATTCCTATCTGCTGGGCGCCAAACCGCGAGGAGGCGATCGACCTGGCCCACGAGCAGTTTCGGTGGTTCGGCGGCGGCTGGGCGGTCAACTCCGATTTGCCGACGCCGGCCGGTTTCACGGGGGCAAGCAAATTCGTTCGCAAGGAAGACGTCGCCGCGAGCATCCCGTGCGGACCGGACCTGGATGAGATCGCGGACGCAATACGCGACTACGCGGCCGCCGGTTTCACCGATGTCGCCCTCGTACAGGTGGGAGACGAGAACCAAAAGCGGTTCCTGGACGAGGCGGCCGCACCGCTTCTCGAAAAACTTCGCGGCTGACGGTCACTCCTCGCGAGGGAGCACGTGGCCGATGATTGCAGTCAATCGCTTGCAGCAGGCCACGACCAAACCTAGGGTCGATGCCATCGAGGAAAGGGGCGGCCGTGCGCGTTGTGGTGATTGGTGCGACGGGAAATGTCGGGACTGCCGTGCTGAGTCGACTGCGCAGCGTGCCGTACGTCACCGAACTGGTCGGGGTCGCGCGCCGACTCCCGGATGCGTCGGTCGAGCCGTACCTCGGCGTTTCCTGGTACTCGATCGATGTCGCCGACCCGGTCGATCGGCCGAGGCTGGAACGAGTGCTTTCGGGTGCCGACGCGGTGATCCATCTCGCCTGGGCCCTTCAACCGAATCGGGACGAGCGCGCGATGCGACGGACCAATGTCGGCGGAACGGCGGCCGTGCTCGCGGCGGCCGCGGCCGTCAACGTGCCCCACGTGCTCGTCGCCTCCTCCGTTGGCGCATACAGCATGGGGCCGAAACGTCGACGCGTTGACGAGAATTGGCCGACCGGTGGTATCCACACCTCGCACTATTCTCGCCATAAGGCGGCCAATGAGCGCGCGCTCGACCTGTTCGAGGTAGACCACCCCGAAATCGTCGTCACCCGCCTGCGGCCCGGGCTCGTGTTCCAGCGCAACGCCGGACTCGAGGTCGCCTCCCTCTTTCTCGGTTCCCGGTTCCCGACCCGATGGCTCAAGTGGGTGCGACCCCGCGTTCTCCCGCTGCCGAGCCAGGCCATCGTCCAGGCCGTGCACGCTCGCGACCTCGCCGACGCCTATTGGCGAGCGATCGATCGGCGTGCGGCCGGCGCGTTCAACATCGCGGCGGAACCGGTGCTCGACCCCGCGGCGATCGCCAGAGCGGTCGGGGCCACCCGAACCATCCCGATCCGGCGGGCGGTCGCGCGCCTCATCGTGCAGGCGGGCTGGCGGCTACACGTTCAAGCGATGGACCCGGGCTGGCTCGACATCGCGGTCACGGTTCCGGTCATGTCGACCGATCGGGCTCGTCGGGAGCTCGGCTGGCGGCCAACGGTGTCCTCGACGGATGCACTGGCCGAAATCGTCGAGGGCATGGCGGACCGCACGAGGGTGCGGGCCGCCCCGCCGCTGGCCGGATCACCGAACGGCGTCAGGGTCGCGCGGAACCGCTAGAGCCTCTACTGCTCCGGAACCCTCACTCGCAGGCCAAGTCCCTCCACGACCCGCGTACCGGGCAGACGCGCGAGCACCGTGCCCGGGAGAAGGATCTTCGACCTTCTCACGCCGGAGCCGATGACGACGACATCCGACTCGACCACCCGAGAGTCGACGAAGATCGGCCAGCCGGCGGGCAGGCCGACCGGGGTGATGCCGCCAAATTCCATTTCGGTCACCCGCACCGCCTCGTCCATGGGGAGGAAGGATGCCTTGCGCACGTCAAGCATTCGCTTCACCGTGTTGTTGATGTCGGCGCGTGTGCTTGCGAGCACGACCACCGCCGCCGTCTTCGCCACGCCATCCCGCTTGCCACCGACTACGACACAGTTGGCAAGGAATTCGTCGGACAGGTCGTAGCGCGCACTCGTCGCGGAGGTGTCCGAGAGCGCCGGATCGATCTCGACGACGCCGACCTCCTCGAGCAGCCCCTCCGCCGCCAGCAGCTCGAACGTCGGGCGGGCGAGCAGGTCCGGACGTGCCGAGGCCGATGTGGCGATGAGTGCGCCGAGACGAAACATCCACTCATCGTAGCCAACGGCGCCACCGCGGTTGATTACCCGCGAAGCGCGGCCAGCGGCGAGGCATCAAAGTGCGCGAGCAGGTCGGCCGCGTCGTCGTAGACCGCGATCGCTCCGGCCGCCGAGAGTTCCGCACCCCCGGTTCCGCCGCTTCGAAGGGCAACGCACCGCACTCCCGCACGGTTGGCGGCCTCGACATCCCAGACGGTGTCGCCGACCATGACCGCATTTTCGGCATCCACGCCCGCGCGTTGCAGTGCGACCTGAACGACATCCGGGGCGGGTTTGGCCTCTCCGACGTCCGCCGCTGAGGTCACAGTCGCCACGTCATCCTCGATCTTCAACGCAGATCGAAGCAACTGCAGCTCGTCCTCGGGGGCGGAGGTGGCGAGTACTGCCTGAAGCCCGTGTGCCGCGACGGTCGCGACGAGTTCGCGCGCCGACGCGAACGGTCGCAGCTTGCCAGCGTCCGCGGCGTAGTAACGAGAGTGCAGTTCGGAGGCCCGCTCGCCGAGTTCTTCGGCGCGATCGCCGAGCAGCGATTCTCGAAGCTTTTTCGAGTCCATCCCGATCGCCCGGTGGATGCGCCAAGAGTCGACCGGAGCACCGACCTCCTCCAGCGCGCGGCTCCACGCGGCGACATGCATGTAATTCGAGTCGACGAGCGTTCCGTCGATGTCGAACAGGATCGCGGGGGACTTCGTTGGCATTCGCCCAACATAACCGGCGGAGAAGCGGTAGCCCAGCGGGAGGACGCCAGCCCAAAGGCGGTGTACCGTCCGGGTCGGCAGTTAGTCTTGAATGGACAACTGGCCCGGTCGAGGAGAACGTGAAACCGCTTAACGAATCCGAAATTCGCAGCAGCATTGTCAACGCGTCACAGGGCGAGGTGCTGCGAATGCCGCTCCCCGGGCTGCACGAAGTTCTCTGGGGCGAGCGGGAGTATCTCGGCTGGCGGGACCACAAAGCTCCTCTGCGCGGCTACCTCGTTCACTGGCTCGACGACCGCCCGGTCGGCATCGTCCTCCGCGCATCGGGAGCCACCATGCGCCCAGGAATCTCGGCGATGTGCTCCCTGTGCCGCACCCCCCAGCCGGCCGGTCAGGTCGCGCTCTTTTCGGCCCCTCGGGCCGGACAAGCCGGGCGCGACGGCAACACCGTCGGAACCTACATCTGCGCTGACCTCGCCTGCTCGCTGATCATCCGCATCATTCCCCCGGCCTCGGCCCTACCGCTCGACCCGGCGGAGATCGTCGCTCGCCGAGCCGAGGGACTCCTCTCTCGGGTGCAGAGCTTCACTGCCGACATCATGAAGACGGCCTAGCCGGTTCCGTTTGACGACTTCCGTCACCCGGACACAAAAAATGCCCGGGCGAACCCGGGCACTCTCCGTCAGTCGCTAGCCGGTCGGCTTGTTCGCGGCCTTGGTCTTCTTGTCGGCACGCTTCTCCTTTAGAGACTTTGACGCCGCCGTCTTCGAGGTGGACTTTTTAGGTGACTTGTCGGCCATGGTGAGCTCCCTCGGACGGAAGCCCCGATGGCTCCCTGTGTGCCATTGAGGATACGCGCAAATGCTCGGCCGCATCCACCGCGCCCTTGACAGCGATCCGAGAACACTATTCGCTCGCGCCCGAGCTCGACGCGTTCTTCACCGCGTGACAGCGGAGCCGGTTTCCGGTCAGAATGACTCATGGCCGCTTCCGAGCAATCCACAGCCGTCGAATCGGACCTGACCGCCCCGCCGCTGCGCCTTCTGCTGATTTCGGACACCCACGTGCCGAAGCGTGCCCGCGAGCTTCCAGCGCAGGTATGGGACGCAGTCGAATGGGCGGACATCGTCATCCACGCCGGCGACTGGGTTCAGGAGTCCTTGCTCGACGAGTTGGCCGCAAGCGCGGCCCGCGTGATCGGCGTCTGGGGAAACAATGACGGAGACGACCTCCGGCGTCGACTCCCGGAAGTGGCGACAGGCACGATCGAGGGGATTCGCTTCGCCGTCGTGCATGAAACCGGCCCTGCCGCGGGACGCGAGGCCCGCTGCGACGCGGCCTTCCCAAACACCGACGTGCTCGTATTCGGGCACAGCCACATCCCGTGGGACACGACGACGCCGGGAGGCCTGCGAATACTCAACCCCGGCTCGCCGACCGATCGCCGCCGCCAGCCACATGGCACCTTCATCACCGCGGTGGCCCAGTCCGGCGTGCTTCGAGACGTGCAGCTCGTCAACGTGGTCCGCTGAGCAAGGGTCGGGATCGGTCCGGTTCGCTCGGTCCGGTCGGTTCGGCTCAGGCTCGCGACATCCTGCGCCGGAAGAGCCGGGACAACGCTCGCCACCCGAGCAGGAAGACCGAAAGCACGATCGCGGTGACGATGACGAATGCCACCTCCACGCCCTGGCCGGACGCCGTGCGCAGCAGCATCCCGACGACGACGGTTACCGCCCAGACCGTGATTCCGGTCCAGACGAGTGCCTGCGGCGACCGCCACGCGCGAGCCACGACCCACCCGACCGCGAGACCGACGACGAACGGCCACAGCGTGTTGATCGAACCGGCCAGATCCTCTCGGTGGCTCGCCCGCCCGATGAGCACGAATACGACAACGAAGACAACGTCGATAGCGCAGGACAGAAACGCGGATGCCGGGGTCGAAAGCTTCACCTGACCACCCTACGAGACGGCGGGGGCGAGACGACCGTGCACCAGGCTCCCAAGTTGCCGAAAGGGAGCAACCTCGTCATGTGGCGCCGGTAGTACTGCGTAGGGTGGTGTCATGGAAACAGGCAACCCGCTCGGCGACTTTCTTCGCGCAAAACGCGAACTTCTCACGCCGGAGGACGCGGGATTGCCGTCGACCGGCCGACGACGCGTGCAGGGTCTCCGGCGGGAAGAGGTTGCGTCGCTGGCCGGCCTCAGTCCGGACGAGTACCTCAGGCTCGAACAGGGCGAAGACCGGAATCCCTCCGATGCTGTGCTCGATGGTCTCACGAAGGCGCTTCACCTCAACGGGCCAACGAGCGACGAACTGCGTACCCTCGCTCGCTCGACCGTCGTTCGTCGCCGGGAGCCGGGCTCACCCGAGCAGGTTTCCCCCCGGCTTGCCGGGCTCATCACCTCCTGGCCGAACCAAGCCGTGTACGTCCAGGGCCGGCTTATGGATGTTCTCGCCGCCAATCCCCTTGCCGCAGCGCTCTCCCCGATGTTCGGCGTCGGAGTAAACGGCCTTCGTGCCGCGTTTCTGGACCCGACGGTTCGCGAGCTGTACCAAGACTGGGAGGGGATGCTCGCCCGCACCGTCGGTGGCCTCCGCGCCCTCATCGGGCCGAATGTGGACGACCCGCAGCTCGCTCAAATCGTCGGCGAGCTTTCCGTTCGTAGCGCCGAATTCCGTCGCCTGTGGGCACAACCGGAGGCCGCAATCGAGACCGAAGACGCCATCCGGCTCCGTCACCCGCAGGTCGGGGAACTGGAACTGCACCGCCAACGCCTGTCGATAGACGGTGCGGACGGACAACTGCTCGTCATCCTGCATGCCGAACCCGGCTCCCCGTCCGAGACGACGTTCCGGAGGCTCGCGGCGATAGCCATGGGCGGCGCGGCGGCTGACGCCCACCGGCCGCCACCGGAGCCAGTGCAGATCGAATCCAAGCGCCGCGCGCAGTGACTCGATAATCCACCGGCCCCCGGGCCGCTACAGCTTCGAGAATTCCTCGACGAGGTTTGGTCGAGACGGATTCCATCCGAACTGAGACTTGGCCCTGGCGCCGGTCATCTGCTGATCGAGCAACAGCGCGTCGGCGAACTGCGCCCCGAATCGCTCGCGGGTGGCCTCGACGGTGTCAGCCTTCACCGCGCCATCGGGCCCGACCACGGCCTCCGCGAGCTCGCGAACGGTGGGGTTGTGTCCGCTCACGCCAAGGTAGGTCTCGCCGCCCGGCGCGTTCTCGAGAACCGCGACGAAGAGTTCGGCAAGGTCATCGACGTGCACGGTCGCCCAGTGTTGTGTGCCGCCACCAATGAGAATCAGGGCGCCGTCGGCCGTGCGCGGCCCACCGGAAATTGTGTTGGGAATGCCCTTACCGTACCCGTGGACGATGCCAGGCGCGACGACGCTCGCCCGCACATCCGAGGCCAGAAGGCGATCCTCACGCTCTTGGCGCCACGCGGTGATCTCGGGCGCGTTGATCGGCGATTCCTCGGTGAGGTCGGCGCCGTTTCCGTAGACCCATACTCCGCCGGTGTGCACGTACGATTTGTTCGTTCCGGAGTAGGCGGCAATGACAGAGTCGATGACCGAATCGTCGAAAATCGGGCCGCTGTCGTCATCCGGAGTGGCGAGGTGAATGGCGCCGTCGCTCAGCGTGAGCATCTCAGTAAGCCAGTCGGTGTCGGGCAGAGGATGGATTACCGCGGTTGCGCCGTTGGCCGCGACCCGCTTGCCGGCCTCGTCGCTCCTGACAACGGCCGTGACGTCGTGCCCGGCCGCGATGAGTGCGTTAAGCACGGATGATCCGATGAATCCGGTTGCACCGGTGAGCAATACCTTCATGGAGTGATTCCCTTCGCTGAGGACCGCGTGGGCGGCCCCTTGGTGCAACTCGCTTCCCGCCGAGATTATTGCGTCCTGCCGCCCTGCGTCCGGTTTGGCCTGCGGCGTACGAGCGCGCCCGTTCCTCCAAATCCAATTCCCAACCTCTCCGGGTTTTCGCGCGTTCTCCGGAGGTTTGACCCTCACCGCGAAACTGGGCCGCAGCCATCCCCGTCTTACGGCGCTTCGGCCGCGGCGCTCCGCCTGACATGGCGAAACCTCCGGAGAAGCGAGTTAGATCACGGGCGGCCCGAACACGAACGTGTAGCCCGGAAGGCAGGCGAGCAGAGTTGGGTCCCGACCGCGGACGCGTAACCCGAGAGCGCAAGGACTAACTTGGAGACCGCGGGGGCAACTAGACCGAGACGGTCGCGAGAACCTCGTCGAGAACGGCGGACGCTTCTTCGTCGGTCGAGTTCTGCGCGAGGGCCAGCTCGGAGATCAAGATCTGACGGGCCTTCAGGAGCATGCGCTTTTCTCCGGCGGAGACCCCGTGATCCTGATCGCGACGCCACAGGTCGCGAACTACCTCGCTGACCCGGTAGACGCTGCCGCTGCCCATCTTCTCCGTGTTCGCCTTGAAGCGACGGGACCAGTTGCCCGGCTCCTCGACCATGTCGCTGCGCAACACCTCGAATACCGCCTCGACTCCGGCGCTGTCGATAACGTCGCGCACCCCGATGAGTTCAACGTTCTGGATGGGAAGTTCGATAGTCAGATCGGTGGCGTGCACGTTGAGGGTGATGTAGTCCTTGGACTCACCCTTGATCGTGCGCGTCTTGACGGCCGTGATTGTTGCCGCGCCGTGGTGAGGGTAGACAACAGTCTCTCCGACTTGAAAAATCATGCGGTAATGCCTTCAATCGTTGTTTCTGTATCGCAAGCGAACTCGCTGGCAATGAGGTCTGGCGACAGGATCGGCACCGCCGTCTTCGCAACTCAACGTGCGAAAAAGGTGCTGGATTCGAGCAAGGAACTGCGTGGAGGGACAACAAGCGGTTCCACTTCCAAGACCACACAAATGATAACGTGTCGGAGGCCCATTAAATTTCCGACTGGCGCGAACCCGTTCTTGAGACTAAAGGGATTGGCCCCCCGCGAATACTTCGGCCCGCGTTCCCCTGCTGTCGCCCGGGGGCGGCGACCGTCAGGACCGGGTGCCGGCGATCTTGTTCTCGGATTTGGCGCTGCCCTTTGGCGGTAGCAGGGTGTTTGCCTCCTCGAGCGACATCCCGTTCGTCTCCGGTACGACCTTCCACACGAAGAAGAACGACAGCGCCGCGAAGAACGCGTACATCCCGTAGGTGAATACGAGCGAGAAGCTGGCGAGCGGCGGGAACGAAATGGTCACGAGGAAGTTGGCGATCCACTGAGCAGCGGCGCCGATTCCGAGTGCTCGAGCTCGAATGCGGGTCGGGAAGATCTCGCCGAGCAGAACCCAGACGATCGGCCCCCACGATGCGCCGAAACTCACGACGAAGACGTTCGCGGCGATGAGTGCGAGCGGTCCCCAACCGCCGGGAAGGCTCGGCGCGCCCTTGACAATCTCGGCCTGACTGAACGCGAGGGCCATCACACCGAGGGACACGGTCATGCCGACCGAACCGAAGAGCAAAATCGGCTTCCGCCCGACGCGGTCAACCAGGAATATCGCGACGAAGGTCACCAGGATATTAGTGACTGAGGTGATGACCGAGATGGTGAATGAGTCGCGTTCCTGGAATCCAACCGCCTTCCACAGCGTCGTCGAGTAGTAGAAGATCACGTTGATTCCGACGAACTGCTGGAAGACGGAGAGAATGATTCCGATCCAGACGATTGGCTTTAGCCCAAACCGGTTGCCGCGAAGCGCGCCCTTCTTGGACCCTTCGGCGTCAACCTGGATTGCCTCCTCCATGTCCCGGATGGCGCGCTCGACATCGTCATCCGGCCAGATACGGGCAAAGATCTTGCGCACGTCATCCTTGCGGTCCTTGAGGACGAGGAATCGTGGCGACTCGGGGAGACGCATGGCGATAACACCGTAGACGACCGCGGGAACAGCGCCGGCGAGAAACATCCACCGCCACGCCTCGAGTCCAAACCAGAACTGTGAGCTGGCCAGGCCGGCGGCGTTCGCGAACAGGGTGTCGGAGAGCAACGCGGCGAAGATGCCGACCGTGATGGCGAGCTGCTGAAGGGAAGCGAGGCGGCCGCGAAGCTTGCGCGGCGAGATTTCGGCGATGTATGCCGGGGCGATCACCGATGCCATTCCAATGCCAAGGCCGCCAATCACGCGCCAGAGCACCAGGTCCCAGACGCCGATGGCGAGTCCGGCCCCAATCGCACTCGCGAGGAACAGGACGGCGCCGATGATCATGGCTGGGATGCGGCCCCACCGGTCAGCGATCCGGCCGGCCATATAGGCGCCGATGGCGCATCCGATCAGGGCGCTTGCGACGGCGAACCCGATGAGCGTCGCCGAGAGGTTGAACTGCTGTCGAACGGCGTCGACCGCGCCATTCACGACCGAAGAATCAAAACCGAAAAGAAATCCGCCCACGGCACCCGCGACAGCAAGTCCCACGACTTTTAGGTTGGTTTTCGGACTAGTGCTGTTTGACATTTCCATTCCTCTTCTCACCCGCAGAATCGCGCGCATCAAACACGATACGCTCAGCAAGCTGACGGATTAACCGCAGGGTCGACTACCGTCTCGCGGCCTTCACCAGGCGGACAAGAGTGCGTCCGGCCGCAATCGTGAGGGGCACCGATACCACCATCAAAGCGATGATGTTCGGTCTGAACTTTGGACCGTCGAGGCCGCCGACGTACGCTCCGATCGGAATGCTCACGCCGCCTCCACCACCGCCACCGTTGTCGTTCTCGTCTCCCCCGCCGCCGAAGCCGAACCACACAAGGGCGACCGGAATGATCTGCACCCCATCGAAAGTGACCAGTTCCCCGTAGCTTGTCTTGACGCCGAGCGAAGTCACGGATTGCGCAACTTTTTCCACCAGATTTGTCATGCGACCGACCCTAGACCGCTTACCGTCATCGCGAAGGCCCCGAAAGTATCCGGGATTTGCTCCTTCCGAAATGTCGGTGGAATAAAGCAGACTGTGGGAATGCTCAGCTAGAAGGGGTTCGCGGTTCGCGCCGAGTCCGGGCCTTCACGATCACGGGTACCGTCGCCGCGGCACCCGCTGATCGCGCTACCTACTGATCGCACTACTTACTGATCGCACTACTACTCATTGCACTCACTGCCGATTGCACTCATGGCCGCAGTGCGTGCCGAACCCGCTGGTACCAACAGCCCGGCGTGGCTCGGTGTGTTCCCTGCGTGCCCGTGTCCTTGATTGAAGCCGCCAACCCTCACCATCAGATATACCAACCGCCCACCAGACGGGAACCCTATGACCGACACCACGATTTCTTACGAGACCGAGAAGAGCCACGCGGAGGCCGCGCTCGGCGCTCGCAATCGACTGGTGATCGGTATTCTGCTCGTCTCGGTCTTCGTCATGATTCTCAACGAGACGATCATGGGCGTCGCTCTGCCGACCCTCATGAAGGACCTCGCGATCCCGGCTAGCGCTGCCCAGTGGCTCACGGCAGCATTCCTGCTGACAATGGCTGTCGTCATCCCGATCACTGGCTTCCTGCTGCAGCGTTTCCACACCCGTCCGTTGTTCATCTCGGCCATGGGTCTGTTCAGTCTCGGAACGCTCATCGCGGCCGTCGCGCCCGGATTCGAGGTCTTGCTTCTGGCTCGAATTGTGCAGGCGAGCGGCACCGCGATCATGTTCCCGCTGCTCATGACCACGGTGATGACGCTCGTGCCCGCCGAGACGCGGGGACGGATGATGGGGAACATCTCCATTGTGATCTCGGTTGCGCCGGCGATTGGCCCGACGATCTCCGGAGTCATCCTGAGCGTGCTCGACTGGCGATTCATGTTCATCCTCGTGCTGCCGATCGCGGTCGCCGCGCTCATCGTCGGCTCAACCCTGATCAAGAACGTCACCGAACCGAAGCGCACTCGAGTGGACGTGCTTTCGGTTGTGCTCTCCGCGCTCGGATTCGGTGGACTCGTCTACGGTCTGAGCAACGTGGGAACGGCAACGACCCCGTTCGCGACCGTCGTTCCGCTCGCCGTCGGCGCAGTCGCCCTTCTCTGCTTCGTTCTGCGCCAGGTGGCTCTGCAGCGCTCCGATCGCGCACTACTCGACCTGCGCACCTTCAAGACCCGCGACTTCACGTTCTCGATCGTGATGCTCGCGATCAGCATGATGGCGATGTTCGGCACCATCGTGCTCCTTCCGCTCTACATGGTTGACGTGCTCAAGGTTCAGGTCATCACCGTCGGCCTGCTGTTGCTCCCCGGCGGGCTCATCATGGGACTGCTCGCGCCGTTCGTCGGTCGCATCTACGACCGGGTCGGACCGACCGCGCTGCTCGTGAGCGGCGCGACAGTTGTGAGCGCGGATCTGTGGGGCATGACACTGCTCAGCCAGACCAGTTCGTTCTGGTGGGTGCTGGTTGCACACGTCACGCTGAGCATCGGTCTCGCGCTACTCTTCACCCCACTGTTCACCGCGAGCCTCGGTTCACTTCGACCGGCTCTGTACGCGCACGGCAGCGCGACCGTCGGCACGATCCAGCAGCTTGCCGGAGCCGCGGGCACAGCCCTGTTCGTCACCGTTCTCTCCGCACACGCCGCGAGTCTGCAGGCGGAGGGTGTTGGCGTGGTCGCGGCCACCGCGGCAGGAATTCGCGTGGCGTTCACCTACGGGGCCGTCATCTCGCTCTTGGCCATTCCGGCCGCCTTCTTCGTGCGCAAGCAGGTTGCTCCGGCGGACGGCGTCGCAACGAGCCACTGACCCGGAGAGTAGCCGAGGTCGGAGGGTAGCCTCCGACTCGCGAGCTCGAACATGACGATGCCCGGATGACTGCAGAACAGCCATCCGGGCATCGGTGCGACAGAACCTACTTCTTGAAAGCGTCTTTCAAGTTCTCTCCGGCCTGCTTGACGTTGGCTCCGGCCTGATCGGCCCTGCCTTCGGCGACCTTGGAGTCGTCGTCGGTGGCCTTGCCCATCGTTTCCTTCGCCTTGCCTTTGAGTTCCTCGGCTGCGTTTCTCATCTTGTCTGAAGCGCTCATTGCGGTGTCTCCTTTGCGCCGGTAACCCCCTCGATACCAGAATTCATACACTCGATTCGGATCACGCGCACCCCCCAGGAGCCGCTTCGCCGCTCGGGCTGCACCGCTCAGAAGTCGCCGGTCAGAAGTCGCCGCCGCCGAAGTCTCCGCCTCCGAAGTCCCCGCCGCCGCCAAAACTGCCCCCGTCGCCGTAGCCGCCGTCACCGGTAGAGGTGCCGTCAAATCCGGAGGCGCTCGAGTCCGCACCATCCGCCGACTGGTCGGATCCCTGGTCGCCGCCGCCGTCGCCCGATCCGGCGTCCGTGCCATAATCCATCGGGAAAAAGGCGCTGACTAGTGCGGAACCGATTACGTAGCCCGCGATGCTGCCAAGCAGAGAACTGCCGAACATGCTGCCGACACTCGGGCCGCCGCCCATCCCGCCGAACGACGAGGCCCCAAGGGTGCGAGTGAGAGTGCCTGGCTGTTGCAATTCGGCGCGGGTCGCCACCTTAGCCAGCGTCGCAGGGGACGAGTCCGTCGGTCGCTCACCCGGAGGGACGTTTTCGGTGAGCCTGTCGAAGAGGAGGTCGCGCTGAGTCGGGGTCAGCTTCGCAAACGCCTCGGTGTGCACTTGCTCGATGGTCTCCGGCGGCGCCGTCCGCAACAGATACGCGTACCGCTCGACGGCGATCTCGTCTTCGCTGCGCGCTTGACCGCCCGTCGCGACCGGTTGGTCGGTGTGCTCCTCTCGGCCAAACAGCCGGTCGAAGAATCCCATTTAGTGCCCCCTTGTCATCCGCGTTCGTCGTGACAGTGTGCCCCAACGCCCACGCCGGCGCTAGGGGGCTTCGACGTCCGCTCCGGAATCGTTCAAGAA
This sequence comes from Microbacteriaceae bacterium, assembly GCA_025464975.1. Taxonomy (GTDB): domain Bacteria; phylum Actinomycetota; class Actinomycetes; order Actinomycetales; family Microbacteriaceae; genus Lacisediminihabitans. Next base: position 265,565 of record JAODMT010000004.1, on the reverse strand, counting down.
CGCCGCCAGATCCGCGGCAATACTTCGCCCCTGTTCCCGGCCGGCCCGCGCGGAGGACGCCCGCGTTGCCGGGTCGAGTGGATTACTGCCAAAAGCTGCGAGCGAAACCCGATCGGCATAGATGACGCGCACGCATGCCGGTCGGAGAGCGGCGAGTTCGGCCTCGGGGATCGCGACAGGACCGTTGGCCTCATCCAATGGAGCGATGATGACGACCGGATCGCACCCCGCGGCGAGGTCGGCGTTCGCGATCGACCGCACGCCACCGTCGGTGTACTGACGGCCCTGAATCTGGACGGTGGGCCAGACACCCGGCACGGCGCAACTCGCACCGACGGCGTCGATGAGCTCGACACCGGATTGACGGTCGAACACTCGCAGTTCCCCGGTCTCGGCGTCGACCGCGGAAATCAGCAGTGGCCGGTGCGGCCAATCCTGCACGGGAAGGCGAGCAGCGATCACCCCTCGGCGCTCCTCGACGGAGACGGTGCGCGCCTCAAGAGCGAACCGCCCGACGCGCCTTCGCCCCTCTTCCGCCGATGTCACACCGTCAAGCAGCCGCTCGAGAACCCGGTTGAACTCGACGACGTCGAAGATCGCTCCAAGTTCCGCGGACTCCTCGGGAAGCTGAAGATCGAACAGCTCCTGAAGCGAGAGGCCTCCCGCCAGTTGGGAGGCGACGACCGAACCCGCGGAGGTACCGACGAACACGGTATCCCCGCTGAGCAGTTGTGCAACGGCGTCCGGCTCGGCATCACGCAGTCCGAGTAGAAGTCCCGCCTCCCAGGCGATGCCCGCGACGCCTCCGCCGGCAAGGACGAGGGCACCGCTCATGCTGCGGCCGCCTGCGGAAGGAAGTCGAACGTATCGGGGTCCGGACCGGTGCGCTCGTTCCGATTCAGCTCCGTGATCGACTGCATGTCGTCATCGGCGAGTTCGAAGATCGAGAGATTTTCCTTTACCCGGCTGCGAAAGCTGTTGCTGAGCTTGCTGGTGACGAAGACCTCCGAGCGGTCGAGTCCGGATTCCGCGACGGCCTGTGCCACCTCCCGCTCGTTGCCGTATATTTCCGCCGTGTCGATGTGACGGTATCCCACCTCGAGGGCCTCGAATGTGGCGCGGCGGGTATCCTCCGGGGCGATCTGAAACACGAGTTGTGGAATCGTGACCCCGTTGTTGAGCGTGATGGTCGGTACAACTGTCATGGAAAATGTCCCTCTCGTCGCTACGAACCTACGCCTAGGATTTGGCCATGGACTGGAACGCAGTCAACGGAGTCGTCGCGGTGCTCGGTCTCATCGGCGGTCTGGTGGGATTCGCGCGCTCTCTCATCGCGGAGCGGAACTCGCGTGCCGCGAGGGCCGACGCCGATGATGCGCGAAGCGACGCGGTCGCCGCGCTCACAAAGAGCGCCGACGCCGAGGAGCGAATCGCCAAGGCGGTGGAGCTCATCGCCGGGGAGCACCACACCGCGGCCGAGTCTCGCGCCGCGGCCGATACCTCTCACGGTCTTTCCGACTTGGTCCCGAAGCAGGCGGTGGCGTGGTCGGTCGAGAAACGCATCGTGCCAAACAGCTACCGTGTGCGAAACATCGGGACGATCGATGCCCAACACGTTACGGCGACCGCCCCCGGGTATCCCGCCGGTGCCAGGCGATTCGTTGCGCCCGGGGCCGCCTTCACGATCGGTCCACCGGACGGGCGGGCGGATCCGGCGAGGACCATTGTGGTCAATTGGACCGATCGACTCTCGGCAGCGGAACATAGCGAGACCTACCCCGTGCAGGCAGAACCGGCGGAAAGATAACCCGGGCATCGCTCATGCCGAGCCTCGCTCGACCGGATGAGAGGACAGCCTCTATATGTCGGCAGTGCTCATTCTGGTGTCGATTTGGACCTGCCTTGCTCGTCATAGAGGTGTCAGTATCTTCACCAACCGAAAGGACAGCTCATGCGCTACTCACTTCTTCTTCACAACGCCGACCCGGGCGAAGCGGGCGTCACCGACGCGGATATGGAACCGTTTCGCGCGGCCTTCGACGCCTACGCGAAGTCGCTCAACGAGTCCGGGGTGCTGGTCTCCGCCGACATTCTGCAGCCCCCGTCCAATTCGACGACGGTGACACTTCGCGACGGTGCGCTCCGGGTTCAGGACGGCCCCTTCGCCGACACGAAGGAACAGCTCGCCGGGGCCTTCGTCGTCGAAGTACCCGACCTTGATGTGGCGATCGCCTGGGCCGAGAAATGCCCAGGGGCACAATACGGCACGATCGAAATCCGTCCGTCGGCGATCGTCTTTGCGGACGGGCGATGGAACAATCTGGTCTGACAGCGAAGGCGCGGGCCGAGGACACGGCCCGCGCCTCCTACGGGCGGCTCTTGGCCATTCTCGCCGCCCCGAACGGCGACATTCCGTCCGCGGAGGACGCCCTCTCCGACGCGTTCGAGCGGGCACTTCGCACCTGGCCGACCTCCGGTATCCCGGATAGCCCGGAGGCGTGGCTCCTCGCGGTGGCGCGCAACCGACTGCGCGACCTCTGGAAATCCTCCGCGTTTCGCACCTCGACCGTCCTCAACGACGTCACCGTGCCCGGCGAAGGCGCGCTCGACAACATTGATCTCGACGCCATCCCCGACAGACGTCTCTCCCTCATGTTCGTCTGCGCGCACCCCGCTATCGACCCCGCCGCGCGAACGCCGCTCATGCTGCAGACGGTCCTCGGTCTCGACGCGGCCCGCATAGCCACGGCGTTCGCCATTCCGGCGCCCGCCATGGCCGGGCGCCTCGTTCGGGCGAAGCGACGGATCCGCGATGCCCGGATTCCCTTCGCCGTTCCGGGTCGCGAGGACATGCCCCGGCGGCTTCCCACGGTGCTGGAGGCGATCTACGGTGCGTACGCCATCGACTGGCAGCTCGTCTCCGGAACAACGGTTCGCGACTCGCTGTCGAGCGAGGCGCTCTATCTCGCCCTCACCATCGCCGAACTGCTGCCCGACGAACCGGAGGCGGCAGGCCTCGCCGCCCTCATCTCCCTCTCTCTCGCGAGGGCGGATGCTCGACTCGACTCCGGTCGCCTTGTGCCGCTGGACGAGCAGGACGTGACCCGCTGGGATCCTGCCCTCATCGCCACGGGAGAGCGGCTCCTCGCCAGCGCTCACCGCCTCCGTCGGCCGGGGCGGTTTCAGCTCGAGGCTGCGATCCAATCGGCGCACTGTGCGCGACGGCGCACCGGTACAACAGACTGGGCGGCGCTTCGAACGCTGCACGAGGGGCTCGTGCGCGTCGCTCCGACTCTCGGTGCCCGGGTCTCCCTCGCCGCAACTATCGCGAACACCGACGGGGCGGAAGCGGCGCTTCACGCGCTCGATTCGATCGACGATCCTGCTTGCGAGCGCTTCCAGCCGGCGTGGGCGACTCGAGCCCATTTGCTCGCGCGACTCGGCCGCACCGAGGAGGCCGCTGGTGCCTTCGATCGGGCGATCTCCCTCAGCGCCGACCCGAGCATCCGCAACTATTTGCATTCGAAGGCGGCTGAGCTTGGCCACAGCGCGTAGGGAATGGCGCGTACAAGGATGATGGGTAGGGGGATGATGGGTTGCATGGCAACCGACCCGTTGACCGCGGCAGCGGACGAGTTGTACGCCCTCACGCCCGATGAGTTCACGGCCGCCCGCAACGCGAAAGCGAGGCAAGCAACGGATCGAGACCTGATCGCCCAGATTCGGCAGCTGCGCAAACCGTCGCCCGCCGCGTGGGTCTCGAATTCGCTCGTGCGTTTCCGCTCGGGACAGATTGATGAACTGCTCACTCTCGGCGCTTCCCTCCGCGAGGCCCAAGATGATCTCGATCGGAACGCGCTCGCCACCCTGAGCAAACAGCGCCGCCAACTCGTCGCCGCGATGGCACGCGAAGGTGGGGCGCTCGCCGAAAGTCTCGGGCACCGGGTCACGAGTTCGGTACTCGATGAGCTGGCTTCGACACTGCACGCGGCGATGGCCGATCCGGATGCCGCGACGGCGATGCGCACCGGACGGCTGGTCCGCTCCCTTTCGAGCATCGGCTTCGAGGGGGTGGATCTGGACGGCGCGGTCGCGGTTCCCGGTGCGCCGGCACGATCGGTTCGACCCGCCCCGCCGTCGCCGGACCGCAAGGCCGATCGAGAGGCGGCCGAACGCGAGATCCGTCGTGCCGAACGGGATGCCGAGGCGGCGAGGGAGCGAGCGGCGACCGCCGAAGCCGAACTTGATCACATCGATCGTCAAATCGAGGAGGTCGAAGGTCACCGTGACGAGCTCGAGGCTCTCCTCGCCGAGCTCCACGAGCGAGTGGCCGAAACCCAACGGGAGATCGCGGGTCGCGATCGACGGTCGCGCTCGCTGGTCCGAGATCGGGACAGGGCGGCCGACGCCGCCGAGCGGGCGGCTCGAGACGCCGAGCGGGCACGGGAACGGCTCGCGCGCCTGCGCTGACCGGCACCGATTGCCCCCTAGCGGTTCCCGCCGGTTCCCCGGTTGTCCGCTGCGATACCCCAGATTTGCGGCGACCTCTATGCCTTGAAGCAATTTTTTCTCCGCGTATCGTCGCGTCCACCCAATGACTCGACTCATGGAAAAGGAACCTCATGTCAGACACGTACCCACCCACATCAGTTCCGCCATCGGACACTGGCGCAGCGTCGGACAGCACTACCTCGGGTCGCGCCAAAGAACAGGCCGCCCATGTTGCGCACGGCGCAGCCGATGCGTCGAAGCAGGTAGCCGGTACCGTGAAGGATCAGGCGTCCAACGTCGCATCCGAGGCTAAGTCGCAGGCGAAGAATTTGATGGACCAGACCAGGTCCGAACTTCGGGATCAGGCCGGAGTCCAGCAGCGGCGGGTGACCGATGGCCTTCATTCGGTCAGCGACGAACTCCAGCGCATGGCGTCCAGCTCCGAGAACCCGGGCCTCGCTTCCGATCTCGTTGGGCAGGCATCATCGCGCGTCGACGGCATCGCATCCTGGCTCGAGGCGCGCAACCCCGGTTCGCTCCTCGAGGAGGTCAAGCAGTTCGCCCGTCGGCGTCCCGGGACCTTCATCGCGATCGCGGCGGGTGCCGGTATCCTCGCCGGAAGACTAACCCGTTCTGTTGCCGGCGGGGCACAGGACTCTTCGCCAACGCGACAGAGTGCTGCCGTCCCCGAAGACAGCACCTTCGTCGGTTCGACGGACGCGACCCAGACCTTCGGGCCCGGTGCGGCTCAGCACCCGTCCCCGACCAGGAGCGACGTCGGCGCGTACCCCTCCGACGCTGACTTCGACCCGAGCGTGTCAGCCGACCGCAACCGATTTGCGGAGCCCGGATCATGACCGACATCCCAACGCCCTCCGAACAGAAGGCCGCCACGACCTCTCTCGGCGACCTGCTCGGCGAGGTCACCCGTGACATGTCGACTCTCCTTCGGCAGGAAATCGACCTCGCGAAGGCCGAGCTGTCGGAGACCGCGAAGCGTGCAGGCAAGGGGGCCGGCCTCGCGGGAGCCGCGGGATATGCGGCGCTCATGGCCGTGTTCTTTCTTTCTGTCGCGCTCTGGTGGGCACTTGGTCACCTGATCGACAACGGCTGGTCGGCCGTCGTCGTCGCGGTGATCTGGGCAATCATCGGCCTCGTGCTGTACCTCAGGGCGAGAAAAGAACTCAGAACAGTCAGGGGCGCACCGCAAACGGTCGACTCCTTAAAGAAGATTCCCGAAACACTCAAAAAGAATGAGGAAAACCGATGAGCGACTCTCCAGACCGGATCCGCGCGGACATTGAAGCGACCCGCCGAGAACTCGGTTCCGACGTAGACGCGCTCGCCGACAAGGTGACCCCGTCGAAGATCATGGACAGGCAGGCGAGCAGGGTGCGAAACGCCTTCTCGAGCGGAAAGGACCGACTGATGGGCACCGCAAGCGAAGCGAAGGAGAAAGTTATGGGATCGGCAAGCGGCGCCGCGTCGTCGGCAAGCGATACAGTCTCTGACGCGTCGCGGCGTGCCGTCGAGAAAGCACAGGGCAACCCGATCGCTGTCGGGCTCATCGCGTTCGGCGTCGGGTTACTTGCCGCCTCACTCTTTCCGGCAAGCAACAAGGAGAAGGAGCTCGCCGAAAACCTCAAGGACGCGGCGAAGCCGCTCATGGACGAGGTCGGCGAAGCTGCCAAGCAGGTCGGCGAAAACCTCAAGGAGCCTGCACAGGAGGCGGCGAGCGCCGTCAAGGACGCGGCTACCGACGCCGCCGGAACGGTGAAGTCCGATGCGACCTCGGCCGCGAGTGACGTTACCCAACGCGCCAACCAGGCACGAGACTCCGTCTGACCGGCATTTTTTCGGATCCACAGCGGCAGTCCCCAGGCTTCGGGGGGACTGCCGTTGTGTTCTGGTGCGCCGCCTTCTAGTGCGGCGCGCTGAAGAATTCGGTGAGCACCGGCGCGAGAATGCCCTGATCAACCGCGTGATTCTGGCCCTCGATCGTGACCCGGATTGCGCGTGGCACGGCGGCGACCACCGCATCCGATGCCCTGCTGGCCCATTTCGGGCTGGCTCCCCCATCGATGGCGAGCGTCGGGACCGAAATGACCGCGAATCGTTCGCTGGGCACAACTCCGTTGCCGGCGAGGGCAAGGTCGTACCGCAGCGTGGGAGCGGTGGCAACCATCCCGGCCCAGAACGGAGCGCCCGTGATCCACTGAATGGCGTTGTCGTCCATTCCGGTGAGCCGCATGAACCGCTCGGCCGCGAGTTCCGGGTCGCCGGCATCGAGCGCATCGACGACGCCGCCGTCGGTGACTGCTGACCCGGGCTCGGTAGTGTACGGAGGCTCGAACGCCGCAACCTTCGAAACCGGCAGCCCGGCAGCTGCTGACTCGAGCGCCAGAATCGCCCCGGAGGAGTGCCCGTAGACCATGGCCGACCCTCCCGTCGCATCGATGAGGGCAGCAACATCCTCCACCTCACGCTCGACGGCGTAGGTGGCCGCATCCCTGCTGTCGCCGCGTCCGCGTCGATCGAAGGAGACGACGGAGAAACGCTCCCCCAGGAGGCTGACGAGCGGATACGGTGAATGCCGCGTATTGAAGGCTCCGCCGATGACAATCACCAGGGGTCCCTCGCCCACAACGTCATAGGCGATCTCTGTTCCATCTGCGGAGCGAACCAGTGCTGGCATGACCTGCCCTCTTCCGTGGTGTGCGGTGTGCATGACTGTACTGGAGGCCGCCATTGGCTCACCAGATCAGCCCGAGTGTTGGTGGGCAATCGCCCCACATCCGCCTATTGTTGGCGAGTGATCAAGGCCTACTCCGCCCAGCAGCTCCGCGACGCCGAGGCACCGCGCCTCGATGCCGGTGAACCCCTCATGAGGCGTGCCGCCGCGGGCCTCGCCGACGAGATCCGCCGACAGCTCGACGGCACGCCCGGACCGATTCTGCTGCTTGTCGGTTCCGGGAACAACGGGGGCGATGCCCTCTTCGCCGGTGCGGAGCTCGCCCGCGATGGAACGACAGTGTGGATCGTGCAGACATCGGACCGCGTACACGAGGAGGCGCTCGCCGCGGCGATCGATGCGGGCGCGGTTGGCCGCGATTCCGGGGAGGCTGGTGCGCTCGCGTCCCGGGCGGCCGTGGTGGTCGATGGCGTGCTCGGCACGGGCACCAGCGCCGACCCGAGACTGCGGGGTGAAGCGAGGGAGATCGTCAAAGCCGTGATGGCCGCGACCGGAAGCGCGACGGTCGTCGCCGTCGATATCCCGAGCGGGATCAACCCGGACGACGGGTCAGCGCCCGACCCGGTAGTGCTCGCGGCCGACGTGACCGTGACCTTTGGCGGGTACAAGGCTGGCCTGCTCATCGCACCGGGGTCGATTCTCGCCGGCCGTGTGCGCCTGATAGACATCGGTATCGCCGACGACTTGGAGGCACTCGAGCCGCTTCTCGTCGCGCCGTGAGGCGACAGGCGTGCGATGCGCCCGACAACGGCTTCTTCGACTGGCCCTACGCCGCCAGCCGGCTAAAGCTCGTCACCACGGCAGAAATGTCGTCCTTGTCGTGTCCGGAATCGCTTGTGCTCGCCAAGGCGTCTCGCAGCGGAACGAGCAGGCGATCGGACGCGCTCGTGTCGCGGACCGCATCGATCATGAGGCCTACATCCTTGAGCAGTCCGTCCACACCAAATGCCGGGGTGAAGTCTCCGGCAATCATCATGGCGCCCTTGAGCTGAAGATACGGCGTATCCGATGCGCCGCCGGCGATGGTCTGAATGAAGAGCGCGGGATCGACGCCGAGCGCCTCGCACATCGCTATCGACTGCGCGGCTCCGGCGGTGATCGAGGCGACCCACGCGTTGCAGGCGAGCTTAAGCCCGCTCGCGGCGCCGATTTCGACGCCGACGTTGACCGTCTTCGACCCGATCGCATCGAGAACGGGCCCGAGCCTCTCGATGAGGGACTGCTCCCCGGAGACGACGACCGTGAGGCTGCCAGTCTCGGCCGGCTTCTTCGTGCCGACAACCGGCGCGTCCACTATCGCTACCCTGCTCGCCGCGGCGAGTTCGGCGAGCCGACGGATGCCGGCGGGCCCGACCGTCGCGCTCTGCATCCACACCGCCCCGTCCGGCATCGCGCCGAGGAATTCGGCCGCTTGTTCGCTCACTGCCGCCTCGTCGAACAGCATCGTCAACACTACGTCGGCGTCTCGCACCGCTTCGGTGGGTGACGGGGCTATCCGGGCGCCCGCGGCCTCGAGAGGTACCGCCTTCTCGAGGTGACGATTCCAGGCCGTCACCTCGATTCCTTCTCTCAGAAGGCTGCGGACGATGCCCGCTCCCATCGTTCCGGTCCCCAGCACTGCTACCCGCATGTCGTCCTCCAAGTCGTGTACTTATCACGATAGGCGTCCCCCGCTGGGGGAATGGTGAGCCTTCGGATCGCCCCCGGTAGCGGTCGGCCGCACTGGCGGAGCGAGCCGCCCGGTCGCCTGTTGCTCAGGGGATGAGAGCGAGCTTTCCGCCGGGGTGTTCGCCCTTCAGTAACTCGAGGGCGGCGATGGCATCGCTGAGTGGGAAGGTGCGGGCCACCGGAACGACGAGAGCGCCGTCGGCGGCCAACCGAATCAGCTGCGATCGGATCGACCTCCGATAGGCGGCGCTGGCGGGCATGGAGCCGCCAATCATCCGGAACCCGTGCTCGGCGGCCTGGTTCGCGGCGGCTATCGTGACGATGCGGCCGAGATCGCCGACGAGGTCGAGGGAGACCCGCACCGCCTCGTCCATGCCGACCGTGTCGAGCGCGGCATCGATGCCGTGCGGCGCCAGCTGCCGCACCCGCTGCTCAAGCCCGTCACCGTACGCGACGGGCTCGGCACCGAAACGCGCGACGACGGAAAAACTCTTCTCGCTCGCCGTGCCGATCACCCGCGCACCGAGCAGCTTCGCCTGCTGGATGACACTGACTCCGACCGCACCGGATGCGCCGTGCACCAGTACCGTGTCGCCAGCGGCCACCCGCGTGACATGCAGCATCTCGGATGCGGTCGCCCCGGCGAGCAGCAGGTTGGCCGCCTCCGGGAAGCTCAGATTGGCCGGCTTGGCGAAAACGTCCGCCGCAGCGACGGTGATCGACGACGTGTACCCTCCCGCGACGCGGAAGGCGAGCACCTCGTCGCCGACGGCCCCGCCCCCGGAGGCGATCTGAGTGCTCGGACCGACCGCCGTAATCACCCCGGCCAGCTCGTATCCGATCGGCACCGGCAGGATCGAACGGTCGGAACCCGATGCGACGTGCTTGTAGTCGGCCGGATTCATTCCCGCGGCGCGCACGTCGATCGTGACCTCGCCCTCGCTCGGCGCGGGGACTTCCACCTCCGCAAACTCGAGGACCTCAAGCCCGCCAAAGTCCGTTGCTACCCACTGCCTTGCCATGAAAATCTCCTCCGTGCGATTGCCTCCGGACACGCTACGCCCGGCACCATGGGGACTGGGTGAGCGTCGCGCCTTCTGCCGCTGTGAACCCGTGACGCTGTGAACCCGTACGGGTGTGAACCTGCCGCCGATCGGCGGCCGGTCCCTCGTGCAAAAGCCTGTGTTTCCTGCCCGTAGAGCGATAGCCTGACGGATGTGTCTGCCCGATCGGACGCCTACCGGAATCCGCTGGAACGGGCGCAGGTTCACTCGGAGGAGTGGCTCGCGTCGCTTTCGTCGCGGTCGGTCGGCCCGCGCGAGAGCATCGACGATCTCGCCTTCTCCGGACCGATCCCCGAGGGCCCGACCGACGCCGCTGCGGTGATCGACGAACTTGCTCGGCTGGCCGAACCGGGGCTGATGGCGATGCCATCCGGTCGGTTCTTCGGATGGGTGATCGGCGGAACGCTGCCGGCTGGCATGGCCGCCGACTGGCTCGTGACCGCGTGGGACCAGAACGGCGCAATGCGCTATGCCACTCCGGCGACCGCGGCGATCGAGGAAGCGGCAGGAAGGTGGGTGGTCGACTTGCTCGGTCTTCCCGCCGGATGCGACGTTGGCTTCACCACCGGCGGCACAATGGCGAACTTCGTCGGTCTCGCCGCCGGACGGCAGGAGGTGTTGCGCCGGGCCGGCTGGGACCTGAACTCCAACGGCCTCAACGGAGCGCCGCGATTGCGGGTCTTCGCCGGTCGGGAGCGGCACGCATCCGTGGACCTCGCACTGCGCTACCTCGGCCTCGGCGCCGCCGAGCTGATCGACGTCGACAGCGAAGGGCGCATTATTCCCGGCGCCCTCGCAGAGGCGATGCGTGACGTCAGCGGTCCGGCCATTCTGTGCCTCCAGGCCGGCAACCTGCACTCGGGCGCGTTCGATCCGATGCGGGAAACCATCGCGATCGCGCACGAGCACGGCGCCTGGGCCCACGTCGATGGCGCCTTCGGGCTGTGGGCGGCCGCGAGTCCGCGCCTCCGCGAGCACGTTGACGGACTGGACGCTGCCGATTCCTGGGCGACCGACGCCCACAAGACGCTCAACGTTCCCTACGACTGCGGGCTCGCGATCGTCGCCAATCCGGATGCCGTGCGCTCGGCCTTCGGCGTGCACACGAGCTACCTCATTCAGGACGAACAAGGGCCGGCCGACCCGTTTGAGAAGGTGCCGGAGATGTCTCGTCGCGCCCGCGGACTCCCGGTCTGGGCCGTACTGCGCTCCCTCGGTCGCGCCGGAACGGTTGCCCTGGTCGACGGACTCGTGGCAAACGCCAAGGCCCTGAGCGCGGGACTCTCGGCCCTCCCCGGCGTCGAAGTGCAGAACGAGGTCGTCTTCACGCAAGTGTGCCTCACCTTCGGCGATGACGAGACGACTCGCCTTGTCACCACACAGCTGATCGCCGACGGCGTCGTGTGGATGTCCGGTTCGCGCTGGCGCGACCGCGACGTCCTGCGGATCTCGGTGAGCAACTGGTCGACAGACGCCGACGACGTTGCCCTGGCGATAGCGGCCGTGGCGAGCGCTCTGGCGAAGGTTCGGGGCTAGCGCGGACTCAGCCGCACCGAGGTAATCTTCGTTGTTGCCCCACCGCCCTGAGCCGACGCAGCGGGATCATTGACCGGGCAAGGGGTCAGGTTTACCGTGACTCGCGCAGCTGCCCCGCGACTCATCCGAGAGGTTCCCATGGCACGTTTCCGTCTTTCGCCATTGCGAAAAGCGGGGTTCGCCTGAGTACGCCAGCTGAAGTCGCACTGCCAGGGCGCTCGGGCCGGACTCCACTCGCCGTCGTGCTGCTGCGGGTCCGCGGGCTTCCGACCTGGGTAGCGCTTCTCGGCCTGTACGCGCTGTCTCGGGCGATCAGCACCGGGCTGCTCGCCGGGGCGTACCTACTGTTCCACGGCTGGTCATTGGCGAACGTCGACGGCTCCCCCGGATTCCTCGGCTTCCTCCTCTCCTGGGACGGAAAATATTACGAACAGATTGCCGCGGCCGGCTACCCAACCCATCTGCCGGCCAACGGTGACGGAAGCGTTGCCAAGAGCCCCTGGGCGTTCCTTCCCCTGTTTCCGGCGATGGTGCGCGGAGCGGCCGGCCTCGGATTAGACCCCAGACTGGCCGGGGTGCTCGTGGCAGTCGCATTCGGGTTCGCGGCAACGGTCGCACTGCATCGGCTACTGTTGCCGAAATTCGGGCCGAAGACCGCGCTGTGGGGTGCCCTCTTCTTCTGCTTCGGCCCCATGTCGTTTGTGCTGCAGGTGGCCTACGCCGAGGGTGTCTTCCTGTTCTTTATGTTCTGCGCCCTCGGTGCCATGACGGCGAGACGCTACCTGCTCATGATCCCGTTTGCGGTCGGTGCGGCGTTCGCGCACCCCGGTGCCATCGCACTAGCCGCGGCCCTCGGCATCCATTCGCTGCTTCGCTTGCGAGAGCCCTTCCCACTCCGCGAACGGCTTACGGCTGGGGTTGCGCTCGTCGTGATCACCGCGGCGGGATTCGCCTGGCCCGTTGTCGCCGCCGCCATCACCGGCAATCCGAGCGCCTATTTCGACACCGAACTGGCCTGGTGGCGCGACTACATCAGCGTCGCGCATTTCCTTCCGTTCACGCCCTGGTTCACATTCGCCGGGCACTACTGGGGAGTGTTCGGGGTCACGCTCGTCGTCCTGGTGCTCGCCGCCTTCGCGTGGTGGTTAACTCGGCCGTCGGCGCGGGCCCTCGGCCCGGACCTGATCGGGTACGCCGCAAGCTACGCCGCATACCTGGTTGCGGTGTTCCTGCCACAGCAGAGCCTGTTCCGGATGCTGCTTCCGCTGTCCCCGCTGCTTGGTGAGCCGGTACTCTCCCGCACCACACGGAGTCGCCGCATCACCCTCTCGGTCTCCGTGCTCCTGCAACCCGTCGCCATCCTGCTGCTCTGGGTGATCTGGCCGCCGTAGGCAACCCGAATGCTTCTCGGCGGCCCAAATGCCTCTCGGCTGCCCAATGCTTCTCGGCGGTCCAAATGCCTCTCGGCGGCAATGTCAAGTGGTGAACCGGCGGGCATCCGGCGCGTAACTTTCTCAGACAGAAATGGTGCCGGAGCGGCGCCAAGAGGAGTGCTCAAGGGCATGCTGACCGATCGCGACATTGTGGTGAAGTGCATCGCCCAAGGCGGCGACCCAAGGAGCGTAACCGCCGGTAGCCTCGGCGAGGGCAAGCCGATTACGGTCGGCGCGGATGACGACGTTCATGAGGCGCTGCGCACGATGAAATCGCACCAGGTGCGCCGTCTTCCGGTTATCGATGGGCACGAGATGGTCGGGATTATCAGTCAGGCCGACGTTGCGCGCTCCCTGTCACCGGAGGAAGCCGGCAAACTGCTCGTAGAGATTTCCGAGTAAGACGGCACAGGCAATTCGCCGCCGCGGCGAATGTCTCGTCTCGGCCCGAATCATCTGTCGGCGGCGCCGCGCGGCAGCGAGGTCGCGAGTTCGTATGACCCGATCGCGGGTGCGAATGACAAACCTCCCGAGTTCCATCGAATAGGGTTGTTCGAACGCCTCCCGACAACTCGTTTGGATTTCTCACTACATGTCAGGCAGACACACAAGTCAACGTCAACGTCCCATTCGTTCGCCCCGCCCGAAGCGTTCATTTCGCAGCCGGGTAGCCACCGCCGGTGGCATGGTCGCGGCACTCGCCCTCGCGGCGACGGTCGCCATACCGGTTACCGCAACTGCGGCATCCGCAAATCTCGATTCACCGGCTTCGGCACCGGTCGACTCGGCCCAACACGATCAGGCTCTGACGGTCAGTAGCGCTGTGAAGCTCGGCACCGTCACCCGGGACAGTTCCACAATCGCGCGCTTCTTCCGCGCCGCCAATCCGAGCGCTCCAGCCACCGGAGGATGGACGGCCCCCATCTATCGGCCGATCACCTCCCCCTGGGGGCCGCGCCAGGTGATCTGCACCGCAGGGGTTGGCTGCGACAGCGGTTTCCACCGCGGCGACGACTTCGGCGCGCCCTGCGGAACGCCGATCTACGCCGTGGCGGCCGGAGTGGTCACCTCGATCACTCGCTACGGGCTGGCCGGGGACGAAATCACCATCACCCACGGCGGCGGAATATCCACCGCGTATTCGCACATGTTCGACAGCGGCATATTGGTCACCCAGGGAGAGGCGGTCACCGCCGGGCAGAACATTGCCCTGGCCGGCTCCTCGGGAGACAGCACGGGATGCCACCTCTACTTCGAATATCGTGTCAATGGAGTGACCGTCAATCCCCAGCCGGCGATGGCCGCACACGGGGTCATTCTCGGATAGCTCCAGTACCAGCCATGGCTCTAGCGCCGCGGGCTCTAGGCCGAAAACTCGCCAGTTATCCCTCGCCCGTCATCCAAGGAGAATCATGAAATACACCACCCTTGCTCGAACCGGAGTCGCCGTCTCAACCGTCGCGCTCGGAACAATGACATTCGGAAGCGAAGCGGACGAGGCGGCATCCGGCCAGATCCTCACCACATTCGTCGAGGGCGGCGGAACCCTGATCGACACCGCGGACGTGTACAGCGGCGGCAAATCGGAAGAGATCATCGGCCGCTGGCTCGGCGCGCACCCCACCGATGCCGCCCAGCTCGTCATCGCCACCAAGGGACGATTCCCCATGGGGCAGGGGCCGAACGACCACGGCCTGTCACGCCGCCACCTTCGCGCGGCCCTCGACGCCTCGCTCACCCGGCTCGGCGTTGACCACATCGACCTGTATCAGATGCACGCCTGGGATGCCCTGACCCCGATCGAAGAGACGTTGCGTTTCCTCGACGATGCCGTGACAAGCGGCAAGATCGGCTACTACGGATTCTCCAACTTCCTCGGTTGGCAGCTGACGAAAGCTGTTCACGTCGCGAAGGCGCACGGCTGGACTCCGCCGGCGACCTTGCAGCCGCAGTACAACCTGTTGGTTCGAGACATCGAACACGAGATCGTGCCGGCATCCCTCGACGCCGGAATCGGGCTGCTCCCGTGGTCGCCGCTTGCCGGCGGGTGGCTCAGTGGCAAGTACACGCGAGACGTCAATCCGACGGGAGCGACTCGCCTCGGGGAGAACCCCACGCGCGGCATGGAAGCCTGGGAGGCGAGGAACGCGGACGAGCGCACCTGGCGGGTCGTGGACCTCGTGCGGAGCGTGGCGGAATCCCACGGAGCGTCCGCTTCACAGGTGGCCCTGGCCTGGCTTGCGGCACAACCGGCCGTCACTTCGGTGATCCTCGGCGCCCGAACTGTTCAGCAGCTCAACGACAACCTCGGGGCTGTTGACCTGGTTCTGACGCCGGATGAGCTAGATGCCCTGTCCGCCGCGAGCGCTCCGAGGGTGGATGACTACCCCTATGGCACCGCCGGTGTCGCCCAGCGGAACCGGAACGTCACCGGCGGTCGCTGACCTTCCGCTCCACAAAATGCAGGACATTCACCACCGAAGCAGGCGACATCCGCTCCTTCGGCGCAGCGAGTGGTGAATGTCCTGCGTTTTCGAAAAAGCGCGAGGGCCGCGCTCGGGCACGTACCGGGCGAGAATGAATCATGGACCCCGTCGACGCACTCAATGAGATCGCCTACCTCCTCGAGAGAGACCTCGCGTCAAGCTTCAAGACGAAGGCGTTCCGCACAGCCGCGAACGCGCTCGGCGGCATCCCCCCTGGGGAGCTTGCCGAACAAGCCGGTGACGGTCGTCTCCAGAAGACAAAAGGGATCGGCGGCACCACTTTCGCGGTCATCCGACAGGCGCTGGACGGGCGGGTGCCCGACTATCTCGCCGAGCTTCGCGAGCGCACGGCAGGACCGCTCGTTTCCGAGGGTGCAGCCCTACGCGCGCGGCTGAAGGGCGACCTGCACAGCCACAGTGATTGGTCTGATGGAACCACCTCGATCGAGTCGATGGCCGACACCGCGAAATGGCTCGGGCACGAACACCTCGCGTTGACGGATCACTCCCCGAACCTCAGGGTAGCGAACGGCCTGACCGCCGAACGATTGACCAAGCAGCTCGATGCCGTCGCCGCGTTGAACGATGGCTACAGCGGTTTCCGGCTGTTGACCGGCATCGAGGTCGACATCCTCGACGATGGAGCGCTCGACCAGACCCCGCGGCTGCTGGACAAGCTGGACATCGTGGTCGCCAGTGTGCACTCCAAACTTCGGATGGACTCGCGGGAAATGACAGAGCGGATGCTGCGAGCCATCGCCGACCCGCACACCAGAATTCTGGGTCACTGCACCGGGCGCCTCGTCGAGGGGTCGCGGGGCACGCGGCCACCCTCCACCTTCGACACCGAAGCGGTCTTCGCCGCCTGCGCCCGGGAGAATGTCGCGGTCGAGATCAACTCCCGGCCGGAGCGACGGGACCCTCCGAGCCCGCTCATCCAGCTGGCGCTCGACGCCGGCTGCCTATTCAGCATCGATAGCGACGCCCACGCTCCCGGGCAACTCGGCTTCCTTGACTACGGTGCCGCGCGCGCCGAGGCCAACGGCGTGCCGGCGGATCGCATCGTCACCACCTGGCCGCTCGACCGGCTCCTCGCATGGGCCAAAGCCGGCAGTTAGGCCTTCGCCGTCGGCCCAGTTCTGGTCGACCTCCGTCGGCGGAGACTATGGGCCGGGCCTACTGCTGAGCGCGCTCCAGCACGAGCTCGCGAACTCGCGCCGCGTCCGCGGTTCCCTTCATCGCCTTCATGACGGCTCCGATCACGGCACCGGCGGCCTGAACCTTGCCGTCCCGGATCTTGTCGAGCACGTCTGGCTGGGCGGCTAGCGCGTCGTCGATCGCGGCGATGAGGGCGCCGTCATCCGACACGACCGCGAGGCCGCGGGACTGCACGACGGCGCTCGGGGACCCCTCCCCCGCAACGACCCCCTCAAGCACCTGGCGGGCCAACCGGTCTGTCAGTTCACCAGACTCGATCAGCCCGATGAGTTCCGCGACGTCCGCGGGCGACACAAGGGATGAGGCGTCAACCGAGGCCGCGTTGGCGAGCCGCGCAATTTCACCGGTCCACCATTTGCGGGCCTGCGCGGCGGATGCCCCGGCGGCCGCGGTCTCCTCGATCTCGACGAGCAGCCCGGAGTTCGCCACGTCCTGGAACTCGAGGTCGGTGAATCCCCACGCCTCCTTGAGCCGGCGACGGCGAATCGCCGGAGCCTCCGGA
This sequence comes from Microbacteriaceae bacterium, assembly GCA_025464975.1. GTDB lineage: Bacteria > Actinomycetota > Actinomycetes > Actinomycetales > Microbacteriaceae > Lacisediminihabitans. Next base: position 248,415 of record JAODMT010000004.1, on the reverse strand, counting down.
AGGGCGGCTCGCAGCTCTTCGATGAGTTCGAGAGACGGCGCGACGGGAAGCAGATCGGGTTCCGGAAAGTATCGGTAGTCGTCCGCGTCACTCTTGGGTCGGCCCGCAGAGGTCACCCCGGTGTCTTCGTGCCAGTGGCGGGTCTCCTGAATGATGGTCCCGCCCGCCGCCAGAATGGCAGCCTGACGCTGGATCTCGTACCGGATCGCGCGCTCGACGCTGCGCAGGCTGTTGACGTTCTTGGTCTCGGTCCGAGTGCCGAGCTTTCCCGACCCGCGGGGAGACAGCGAGATGTTCGCGTCACAGCGCAGGTTGCCCCGCTCCATCTTCGCGTCGCTGATGCCGAGGGAGCGAACAATGTCGCGAATGGTTGAGACGTACGCCTTGGCCAGCTCCGGGGCGTCCCGCTCGGCACCGTAGATGATGTTGGTCACGATCTCGACCAGCGGCACCCCGGCACGGTTGTAGTCGACAAGCGAATACTCGGCGCCCTGGATGCGGCCGGTCGCGCCGCCGACATGCGTCAGCTTCCCCGCGTCCTCTTCCATGTGGGCGCGTTCGATCGGGATCTGAAACAACCGGCCGTCGGCGAGTTCGACCTCAACCGATCCGTCGAACGCGATCGGCTCGTCGTACTGACTGATCTGGTAGTTCTTGGCGAGGTCGGGGTAGAAGTAGTTCTTACGGGCGAAGCGTGAACTCGGCCGGATCTCGCACCCGAGCGCGAGGCCGAGGCTGATTGAGTACTTAATGGCCTGCTCGTTGACCACGGGAAGGCTGCCCGGGAGTCCGAGGTCCACGGGCGTGACGTTGGTGTTCGGCTCGCCACCGAAGAAGTTCGGGGCATCGCTGAACATCTTCGTCTTGGTGTTGAGTTCGACGTGCACCTCGAAGCCGAGCACGGGCTCGAACAGCTCGATGGCCTTATCGAAGTCCATGAGTTCTGCGGGCTGTGCCATTACTTGCTCACCTTCAGTTCCGGAGCCTGCGAAATGAGGGTTCTCCCCCAGCTGTCTTCGAGCAGCGCTTCAATTGCCGCTCCGTGCTCGTAGAGCCGAGCATCCGCCCGTGCCGGGGCCATGATCTGCAGCCCCGTTGGCAGCCCGTCCTCCGGGGCGAGACCCATGGGAAGTCCCATTCCGGGGATGCCGGCCAGGTTCGCGGGAATTGTGGTGACGTCGTTGAGGTACATCGCGAGCGGGTCGTTCACCTTCTCGCCGATCTTGAAGGCGGTAGTGGGCGCCGCGGGGCTCACGAGAATGTCGACCTGCTCGAACGCAGCCGCAAAGTCGCGCTGGATCAGGGTGCGCACCTTCTGTGCGCTGCCGTAGTAGGCGTCGTAGTACCCGGCGCTGAGGGCGTAGGTGCCGAGGATGACGCGGCGCTTGACCTCGTCGCCGAAGCCCGCTTCGCGTGTGGCGGACATGACGTCCTCCACTGTCCCTCCCCCAACAGGGTTCACTCGGAGGCCGAATCGCACCGAATCGAACTTGGCGAGGTTGCTTGAGGCCTCCGCCGGAAGAATCAGATAGTAGGCGGCGACGGCGTACTCGAAATTGGGGGCGGACACCTCAATGATCTCGGCACCGTTCGACGCGAGCAGATCGAGCGTTTCGTGGAAGCGCTGGTGCACCCCGGCCTGGAAGCCAGGCGCATCGAGTTCCTTGACGACGCCGACCTTTACACCGTTGAGGTTGCGCTTGAGCTGCCCGGCACGGGCGGCCGCGGCGAAGCTCGGCCATGCGTCTCGAAGGGAGGTGGAATCACGGGGATCGTGACCGCCGATCACGTCGTGAAGGAGCGCGGCATCGATCACCGTTCGGGCGACTGGCCCGACCTGGTCGAGTGAACTGGCGAGGGCGATCGCCCCATAGCGCGAGACGCCGCCGTAGGTCGGCTTCACGCCGACCGAACCGGTGACGGCCGCGGGCTGGCGGATGGATCCACCGGTGTCCGAACCGAGTGCGAGCGGAGACTCGAACGCCGCGACGGCCGCCGCGGAGCCACCACCCGACCCGCCGGGGATGCGGTCGAGGTCCCACGGGTTGTGGGTCGGGCCGAAGGCCGAGTGCTCGGTGGACGAGCCCATTGCGAACTCATCCATATTGGTCTTGCCGAGCGGAATGAGGAACGCCTCACGCAGCTTGCGCACGACCGTCGCGTCGTAGGGCGGAATCCAGCCCTCGAGAATGCGCGAGCCGGCGGTTGAGGGCATGTCGAGCGTGCACAACACGTCCTTGATGGCGATCGGGATTCCGGCGAGCGGGCCGAGCTGGTCGCCGCTTCGGCGCAGAACGTCCACGCCCTCGGCCGTGTCGATCGCGTCCCGCGAGACGTGCAGGAAGGCGTGCACGTCGCCGTCGACCGCGGCAATGCGGTCGAGGTGAGCCCTGGTGACCTCGACGCTCGAGATTTCACGGGCGTGAAGCAGCTCTGACAGTGACGCGGCTGAAAGTCGGGTGAGGTCGACCGTTCCCGTCTGGTGCCCGTAGTCAGCGGTCCCGGTGAGGTCGCGATCGGTCGCGCCTCGTGAGTCTGGCGTGGTCTCGGCCGCGTGGCGGGGACCGCGGGAACTGCGTGCGTCGGTCATTACTGCTCCTCTCCCAGGATCGCGGACACCTTGAAGCGGCTGCCGTCGTGTTCCGGCGCCCCGCTGAGTGCTTCCTCCTGGGAAAGCGTGTCCCCGATGACATCCGGACGGAACACGTTGGTCAACGGAATGGGGTGACTCGTCGCCGGGACATCGGCGGTTGCGACCTGGGACACCTTCGCGATGGAGTCGATGATGACGCTCAACTCGCCGGTGAGCTTGTCGATCTCTTCCGGGGTCAGGGCGATTCTCGCCAGGTTCGCCAGGTGCGCGACCTGGTCGGTCGTGATCTCGGACATGCGGCTCCGTGCGTTGTGTGCCCGTTAGGGCGGCTGGGATGACCATTCAGTCTATTCCGCGCGGCGGAGCGGGAGCGATTCCTGCGGTGTGGCCGCGAGCGAGCCGGGCTACTTCCCGACCGGCTGACTTCGGTTCGCGTCGGCGAGGGTGCGGTGCGCGTCGGCAAGCGTCCCGTTGGTGACAAGAGCGCCCTGGTTAAGGCCGATCAGCGCTAGGTTGCGCATGGCCTCCGAGCCGGGATCGAAGTATCCGAGGTGACCGACAGCGGCCGCGAGGGACTTGTGCGTTATCGCGTCTGTTCCGCCGGCGACGTCGAACTTCTTCGCACCGAATTGCGAGGATCCGGGGTCACTTCCGTAGAACGCGGTGTTGACGACCGGGTCCCAGGCGGCTTCGGCGACATACACGTTGTCGTTTGTCACGTCGAGCGCGGAGGCGGATTGTGCGGCGCCGCCCGGGGATCCAACCATGGCGAGGGCATCCACCTTCACCCCCCCGCTTGCGAGTTCGATCATTGCGGCGGTCGACCCGTAGGAGTGGGTGACGAGGGTCACGAACGGCTCCGACCCGGCGCGAGTGGCCTGCACCCCGCGCACCGCGTTGCCGAGAAACTTTGCACCCTGATCGGCACGCGACAGGGAGGCGATGTCGAGCACCCCGGGCGTCGAGTAGCCAATCCAGGACACCGTCGCCGCGGTCTTGCCGCCGAGTGACGGATTGGTCGTTGCCAGCGTCTTCAACCAGGTCGACTGCTCGGTCTGCAGATCAGCGGCGATTGTGGTCCAGTCGTACATCTGCCCCTGCACCGTGAAGAACATCCCGGGAACGAGGTAGCTCACGTAGTCCGCGCTCGCGAGGTTTCCCACCACGACCGCAGCGCGCGCCTCGCCCGACGGATCGAAGGTCAGGAGCTGGCGTTCCGGCTGGTTCGGAGCGGTGTGCAGAGTGCGCGAGATTTGGGTGAGAATGTCGAGGCGGTGCCTCGACTGCACGAGCTGTGCCCGACCCGATCCGCTCGCTATCGACTTCTTCAGAGTGGCGATTGACTCCGCCAGATACCGTCGATTGGCGGCGTCGCGAACCGAGAACGGCACCCCGTCAAGGTTGCCAACCAGCTCGGGCGCTGCAACGGTAAGCGACTTGCGGGTGTTCGGCGAGATCGAACTCCACCACGACACAACCGTGTGCGCCCCGGGCGGACTCACCAGAAATTTGCTCACCGTCGCCGGGTTTGCCCGCACGAATTTTGCGACCTGCGCCTGCGGAAGGGCGGAGAGGTCTTGAAGCAGGACGCTTCCACTCAGCGACGCCAGGGACGCGGGGTTCACCGGCGCAGCAAGGGCATGATTGGAGTCGGAATGGCCGGTCGACTGGGTCTTGGACAGGGCCGGTTCCCACCCGGAAGGCTGCCGAGCGGACGAGTCTGCGAGGACCACGTTCGAGTAGATCTGCTGGCCGATTTCATGCGTGACAAACGACTCCGCCACCCCGTTGAGGGCCCCGGACGAAGTAAGAAATGCTGCGGCATCAAACAGCAAGTAGGCGATATCCAATCGTTGGGTACGGAGCTTCGTAGAACCGTGAGCAACGGAAAACTGAGTACTACCCTAATATACGGGGCGAAACACGCCCCGACCTAGGTATTTCCTAGCCGAGCTCGCGCCTAGTCCCCGCGCCGAGCCTATTAGTCCAACCCCGCTGGCCCGAGTTCGAGTAGCCGGGCGAACTGCGCTGCGTCAATGACACGGAGCCCGAGTGCCTCCGCTTTCGTCAGTTTGGAGCCGGCGCCTGGACCCGCCGCCACGTAGTCCGTCTTCTTCGACACGCTCGACGCGGCCTTGCCCCCGGCCGCCATGATCGCCTCGAGCGCGCCCTCTCGGCTGAACCCCTCGAGGCTACCGGTGGCGACGACCGTGATGCCTTCGAGCGGCCCACCTGCTGCGACGGCGGCGCCCGGGCCCGGATGATTCGGAATCTGGAACCGCACTCCGGCCGCGGTCCACCGTTCGATGATCTCCCCGTGCCAGTCCACCGCAAACCAGTCGATGAGCGCGTCGGCGATGATCCCGCCGACTCCGTCCACCGCGGCTAGTTCATCGCGGGACGCGAGACGAATGGCCTCGATGGACCCGAAGTAACTGGCAAGCGCCCGAGCGGCCACCGGTCCGACGTGCCGAATGCTCAGCCCGACGAGCATGCGCCACAGGTCCTTGGTCTTGGCCTTCTCGAGCTCGGCGAGCAGCTTGACCGCGGCCGTCGATGGAACGAACTGCTCGTCCCCGGCGAAGGCCTCGCCTGCGGGATCGAAGGCGGGATCCGCGTCCTTCCCGGTCTTCCTCCGCCTCCGACGGAAGGGTGTCTCCGTGCGCTCGGTGCCGTCGTCATTGAGTTTGATGAGACCGGTCTCGTTGTCGCGCACCCGCACCCTGATCGGAAACAGGTCAGCCATGGTCAGGGAGAACAGTCCCGCTTCGGTCACAAGCGGCGGCCGCTCGGGGTAGTCAGGTTGGGTGAGCGCCGCGGCCCCGACCTCGCCGAGACCCTCGATGTCGAGCGCGCCGCGGCTGCCGACGTGTTCGACCCTTCCCCGGACCTGGGCGGGACAGCTTCGCGAATTTGGGCAACGAAGATCTACATCGCCCTCCTTGGCCGGGGCGAGGCGGGTGCCGCATACCGGGCAGTTTTCCGGCATCACGAACTCACGCTCGGACCCGTCCCGGAGCTCGACGACCGGCCCGAGCACCTCGGGAATCACGTCGCCCGCCTTGCGCAGCACGACGGTGTCGCCGATCAGCACGCCCTTCGCCTTGACCACGTCCTGGTTGTGGAGGGTCGCTTGGCGCACAACCGAACCAGCCACCCGCACCGGTTGCATGACCGCGAACGGGGTGACGCGCCCGGTTCGGCCGACGCTAACGACGATGTCGAGCAGCTTCGTGTTCACCTGCTCCGGTGGGTACTTATAGGCGATCGCCCAGCGCGGGGCGCGGCTCGTCGCACCGAGTTCGTTGTGCAGCTCGAGCTCGTCGACCTTGACGACGATGCCATCGATCTCGTGCTCGACGCTGTCTCGATGCTCGCCGAAATATCTGATGAATGCTTCCACGTCCGCCGCGGTCTTCTTCACCTCGAAATGCGTACTCGTCGGCAAGCCCCAGGATTTCAGCAGCGCGTAGATCTCGGACTGCGATGCGACCGGCGGATTCGGCCAGGCGCCGATGCCGTGCACCAGCATGCTGAGCCGCCCGAGCCGCTTACGCATGCGCTCGAGCGCTGGCGCCGACTTGTTCTCCGCGACCTGACGCAGGCTCCCAGATGCCGCATTGCGGGCGTTGGCAAAGACCCGGTCTCCGGCCGCAACCTGGTCGGCATTGAGCTGCTCAAAGATCGCGGACTCAAAGAACACCTCGCCGCGGACCTCGACGATCGGAGGATGTCCCGAGCCGGCCAGTCTGGTCGGGATGCTCGGCACATACGCGATGTTCTCGGTGACGTCTTCACCGACCACGCCGTCGCCGCGCGTCGCCGCGGTGGTCAGCACGCCATTCTCGTAGCGGAGGCTGATGGCCAACCCGTCGATCTTCAGCTCACACAGGTAGTCAACCCGGCGGCCCGAGTTGCGCTCGACCTTTGCCGCCCAGTCGTCGAATTCGACGATGGAAAAGACATTGTCGAGGCTGAGCATCCGCTCGGCGTGCCGCACCGGATCGAACAGGGTGGTCTCGGCCCGACCGCCAACGGTCTGCGTGGGCGAGTCCTGGCTCTGCAGTTCGGGGAACAGCCGCTCGAGGTCCTGCAGGCGACGCAACATCCCGTCGTATTCGGCGTCGTCGACGAGCACCTCGTCCCGCTCGTAGTACGCGTCGCGCAGCTCGAGAATTCGGGCGGTGACCGAGGCGGCTTCGGCCCCGGCCTGCTCGATCGTCAGTCGGCTCGTCGCCAGCTCGTCGCCGGCGAGGCCGCCCTCGAAAATATCGTCATCTTGGAGCTCGCGGTCGTCGGTCATCGAGCTGTCAGCTCCCAGGTCGTTGTTCGCCACTGACTCAGCATAGGTTCCGCCACCGACGCGTCGGCAGGGGCTTGCGAACCGGGACGGCCGTGAAGCCCCTGTGGCAGATCAGGCGGCGGAAACGGGTACGGCAGACACCGTGCGGTCGATCGTGCACTGCCCGAGGACCCGGGTGCCGACATAGATGACGGCAGTTTGTCCCGGAGCCACACCGTTCAGCGGAGTCGTCGGTCGGATCACCAGCTCGCCATCGCGCACCACCGCGACAGCCGGCACCGGATCGGAATGTGCGCGGATCTGCACGTGAACATCGAACGCCGTGCTCGGGTCGGTCGGCGCAAGCCCCGCCCAGCTGAACTTCGAGCCGGCGACTTCGGCGAGGTCGAGAGCCTCCTTGGGCCCCACGACAACGGTGTTGCTGCTCGGACGAACCTCGAGAACGAATCGGGGCCGACCGTCGGGAGAGGGAACACCTAGGTTGAGCCCCTTGCGCTGCCCCACCGTGAAGGCCGCAGCTCCCTCGTGGCTGCCGACAACCGATCCGTCGCGCTCGAGGATGATGCCGGGCTCGGCTCCGACGCGGTCGGCGAGCCACCCGCGGGTGTCGCCGTCCGGAATGAAGCAGATGTCATGGGAATCCGGCTTGCTCGCGACGCTGAAACCGCGCTCGGCCGCCTCGGCTCGCACCTCGGCCTTCGACGGGGTCGCGCCGAGTGGGAACATCGAGTGGGCAAGTTGCTCGGCCGTGAGCACACCGAGCACGTAAGACTGGTCCTTCGCCCAGGCGGCGGCCCGATGCAGCTCTCGGTTGCCGTTGGCATCGGTGAGGATGCTCGCGTAGTGGCCGGTGGCAACGGCGTCGAAGCCGAGGTCGATTGCCTTCTCAAGCAACGCGGCGAATTTGATTCGCTCGTTGCAGCGCATGCACGGGTTGGGGGTGCGGCCGGCCGAATACTCGGCGACGAAGTCGTCGACAACGTCGAGCTTGAAGCGTTCGGAGAAGTCCCACACGTAATACGGAATGCCAATGATGTTCGCTGCCCGCTGAGCATCCATCGAGTCTTCGATCGTGCAGCAGCCGCGGGCGCCGGTGCGGAGCGTTCCCGGCATCCTGCTGAGCGCAAGATGAACGCCGACCACGTCGTGGCCGGCGTCCACCGCTCGCGCCGCGGCCACCGCGGAGTCGACTCCGCCACTCATTGCCGCCAAAACCTTCATGTCTCAAGTCTAGGCGAGGCCGATTCGAGCACCATCGGGCAAGCCGGGCCGCGGGTTACGGCAAGTCGGGGCTCGCCAGCTGCAGCGACACCACTGATTGATTGGTCACGCGGGGGTCGCCGCTCAGGACGAGGAACCATGAGGTCTTCACATTGGAACCGCTCGAGAGGTTGACGAGGTGTACACCGTCCTGATCCTGCGCCTGCAGCTGCGACCAGCCCGACGCCACTAGTTTCTGCGCGATGGACTTCGCGACGAGTACCGGATCGACGGTTGGGTTGATCGTGATGTGCTGAAGCACGCCGAAGTAAGAACCGGCACCGGTGGTCGCCGGCACGAGCTGAGCCGTGTTGGCCACGTTCAGGACAATGTTCTTCGGAAGAAGCGCATCAATTGCGTCGGCCAACCGCAGCGATTCCACCTGTGCGGTCTCGGCGGTGAATGATGACGGGAACTGGGACTTGAGGGCTGGGTCGGCGGGCACGCTCTCGGTCGGAGTGGGCGAGGGTACCGTCGCAGGCGCCCCTGACGTGCACGCGGTCAGGCCGCTCGCGAGGATCGCCGCCGCCACGGCGAGCGCGGCGAGACGCCTAACCACGGGAAACTGCCCGCGTGGCATCGGGAGCATTGCCGTCTGATGTGGCTGCGGCGGAGCGAGCTGCGACATTTCGACCGCTTAATCCGGCGCGGCGTGCCCGGGAAAACGCCCCTGGCAGGGCTGCAAGAAACGCGTCCACGTCGGCCTCCGTGGTGGAGTGACCGACGGTGATGCGAATCGCGCCGCGTGCTTCCGCCTCGCTGAGGCCCATCCCGAGCAGCACGTGGGATGCCTCCGGGATGCCCGCCCGGCAGGCCGAGCCGGTACTGACGGACACCCCAGCCGCGTCGAGCAAAAAGAGCAGCGAATCTCCCTCGCAGCCCGGAAAGGTGAAGTGTGCGTTGTTGTCGAGCCGGTCTTCCGGATCTCCGCGAAGCTGGGCCTCCGGCACCGCGGCGCGCACGCCCGCGATGACCCGATCCCGCAGAGCAGCAAGCGAGGGCGCCTCGTGTTGGGCGGCTGCCGCGAATGCAATGGCGGCCGGGGCGTCCTGCGTGCCGGACCGCACGTCTCGCTGCTGACCGCCGCCGTGGATGAGTGGAACGAGCGTCGTTGAACGATCGACAACGAGAGCCCCGATGCCGAGCGGGCCGCCGATCTTGTGGGCCGACACCGAGAGCGCCGCGAGACCGCTGGTGGAGAAATCGATCGGAAGGTGTTGGTAGGCGGAGATCGCGTCGGCGTGCACCGGAATGCCACGAAGGGTGGCGAGCGCAACAACGTCGCTGATCGGCTGAATGGTCCCCACCTCGTTGTTGGCCCAGAGCAGGGTGATCAGGGCGATGTTGTCCTGGGTATCGAGCGCGCCCGCCAGCGCGTCGAGGTCAATCCGGCCGACGGCATCGAGCGGAATCCACTCGATGACGGCGCCCTCATAGCGCTCGAGCCACTCGACGGTATCGATAGTCGCGTGGTGTTCCCCCCTCGGGACAAGGATTCTCGGCCTCGAACCGGCGGGGTTGTTTCGCGCCCAGTACAGTCCCTTCACTGCGAGATTGATCGACTCCGTTCCCCCGGACGTGAACACCACCTCGATGGGAGCGCAGCCAAGGGAGTCTGCAACGCGCTCGCGCGCCTCCTCGAGCATTCGCTTGGCGTTCTGCCCCTGCGTGTGAATGGACGACGGATTCCCGACGATCCCGAGCGCCGATGTGTATGCCTCGATGGCCTCGGGAAACATCGGTGTCGTCGCGGCATGGTCGAGATATACGGCCACGACCAACACCTCCTGAACAAGCGAACTCTCTGGAGTCTCTACTCTAGAACGCATGCCTGAGATCGATCCATTGAGCGAGCTCGGCGTTCGTGCTACCTCCTCCGGGGGCAGAATACGGGTCTGGTCGGCCAACGCGACCGCCGTGGAACTGTGCCTGTTTGATTCCGCCGACCCCGCCCGAATGACGTCGAGCGTGCAACTCGTCAGGGACGACGACAATGTGTGGACGGCCGAATCCCCGGCCTTGACAGCCGGAACCCGCTACTCGATTCGGGCCGACGGCCCAGCCGGTCCGACCCATGAATTCGACCCGCGGCGTCACCTTCTCGACCCGTATGCCAGGGGGCTCGTCAACACCGCGTCCGGTCGCTGGCTATCGCAGGTACAGGATGACGCGTTCGATTGGGCCGGCGCTACGAAACCCGCGGTTCCGCTCGACCACACCGTGCTCTTCGAGGCACACGCGCGGGGTTTCTCCCGGCTCAATCCCGCGGTTCCGGAGCACCTTCGCGGCACCTACGCGGGTCTGGCGCACGAGTCGACTATCGACTACCTGAGGGATCTCGGGGTCACGACCGTCGAGCTGCTTCCCGTGCACCAGTTCGTGAGCGAGCAGCGCCTGATCAGGCAGGGGCTCAGCAATTACTGGGGCTACAACACCCTCAACTACTTCACTCCTCATTTCGAGTATGCAAGCCAGGCCGCCAGAGGCGAGGGAACCAGCGGGGTGCTCCGCGAATTCAAGGGCATGGTCAAGCTCCTGCACGAGGCCGGCCTCGAGGTCATCCTCGATGTGGTGTACAACCACACCGCTGAGGAGGGCAAGGACGGGCCTACCACTTCGTTCCGCGGACTCGACAACTCCTCGTACTACCGCCAGACCCACGAAGGCGTCTACATCGACGTCACCGGATGCGGAAACACGCTGAATTTCGCCCTGCCAGCGTCGCAACGGCTCGTGCTTGATTCGCTCCGCTATTGGGCGAACGAGGTGCAGATCGATGGCTTCCGCTTCGACCTGGCCGCCACACTCGGCCGAGACGACAGGGCGCAGTTCGACCCGAACCATCCGCTGTTGACGGCAATCATCTCGGACCCTGAGCTTCAGGGCGTGAAGATGATCGCGGAGCCATGGGACGTGGGAATGGGCGGCTGGCAGGTTGGCAATTTTCCGCAAGCGTGGTCGGAGTGGAACGACGACTACCGCGACCGCTCGAGGGACTTCTGGCTCACCGACATCGGGTCCGCTCGCGCCAAAGGAGAGGCCCCAATCGGGATCGGGCCGTTGGCCTCGAAGCTCGCCGGGTCGGCCGGTCCCTTCTCCCAGGAACGTGGACCGCTCGCCTCGGTGAACTTCGTGACCGCTCACGACGGCTTCACGCTCGCCGACCTCACCGCCTACGAGCACAAGCACAACCTGAGCAACGGTGAAAACAATCGGGACGGCACGGACAACAGTCACTCGTTCAATCACGGCATCGAGGGTCCCACCAAGGACCAACGCATCCTCTCTTCCCGCCACAAGGCGATGCGGAACCTCCTCGGTACCCTCCTGCTTTCCGCCGGCGTGCCGATGATCACCGCCGGCGACGAATTCGGTCGGAGCCAGCAGGGGAACAACAACGCCTACTGCCATGACAGCGAGTTGACCTGGGTTTCGTGGGAGCACGAGACTTGGCAAAACGACCTGTTTCTGGTCTCCCGAAAGCTGTTGGATCTGCGCCGCACAAACCCGGCCCTTCGCCCCTCCCGCTTCGGCATCTTCGGCGAGACGGTGCCGTCGGCGACGCAGATGGACTGGTTCAACAAGGACGGGATGTCCATGTCGATCAGCGACTGGAACTCCGCCAAGGAACGCACGCTGCAATATCTGGCGGCGTCGACTCCGGAGTTTGAGGAGTTCAACCGAATCCTGCTCGTCGTTCACGGTGTCGAAGCCGAGGAGACGGTGCGCCTCCCGCGGCACGAGGGCGTTGGCTCGTACACGCTGCTCTGGAACAGCGCGGACGATTCGGCGGAGGTCGACGTGCACGCACCCGGCTCGACGCTCACGTTGGCGCCGACCTCGATGCAGCTGTTTTTGGCCGGTTGATGGCGTCCGCCGGTGTCACCACGGGCCGGGAGCGCCTTCCGAAATCCATGCAACCCGGATGTTGGGTCGGCGTGTCGACGCCAACACGCCGCAGGTCACCACAGTTTGCATGGATTTCGGGAGGGAATCCCGCGATCCGATCGCGCAGAATGAGTGGATGGCTGCAACTCCCGCGACCGCCGCACTGACTCGCTTACGAATTCCCTTCACGGAACACGAGTACGCACACGACCCTTCGGTGATCGCTTTCGGCGAGGAGGCCGCGACCGTGCTCGGCGTTGATCCGGATCGGGTGTTCAAGACGCTGCTCGCGGATGCCGACGGTTCGCTCGTAGTCGGAGTCGTTCCCGTCTCCGGGAGGCTCGACCTCAAGGCGCTTGCCGCGGCCGTCGGAGCCAAGAAGGCATCGATGGCGGACCCCGCCGTGGCGAGTCGGCGCACCGGTTATGTGATCGGCGGCATCAGTCCGATCGGCCAGAAGACCAGGCTGACGACGGTACTGGATGAGACCGCAGAACTCTTCGACACCGTATTCGTCTCCGGCGGACGGCGTGGCTTCGATATCGAGCTCTCCCCCGCCGACCTCGTTGCCGCTACGGGCGCCGTCCTCGCCGGGATCGGTCGCGCCTGAGGTCGGAACCGGGTTTCGCCACGGATTCCTCTCTCGCGGCGAGCGCGGCACGTGTGCGCTTCTTGGCCGATCCGACGAGCGCGCTCGCTATTGTGTAGCCGGTGTAGGCGAACAGTAGCGCTGCGGCGATCGGAATTATCGCCGAACGGCTCGGCCCATTCACGGCGTTGTTGACGTATCCGAGGAGCGGGATCGAATACCAGACCTCACCCTGGATCTGCGCCTCGACGACCTCTTCGCCGTCCGGCACGCTGTTGTTGTCGCCCTTGAATTGAAAGGTTCGGGTGCCGTTTGTGGACGGGTGGATCGCGATGATCCGATGAGTGATCACACCCGCCTGGCCGGAGACCATCTGGTAGGTCGCGACGTCCCCAACTTTGAGGTCCGCCGGATCGACCGGGCGGTCGATCACGAGCGTACCCGGCGGAAAATGCGGAATCATTGAGCTCGTGAGCACGGTGAGAGGAACGCCTCCGACCACCTTCGGAACCACGATGACGAGAACGCCGAGAGCGATGACCAGCAGCAGGAATGCGCCGCTAACAGCTAACCCGACGTAGTGAAGCAGCCCACGTGGACGGGCGGGGTCGGGGGTCGTTTGTTCGGTCCCGACCGGGGTTCGACCGTCCAGACGCTTAGCCACCGTCCGACCGCTTCCTTCTGCGCGCAACGAGGAAGGTGCCAACCCCTATGAGGAGGCCACCGCCAATGATCAGGGGCACGGGCAGTGTGCCACCGGTGAAGGCCACCGTGCGAAATTTGGTCGAGCTAATCACCACCCCGTCATCGTTGCACGCCGAAGCACCGAACGGGCCGGCCGAATCGTCTTTCATCGCAACCAGAAAGCTAAGTGCGACGCTGTGGGATTGCGCGTCGCTACTGACCAGGTCTGCCATCGCCAGCCGGACGTCGATGCGCACCGATGCACCGGCCGGAATGCTCGGCACCGATGTAATGACCGCACAGCGCTGTGGGACGACCGCCGGGATTGTCGAAGCGGCCAATTCAGGCGTTTCTCCTACGGTTGCCGCCAGCGTCAACGCGCCGGCAAGCGTGCTGGACGACCACGTGACATCCTGCACGCTCACGCGCAAGGCCACCGAATCGCGGCTCAAATTCTTGACCCACAGGCTTGCGGTGATCTCGTGACCTGGCACAAGCGAGCCTGCCCCGTCGAAAAGCGCCCTATCGAGAGCGGGAGAATAGTGAATTCCGTCCCGGCTGAGCTGCAGCTCGTCGGAGGCAGCTGCACTGGAAGCGACGCCGACCCCGGCGAACACGGTGCCGAGCGCGAGCGCCACGATGGCAGCGCCGACCAGAGACATCCGACTCTTCACTGGATGCTGCCGTTGGCCGATTGGGAAAACGTCAGAGGCAGTGGTTGGAACAGCCAGCTGCCCTGATGGGCGGTGAGGGTCAGCGTAAGGTCAGCGTTCCCGTTCCCGGCTGCCTGCGCCGTCGTGATGACGGTCATGATGCAGAGGTACTCGGTCGCTTGCGGAGCGAGCGACGCACCCAACACCTCGATTCCGTTCGTGAGGGTGTCCGTTACCACTGCAGCACCGACCGGCGGCGTACTCGTGCAGGGACTCGCACTGGCCCATCCGGTCGCAACGACGGCGTCGGCAAACAAGTTCGGGGGTGGTGAATTGACATCGAGCGTGAACGTGCCGGGGACTGTCCCGGTGTTCGTCACAGTGATCGAGCCAGACGCTGCAAGATTGGTCTTCTTGTACCTGGCGGCAAGGCCCGTTCCGCCGGACTGGGTGAAACTCAACCTTCCGGCCGTCGCCGGCACCGTGAGGGCGCCGCTTGCCGTCCAGGACGCGGTCGCCACCCCGGCACCGGCCAACACGAGGAACAGCACGGTGCCGACGAGGATGCTGACCCGGGAGCGGATCCGCAGGCTCGCGCTCTTCGAGCGACCGGCGCCGGTCACGACTGCGCCCCGAGAACGGTAAGGGTGAGGCCGGTCGCGGTCTGCGACTGCGCGGCGGCCGATGCCGTGGGAAGGAGGCTGATCGACACGCAGAGGCTGACCTGCCCGCCGGCGGGAATCACGATTGCCGTTTTCAGGTCCGGCGAGCCGAGGGTCGCGCCAGCCGGCGGCGTCGCGAGCGGGCCGCTTGCGGGACATCCGGCCGCCGGTGCGACGGCGAATCCGACACTGAGGTTCTGCGAGAGCGCGTTGGGGGCCGCCGGGGCCGAGAGGGAACCGCTGAGTGACAGCGCCACGGTTCCGGTATTTGTCACGGTCGAGGGCGCGAAGAGCGTGAGACCCGGATACATCGGGGTGGGCGGCACCACGAGGGCGGTGGCCCTCAGCGCGGCGCTGCCTGCCGTGATCGTGGCGACCGGAGCGATCGGCTGTTGGGAGTTGGAGAGGGCATAGGTTCCCCCGGCCGTGATGACGGCGAGACCGACGGCGGCAAGGATGGCGAAGGCGGTGCCGAGAACCGCTCGGAGCGGGAAGCGGGAACGCGAGTTCCGCCGAGTCCGTCGCATTGCAAGAAGAAGAGTGGCCAATGTTGTCGGGTTGGTCATTCGAACACGGCCTTTCGTAGCATCGGGTGGCTATTGCGACGTGTGGGTGTGTCGGCCACACCCGAGTGCCCGCCGTCGGGTGGCGGGCACACGGTTGAGCGTGTCTACTTCTGGGTGACGGTCAGCGACATTCCGCTGAGGTCAACCGAGCCGAGCATCGCCGTGTTCTCGGCACCGGCCGCGCCGCTAGCGAACGTGATGGTCGCCGTCACGGTGGCGGTGGTCGAGATTCCCGCTCCGGAGCCCGCGGTGAGGACATAGTTCGGCGCGGTGCCCGTGATTCCACTGCCGGTCATGCTGACTGTGGTGTTGGCGGTGAGAAATCTCGCGAGCTCGTCATCTGCCGGCACCTTTGTGTGCGTCGCGGAAGTCGGCGTCGCGACGATGGACCCCGGGCTGAGGCTGACCGCCGCCACAAGATTATCTCCGGTAGCGGTGACCGGAACCTCGCTCGTGTAGGTGAGCTGGTCACCCGGCGACGCCTTGAATTTGGAGAGATCCGTCACGGTGACGGCAGTTCCGTAGGTGCCGTTGGTGCCAATGTGGGCGACGGTCCAACTGCCGGTAGTGGCGGTGCCGAGGTGCAGATTTCCGGCAACGATCGTGCCGCCGTTCACGTTTGCTGAGGAGTTCCAGAGGGCGAAAGTTCCCGCACCGCCGAGGAGGAGGGCGATTCCGGCTGCTCCGGCGATGGCACCTTTGACGAGCTTGTTCATGACTTTCCTTTCGCGGCACCCTGATGCCGCGTCGTTGCCGGGTGATTCCGCAGTCGAGGAGGTCGCGCTGTGCGACCCATCCGGGCGGATGCGGGCATTCGGGTATTCGGGTATTCGGGTATTCGGGTATTCGGGTGAATGGGTATTCGGGTGAAATGGGTGCTCACGGTGGTGATCTGCATGGGCGACGGTGAGCGCCTCCCCCTGAAGAAACACTATGGTGGACATACCGACTTGTCTATCCGCATCGCACCCCCATTACGGGTCACACCGATCCGTTGCGGAACGTGCGCGTGGCAGAGGAATTTGTACAGAATGAGCGCAAATGTTGCGATTTCCAGCGCTGTAAACGCTCAGAGCGATGAATTTCGTACCCCATGCATTCGCATGTAAAGAGATCGGGGTACAAAAAACTGCCCGCTCACGCGAAGGTGAACGGGCAGTCGGTTGAGAAGCGGCCGATGTTTTTTCAGCTGGCGACGGCGACCAGTCCCAGTTCGGCGGGGCTCGCGAGCAGCGGATGTTTCGGCACGACTCGCACGTTGTAGCCGAAGCTTCCAGCGCGCGCGAGAGTCACCGTTCCGGCAAACTCAACGAGGTCGCCAACAGAGCGAAGCGGGCTCAGAGTGACGCTCTCCGGGCTCTCAAGGCGATCGTTCTCCCGAGCGCGGCCGTAGACCACCTCGACCGACACGTCGTCGGTCGAGAGTCCATCGAGAGTGACGTGCGCCCGAACATGCAGTTCGTCGCCCACCTGAGGAACGGCGTCAACACCGCCCGACTCGACGTGCGTGACCGCTACGAGCGGCCACGCGGCGATCACCTTGGCCTTCCACGCCGCGAGGGCGCGAGCAGGAGCATAGTCGTCCGCCGAGATGACCCGTTCGGCCGCCGCGGCCGGAACGTACAACCGTTCGACGTACTCGCGCACCATCCGGTCGGCGGAGAGATCGTAGGACATCGTCGACAGGGTGTGCCGGATCGATTCGACCCAGCGAGTCGGAACCCCGTCGGGTCCGCGATCGTAGAAACGCGGAGCGATCTGATGCTCAATGAGGTCGTACATCGAGTCGGCCTCGAGCTTGTCCCGTTCGGCGGAGTCGCCGGCCGAGTCCGCGCTCGGAATGGCCCATCCGTTCTCCTGGTCGTAGAACTCCGCCCACCAGCCATCGAGAATCGAGAGGTTGAGCGAGCCGTTCAGCGCGGCCTTCATGCCCGACGTGCCGCACGCTTCGAGCGGACGAAGCGGATTGTTCAGCCACACGTCCGTGCCGGGGTAGAGGAGTTGCGCCATCGCGATGTCGTAATTCGGCAGGAACACGATTCTCTTGCGCACGTCCGGCTCCTGGGAGAACTCGACGAGCTTTTGGATGAGTCGCTTGCCCTCCTCATCTGCGGGGTGCGACTTTCCGGCGACGACGATCTGCACCGGGTGGTCCTCCGAGAGCAGGATGGACCGGAGCCGTTCCGGATCATGCAGCATGAGCGTCAGCCGCTTGTATGTCGGCACGCGACGCGCGAAGCCGATGGTGAGAACGTCGGGATCGAGCAATTGCGAGAACCAGGCCGGGTGTCCGATTCCCGGGTTCTGCTTGCTCCACGCCTCGGCTACCCGGGCGCGGGCGTCCATAACCAGTTGGTTGCGCATGCCGTTCCGCACGTTCCAGAGATCCGCGTTGCTTACGGCGGCCGACGCCCAGTCCGCCGACGAGGAGTTCGTGGTGCCGAGCTTCGTGCTTGCAAGCTCGATGAGAGACTCGTCGACCCACGTCGGGGCATGCACCCCGTTGGTCACCGACGTGATCGGCACATCATCGGCGTCGAAGCCCGGCCAGAGTGCGCCGAACATGTGGCGGCTCACGTCGCCGTGCAGTCTCGACACTCCATTCGATCGCTGCCCGAGCCGCAGGCCCATGACCGCCATGTTGAACGTGTTTGGTGTACCGCCCTCGTAGTCCTCCGCACCGAGCGCGAGCACATCCTCGGCCTGGACGCACGGAAGCAGGTCAGTGGAGAAGTACTGCCGCACGAGCGACGCGTCGAACCTGTCGATTCCCGCGGGAACCGGCGTATGGGTGGTGAATACGGTCCCCGCACGGATCACCTGGAGCGCCTCCGTGAACGACAGCCCCTCGCCGATGAGGTCGCTGATTCGCTCGAGGCCGAGGAAGCCGGCGTGGCCCTCGTTGGTGTGGAAGACCTCTGGCGCCTCGGCGTCGGTGAGTTCGACCAGCAGCTTGATTGCCCGCACTCCCCCGATTCCCAGGAGGAGTTCCTGCAGGAGTCGATGTTCACCACCTCCCCCGTACAGGCGGTCGGTGACGGAACGAAGCGAGTCGTCATTTTCGGGGATGTCGGTATCGAGCAGGAGAAGTCGAATCCGCCCGACAGCAACCTGCCAGATTCGGGCCTGGAGCCACCGCCCATCCGGCAGTTCGAGGGACACGTGTGCTGCCTGACCGTCTGGATGGCGCAGCACTGAGAGCGGGAGGCCGTCCGGGTCGAGCACCGGGTATGACTCCTCCTGCCAGCCATCCGGGGAGATGGACTGGGCGAAGTACCCGGAACGGTAGAAGAGACCGACCCCGATGATTGGCACCCCGAGATCCGAAGCGCTCTTCAGATGGTCGCCAGCGAGAATCCCGAGCCCCCCTGAATACTGCGGAAGGGCCGCGGCGATTCCGAACTCCGGCGAAAAATATCCGATCGAGCGTGGAGCGTCGCTCGAGCAGTTCTTCTGGTACCACCGCGGCTCCGTCAGGTAGTCGCGGAGGTCCTCGTGCAGTGCGTGAGCGCGAGCGACAAATTCGCGATCGACGGCAAGCTCCCGCAGCCGCTCCGGCTCAATTTCGCCGAGCAGCCCGATCGGATCCCGCCCGCTCGACTCCCACAGGTCGGGAGAGATGTCCTCGAAGAGCTTGCGGGTCGGCTGATGCCACGACCATCGAAGGTTGGTGGCGAGCTCCTCGAGCGGAGCCAAGACCTCGGGCAGAACGGTACGGACAGTAAATCGTCTAATGGCCTTCACCGTTACACCCTAAGCGGGCACGGTTCGAAGTAGTACGCGTGATACACCGCAATCGTCGCCGTTTCAAGGGGCGACGCTATCGTCAAGGGGAGGAGTTTCCGCACGTAAGCCGCTACGGTCGAATAGTGACCTTGGCATACGAACCGAAGATTGGCCGAATTCCGATCCGGGACCTCGCACCTCAGCAACCCGAGAATCAGTGGCCGGCTAAAGCGTACGTCGGAGAGGTAGTGCCGTTCCAAGCGACCGTCTTCAAGGAGGGCCACGACGTGCTCGGCGTCGACTTGCTGCTCACTACTCCCGAGGGCGTGCAGTCAAAACACCGGATGCAGGAGGTCGGCCCCGGACTGGATCGCTGGCAGGCCGACGTGCTGCTCGACGTGCAGGGAACGTGGGTCTACAGCGTTCAGGCCTGGGTAGACGACTGGGCGACCTGGCTGCACAACGCCGAGCTGAAGATTCCGGCGGGCGTAGACGTGAAGCTCATGCTGCTCATCGGAGGTCAGCTTCTGAACCGTGCCTCGAAGGCGGACCCGACGAGCAAGGTGCTCAAGGACGCGGCGAAAATTATCGGCACGAAGAGCCTCGCGCCCGCGACTCGGTTCGATGTCGCTCTCGATCAGCGGGTGACCGAGGAGATCGCGAGAAACCCTCTGTCGAGCCTCAACACGCTCAGCCTGCCGCTCGAGATTCGGGTCGAGCGGACCAGGGCCGGCTTCGGCAACTGGTACGAGTTTTTCCCCCGGTCCGAAGGCGCGAAGAAGAACAGGGACGGATCGTGGACGAGCGGCAATTTCCGCACCGCTTCCCGCCGACTGCCCAATGTCGCCCGCATGGGATTTGACGTCATCTACCTTCCGCCGATTCATCCGATCGGTGTGAGCTTCCGCAAGGGTCCGAACAACTCGCTCAATCCCGGGCCGAATGACCCCGGCTCGCCGTGGGCCATCGGTTCGAAGGAAGGCGGCCACGACGCGATCCACCCGGACCTCGGCACCGTCGAGGACTTCCAACTGTTCGTCGACACGGCCAAGAACAACTCTCTGGAGGTCGCTCTCGATCTCGCGCTGCAGTGTTCACCCGATCACCCGTGGGTGACGGAACATCCCGAATGGTTCACGACGCTGCCCGACGGCTCGATCGCCTACGCCGAGAACCCGCCGAAGAAGTATCAGGACATCTACCCGATCAACTTCGACAACGACCCGATCGGCATCCGCACCGAGGTGCTTCGAATCGTGAAGTACTGGATCGAACTCGGCGTCTCGATCTTTCGGGTGGACAACCCGCACACCAAGCCGTTGCAGTTCTGGGAGTGGCTCCTTCACGAGATAAACACCGAATTCCCAAACGTTGTCTTCCTCGCCGAGGCGTTCACGAGGCCGGCCATGATGTACGCGCTCGGTCAGGTGGGCTTTCAACAGTCCTACAGCTACTTCACCTGGCGAAACACCAAGGACGAGCTCGAGGAGTTCTTCCGCGAAATCTCGCACGACCATGCGGCCTACTTCCGGCCCAATCTGTTCGTCAACACCCCTGACATCCTCTCCGAGTACCTGCAATTCGGCGGCCCGCCGGCGTACAAGATCCGCGCGGCCCTCGCGGCGACGGCTTCGCCGAGCTGGGGCGTGTACGCCGGTTACGAACTCTACGAAAACGTGGCAAGACCTGGTTCCGAGGAGAACATCGACAACGAGAAGTACGAGTACAAGAGCCGCAATTTCGCTGCCGCCGAAGCCACCGGTCATTCGCTTGCCCCGTACATCACTCAGCTGAACAAGATCCGCGCCGAGCACCCCGCGCTTCGGCAGTTGAGAAATCTCGACGTTCACTGGAGCGACGACGACTCGATCATCGTCTACAGCAAATACGTGGATGGTCGCTACACGCGCTCGGGTCGCGGCGACGCGATCGTCGTTGTGGCGAATCTCGACCCGCATTCGGTACGCGAAACCACGGTCCACCTCGACCCGACGCGGTTCGGCATCGATCTGACCGAGCAGTTCGAGGTGACCGATCTGATCACCAAGCAGAAATTCACCTGGGGCCAACACAACTTCGTGCGACTCGACGCCTTCGTCGAACCCGTGCACATCCTGCGTGTCGAACTCCCGAGAGGCAAGTAAATGGCCAAGGACTCGTCGAAGCCCCCGAAGAAGTCCGTTCCCGAGACCGTCGGCGCCGAGGCTGCTGAAATCGCGGCGGCCGTTCGCGCCGAAGCGGCAGCGGTCGCGAACACGGTGAAGAAGGTCGTCTCGGCGGCGAAGACGGAGCCGGGTGGTCCGGCGGCGAGCAATTCCGCCGAACCTCGGGTGCCCGAACCGCAGCCGCCACTCTCGCAGTTGCCGGAGCTACATCCGGACCACATCGCCGCCCTCGTTGACGGACGCCATCCGCAGCCGCACGCGACCCTCGGGCAACATGCGGTCGACGGTGGCTTCGTCATTCGCGTCATCCGTCCCCTTGCCGAATCCGTCATTGCCATTCGCGCCGACGACAGCCGGGTGTCTCTCAGCCACGTCGCCGGAGGGCTCTGGCAGGGATTCGCGCCGGGAGCAGGCCAGGCCTACACCGTGCGGACGACCTATGCCAACGGCCCGGACTGGGTGGCGGATGACCCGTACCGGTTCGTCCCTTCGGTGGGCGAGATGGACCTCTACCTGTGGGGTCAGGGGCGCCACGAACAGATCTGGAAGGTGTTCGGGTCACACTTCCGCCCGCACGAGGGAGTCGCCGGCACCAGCTTCTCCGTGTGGGCCCCGCACGCGACCGCCGCGCGGGTCGTCGGGGACTTCAACGGCTGGTACGGTCTCGGACACGCCATGCGCCGCCTCGATCACAACGGCGTCTGGGAGCTTTTTGTGCCCGGCCTCACTCCCGGAACGGCCTACAAGTTCGAGTTGCTCACCGCCGCGGGACAGTGGGTGACGAGAGCAGACCCGATGGCCCGCTACACCGAGATTCCGCCCGCCACCGCGTCGAAGGTCGGTCAGACGCTGTTCGAGTGGAACGACGAGGACTGGCTGCGCGAGCGTGGCTCGAGGGACCCGCACAACTCGCCGATGAGCGTGTACGAGATGCATCTCGGCTCCTGGCGTCCGGGGCTCGACTACCGAACGATCGCGGACCAGCTGATCGATTACGTCACCGAAACCGGCTTCACCCACGTCGAGTTCATGCCTCTCGCCGAGCACCCGTTCGGCGGGTCGTGGGGCTATCAGGTGACCGGCTACTTCGCGCCCACCAGTCGGTTCGGGCATCCGGATGATCTGCGTTACCTGATCGACCGTCTGCACCGGGCGGGAATCGGCGTGATCATGGACTGGGTTCCCGCGCACTTTCCCAAGGACGAGTGGGCGCTGGCCAACTTCGACGGTCAGCCGCTTTACGAGCACTCCGACCCGCGCCGCGGTGAGCAGCGTGACTGGGGAACGCTCGTCTTCAACTTCGGAGACTCGCAGGTTCGCAACTTCCTGGTCGCGAACGCGCTGTACTGGCTCGAGGACTTCCACATTGACGGTCTGCGCGTCGATGCTGTCGCCTCGATGCTCTACCTCGACTACTCCCGGGAGGCGGACGACTGGGCTCCCAATATCCATGGCGGTCGGGAAAACCTCGAGGCGATCAGTTTTCTTCAGGAGGTCAACGCGACGGCGTACAAGCGCAATCCGGGCATCGTGATGATCGCGGAGGAGTCGACGGCGTGGCCGGGAGTCACCAAGCCGACCGCCGGTTCGGGCCTGGGATTCGGTCTCAAGTGGAACATGGGGTGGATGCACGACAGCCTGTCGTACATGCAGGAAGACCCGATGTATCGGGCGTACCACCACGGCGAAATCACGTTCAGCATGGTGTACGCCTACACCGAGAACTTCCTGCTGCCTATCAGCCACGATGAGGTCGTACACGGCAAGGGTTCGCTGCTCGGCAAGATGCCGGGTGACCAGTGGAACAAGCGCGCGAACCTGCGCGTGTTCCTTGCCTTCATGTGGGCGCATCCCGGAAAGCAATTGCTCTTCATGGGCTCCGAGTTCGGCCAGCAGTCGGAGTGGAGCGAGGAACGCGGCCTCGACTGGTGGATTTTGGATCAGCCGGCTCACCGCGGCCTGCTTTCCCTCGTGACCCAGCTGAACCGGGTCTACCGAGAGCAGCCGGCGCTGTGGGCTCGTGACAACGACCAGGGCGGCTTCGAGTGGCTCGACGCATCGGACGCCGAGCACAACACCGTCGCGTTTCTGCGCTGGGACCACGACGGCAACCCAATCGCGGTCCTGATGAACTTCTCCGGCACCCCGCTCGACGGCTACAGAATTGGGCTGCCGTTCGCCGGAACCTGGGACGAGATCTTCAACACGGATGCCTCGGAGTACGGCGGTTCAGGAGTCGGGAACTTCGGGTCCGTGGTGGCGATCGACGAGCCATGGGCCGGTCGACCGGCCTCGGCGCAACTGACCCTCCCGCCCCTTGCCGGGCTTTGGCTCAGGCTGCGCCGATGAGACGGCCCGGTGAACGCCGCCCCCGGGTGAACGCCGGGAGCTGAGAATGGTGGCTGAGCCTAATACAAAAGCGCCGTGAGGCGACGGCGCGCGGCAGTAACGCGCGGGTCCTCGGTCCCGGCGATCTCGAAGTACTCGAGCAGCCGGGTGCGAACCCGGTCCTTGCCCGCCTGATCGAGGGACGGGAACAGGTCGAGGAGTCGGCCGAATGCGTCATCGAGGTGGCCGCCGGAGACGTCAAGATCGGCGACGGCGAGCTGCGCATCGAGGTCGGCGGGAGCGGAGCCGGCCGCCTGCCGGATGTCCGCCGCAGAGACGCCGTCGAGCCGGGCCAATAGTGACACCTGGGCGAGTCCGGCGACCGCGAGCTGATCGCGCGGGTCCTGCGCGATGGCGGTGCGGTATTCCTTGATCGCCGTCTCGAAGTCTCCCGCGGCGATCGCGTCGAAGGCCTCCTGATGGTGCGGAGGCAGAGGCTCTTCAATCGGTTCGGCCGACGCGGCCTCGGTTTCTTGCGGGGTCACCGTTCCCGTAACGTTTTGCTGAGCCGCGAGGGTCAACACCTGGTCGAGCACCTGCTTGACATCGTCTTCTGGCAACTCACCCTCGTAGAGGGCGATCGGCCGGCCCCCGATCACGGCGGCGACGGTCGGGGCCGCCACTGCGCGGAACGCCTGTGTAAGTTGAGGGTTGGCCGCGGCATCCACCGTGGCGAGCACGAGGCGGCCCGCGTACCCGGTGACTACCCTGATCAGGTCGGCCGACGGTTCCCCGACGTACAGTTCGACGATCACCGGAACGGTCTGCGACAGATCGAGGATGCCGGTGAACGATGCATCCGTCCCTTCGACCACCAGAGACGGGACGGCGACCGGCCCGGATTGTCCGGCCGGTCCCGCACCAGCGGCAGCCGGGGGTCGCACGAGGGACGACAGGTCGACCGCACCGCGGAGATTGGCAGCGGACGGGGGGATCGAGGTCACGGAAGTTCCTTTGCTGAAACGAGGCCTGTAGCGAATCCGAGCAACGAAATCTTCTGATTGCTCGTGACGCTCGGGACGAAGAAGAGCAATTGGTCACCGTACACCGCTACGGTTCCCTTCGTGGACCCGGTGATGCCGGAGAGCGTCTTGACCTGCCCCTCCGGATTGACCGAGGCCCCGGCCTCGGTCGGCGTCACGGTGACGGTCTCGTTGAGATACACCGCCACTACCGCGCCCGAGTCGGCGCTACCGAGAGCGATGCTGTCGTACGCACCGTTGCTGTTGGTGATCTGCATCTTCGCATTCGCCGGAAGCGCCGCCGCGGTCTTCTTGCGGAAGTCGAGACCGATCTCGCCGATGAGGGCGTCGTTCTTGGTGTCGAAGTCCTTCATCGACGTGCTCGCCGGACCGTTCGCGAGGATGTCGCCGTAGGCGAGAGCCACGCTCGACGGCTCCATCTTGAGCAACTTGACATCTGGAGCTAGGCGAGGCGCGCCGAGGTCGGCCGGTGCGAGCTGCGGAACCTTGGCCCGGGCCTCGAGGGCCGTCGCGTACTCGACCTTGTAGTTGTCGCGCGGCGTCTTCTGCTCGAGCATGAGCGCCACCGGGGCCACGGTCTTGTCTTTCGGGTTGTTTACCACTGTGAGAACTGTGCGCGGCCACTTGTTGGTTTGCTGCGGCAGCTTGATACTCAGCTCGCCGGTCGGAATCGGCGCGAGAGCCGCCTGGGCGCTGTCGACCTTGCGAATGGCGTAGTTAGCCGCCCGCAGGTCGAGCGCAGCGCCGTCGAACCGGGTCTTGGCCAGCTCGACGTTCTTGTCGGCATCCGCCTTCGTCGCGACGGCGGCGATCCGGTCGACGATGGAGCGCAATTGCGACACGGTGACGGCCGGGGGGTTGACGCCTGCCGCGGCCTGCGCGGTGGATGTCGGCGTCGGAGTCGTCGACGCCGAGGCTCCCGTGATGAAAACCGGCCAGGACTGCGAGGTGCAGCCGCTCAGCGCCAGTCCGCCGACCAACAGGACGGGCACGACTGCGACCATGCGTCGTCGGTTCGACCGTCGCCCCGGCGTGGCTTGAATCGCCTGCGGCTTCCGCGGCCTGTAGCTGCGCTGACGCGGAACCTTCGGCATCTTCGGAGTCTTGCGGCGGGGGCCCTGGGAGCGGCGCAGGTTGCGAAGGGCGAGGAAGTAGAGCACGATCCCGATGATCAGCAACACAATGCCGCCGACGATGAGCGGCCCGGACCAGGGCGTGCGGTTGTCGAGCGGCCAGCGGATTGACAGCTGGCTCGGCGCCGGGCTCTTGCCGTCTGAGACGACGAGGATCGAGATGTCAGCGGGAACGTTGAGGGTGAGACTCAGGCTGCTGGTAGCGGAGTGCTGGTCAAGCCACAGATCGGAGCCCTTCGGGTTGGGAACGGAGGTGGCCTTGCCCGCGATGAGTCGGTTGGTGAGGGCCGTCTTGTCGCGGTTCACCCCGACCTTGTTGTATTTGGTCTTGCCGACCCAGGCCAGCACGTCTTCGGTGCGACCGTAGGCAACGAATATGTTCTTCGCCCCGCTGATCTGCAGGTCCTGGCGACCGGTTCGAGACCTGAGCACGGAACTGTCGATGATGGTGACCGCGGCCGTGGTCTTCAGCGTCTCTGACGCGGTGATGCTGTTGGCCTCGGCAAGAATTGTGCGCTGGGCGATGCCGTACGCGATCAGTCCGAAGGCGATGACGAAGCTGATGATGGCAGCGATGAACCGCACGTTGGTTACTCCTCTCGTGTTGCCGTGGTCGACCGGCGGTCGGCAACTTCCGGATGTCGCCTGTGGGGCGACGTCTCACTCGGAAGCGAGTTCAAAAGGTCCGTGAAATTCAACAGGACCTCGGTTGGCAACAGGCAAAGACGTTCAAGAGTAGCCTAGCGACCCTGAAAGTCGCCTCATTATCAAGAATTTGCGCCACGGAACGCCGCACGGCTGTGGGCAAACCGGCGCGACCCGTGGTAAAAGCCGCGCTCAGGCTAAACTCAGAAAGTTCCGGCCGGGGACCGATTCCGTCCCGGTCGACCATTACTGAAGAGGAGACGCCGTGGCGGCTGACGACGAGACTTTCAGCACCGCGATGCGTGGCTACAACCGCGATGAGGTCGACGGGGCGATTCAGGACCTCCGACGCGAGCTGATCAAGGCGAACAGCGACAAGGCGGAGGCCGCGAGGGAGCTCAAGCGTCTCCATGCGACCGTGGAAGACCTGCAGGCCGAGATCGAGGAGACCGGCAGCCCGACGTATAGCGGGCTCGGCACCAAACTCGAAAACACCCTCAGGGTGGCCGAAGAGCAGTCAACCCGTCTGATCAGCCAAGCCGACATCGACGCCGAACGGCTCCGAAGCGGTGTGCTCGCCGAGGTGACCAAACTCCGCGTCGATGCCATGGAGGCGGCCGAGAAGGCGGTCGCGGAGGCCAACGCCACGGTGACCCGGATTCTGAACTCCGCACACGGCGAGGCCGCTGAACTGCTCGAGCGCACCCGCGCCGAGGCCGAAACGCTGAGCCAGGACGCGCTCAGGGAGGCCGCGGCCATCCGCGGCGCCGTGGCAACCGAGGCCGCGGAGGCGCGCGCGACAGCCAAGCGCGAGGCCGCGGCCGTTCGCGCCGAGGCGGAACGGGAATCCGCGGAGCTCCGAGCGGTGGCGAGCCGGGAAATGACCGAGGCACGGGACGCGGCCGCCGCGCTCGCTCGAGAGACCGAACTTCGCCGGGCGGAATTCTCGAGCGAGTCGGAGAAGCAGTGGGGCGACCTGGCGCGGGACACCGAGCAGCAGCGCACTGAGCTCGAGCGAGACATCGAACACCAGCGCACCGAACTGGCCAGGTCGAGCGACGAACTGCGCGCCGAGCTCGCTCGGGAGATCGGCGAGGCCCGGTCCCGGTTGCACCACGACACCGCCGCGACAAGGAATGCTCTCGAGCAGGAGAACGCTGAGGCGCACAACGAGCTCGAGCGCCGCACCGCAGAGGCTCGCGCGGAACTCGAGCTCGAGACATCCTCGGCTCGCGCCGCCGTGCTGCACGAGACGGAGGCCGCACGGGCGGCCCTCGAGCACGGCACGGCCTCCACTCGTGCGGCACTCGCGCAGGAGGCCGAGGCCACCCGCACCGCGCTCGACCAGGAGACCGAGGCCACCCGCACCGCGCTCGAGCAGGAGACCATAGCCGCACGGTCTGCGCTCGAACTGGAGACCTCGACGGCTCGCGCCGCGCTGGAGTTGGAGATCTCTACCGCTCGCTCCGATCTCGAGCAGGAGATGGCCGCCGCTCACGCGAAGCTCGAACAGGAGACCGCCGCCGCCTCGGCGACCATCGCCCAGGAGAAGAGGGCGGCCCAGACGAAGGTGGCCCTCGACGCCGATCGGTCCCGCGACGAGTTGCAGCGGGAGACCACGGAAGCGCTGGCCAAGCTCGATGCCGAGATCGCCGCGGCACGTGCCGAACTTCAGCAGGAGATCGACGAGCAGAAGACCACTGTGGCGCGCGAGGCTGAACAGCTTCTCGCCGACACTACCCGGGAGGTGGAGCAGACCCGCGCTCAGCTCTCCCACGACACCGCCGAGGTGCGGACTCGTCTGGCACTCGACTCCGAGCAGGCTCGCACCGACCTCGACGTCGAGCTCAAGGCGCGGCGCGACGAGGCCGAGAAGGAATTCCTGTTCACTCATCAGGAGGCCGTCGCGCAGACGCAAAAGTACCTGGACGAGGCGCAGAACCAACTCGCGGAAGCGGTTCGAATCGCCGCGGAGAAGCGCGCAGAGGCCGACACTATCGACGTCGAGGCCAAGGCCGAGGCTCGAGCGCTTCGAGACCGCTCGGGCGCCGAGGCCGCCGAGATTCTGTCCAACGCCGACTCTCGGGCCTCGGCGATGATCAGGGAGGCAGAGGAGCAGACCGCTCGGCTGGTTCAGGATGCCGAGGAGCGATTGTCCGAGATACGTATCGAGCGTGAGTCTGTCGCTGGTTACTTCGAGAGCTTGCGGGCGGTACTGTCTCAGGCAGAGAAGGTTGCGACCGATTAGTAGCCTCTAGCACTCAGGAGTCGCAGTGAAAATCCACAACGCCTTCCGGCTTGGCCTGCTCGGGGGTCTCGGCGTTCTTGTCGCGATGGCCATCGGCGGCGCGATTGGGACGCTATCCACGATCCTCACCTACATCGGTGCGGCCCTGTTCCTTGCCCTGGGAATCGACCCGTCAGTGTCCTGGCTCGAGAAGCACCGCTTCCCGCGCTGGACGGCGATGCTCACCGTTTTCGCCGGCATCCTCGCGGTGTTCGCCGCCCTCATTTTCGCCGTGGTGCCGGTGATAGCGGATCAGGTGAGCAATCTGATCTCAAGCCTCCCGGACTTCATCGCCACGATCTCCCGGCAGAGCTGGATTCAGGACACCCAGAAGAATCTGCCGAGCTGGATCAACGTGCAGCAACTCGTCGACAATGCCAGCAAGTGGTTGCAGAACAACGTCGCAACCATCGGCGGCGGGCTGCTCGCGGTGGGCGTCGGAATCTTCGGCGGCGTCACGGGTGCGCTCATCATCTTCATCCTCACTCTCTACTTCGTCGCCTCGCTCTCGAGCATGAAGCGCGGCCTCTATCGCCTGGTTCCGGCCTCGAAGCGAGCGCGTTTCTCCGACCTCGCCGAGCAGATCAGCGCATCGGTCGGACGTTACGTTGTCGGTCAGGGGACTATCGCCCTCGCCAACGGCCTGCTGAGCTTCGTGTTCCTGTCGATCATGTCCATCTTCGGGCTGAAATACCCGGCTCTGTTCGCCTTCGTCGCGTTCCTCTTCGCGCTGGTTCCCCTCGTCGGAACGCTGTCCGGAAGCATCCTGATCTCCCTCAGCACCCTGCTCCTCAGCGGGCCGGGAGTGGCGCTCTGGGTCGCGATTTACTACCTCGCGTACATGCAGATCGAGGCGTACGTGATCAACCCGCGGGTGATGAACCGGGCGGTGAAGGTGCCAGGCGCCGTCGTCGTGATCGCGGCCCTGGCCGGCGGATCGCTTCTCGGCATTCTCGGCGCGCTCATCGCCATCCCGGTCGCCGCGGCGGTTCTGCTTATCATCGACCAGGTTGTCGTCCCGCGGCAGAACGAACTCTAGAAGGTCTCCGGGAGGGGCAGCGCGGCGGGATTCAGCCGCGCCACGATCTCAGTGAGCACCCGCTTGGTCTGCGCCTCCCCCACCCACAGATGCTTGCCACCCGCCACCGGGATGAGCTCGATCTCCGGCACCGCGGCGAATCGTTCGGCCGCCGCGGCGGGACGCAGGTAGTCGTCCAGTTCGGGAATGACCGCGACGAGCCGCCTGGCGTCGCCGGACCACGCTGCAACTTCCCGGGTGGTAGCGCGGTGGAGCGGAGGAGAGAGCAGGATTGCGCCGTCGATCGGATGCTCGCGGCCGTATTTGAGCACGACCTCGGTTCCGAACGACCAGCCGAGCAGCCACGGGTGCGGCAGGTGTCGGGACGCGACGAAATCCATCGCTGCGGCGAGATCGTGCCTCTCCTCTATACCGTCGCCGAACTCGCCATCGGAGGTGCCGCGCGGGGAGCTGACGCCACGGAAGTTGAATCGGAGCACTGCGAGGTCGGCAAGCGCCGGCAGTCGCGCCGCCGCCTTGCGAATGATGTGCGAGTCCATGAAGCCGCCGGCGGTCGGCAGCGGGTGAAGGGCGACGATCGTCGCCACCGGGTCTCGATCCTGGGGAAGCGACAACTCCCCGACCAGGGTGAGGCCGTCCGCCGTGTGCAACTCGATGTCTTCTCGGCGGGCGGGAAGTTCCACGCCGGCCCGGATTTCGATCATTTGATCTTCCAGCAGTGCGAGTGCCAGTGCCGACGCGCGGCAAGGTCATCGGTCTCCCCCATGAGGCCGTCGGCTCGCCATGCGACCACGTGCGCGATCCCGGGCGCAATCTCGAGCCCACATCCCGGGCAGGTGTAATACTTCGATGCCGATGTGGGGGAAAGGGGCTGCACGTTCCACTCTCCGTCTCGCTTCGACTCGGTGTGGAGGCTCCCGTAGATCACCCGTGACAGGTCGAACTCGTTGTCGTCACCGCCACCGGTGCGTTGTCCTCTTGGGCGATTGGATCGTGGCACCCTACGAGCTTACGACCCACCCGGACGCTCGATCTCTCTCGCCTCGAGCGGCGACCCACGCCGTCAGTGGAGGAGCGTCAGTACCAGCCGGTGTTTTGGCTGTGTGCCCACGCCCCGCACGGGGTTCCGTACCGACCGGTGATGTAGCCAAGGCCCCAGGCAATCTGCGTCGCGGGGTTGGTGGCCCAGTCAGCTCCGGCCGAGGCCATCTTCGACCCGGGAAGCGCCTGTGGGATGCCGTACGCACCGCTCGGGTTTGCCGCGTTCACCCTCCACCCGGACTCCCGGTTGAACAGCGAGACGAGACAGGAGTACTGGTCTTCGCCCCATCCGCGAGCCAGAACCATCTGGTGTCCGATCGCCTGGGCACTGCCCGGGTTCGGAACGCCCGCAGACGGAGCGCTGACCGACTTGCCTGGAGCGGCAACGGGCTTCGGGGGAACCACCACTACCTTCTTGGTAACTTCGTACCCGTCGCGTGTGACCGCGTGAACGAACGGTCCGCTGACGGAGAGACTCTGCGCTGGCCCCGTCGACACGACGGGTTGGGCGAAAGCGGCAGAGGCATTAACCGGTGCGACGGCGAGCACAGAAACGAGTGCTACAGCCGCTGTGAAGGAGAAGATTGGGAGGCTGTGCCGCGTGCGCTGCTGCCGTCCCTTGAGTGCGGTTCCGGCTCCGCTTGCTTCGGCCTGGATAGTTGAATAGTGCGTTCGCCTGCCCATAGGTAAGAGAGCCTAGCCCAGGTGGGCCCAAAAGTCCCGTTGGCGGTCAGCGCACCGCGAGCATCACGTGCACAACGGTGTCGAGCAAGAGGTCAACCTGCGCCTCCTGGTATCCGCCCCTCTTGGTGCGGAAGGCGGAGTTCCGCACGTCCTCGATGCTTAACGACCTCCCGTCCCTGAAGTGCGTAATGAGCTGTTCGGCGAAGGCGTCGACGTCCCTGGTGTTGTAACCCTCGCTCAGGAGTCCCGTCCGGTTGAAGCGCTGACCCGCCGGTCGGAGCAGTCGATCCATGATCTCGCGAGCGGTGCTCCGGGCTTCGGTGTACCAGGCCTCGTCACCGCGTTCCTGAATGGCGCGCTCCCGCTCCCGGCTGGCGAATGCGTCCTCGAGCCGCTCGAGCGCCGCATCCACATGGGTCGGTGAATAGCCGCCACGCTCGAGAGCAAAGGCCATCTGGCGAATGTTGGCTGCGCTCACGACGGCGGGTTCGTTCGGTCCGACGGAGTATGCGCGGCGGGCGTCCTCGAGGAAGTCTTCGACCTGGTCAATTCTGTAACCATGCTGCGACTTGCGGGTGCGGGGAAAGGTTGTGCTCACGGGTCCATTGTGCACTAATCCCGGGGGTTCGCTAATTTGGCTGTGCGGGTGCTGTGTCGTTGGGTTATGGAGCCTGTGTACCGATCCCGCTCCGTACTTATCTGCCGCCTTCGCGCCGATCCGACTCGTGAGATCAGCGGAAGATGAGGAACAGGATGTACGCGGCCGCGGCGCTCGGCAGGATCGAGTCCATCCGGTCCAGGAAGCCCCCGTGTCCCGGCAGCCACGTGCTGATGTCCTTGATGCCGAGATCTCGCTTGATGAGCGACTCGGTGAGGTCGCCTACCGTGGCCGTGAAGACGATCACGGCGCCGAGGATCAGCCCGAACCACCAGGGCTCATCGAGCATGTAGATCGAGAGCAGCACACCGGCGATGAGCGCGACGACGAGCGAGCCGGCGAAGCCCTCCCAGGTCTTCTTGGGACTGATTCGAGGGGCCATCGGATGCTTACCGAGCAGCAGCCCGCTCGCGTAGGCGCCGGTGTCGATGCAGATCACGAGAAGGAGGAACGCCAGGGTCCACCATTCGCCGCCCGGTTGTGCCGCGAGCAACACGGCGAAGCTGCCGAGGAACGGTACGTAGATCTGTACGAACGTGCCGGCCGCGACATCCGACCAGGTGCCACGCGCCGACTTGCGGTGCGTCGACCCGAGGCCTTCGGCCAGACGCCAGACCGCGACGAACACGATGCCGCCGATCGTGACGAGCCAGCGCCCCTGGTCCTCGAGGTAGAAGGCCGCCGGCACGGTGGCGGCGGCGGCGATGACGGTCGGCCAGCGGGGAACGTCCCGCCCAGAGAAGCGCAGAGCACTGGCGAGCTCGAATGCCGTGAACACGATGAGCGCGCCGGCGAAGATCATGAACAGCGCCTTGACCAACACAAGGCTGAAGATCAGGAGCAGCGCGAGGCCGACGCCGATGAGGATCGCGAGCGGAAGATTACGGCCGGTGCGCGCCTCGATCTTCACGGTTGTCGCGTCGATGTGCGCGCGGGTCACCGCGACCTGTGCCTTGAAGTCTTCCTCGAGGGCGTGAGCGCGCGCCTCTATCCCCTCGCGCTGGAAGCGACCGCGGCGCGTCTTCTTGCCGGCTGGAGCGTCGTCGGGAGCGTCAGGCATCTATACCTCGAGAAGCTCGGCTTCCTTCTTCTTGAGTGCGTCGTCGATCGCGTCGATGTGAGACTTGGTTACCGCCTCGAGTTCCTTCTCGCCGCGGGCAACCTCGTCGTCTCCGACCTCCGTCTTCTGCGCGTCGAGGTCATCCTTTGCCTTGCGGCGGATGTTGCGGATGGACACCTTGGCGTCCTCGCCCTTGGCGCGCACGATCTTCACGAACTCGCGCCGACGTTCCTCGGTGAGTTCCGGCAGAGTCGCCCGGATGATCGTGCCGTCGTTGCCGACGTTGGCTCCGAGGTTCGGGGCCGTAGCGATCGCCCGCTCGATCTCCTTGAGCGCGCCCTTGTCGTAGGGCGTGATGACGAGGGTGCGAGCCTCCGGGTTGTTCATTCCGGCGAGCTGGCCGAGCGGCGTCATCGTTCCGTAGTAGTCGACCAGGATCTTCTGGAAGAGCGCCGGGTTGGCACGGCCAGTGCGCACGTTGCTGAAGTCATCTTTCGCGGCTTCAACTGACTTGTGCATCTTGTCTTTGGCTTCGGCCAGGACATCCGAAATCACGGGGTCTCCTTCAGAGGGAATGGGCTCAGGTCAGTTTAGTTGCTGACCAGCGTGCCGATGCGCTCGCCACGGATCGCCGCCGTCACGTTGCCGTGCGGCTGCATTCCGAAGACGACCATCGGCATCCCGTTGTCCATGCACAGGCTGAACGCCGTGGAGTCCACCACCTTGAGGCCCTGAACGAGGGCCTCCTGGTAGGTGACATGATCGAGCTTGAGGGCTGCCTGGTTGACTCGGGGGTCGTCGTCGTAGACGCCGTCGACCCCGTTCTTGGCGAGCAGCACCACGTCGGCGCTGATTTCGAGCGCCCGTTGGGCGGCGACGGTGTCGGTGGAGAAGAACGGGAGTCCGGCACCAGCGCCGAAGATGACTACTCTGCCCTTCTCGAGGTGGCGCTCGGCTCGGCGCGGGATGTACGGCTCCGCGACCTGCGTCATCGAGATCGCCGACTGCACGCGGGTCTGGACCCCGGCCTTCTCGATGAAGTCCTGAAGCGCGAGAGAGTTCATGACGGTGCCGAGCATGCCCATGTAGTCGGCGCGCCCGCGGTCCATGCCGCGTTGGCTGAGTTCGGCCCCGCGGAAGAAGTTGCCCCCACCGACGACGATGGCGATCTCGACATCCTTCGCCGCCTCGGCGATCTCCTTCGCGAGCTCGCTGACGATGTCGGGATTGACGCCGAGCGACCCCCCGCCGAAGGCTTCACCGGAAAGCTTGAGCAGAACCCGTCTTTTGCGCGCTTCGATCATGCCTGCTCCTAACGTTTCGTAACTTCGTACAGGGTATCCGATGGGATCGGGTCGGTCCGCTGCCCCGTCTCCCGGCGCCCGGTCTCCAAGGGACAACAACGGCCGTTCGCGCGGCGAATTTCCAGCCGAAGTTGCCCCCCCGGGTGACAAGGTCATCCCCAAGGAAGCGCTCCGACGACACGGCCCCAGTGCTCACCCAAAACGCAGGAGATTCACCACCGAAAGCAGCTCAACCACGCGGAAACCGCGCGGAAGTGGTGAATCTCCTGCGTTTTAAGCAAATGGGGGCGCCCTGGGCAGCGAAAGGCGCGACACCGCAAGGGGCACCGCGACACCGCGAGGAGCCCGACGCAGCGAAAGGCCCGGATCGCGTGAGCGATCCGGGCCTTTCGTGTGGACTTGCTAGGCGCCGACCTTGAAGCGGGCGAAGCCGGACACGGTGAGTCCGGCATCCTTGAGCACCTTCGCGACGGACTGCTTGTTGTCGCGAGCGTAATCCTGCTCGGGGAGCACTACCTGCTTGAAGAAGCCGTTGACGCGACCCTCGATGATCTTCGGGAGGGCGGCCTCGGGCTTGCCCTCGCCACGGCTGATCTCCTCGACGATGCGACGCTCGGTCTCGACGTCCGCGGCCGGAACTTCGTCGCGGCTGAGGTACTGCGGGTCGGCGAACGAGATGTGCTGCGCGATGCTGCGAGCGGTCTCCGCGTCGTCTCCCGAGTATCCGACAACAACGCCGACCTGAGGCGGCAGGTCCTTGTTGGTCTTGTGCAGGTAGACCGCGAACTTGTCACCGGAGACAACGGCCACGCGGCGCAAAACGATCTTCTCGCCGAGGATCGCTGCCTCGTTGCTGATCAGGTCCGCGACGGTCTCGTCGCCGGCGGGGGCAGCAAGCCCCTCCTCCGGCGTCGTTGCGCCGGCGGCTACGACAGCGTCGAGCACCGTCTGTCCGAGGGTGACGAAACGCTCACCCTTGGCCACGAAGTCGGTCTCACAGACCAGCTCGATGAGCGTCGTGGTCGAACCGTTTTCCTTAGCGGCGACGAGGCCCTCGCTTGTGGAGCGGTCGGCGCGCTTGGCGTTACCCTTTGCTCCCTTGAGGCGAAGCAGCTCGGTGGCCTTGTCGAGGTCACCGCCGGCCTCGACGAGAGCATTCTTGGTCTCCACCATGCCGGTGCCGAGGCGCTCGCGCAGGGTCTTGAGGTCTTCCAGGCTGAAGTCTGCCATGGCTGTTTCCTTACTTGTTGGCGGCAGCGGGCTTGGCTGCAGCTGGCTTGGCGTCGGCGGGGTGAGCCTTCTCGGCGTCCGTCGCGGCGGCTTCGATCTTGGCCTCGGCGTCCGCGTCGGACTCGACGTGGTGGGTCGGGACGAGGGTCTCGTCCGCGGTCGCCTCGTGCGCGGCAACAGCGGCATCCGCGTCGTTCTCTTCGGTCGGAACCGCAGCGGCGACTACCTCGGCAACGGCCTCGGTGTCGGACTCGGTCGATGCGACCAGCCCGTCGGCGGCCTCGATGTTCTCGGCCTCCGTCGAGGGGGTCTCGGAGGCGCCAAGCAGCTCCGCTTCCCACTCGGCGAGCGGCTCGACGGCGGAGACGTTGCCCTCTTCGGGCTTCTGGTGACGCTGGATGAGGCCCTCGGCCGCGGCATCCGCGATGATACGGGTGAGCAGGCCGACGGAACGGATCGCGTCATCGTTGCCCGGGATCGGGTACTGGACCTCGTCGGGGTCGCAGTTGGTGTCGAGGATCGCGATGACCGGGATGCCAAGCTTGTGCGCCTCGTCGATGGCGAGGTGCTCCTTCTTGGTGTCCACGATCCAGATCGCGGACGGGGTCTTCGTGAGGTTGCGGATTCCGCCGAGCGAACGCTGCAGCTTCACGAGCTCGCGACGCTGAATGAGCAGTTCCTTCTTGGTGTAGCCGCGTGTCGTGTCGTCGAAGTCGATCTCTTCGAGTT
Source organism: Microbacteriaceae bacterium (assembly GCA_025464975.1). Taxonomy (GTDB): domain Bacteria; phylum Actinomycetota; class Actinomycetes; order Actinomycetales; family Microbacteriaceae; genus Lacisediminihabitans. The sequence goes on along the minus strand of JAODMT010000004.1, from coordinate 212,145 downwards.
CCTTCATGCGGGCAAGACGCTTGGAGACCGTCTGGAAGTTGGTGAGGAGCCCACCGAGCCAACGCTGGTTGACGAACGGCTGGCCGACGCGCTGTGCCTGCTCGGCAATCGAGCCCTGAGCCTGCTTCTTGGTACCGACGAAGAGGATGGTGCCACCGTGGGCGACGGTCTCCTTGACGTAGTCGTACGTCTTGTCGATGTACTGGAGCGACTGCTGCAGGTCGATGATGTGGCTGCCGGAACGCTCGGTCAAGATGAATCGCTTCATCTTCGGGTTCCAACGGCGGGTCTGGTGTCCGAAGTGGACTCCGCTGTCGAGCAGCTGGCGAATGGTTACAACGGCCATGGCCGTCTCCTTTTCTGGCACGCTCGACGCCTCGCAGCTCGCTGCGATCGCATCAGGCAGTGCACACTCAGTTGTTTATCGCACCGGTTGGTGCGAATCCTGGTGCCCGGCAGACATCCGCCGCTTCCTCATTCGACTGGCGAATAGGGGAACCGGACCGAGTGGATGTACTGCGTGCTGTGGGAATCACCGTGGCGATCGCCCACTCCGGGCACGCGTAGTCATCCCGAATAGCCGGGATGCTCGGATCAGTGTAGCACCGAGCGTTATCGGCACTGAGCAGCTATCCAACCTGAGCAGTTGGGGCGACCTCTCCTTCGCACGAGCGGGCCCTGCGACCGATTCCCCAGTCCACTCCCCCGCCGCCCGCCGCCCGTTCCGGCGCGGGAGGCTGTCATCCGTGTTACTCCCGATCGCGGCCGTCAGACTACTCCGGCTTAGTTGCCTGGCGATCCTGTGCGCACTGGTACCGGCGACGGTGTCCCCCGCCGTGCCTCAGGCGCAAGCCGCGACGGGAGTGACCGCACCGTGGTCGTGGCCGATTGCACCGCCGCATCCGGTTATTCGACCGTTCATCGCGCCGTTGACCCGCTATGCCGCCGGTCATCGCGGCATTGATATCGCATCGACGGTGGGAGGCCCGGTGATCGCGCCAGATGACGGCGTCGTCTACTTCGCCGGTGTCGTGGTGGATCGGCCGGTGCTGTCGATCCGACATGACGGCGGCCTGATGTCCAGCTTCGAGCCGGTTGTCTCGACCCTTGCCGCGGGATCCGCTGTGACTCGGGGCTTGACGGTCGGCACCGTGGTGGAAGGCCACTGCGCGAACCCGTGCGTGCACTTTGGGGCTCGCCTCCATGGTCAATACGTGTCGCCGCTCAACTATCTGCTGGGCGTTCGGCACGCGGTGCTGCTGCCGACCGAGCGGACGACGGGGCCGGCGCCCCCCGCGGCCGTGGCCTCCGTCGCCTATCGTTGGAGCAATGATCAGCAGACGCGAGGCGGCCAAACGACTCGATATTCCGATCGAGATGGCAGTGCGGCACGACCTCCCGGCGTGGATGTCCGAGAGCGTGCTCGCGGACCTTGATGAGAATCCTCCGGCCTGGTTGCTGCAGTCTCGCGCCAACCGCCGGTCAAGCAAGCGACCGGTGTGGGTGCAGCTCACCTGTGACGTCTGCGGGCTGACCGCTGACGCACGGCCGAAAAAGTGGTGGCCGGAATTCACCTACCTCAGCTGCTCGGATCACGACATCTGGGATCTTCCGGAGCCGGCAGACGGCTTGACCCGCGAGGAATTCGACGGGATCGGTGGCCAGTTCATCGGAGTCGTCGACCGCTGAACCGCCGTATTTCGACGGGACGCTGGTATTTCGACGGGACGCTTCGGGCGACCTCGTCCGGCAACCTCGTCTGGCGGGGTTCTGGCGGGGTTTCGGGCGGGGCTTCGGGCGGCGCTTACGCTCGCGGATGCGCCGAGCGATAGCTCTCCGTGAGCCGCTCGGTCGAGACGTGAGTGTAAATCTGGGTCGTTCCGAGACTCGCGTGTCCGAGAAGTTCCTGTACCGCCCGCAGGTCGGCGCCGCCGTCGAGCAAGTGGGTTGCGGCGGTATGGCGAAGGGCGTGCGGGCCGGAAGGCCCGCCACCCGGCACGGCGGCAAGTAGCGCCGAGACGAGCGAATACACACTGCGACTGCCGAGCCGAGTGCCTTTGCCAGAAAGGAACAGCGCCGCCGTCTCCTGATCGCCGACCAGCAGCGGTCGCGCGATGTCGAGGTACCTCACGAGCGCATGCAATGCCGGCACGCCGAACGGGACGACGCGCTCCTTCGACCCCTTTCCCGTGACCCGCACGGTGAGCTGCCCGACATCAACGCTCGGTATATCGAGGCCCGTCAATTCACTCGCCCGGAGGGCGGAGGCGTAGAGCAGCTCGATCACGGCAAGGTCCCGGATGGCGCCGGGGTCGTCTGTGTCGGCCCGCGCCTTGAGACCGGCGAGGATTTTGTCCATCTGCTCGCGGGTCAGGACCCGGGGCAGGTGCCGGTCGGGGCGGGGCGACTTGAGCCGGGCGGCAGCGTCCGCGTCAGTGTCGCCGGTTCGAGCAAGCCAGATCGTCAGGGCGCGCACGGCGGCGGAGCGGCGGGCTAGTGTCGCCTTCGCCAGTCCCGCCTGCGAGCCCTGCCACAGCCACTCGCGCAACAGGTCGAGAGTGACGTCGCCTGCCAGCTCCACGCCTCGATCGTCGGCGAACCGGCATAGCCGGGTCAGATCGGACCGGTAGGCGCGAACGGTGTGCTCGCTGAAGCCGCGCTCCGCGGCAAGGTAGGCCGCGAAGTCTTCTACCGCCCGATCGAGTCGCATGGGCCCAGCCACCGTCGGTTCACCCACGCGGCGAGGGCCTGAGCCCGTCCTCGACCTCGGCGATGGTCATCGTCGAGGCCTTGCTGGAGAAGACCTCAAGCCGCTCCTCTGGTGAGAGCGCGCCCATCCGTTCGAGGAAGAGCGCACTGAACCCGCTGATCTCCGCGAAGCCGCCGATCGGAACGACCGAGTGCACCAGCTGATCCGCGTAGACGTGTACCAAATTGATGGCCTGACCGCCGTCGATTCCGGACAGCGTATGCAGCGGTGCACTGAGATCCATCGTGTAGCAGGTCGCCGCGGCCACCGACACCGGCACTCCGGCGAGGGACCCATGGGTTGCGTAGTGCAGGTGGCCGGCGAGGATCGCCCGCACGTCGGTCCCCCGGATCACCTCCGCGAGCCGGTCCTGGCCGCGCAACTCGAGCACCGCCATGAGTTCGATCGGCGTCGGAATCGGAGGGTGGTGCATCGCGAGAATCGTGCCATGTCGGGCGGGCGTGGCCAATTCATCTGCCAGCCAGGACAGCTGCGCGTCCGTGAGATCGCCGTGGTGATAGCCCGGGACCGTGCTGTCGACCGCGATGATCCGCAAGCCGTCGACTTCGTAGACCCGATCCTGGGCCGGAACCGGTGTTGATTCGACGGTCTCGTCGAACAGCATCGTCTCGTCAAACAGCTCGCTCGCGTACTGCAGTCGCTCGTCGTGGTTGCCAATGCCCCAGATGACCTGCGCGCCGAGGCGTTCCGCGACGGGTTCCACCATCTCGCGAAGACTGCGGTATGCGCCGGGCTCGGCGAGATCCGCCAGGTCTCCCGTGAAGACGATTGCCGCCGGGCGCGTTCCGGACCGCTCCAGTTGAGCGAGGGCGAGAAGCAGATTGGCGTGTGTCGCGATCGCCCCGTGCAACGTGCGATCCCCGCTCAAGAAGTGCGTGTCGCTGATGTGGGCGATGACGTGAGTGGGTGCCGCATGCTGTCCGAATTGGGTCACGGCTCCACCCTAGAGCGAGCCGCCGACGGATGAGGGTTGAGTAATCAGGACGCTTGTGTGACTCCCTCGGCCGCCACAACGTAGCGGTACGCCGGCACGGTGAGAAAGTCGGCGTAGGAATCGGCCAGAGCCACCGTCTCGAATAGGTCACGAGCAATGGAGTAGTTGGTCTCGTCGAATGCGCTTCCGCGAGCCGCGGCCACGGCGGCGACCTCCTCGTCGAGAAGGCGTCGCACCAGCTCCGCGGTCAGGATGTCGCCTGTATCGAGCACGACTTGCGCGTGCACCCACTGCCAGATCTGGGAACGCGAAATTTCCGCCGTGGCCGCATCCTCCATGAGGTTGTTGATGGCGACCGCTCCATTGCCGCCCAACCAGGTGGCCAAGTACTGGACCGCGACCGAGATGTTGTCTCGGGCGCCCGTCTCGGTGACAATTCCCGGAGTTTGATCGACGGCCAGCAAATCGGTCGCCGTGATTACGACGTCGGTAAGCGGCTTGTCCAATTGGTTCGGGCGCCCGTCGAGAACGGCGCCGAAAATCTCAGCGCAGATGGAGACCAGATCCGGATGCGCGACCCAGGATCCGTCAAAGCCGTCGTTCGCCTCACGCTCTTTGTCCGCGCGCACCTTGGCGAACGCGATCTCGTTGATGGCCGGTTCCCGGCGATTCGGGATGAAGGCAGCCATCCCACCCATCGCGAACGCACCGTGGCTGTGGCAGGCGCGGACGAGAAGTGTCGTGTAGGCACGCATGAACGGCGCGGTCATCGTCACCGACGCGCGGTCCGGCAGCACGAAGCTCTGACCCGCATCACGGAAATACTTGATCAGACTGAAAAGATAGTCCCAGCGACCGGCGTTGAGTCCGGAAGCGTGGTCGCGCAATTCGTAGAGAATCTCCTCCATCTGGAATGCCGCGGGGATGGTTTCGACGAGCGCGGTCGCCCGCACCGAGCCCTGCGGAACTTTCACGTAGTCCTGCGCGAACACGAATACCTCGTTCCACAGGCGGGCCTCGAGGTAGCTCTCCATTTTTGGCAGGTAGAAGTAGGGACCGCTGCCCCTTTTGAGCAGCTCGGCCGCGTTGTGAAAAAAGTAGAGACCGAAGTCCACGAGCGCTCCGACTGCCGGTCTGCCATCGATGATGAGGTGGTCGTCGTCGAGGTGCCAGCCGCGGGGACGCACCACGACGACGGCGAGAGGCGCATCCGTCCTGAGGGAATAGGACTTGCCCTCCGGGGAGGTGAAGGAAAGGGTTCGACGCGTGGCATCGCGCAAGACAACCTGGCCGGTAATCACGTTGTCCCAGTGGGGGGTGTTGGCGTCCTCGAGATCGGCCAGCCACACCTTGGCGCCGGAATTCAGGGCGTTGATGGCCATCTTCGGCTCTGTTGGTCCGGTGATCTCGACACGGCGATCCCGTAGATCAGCCGGGGCTTCCGCCACCTTCCACGACCCCCCACGAACCGAGGCCGTCTCAGGCTTGAAGTCAAGTCTTCCGCTTTCGGCGATCTCGTCGCTGGCGGCGCGACGCAACTGAAGAAGCTCGTCACGACGTGCGGCGAACCGCCCATGCAAGGCGTGGATAAAGTCGAGGGCCTCGTCCGTGAGGATTTCGTCCTGCCGGTTGACCGCCGGCGCCTGCACACTAATCTTCGACATCTCTGTCACGCTCCCTTATCGTCGCCGCCCGGGGCAACATCATTTTTTCTACGAACAACTTCGCGCCCAGAATGGCACCGCCCGGCAACCCCGCAGCCTCAGCGTCCCGTCGAGCGAGACGCCCGGAGCGGGAGGGAAATTCAAAACGCTGGCCCCCGGTGTCCACCCGGCATCCAACCTCGGTGACCACCGTGGCCGCCGACGAATCGGGCCGCTGTCGCGTTGCGGTTTTGTGTGCCGAATAGCGGGACGTGCATGAAAGGGCTGCCGCGCGCGATGCCACAGTGGAATCGACAACGAAGGTCCCGGGCTCACCCAACCGCGAGCACCCGGGTCGAAGACGGCAGACCGGCGGTTCCCCAGATCAAGGACCTCCGCTCCGCTGTCCAGACAGTTCAAGGAGGAACTGTGAACCACAGCGACGCCTCACTACTATCGGCGCCCGGCGTCGAGCGTACGGACAATTGCGCCCGCCACACCAGGCAGGACGACTTTCGTTATCTCCGCAGCGCGCACCGGCGCGAACCCTTGCGCCCGCGCAACCCTTCAGCACGCCCTGCACCGACCGATGCTTTGAGGAGTTAATCACCATGCGCACCAAAAGAACGATCATTGCCGCGGCCGCAGCGCTCGCGCTCATCACGATGGCGGCCGGATGTTCATCGCCCAACCCTTCCGGCGCGAAACCCGCCAGCGCGGCAAGCACCGCCCCGGTCACGATCACGTTCGCCACGAACATGACGGGAAGTGGAGCCGGAACGCCCGTCGCGACGAACAAGTTACTGGCGGAGTTTCACAAGAAGTACCCAAACGTCACCGTTCAACTGCAGACCGCTCAGTCAACGGCGCTGCAGCCCTTGATCCAGCTCGCCTTTGCCAGCAAGAAGGTGCCGGACGTCTTCAACTTCTGGCGGCCGCAGCCGGCGTTCAATATGGACAAGTACATCGCGACCGGACAACTCGCCGATTTGACCTCGATCGCCAAACCGATGAAGGACGAGTTTCCGGCTAGCGCCTGGGCCACGGCGACGGTCGACGGCAAGGTACGCGGGCTCCCGCTCGTCAACTTCGCGGTTCCGCTGATCGTCAACACACAGGTCTTCAAAAAGGCCGGGCTGCCGCTACCGACGACCTGGAAGCTCCTCGTCAGCGACGTTGCCGCCCTGAAGAAGCAGGGAATCATCCCGTGGACGGTCAGCACCCAGCCCGTCAACCAAAGCGACGATCGACTCTTCGACTACGTGCTCGACCGCAGCCTAGGCAATCAGAAGGCACTTGACCTCTTCCAGGGCAAGGGATCGTTTACGTCGCCCAACGTGCAGAAGGCCGTCGACGACTACATGTCCATCTCTACGAACATGGGACCCTCGGATGCCGCGGCTCTCGATGACAATGCCGCGATTGCCAAGTACCTCAATACCGGCAAGTCTGCAATGCTCATCGACAACAGCGGATATCTTCCGGCGATCGACAAGAGCCTCGGCCCGGACATGAAGGTCATCCCGTTCCCCACGATCCCCGGCGGGCAACAGAAGACGACGAACGTCGAACGAGACCTCACGACCCTTCTCTACGCGAGCACGGCGAGCCTTAAGGACCCGGCCAAGAAGACGGCGGTGACCAACTTCCTCACCTTCATGACCTCGGTAAGCGCTCAAACCGAATTCGCCAACAACTCCGTTCTGGTTCCGGCCATCAAGGCGAAGCCGGACGCCACGCTGACGGGACCGCTATTCGCGCAACTGCAGACCGTCCAGGCGACGCAGGCGGGCGACAAGTGGCTGGGCAACGCCCGTACGCCGAGCCAGCAGCAGACCTTCTACCCGTTGATGGCTCAGCAATGGGCCGGTGCGTTCACCTCCAAGGAGTTCGCGCAGCAGCTAGACACGATGTTCAAGCAGTAGCACGGCACGAGAGATCACCGGGTGGTGGCCGGGCTCAGCGCGGTCACCACCCCTCACCCCTACCGAGAAGAAGAAGGCTTCACATGGGCGCCATGAAATTCCGAAGTGTGTATCTGATGTTCGTGCTCCCTGCCGTGGCGCTGTACGCGATCTTCTTCATCTACCCCTTTGTCGCAACCTTCTTCGCAAGCTTCACCAGCTGGGACGGCATCTCGGCACCTGTCTTCAACGGCTTGGCCAACTACGTTCACCTCTTCAACGATTCGGTGCTCATGTCCGGCATCGGCCGAATCCTCATCTGGGCGGCGCTCGCCGTCATCGTGAAGGTGGGGCTCGGCCTCGTCTTCGCCGCCATGTTGCGCGACCGGATTGCCGGCTACAAGTTCTTCACGGGCGTGTTCTTCTTCCCGGTCGTCATCTCGTCGTCCGCCATGTCTCTCGTCTTCACCCTGATGTACGACAAGGACTTCGGCATCATCAACCAGTTCCTGGGGTCGATCGGGCTCGGCTTCCTCAAGCAGGCCTGGCTTTCCAACCCCGACACGGCGTTCTACGCCGCCATCGCAGTCCCGATCTATCAGGACATCGGCTTCTTCCTCATCATCTTCCTCGCGGCAGTGCAGGACATCCCGAATGAGTTCTACGAGTCGGCGCGCATCGACGGGGCGAGCCCGTTCCAGATCTTCTGTCGGGTCACCGTTCCGCTGTCGCTCGGAACGGTGCGGGTCTGTGTCATCCTCGCTGTCACCTCCGCCTTCAAAACCTTCGACTACATCTTCCTGCTCACGAGTGGCGGTCCGGGCACATCAACTCAGGTACCGGCGACCTGGATGTACCAACAGACCTTCCAGGCGTTCCAATACGGTTATGGCAGCGCCATCGCGATGCTGATCTTCGTGCTGAGCCTCGCGGTCTCCGCCCTCATCATGAGCACGAGCTCGTTCAACAAGGTAAGAATTCCGTCCAAGATGAAGCTTCAGGAGACCGTCGCATGACCGCAAACCTCCAGCTGGCACGCCCGCGCATCGGCCACCGCAGCTCGGGAGCACGGGTGTTCGCCCGCCTCAAGAACAACCCGGTGATCCTTCTCACCTACGCGGTACTCATCCTCAATTCGGCGAGCTGCCTCATCCCCATCCTCTGGACGCTGAGCAACTCGTTCCGAAGCAACACCCAGATCTTTTCGCGCTTTTCGCTGATTCCCGAGAGCGTGAATTTCGAGAACTTCACGGCCATGTTCACGAACACCAACGTGCTCACCGCATTCGGCAACTCCGTCATCATCACGGCGCTCAGCCTTGGCCTATTGCTGGTGTGCGTGCTGCCGGCGTCATTCATTCTGGCGCGATTCACCTTCCGGTTCTCTCGCACCATCTACTCGTTCTTCCTGATCTCGATCTTCGTGCCCGGGATCGTGCTGCTGCAGGCCCTCTACCAGCTGTTCGCGGTGACCGGGATGCTCAACTTCCGTTTCTCCATCGTGCTGGCGTACGCCGCGGGCCAGGTGCCGTTCTGCATCTTCCTCATGGTCGCCTACATGCGCGAGGTTCCATCCTCGGTCGAGGAGGCAGCCATCCTGGACGGGGCCGGCGTCTGGACCATTTTCACCAGGATCATCGTCCCGATGAGTCGCAACGGAATCGTGACGATTGTGATCCTGTCCTTCGTCGCCATCTGGAATGACTACATCTATGCGCTGGTCTTCCTGCCTGAGCCACAGCGGCAGACTCTCACTGTCGCCCTCGCGGCGGCGAAATCAGAGTATGCGGTCAACTACGGGCTCCTCTCCGCGGCCGCCATCATGGCGATCGTCCCGGTGCTGATCTTCTACCTGTTCACGAAGAACATGCTCATGTCGGGTATGTCGGCCGGAGCGGTGAAGGGCTGACCCAGACGGGGTCCGGCCGAGGAAACGACAACGGGATCGGGGAACAGTGAAAACGGACGAATCCGTCAGGGTGGGCTTTGTCGGCCTAGGCCGACACAGCTTCGACGTGCTTGCCCATGTGCTTCGCTCGGCGCCGGCCCATGAGGTCGTGGCCGTCTGCGACATCGACCCGGCGAAGATCGACAGGTTCACCGGTACATATTCCGCGGCGAGGACCTTCACCGACTACGCCGAAATGTTCGCCACGGCGAAACTCGACGCCGTGATCGTGGCGGTCAGCCATCAGAGCAATCTCCCCATCCTTGCGGCAGCCATTGAGAACGACGTCCACGTATTCGTCGAAAAGACGCCCGTCCGCAGCGTCGCGGAGGCGGATCAGCTGATCGAGCTGCAGCGTTCGAGCACCAGCCATGTGATGGTCGGATTCAACCGGCGGTTCATGAGCCCCTACCTGGAGGCGAAGGACATCTCCGAGCGGGAAGAATTCGGAGGGATCCACCTCTACCAGTCCCAGTTCCATGCCACCCGCTACGGCGAGGAGGCCTTCAAACTCAATCACGTCATCCACCACCTTGATCTTGCCCGTTTCCTGCTCGGCGAGATCGAGCTCACCCAGGTGCAACGCGTGCGAGTCGGCGAACAGCTCATCGGCTACACGCTCTCGTTCCTCGCGGCGAGCGGGGCGATCGGCACCATCCAGGCCGGATCCTTGCTCGACGCCCGTTTTCCGATGGAACGACTGGAACTCCTCGGAACCGGTGGCAACATTGTCGTGGACAACCTGCAACCCGTCGTCTACCACCGTGCCCCGGGACTCCGAGATGACGCCGGCGCGCCGGGTGTCTGGAGCCCGAGAACGTACCTGACGCCGCAGCATAATCTCCAGGGCTACGAGTCGGAGATCACCCATTTCATCGAGTGCGTCAGGGACGGGGTCCCCCCGAGCCCCGACCTCCGTGACGCGCGCCGTACCTTGCGCCTCGTCGAACGCATCGACGAACTCCTCGCCCACGACTGAGGGGAGACTCCGCGGGAGTCACCCGAACTGAAGCAACTCCCGGCTGTCGATCTTCGACTCGTCGAGTCGGATTCCGAAGCCCGGGCCGGTCGGCAGGGCGAACGAGCCCCCCTCAGGCGTCGGCGGTGATGCTTCGAAGTGATGCCGGTTGGGCATGCTCCGCACGAGGTATTCCACCTTCGGGCATGCGACTGGCGACTGGCTGGCGACGACATGCAGCGCGGCGTGCAGCCCGTGTCCGTGGGGGATGACGGGAACCCCGAAGGTTTCGGCGAGCGCGCAGATCCTGACGAGCTCGGTCACGCCGCCGCACCACTCCGGGTCCGACTGCACGGCGGCGAGCACGCCGTCCTGCAGATAGGGAAGCACCTCCGCGCGGTCGTAGAGGTGCTCTCCCGCACTCAGCGGGATCCCCGTGCTGCGGTGCAACTCCACGAACGCGGGATAGCGGTTGGGAGAGAACGGCTCCTCGAGCCAGGCGGGACGCGTTGGCGCCACCTGTTGTGCCCACGATCGGGCGTAGCCGAGATCCCAGCCCTGGAAGACGTCGTACATCAGCTCGGTCTGAGCTCCGACCGCCTCCCGGACCTGCTCCGCGAGTTCGACATTGCGTTTCATGCCCGCTTCGCCCTCGCCGGGCCCATAGGCCAGGAACCATTTCTGGCCCGCGAAACCCTCGTCCGCGGTCTGAGCGGCCACCCGGGCGACGACGTCAGGCTCGAGGGAGGTTCCCAGCAGGCTCGCGTAGGCGGGAATTCGCTCACGCGACGCGCCTCCCAGCAGTTGCCACACCGGCGCGTCGAGGACCCTGCCCTTCAAGTCCCACAGGGCGTTATCGATCGCGCTGATGGCCATCTTCAGATGTCCGTGTCGCGCATGCCGGTCGAGACGCTCGAGCTTGTCCCAGATGATGGTGGTGGCCAGCGCATCCTGACCGATCAGGAAGCCCCCCAGCTGACGCAGGAGCGACCAGGGCACCTCCGGGTCGATCGGCCCATAAAATCCCTCGGCCCCACCGTCGGTGCCGATCCTCAAATAAAGGGATGTCGCCTCCGCCCCGGCCGGGCTGGGTGTCGCCGGGCGGAGCGCCGGCGCGCGATGCTCGGCGTAGAGGTTGAGGGCGTTGACCTGTCGCTGTGTGTCCCCAGCGGGAGCGGGCGGGCGGGCGCCCCGCACCGCATGGACTTCGATCGCGCTGATCTTCAAGTTGCGCATCTCTCACATTTCGTTAGTTGGCGGAAAATGTTGTCGAACTCAGACGTAGCGCTCGTGCAAGGCGTCCAGACTGATTCGGCCCCCGGTGTTCTCCACGATCGCGACATTCTTGTGCACAAGGTCGGCGTCGCGCATTCCGACCAGCGCGACATCCACGAGCGGGTTGGAGAGGACGAACTGGATCAGGGCCGGCGTGTAATCGAAGGTGTTGGCCGGATTCACCATTTCTATCCAGCGTTGGAAGGTGCCGGAGGTCGGTGCCCGCATGGTCAGGACACCGAGGCCGTTCTTCTTCGCCTCCAGGAGCGAACCGAACGGTCGGCTCGGCTCGTACGGGTGCTGGAAAATGAAGTTGTAGCAGATCTGCATGGTGTCGAAGAGGCCACTGCGGATCAGTCGGTAGACGCCGTCATTGTTGTCCTCCGAGGTGAAGCCGACGTTTCTCACGAGGCCATCCGCCTTGAGCTGGAGCATCGCCTCCGCGGTCCCGCCGTCCCCGATGATGCGATCGACGTCCTCGGGGCTGTACGAGGTCCCATGAATCTGGAGCAGGTCGACGCTGTCGCGACCGAGCCGTTCCAGGCTCCGTTCGAGGGACTCCCTCACGTCGACCTCGGCCCCGCTCTTGACCTTCGTGGAGACGAACAGGGGAACCCCGCCGCTTGCCGTCACCCCCTTCAGTGCCTCCCCCAGCACCTTCTCGCTCGCTCCGTTGCCGTAGCCGGGGGCGGTGTCGAAGAGGTTGATCCCGCTCTCGAGCGCGGCGTCGATCCCCTCGAACAGCTTGGCCCGGTCATCCGGATCGTTCGGATCGAATGTGTAGAGATAGTCGGTCAGCCCGAGGACGGCTCCGCCGTAACCGAGATGGCTGACCTGCGCACCGGTGCGCCCGAGTGTGGAATATTCCATGGTTCAAACTTTCTTGAGGAGAGCGGATAGGGGCTAGCTGCGTGTGATCCTGTGGTCGGCGTTGTTCAGGAAGGAACGCTCGATCTGGATGCCCCACCCGGGACCATCGGTCATCGTCACTGAACCGTCGACCACCTCCGGGATGGGCTCGTACACGCCGCGTGTCCACGCGGTGTCCTCGATGCTCCATTCCTGGAACTGGGAGACAGCGGGCATGGATGCTGCGAGGTGCAATGTGAACACCTGCAGGAGGGAGAGATTCGCGCAGTGCGGGGTGCAGGGGATGCCTACCGCCTCCGCCATCATGGCGACCTTGCGAGCCCTGGACATCCCGCCTATGTAGCCGATATCCGGCTGGATGATGTCGACGGCGTGGGAGGAGATGATCCGCTGGAACTGCTCGAGGGAGTTGTCCTGCTCTCCCCCCGCCACCGCGATATCGAGAGCGGCGGCGACCTGCGCGGTGTTCTCGATCTGCGGGAACGGGCACGGCTCTTCGTAATGCGAGTAGCCGTACTCTTCGAGCATCCGCCCCACTCTGATCGCTTTCGATACTGAGTAGCCACCATTGGCATCGGCGTGGATGTCGACATCGGGGCCGAGCCTCTCGCGGACTTCGCGGATGATCCGCTCCGTGCGACCAGGCCAGGCGTCCACGTCCTGCCCCATGACCTCCGCGATGCGGATCTTGAAACAACGGAATCCATTGCTCTCCACGAGTGACTGGAGCCTGTCCGCCTCCGCCTCCGGCGTAATGGTGCGACTCATGCTCGAACCGTAGACGGGCACCTTCGCCCGCACCCGGCCGCCGAGCAATCTGTAGACCGGTTGCCCGGTGACCTGACCGAGGAGATCCCAGAGGGCCGTGTCAATCCCGCAGAGCGCGCGGAAGAAGATGGTGCCGTAAAACTTGTACTTCTGGCGCACGAATTCATCGACGAGCGTCTCGACATCCCATGGGTCCTTGCCGATGAACCACGGAGCCACCATGGAGTGAATCATGGGAACGCTGAAATTGGCGAGATATGGGGAGGTCTGACCGATCCCCTCCGCACCATCGTCGGTGCGGATCCGGACGATCGCCAGGTTGTCGTCGCGCTGAAAGGTCTCGATGCTTTCGATCTTCATTGGTTCTGTTCCTACAGCTCGATGCCGATGTACTTTTCCTCCAGGAACTCGAGGATGCCCTCCGAGCTTCCTTCACGCCCGAGACCGCTTTGCTTCATCCCACCGAAGGGTGCAGCCGGGTCGCTCAGCACCGCCCGGTTGACGGCGACCATCCCGGCGTCGATGCGCCTCGCGACGGAGAGCGCCTGACCCGTCTCCCCGTAGACGTAGGCGATGAGGCCGTAGATCGTGTCGTTGGCCATCCGAACCGCCTCGTCGACATCGTCGTATTCGACGATCGCCGTGACGGGTCCGAAAATCTCGGTGCCCGTTATGGTGCCGCCGTGCTGCACGCCGGTCAGAACGGTCGCGGAGTAGAACGCTCCCTCCGCGGAGGACTCACCGCCGAGGGCGACGGTCGCACCCTCCGAGACAGCGACATCGACCAGCTCCGCTACCTTGTCGCGTTCGCCGACCGAGACGAGGGCACCGAGTTGGTTCTCACGATCGATGCCGGGGCCCACCTGGAATCGGGACAGCTCCGCCGTAACCGCCTTGGTGAAGGCCGCACTTACCGAGGAGTGCACATAGAAGCGATTGGCCGCGGTGCAGGCCGAGCCACCGTTGCGCATCTTCGCGACGAGCGCCCCCTGAACGGCCGCCTCGATGTCCGCGCCCGGCAGCACGATGAATGGTGCGTTGCCGCCGAGTTCCATCGACGCGCTGACGACGTTGTCTGCCGCCTCACGCAGGAGGATGCGCCCGACCTCCGTGGATCCGGTGAAGGAGACCTTGCGAACGGCGGGGTGGTGCAGCATCCTGGCGATCGCGGGCCCGGTCGGCACCGGAGTTACCAGGTTCACAACCCCATCCGGCGCCCCTGCGCGACGGAGCGCGTCGACCACATAGGCGGCGGTCAGCGGAGTCTCACGAGCCGGCTTCAGCACCACGGTGCAACCGGCGGCGAGGGCGGGCGCGATCTTGCGCGTGGCCATGGCTGCCGGGAAATTCCACGGGGTAATGAGGAGGGAGACGCCTATGGGCTGGTGCGTCACGAGGATGTGCTTGTCCCCCGAGGGCGAGAGCCGGAAATCTCCTGCGACCCGCACGGCCTCCTCGGCGAACCAGCGGAAGAACTCCGTGGCGTAGTCAGCTTCCCCGAGGGCATCGGAAAAGGCCTTGCCGTTCTCGCGGACGATGATCTCCGCCAGCGCCTCGCGCTCGGCTTTCAATATTTGGAACGTGCGTGTCAGCAGTTCCGACCGCACTCGGGGTGGAGTGCTCGACCAGGACGGGAGCACCGCCGACGCCGCCTCAATCGCGTTGGTGCAGTCGGCGTCGCTCGCGATGGCGAAGGAGGCGATCGACCGGCCGCTGGCCGGGTCGATCACCGGAAATCGGTCGCCCGATTCCCCGGCGACCCAACGGCCATTGATGTGTAGGTCTGCGATGAGGGTCACGTCTGTGCTGCTTTCGATTGTCATGAGAGGGATGCCCGGTCGCCGTGGAGCGCAGCGCGAAGGATTCGCTCGAAGGTTTGCTGGTCTGCGGTCAGAGTCGAGTTGTGTGCGAGGCGTTTCACCGAGAGGGAGAGCTCCGCGATGCGGGGCACCTGCTCCTCGGTGATCCCGATCTCGGCGAGGGTGACCGGGATGCCGATGTCAGACACCAGGCTCGCTATCGCCTCGACGGCGGCGACGGCGCTCGACCGCTCGTCGGAGCCGGCGACTCCGAGTGCTTGGGCGATCTGAGCGAGCTCCCGTCCGCTGCTCGGCAGGGCGGCCTGCATCACGTAAGGAAGCATGAGTCCGGTGCCAAGGCCGTGTGGAGTCTTGGTGATCGCCCCGATCGGATATTGGAGCGCGTGCGACAGGTGCGTTCCGGCCGAGCCAAAGGCCATCCCGGCCAGCAGGCTACCGTAGGACATGGCTTCGCGAGCGGCGATGTTTCCCGGTTCGTTCACCGCGGTACGCAGCGAGCCGCCGATGAGTCGTACCGCTTCAAGAGCGAACAGCGAACTCAGCTGATTGCGTCCGACAAAGACCGGCAGTTCCTCGCCCCATTGCACCTCCCGGACGGCGGAGGTGTATGACTCGACGGCATGCACGAAGGCATCAATGCCGGAATGGGCGGTCACACCGGCCGGCGCCCCAACCGACAACAGAGGATCGACCACTGCGACCCGAGGAATCAGGTACGGGCTGGATACGCCAACCTTGAGGTCGCGCTCCGGGTCGGAAACCACGGCCACCGGGGTCACCTCCGATCCGGTGCCGGCTGTTGTTGGTACGGCGACGAGCGGGAGTACGGGACCCGGAACCGCATTCTCGCCGTAGTAGGCGGAGAGCGGCCCGGGATGCACGAGTAGCAGGGCGACCAGCTTCGCCAGGTCGAGCGCGCTGCCTCCTCCGTAGCCGACCACGACATCCGGAGCGAACTCCCCCGCCGCGGCTGCCGCGCGTTCGATACTTTCGACCGGGAGCTCCGGAACCACGTCCGTCATCACCCGCACGACGGCGCCCCGCTTGTGGAGTACATCGACAGTGTCCTGGAAGTCGGGCGTCGTTGCGAGGAACGGGTCACAGCAGACGAGCACGCGTCGGCCGTACTTGAGCACCGAGGGCGTGATGGACACGCGGGCTCCTGCGCCGAAATGCACGAAGTCGGGCAGCCGGACGACTCCGAAGGGTGACGATTCAGACATCGGATGGACCAACTTCCTTGAGCTCTAACGCCTGTTCCCAACTCTGCCGGTGGAGGGGGATGCCCTCGCTGCTTCGCTTCTGACGCGTCGCCCTCGCCCGGTCGCCCGGGATGCTGATGGCCCCGTCGTTGCTGGCCCGCACCTCGTCCAGGTAGTCGCGAATTCGCGGGAGAAAGCCGGTCAGTCCTAGCCGCTCCAGGGAGATCGCGATGAACACGTCACCCTTGCTGCTCGCGTCCGTCGTGTCCAGGGTGCCGCGCACGTCCGCCCCGAGGGAGGACTTGGTCAGCGTTGCGACGATGACCTCCAATGCGATGCCGAGGGCGTATCCCTTGGGGCCGCCGAAGGGGGAGATTGCGCCGCCGTCGATGGCCGCCTGCGCGTCCTCCGTCGGTGCGCCCTTCGCGTCCACCGCCCAGCCGAGCGGAATCGGTTCGCCCTTGGCCGCATGATCGAGGATCTTGCCCATCGAGACGGAGGCGGTCGACATGTCCAGTACGAGGGGCGAGTGCCCCGTCGGCATGCCGATCCCAATCGGGTTTGTGCCCACCATCGCCCGCGCACCGCCCCACGGATGCACGAGGGCCTCGCTCGTCGTGAAGCCAAAGGCGATCTGCCCGGAATCGACGATCCGCTCAATGTACGGGGCGAGCATCCCAATGTGGTTGGAGTTCGATATCGCCGCCACAGCGACCCCCGTTGTCTCTGCACGCTCGACGATCCTGTCGATTGCCGCAAAGGCGACCGAGGGGCCAAAGCCCCTGTGTCCGTCGACCTGGAGGACGGAGTCGGTGACCCAGTCGAAGGTCGGCTCGACGCCGGAGCGGATGAGTCCGTTGTCCAGTCGGGAAACGAGAACGGGTAGGCGGCGGACGCCGTGGGAGTGGTGGCCCCGCAGGTCGCCTTCGACCAGGATGGCCGCCTGCTGCCGCGCGTCGGAAGCCGTGCCTCCGTGCGCGACTAGAGCATCGACGATCACCTGACGCAGGTCTTCTGCATCGACGACCACGGCCTCCATTACGGCCATGCTTGCGGCTGTTGACACGCGTGGTCCCCTTCGGTAGAACTAGGCTTGATCATTGCCAGAGCCAACGGGGGTATCAATGGCACGTCCCACTGCACAGGACGACGGCGCGCTGTCCTCGCTGTCTAGGGGCCTCGCCCTTCTCGACCTCTTCTCCGCGGTTGATCGCGAGATGAGCATCAGCGAAATGGCTCGCCGCTCCGGCATCCCGAAGTCGACGACTCACAGGCTGGTCGGCGATCTCATTGCTTGGGGAGCGCTTGAGCACGGGCAGCGTGGGGTACGCCTCGGCGTACGACTCTTCGAGCTCGGAACCCTCGTGACGACCCCGAGCACACTCCGCGAACTCGCCGTTCCCTATGCGCACAACCTCAACGAGGTCACCCACCTGACCTGCAATCTCGCGGTCCGCGAAGGCACCGAGATCATCTACATCGAGAAGATCTCGAGCCGTACCCTCAAGGTTCCCCACTCGAGACTCGGCGGCCGGGCGGCGCTGCACGCTACCGGACTCGGCAAGGCCATCCTCGCCTTCAGCGATCCGGAATTTGTCGACGCCGTGCTCTCCTCGGCACTCGTCTCGAAGACCCCCAAGACGATCACGAGCGCGAAGACCCTCCGCCTGGAGCTCGGGCAGATCAGGGAGTCGAAGGTCGCGTACGACGTCGAAGAGTCCCAGCTCGGCATGTTCTGCGTTGCGGCCCCGATTTTCACCCGGCAAAACGTCATCGTCGGCGCGATCTCGGTCACCGGAGCGACGGCGCTCGCTCAGGCAAAGCACTTCGCGCCGGCGGTTCGGACCACGGCTATGGCGCTCTCCCGCGCACTGGAATCCCGGCGCCGACCAAGCTGAGCGTTCGGCAGAGCGGGACGGTTTGTTGCCGCGTCACGCCGACCGCGCGATCGTCGAAGTCACCGCGCAGCGCCGCGCCATCCACCCCGAAGGACCGATCACCATGATCATCGACAGCTACCTGCATCTCGGAATGCCGCGCTTTCAGCGACTATCCGACGCGGTCACGATCATGGATCAGTACAACATCAAGCGGGCGATCGTGTGTGCCTTCGAGACCGACCCGGACCTCGCGACGGTGCACCGCGCGATCGTCGAAGCACCGGAACGTTTCATCGGGGCTGGCCTCCCGCTTGGCGCGGACAGGGCGGAGGTCACCGCCGGCATCCACGCGCAGTTCGACGCCGGGTTCTCCGGGCTCCGACTTAGCGGTGAACACGTTAGCGATTCGCCGTGGATACTCGACCTGATTGGCGAACGCGGCGGCTTCGCCCTGATCTGCGGATCCAATGGGCTCGCAGAGAACGCAGCGCAGCTTCTCGAGTACCTCGGTAGCCATGAAGACGGCCTCGTCATCGGCGGACACTTCGCCGGACCGCGCGAGACCGCGGTCTTCGACACCGATCCGTACGTCGCCAGCCTGTTCGCGCATCCGCGCTTCGTGGTGAACTTCTCGCGACACGGCCCGTTCCCCGATGACGTGATCACCCCCTGGGGCCGTGAGCTGATTTCCCGTGTCGGCTGGGACCGCATCCTGTGGGCTTCGGAGGCGCCGGTGCTGCACTGGCGCGATGAGACGATCGACACGGCGATGGCGTGGATCGACCGCTTCTCACCGACGCCCGAGCAGCGCGAGGCGTTCTTCGGCGGGAACGCGGAACGGATCATCTGGGGGCGTCGGCGCGGCAAGGTCGCACCGCTCGAGCTGCCGTTCGATCCATTTGACCACCTAGTCGTGAAACCCGCACCGATGTGGCCGACCGGTCTCGATCTCGACGATCATCTGGCCGGCCGAATCATGGCCGGGTGGCTTGACTGGGGTGGACCGACGAAGGGCATCATGCGCGACTACCTCGAATCGGTGTTGGACGAGAGCCTGCCTGCGGTTGAGCCGCGATGACCGTCATCCTTCCGGGCCGTCACCCCGGCTACAGTTTCTTGGCCGTCCACCCCCGCTCGCTCTCCGCAACTCCGCCCATCACCTGGAGCGCGCCGAGCTGACCCTGCACGTCCGCGATGGAGAGCCCCGCGCGGGCCGCGACGTCTTCAATGCTTCGAGGGGATCGGGTGCTCAGGGCGTCGGTCACTCTCGTCAGAGTTGCTCCGACGCCGTCGGAGGCGCCGGAGCCATCGATGAGTGTCGGTTCTCCCGAGGCGCCGTCGAGGGGCGCGAGTTCGGCCATTTCCCCGGCATTGGTCACGAGAGTCGCGTCGAACTCGCGGATGAGACGGTGGCAGCCGACGGACGCCGCCGAGGTTACCGGTCCGGGAACCGCCCCGATCGGTCGGCCGAGCGTCGCGGCGTGGCCGGCCGTGTTGAGCGACCCCGACCGCCAGCCCGCCTCGAGCACAATGGTGGCCTGACTCGCCGCGGCGATGAGCCGATTCCGCTGGAGGAACCGCCATTTCGTCGGCGGCGACCCGCAGGGCAGCTCGGAGACTACCGCGCCCTTCTCCACGATTCGGGCGAGCAGCGCGTCGTGGCCGCTGGGGTAGAACCGGTCAACCCCGCCGGCGAGGAAGGCGATCGTCTGCCCGTCGCTCGCCAGGGCCGCTCGGTGCGCCATACCGTCGATCCCGTACGCGGCCCCGGAGACTATGGTGTACCCACAGTCGACGAGCCCGGCCGAGGCCTCCATCGTCACGTGTTCCCCGTACCCGGTGGCGGCTCGGGCACCGACGAGGGCGATCGCCGGATTGGTGCGAGCGAGCGTCGACTCGTTGCCTCGTAACCAGAGGGCGATTGGTGCGTGCGGCCCGAGGTCGTCCAGGCCGGCCGGCCACGCCGCATCCGCGGGCAGGACAAGCGTCACCGAATGCCTCACCGCCGCGCGGAGCGCGACGATGGCGACCCCGGACTTAAGCCGCGGGCCCCACCGGGAAAGGGCGGAGTCGACCTCCGCCGCGGTGAGCTCGCCCCCAGCAGACGTCGCGGTCGCGGAGATCCGCTCGACCGGCCAACGATCGACGAGTGCGGTGAGGGCGGCAGCGGCGCCGAGAGTCGAGACGAGCTCGCCCGCCGCGCGGTCGCCGGGCTCGGCGATGCCCGTCCAGCTCGCGCGAGCGAAGACCTCTTCCACCGCCGCGAGCGTCGGGTTCTCGGCGTGCACCTCACCGACGAGAGGAACGATCTCCGACTCATCAAGGCCAAACAGCTTCGTCACAGGGATCTCCTCAGGTACAGCGCCCGGCCGATGTGATCGGCGGTCGGTCGTGGCGCGCCGGCGAGATCGGCGACGGTCCAGCCCAGCCGCAGCACCCGGTCGTAGCCGCGCATGGTCAGTCCGCCGCGCTCGAGGGCTCGATCGATCGATGCGGTGGTCGGCGGCGAGAGGCGGCGGCCTCGCCCGCGGAGCCACGCCCCCGGAACCTCCGAGTTGAGCTTCCAGGGTGTTCCAACGAGACGGTCCGCGGCGGCGAGTCGGGCGGCGGCGACCCGGACACGCACCCCGTCTGAGGTGACCCGAGGCGATTCCTCGCCGAGCCGCAGCCGCGTTGACGTGACCCGCGAGACGCGCAACTGGATGTCGATCCGGTCCATAAGCGGACCGGACAGTCGAGCCAGATAGCGACGCCGCAGATGCGGCGAGCACACGCAGTCGGAGTCGAGCGCTCCGTACTGCCCGCACGGACACGGATTCGCCGCCATGACCAGCTGAAACCGCGCGGGAAACTGGGCGACGGCGTTCGCCCGGTGGATGCTGATGACCCCGGACTCGAGCGGCTGACGAAGGGCGTCGAGAGCGGCGGGGTGGAATTCCGGAGCCTCATCGAGAAACAGCACGCCGTGTGAGGCGCGGGCCGCCGCTCCCGGCCGGATGACTCCGCTACCGCCGCCGACGAGCGAAG
Source organism: Microbacteriaceae bacterium (assembly GCA_025464975.1). Lineage (GTDB taxonomy): Bacteria > Actinomycetota > Actinomycetes > Actinomycetales > Microbacteriaceae > Lacisediminihabitans. The sequence continues at coordinate 191,146 of JAODMT010000004.1, read as the reverse complement.
CGGCGGTCGCGGTGTGATGCGGTGACTCGAGCGGCGGTCGAAGCGCAAGGTGCGGACCGACCGGGAGTCCGGAAAGCGATCTGATCGAGCTGACCTCGAGCGCGGCATCCGCATCCAGGTCCGGCAACAGTCCGGGCAGTCTCGCCGCGAGCATCGTCTTGCCGGCGCCCGGCGGTCCGAGAAGGAAGATGTGGTGCCCGCCTGCCGCGGCGACCACCATCGCCTCGATCGCATCCTCGCTGCCGACGATGTCGGCCAGATCGAGGCCATCGTCCTCCGGAGCCGGGACCGTTGGGGCCCGCAGCGCCTCGACGACGATTGGCTGGAAGGCGCCGCCATGCCAGATCGCCGCGTCGCGGAGGGAGGCGACTGCGACGATGCGAATGCCGGGAACGAGACTCGCCTCCTCGGCGTTACCCGTCGGGACCATGACTATGCCGGCCCCGGCTCTGGCCGCGGCGAGTACTGCCGGCAGCACTCCCGTGACCGGCCGGAGGCGGCCGTCGAGGCCGAGCTCGCCGAGGTGCACCACACGGGCGACCGACTCGGCGCTCACCGAGCCCGCCGCGGCGAGCACGGCAAGCGCGATCGCGAGATCGAACCCGGATCCGTGCTTCGGCAGCGCGGCCGGAGACAGGTTGACCGTGAGCTTGCGATTGGGCAACCCGCATCCCGAGTTTGTCGCCGCGGCACGCACCCTCTCCCTCGCTTCGGCGAGCGCGGCGTCGGGCAGCCCGATGAGCACAAACCCGGGCAGATTGCTTGAGATGTCCGCCTCGACGTCGACGAGGGCCCCGGTGAGACCGAGCAGGGCGACGGCGGTGGTGTGCGCGATCGCCATCAGAACACCCGGCGCAGATGCTCGACCTGCGGCTCAGCTCCCCGAGGAGCGATCACGGCGACGGCGTCGATTCGGATGCGGTTGTGCCGGCCGGGGTGCGCCTCACACCAGCAGGCCGCGAGGCGGCGAAGCCGGGCGAGTTTCTGTGCGGTGATGGCCTCGAGCGGATGCCCGAACGCGACGCTCGATCGGGTCTTGACCTCCACGAAGACGGTCTCGTTCCCCTCGGTCGCAACGATGTCGATCTCCCCCTGCGGGCAGCGCCAGTTGCGGTCGACGATGAGAAATCCGGCCGCAGCGAGGGCGGCCGCGGCGAGATCCTCACCCCGCCTGCCGAGCACATCCTTCGCGGCCATGGCCACCTCCTTCAGGAGAGGATGCCCCGGCCTGCGGCCTCGGGCCCGCGCCCAGCTCGATCTGTTGAATCCGCTCCCCTGATCTGCCGTGTGAAGAACTGGCGCGCTCCGCCGGCAGGTCACCGAGGTTCGGACAGCTACTTCGGGATGCGCACCGTCGCGATCACCGAAGCGTCCCCACCGCCGGGAATCACATAAGCGAAGGTCGAATCGTCGAGCCAGGCCGCGGCGACAGCACCGGCAGTGAACGGCAACCGAGTGGTCGTCGTTCCGCGGGTCAGGGAGAGCTGCGCGATGGAGCCGCAGCAGGGCAGGTTGGTCAGTATTCGATGCGCGTCGTCCGACCCGCCCATCACGTGCCAGTCCGTTACCGAGGACGACGGATCAGCGACGTCGCTCAGTAGGTCGCCATTCGGGTTCGCTGCCACCACCGCAAACTCGACCTCGTCTGCCGCTCTCGCCGTCGGGGCGGGCGCCGCGGAAATCGTCCCGTCCTTCGCACGGTCGAATCCGCCGGTCTCGGTCCGCACGAATATGGTGCCGGTCGAGTCGGTGGCGAGCGACACCACCGTTGCCGGAAGGTCGGGCCGCACGAGCACCGAACGCGCACCGGTCATCGACAGGGAATCGATCTCGTAGGACTGCGGCGCCAGAGGGAACGGCTCCCCGCCCGGGAATGCCACGTAGACGACGGTCCCATCCCGCAATCGAGTGACATCGCCAAGGTGGCTTGCGGTTGACAACAGGGCGGTCCAGCTGCGGCCAGCGGTGTGGAACCGAAAGAGGGTGTTTAGTTGTCCGGGATCCGCATTGACGGTCGCGATCAGAGTCTTCGAACTCTCCGCGACGAACGATGTGACGGCCCGCTGCTCGTTGAAGGTCGCGAGTTTCCTCCCAGTGCCGTCAACATGCATCCAGGTGTCGGAGGAGTGCGCCCAAATGCCTCCGACGGTGTCGCCCTTCATCGACGCGATGGAGAACGGGACGTCTTCTCGATCGACGTGATGGTTTTCGAACAGTGGTGATCCCGATGGGGCGTGCAGCAACGGGGTAACCTGCCAGCCCGTCGGTGCAGGCGACGAGCACGCGAGGAGACCGAAAACAGCGCCGAACCCGATCGCTGTCGCGAGGATTCTTCGCGCAACCATGAGGCCAGACTAGACCGGGCGGTGACGTGCGAGTGCGGAACGACCGCTATCGGTTCAGCCGCCTCCAGAGGAAGTCATACATGAGCGCGAACAGTCGCGCGCTGTGGGTGTTGTCGACGGCACCGCCGTGCCCGCCGTCTGAATTCTCGAAGTAGAGCACGTCGGCGATGCCCATCCGCTGCATCCGTGCCGCCATCTTGCGCGCCTGAACAGGTCCGACCCGGTCGTCGCTCGTCGCGGCGTAGAACAGCACCGGCGGATATTGTTCGCCCTCCCGCACCAGGTGGTACGGGGAGAAGGTGCGGATGAATTCCCATTCCTCCGCGACATCCGGGTCCCCGTACTCGGCGATCCAGGATGCCCCGGCCGACAGGTGGGTGTAGCGCTTCATGTCGAGCAGCGGGACACCGCAGACGATCGCGCCGAACAGCTCCGGATATGTCGTGAGCATGTTTCCGACGAGCAAACCGCCGTTGCTTCGTCCCTCGCCGCCGAGGCGGGCAGCGGTGGTGACGCCGCGAGCAACCAGGTCGCGGGCGATGGCGGCGAAGTCCTCGAAGGCACGATGCCGGTTGGCCTTGAGCGCGGCGGTGTGCCAGGCGGGACCGAATTCGCCGCCGCCGCGGATGTTCGCGAGAACGAACACCCCTCCGCGATCGAGCCATGCCCGCCCGATGATCCCGTTGTACTCGGGGAGCCTGGATGCCTGAAAGCCGCCGTAGCCGGAGAGCAGCGTCGGGTGCGACCCGTCGAGAATGAGGCCACGGGCCGCCACCTGGAAGTAGGGCACCGGCGTGCCGTCGGCCGACACCGCCCAGTGCTGTTCGACGGCGAGGGAGTCGGAGTCGAAGAACACCGGAGAGGATCGGACGACTTCCGGCTCGCTGGTCCCGAGCACCCCGCGCAGTACCGACGATGGCGTGGTGAAGCCCGTCGTCTGCACCCAGTACTCGTCGGAGTGGTCCGGATCGGTGTCGATGACGCGCGCGGTGCTGTGGGCCGGCACCCCGGAAATGTCCCGCCAGGCCCACCGGCTGAGCGGATTGAGCGCGACCAATCGGGACGACACGTCGCTCAGCAGGGTGAGCACGAGGTGGTTGCGGGTCCAGACCCAGTCCTCGAGGGCGGTGTGCTCGTCGGGCCGGAACAGCACCTCAAACGAGCGGTCCCCGGCAAGAAAGTCGTCGAGGTGAATGGCCAGAAGGGCACCGGTGGGGTACATCGTTTCGTCAACGGTCCAGTCGGATCGCGGCTGGACGAGGAGCCACTCCCGATGCACGGTCAGGTCCGCGTCATCCGGAACCTGAATGTGCACCGGTGAACCGTCGACGAGGACGAGGGTGCGGCTGCGGTAGAAGTCGAGGTGCTCGACGACGAGATCCCTCTCAAAGCCGGGGGTGTGCTGGTGGATCCCAACCACCTCGAGGTCGCCGGCCGTCACCTCGTGCACGAGCACCGCGTCCTCGAGGCTCTGCCCGCGACGCCACCGGCGCACCGTGCGCGGGTAGCTCGAATCGGTCATGCTGCCGGGGCCGAAGTCGGTACCGAGGTAGATCGTGTTCCGGTCGATCCACGAGAACACGCTCTTCGCCGTAGGCACGACGAACCCGTTGGCCACAAACTCGAGGGTGTCGAGCGAGAATTCGCGCACCGTCACGGCGTCGCCGCCGTCCGGGGAGAGCGAGACGAGGGCCCGGGAGTAGTCGTGGGGAAGCAGCTTCGCCCCGGAGAACACCCATTCGGTGCCCTCGGCTCGGCCGAGCGCGTCAACGTCGAGCAGCACCTCCCACTCGATGGCCGACGACCGATAGCTCTCGAGTGTGGTTCGCCGCCAGAGACCGCGCGGATGCTGACGGTCTCGCCAGAAGTTGTAGTAGTGCGGCCCGCGCTTGCTCACGAGGGGCACCCGCTCGTCGGAGTCGATGACGTCGAGCAGCCGCGAGGCGAGCGAGTCGAATTCGGATGACTCGAATTTGGCGATCGTGCGCGCGCTCTGCTCCTCCGCCCACGCGATGGCATCGCTGCCGTGGATGTCCTCGAGCCAGAGGTTCTCGTCGGTCACGTCGTTCGCTGCCATTGCTTCAGCGTACGGGGCGCCGGGGGCTACTCGTCGAGGGCGAGTTCCTTGGGGAGCTCGAGCTCCTTGGCCGAGAGCTCTTCGACGTTGACATCCTTGAAGGTGAGCACCCGTACCGACTTCACAAACCGGTCGGAGCGGTAGACGTCCCACACCCACACATCGTGCATGGTCAGCTCGAAGTAGAAGTCGTGCTCCGTGTCCTGGCGCACCAACTCGACTTCATTCGCGAGGTAAAATCGTCGCTCGGTTTCGACGACATAACGGAACTGCGACACCACGTCGCGGTACTCGCGGTACAACGCCAGCTCGACCTCGCGGTCGTAGTCTTCGAACTCGTCTTCGTCCATTCTGCTTGCAATCCTAGTTCGCATTTCGTGGGAGCTGACTGCCCGGCGGGCAATGGCCCGCACGCGCCGACTATTCCACGAGCTCGACCGGCCGATCGGCGCGCAGCCAGGTGCGACGGTGAAAGTCCGTCGCCCCGAGCTCGGCGATGGCCGCGAAATGATCGGCGCTGCCGTATCCCTTGTTGGATGCCCAGCCGTACCCCGGAGTTCGCTCGTGTGCGTCGATCATCAACCGGTCGCGGTGCACCTTCGCGACCACGGATGCCGCGGCGACGGATGCGCAGTCCCGGTCGGCCTTCACGCGCGTGGTGATCGAAAGCGGGGTGGTCAGCGCCGGAGTCAACCAGTCATGGCTTCCGTCGAGCAGGATCATCGCATCCCGGATCATCACGCCCGCACCGTGCAGGGAGACAAGGGCGCGCTTGCCGGCGAGTCCGAGCGCGGCGATGATTCCCACCTCGTCGACCTCGGTCGCCGTCGCCAGACCGACCGCGCTGAACAGCGCCCAGGATGCCGCGAGCGGCGCGAGTGCCTCCCGACGTTTCTCGGTCAGCAGCTTGGAATCGCGCAGGCCGACCGGCATCGCCCCCACCGACACATCAACGACGCACAGGCCGACGGCGACCGGCCCGGCGATGGCGCCGCGGCCCACCTCGTCGCAGCCGATGACGTAGCGGCAGCCATCTCGATGCAGGAGGGTCTCAAACTCGAGAGTTGGTTCAGCGGGCGGCATGCAGGTCCTTCACTTCTGGTGGCGCTCAACGCCGTTGAACACGTTCGGGTAATCGTCGAGCCATCCGGAACGACTCAGCGGCCAGCTGATCAGGAAGGCCCGGCCGACGACGTTGGCCTCGGGAACGAAGCCCTTGCTCGGGGTGTCGGTGTTCAGCCGAGAGTCGGCCGAGTCGTTGCGGTTGTCGCCCATCACCCAGAGACGGTTCTTCGGTACCGTGACGGAGAAGTCGATGGCCGACGCCCTCGTCTCCCCCGCCGGCAGCTTCAGGTACTGGTGTTCGTCGAGTGGAACGCCATTCACGGTCATCTGCCCGAACGCGTTACAACAGGCGACCTTGTCTCCCGGCAGTCCGATCACCCGTTTGATCAGGTGGTCGTTGCTGTCCGGCGCGGTGAGGCCGACGACCGACAGCGCCCAGTCCACACCCGCGGCGAACGCATTGTTTTGCGTCCGCGGCGAGGGCGGCAGCCACCCGCCCGGGTCCTTGAACACGACGACATCCCCGTGCTCGAGCGGCACGACCTTCGGCACCAGTTCGTTGACGATGATTCTGTCTTGGATCTGGAGCGTGTTCTCCATCGATCCGGACGGGATATAGAACGAGCGGATGAGGAAGGCCTTGATGCCGACCGAAATGACAACGGCCGCCACGACGATCAGCAGGAGGTCCCGGAAAAACAGCTTCATTCCGCGGTTCCGCCTTCCGCGGTCCCGGGGCCGGTTGAGTCGGGCCACATCTTCCGTGGTCGCGGGCGGATCGTTGTCAGTCATTAAACCCCTGAGCTCCCCATCATTTTAGGTGGTGGGGAGCTCAGGAAAACGGGTTGGGAGGCGAATCAGTGCGCGTCGCGCTTCTCTTTGATCTTCGCCTTCTTGCCGCGCAGGTTGCGCAGGTAGTACAGCTTCGCGCGACGCACGTCACCACGAGTGACGACCTCGATGTGGTCGATCACCGGGGAGTGGACCGGGAAGGTGCGCTCGACGCCGATCTGGAAGCTGACCTTGCGAACGCAGAACGTCTCGCGCACGCCCTCGCCGGAGCGGCCGATGACGACGCCCTGAAAGACCTGGACGCGGGAGCGGGTGCCCTCGACGATGTTCACGTGAACCTTCACGTTGTCGCCGGCACGAAAGTCCGGGATGTCCGAGCGGAGGGAAGCCGCATCAACGGCGTCGAGAATATGCATGGTGTTCGCTCTCTGCAACCGCCACAGGTCGACCGCGAATTAGATTGTTACGTGAAGGATGTTGTGCTCATATCGATGGCGACTCCCCTGTGGCAGAGTCGCGCTGAAGGCACAAATGGCAATTCTGCCACATCGGGCGGCGCTAAGCGAGCCGCGGTCAATCAGTGGTCGGTCGGCTCGGCCAGCACCGTGCCGCCGGCGGTCGCCGCATCCGGTCCCCCGGTCACATCCGCGAGGTTCATGCGGGCGCGCAGCTCCTCGTAGTCCAACCCGGTGAGGCGGGTGACCGTGTCCTGTCTCGACTCGACCAGATACTCGATAAGCACAAGCCAGAGGGTGGTGAACGCGGTAATGATGATCACTCCGCCGGCGATGTCCGCGATCGTGAAGGACGCGTCGCGGAATCCCTGGCCGAAGGCGTGGGTGGCGATGGAGGTGCCGGGCTCGTAGCTGTGCACCGAATCAACGACGAAGAATCCGTAACACAGCACGGCGAAGTACCAGACGGAAAGCAGGATAGCGTCGGTCTTCGAGACGGCGCCGGTTCGCCTCGCGCTCTTACGAGCCCAGGTGACCGTGGTCACCACAGCCAAAAAGATAAACAGTAACGGTGCGAGAAATAGCCCGATGGCGTAGTGCCAACCGAGAATCACACCGAAAAAGACCCGTCCAATCAGTAGCCAAAGCGGCAGCACGATGGTTGCGGCAAACTGGGTGTTGAACAACGCCCGGCGATACCACATGGACCCGAGTTTACGCTCGCTGAACACAGTCACCGATCGCGCAAGGGAGAACACGAATGATCGAGCTGAGAACGTCGGCCGAAATCGACGAGATGCGAGCGGCGGGGAGGTTCGTCGCATCGACCGTTTCGGCCCTCGCCGCGGCGTCTCGGGTCGGGGTGAATTTGCTCGCCCTTGACGCGATGGCCGCCGATCTCATCCGTCGCGCAGGAGCGACGAGCAGCTATGTCGACTATCACCCATCGTTCGGAGCGATGCCATTCGGCAAGGTGCTGTGTACGTCGGTCAACGATGCGGCGCTGCACGGGTTGCCCTTCGACTACGCGCTGCGGGATGGCGACGTGCTCAGCCTCGACTTCGCAGCCTCCGTGAACGGTTGGGTGGCCGACTCGGCGATGACGGTGATCGTCGGCGCCGCGCGTGCGGAGGACAGGAAGCTGATCGACACTACCGAGCGCGCTCTCGCCGCGGGAATCGCCGCGTCCACCGTCGGGGCACGGGTCGGGGACGTCTCCGCCGCGATCGGCGCGGTGTGCAACGCGGCGGGGTACTCGGTCAACACCGACTTCGGCGGGCACGGGGTCGGCCGCACCATGCACGGCGACCCGCACATTCCCAACGACGGTCGCCCGGGCCGCGGTCTCCCGCTTCGTCCCGGACTGGTTTTCGCGATCGAACCGTGGCTCATGGAGACCACCGACCGCATCTTCACCGACCCGGACGGCTGGACGCTTCGCAGCCTCGACGGCTCGCGAGCCGCGCATTCCGAGCACACCATCGCGATCACCGAGGACGGCCCAGTGGTTCTCACCGCGCGCGACTAGTCGGATAGCAGGTCGGGACGCACCTCGCGGGTTCGCTCGAGCTGCTGCTCCCGCCGCCACTTCGCGATCGCACCGTGATTGCCGCTGAGAAGCACCGGCGGCACCTCGAGTCCCCGCCACTGGGCGGGCTTGGTGTAGCTGGGGTATTCGAGCAGTCCGTCGGAATGGGACTCCTCGACGAGGCTCTCCGGATTCCCGACCACACCCGGGATGAGTCGGCCGATCGCCTCGATCATCGCCATCGTCGCGACCTCTCCCCCGTTCAGCACGTAGTCCCCGAGGCTCACGAGCCGCACTCGCGCCCGGCTCGCCGCGTAGTCGACGACCCGTTGGTCGATGCCCTCGTACCGGCCGCAACCGAAGACCAGCTGACGCTCGGTGGCCAGTTCGTGGGCGAGAGACTGGGTGAAAAGCTCGCCGGCCGGCGAGGGGAAGATGATCACGGGACTCTCCGCCCCTTGAGCCTCGCTCGCATACAGGATGCTGTCGAGTGCCTCGCCCCACGGCTCCGGTTTCATCACCATTCCCGCGCCTCCGCCGTACGGCGTGTCGTCGACGGTGCGGTGACGATCGAACGTGAAATCGCGCAGGTCGTGAACGCCGAGTTCGATGAGTCCGCTCTCGCGGGCCCTACCGAGCAGTGAGACGTCGAGCACGGAGAAGAACTCCGGGAAGATCGTCACGATGTCGATGCGCATTGGTCGATCTACCTGTCGGTCGGCTCCGCGGTCGGCGATTCGGATGCGTCTGGCGTTTCTGCATCGGGCGTTTCGTCGGGCGCCCCGGATGCTTCGGGCTCGTCGTCCGCGTCATCCGGGAGCTCTTCGAAGAGTCCGGCCGGCGGCGTGACTGTCAGCGTTCCGGCCTCAATATCGACGGAGGGCACGATCGCCTTGACGAACGGCACAAGCACGGTGCCGTTCTCCGTCGTCACGTGGATGAGGTCTTGAGCGGGCAGATGATCGATGAGGCTGACCGTGCCAATTCGCTCGCCATCACGAACGACAGCGAGACCAACTAGCTGGTGGTCGTACCAGGCGTCTTCCTCGTCCGATTGCTCAGCGAGATCCTGATCGACCCAGAGAATTGCCTTGATCAGGCCCTCCGCGGCCGTGCGGTCGAGGACGTCCTTGAAGAACGCAACCGGCTGCAGGTTGTACCACTTGAGTTCGATGAGTTCGAGCGTCTTGCCGTGCCATGGCGAACTGGTCGGCACCTGAAGCGTGAACACGGCGCCCGGAACAAATCGTCGCTCCGGGGCATCCGTGTACAACTCGACTTTGATGGCGCCCTTGAGGCCATGGGCCTTCGTGAGGCGTCCGACCCGCAATTGGGTCTTGTTGGACCGAGTGTTATTAGAAATCGGTATCCACCACGTCGACGCGCACTTTACGACCGTCGGCGATGGCCGAGACGAGGGTGCGGAGCGCCTTCGCGGTGCGGCCGGCGCGACCGATCACGCGACCGAGGTCCTCGGGGTGCACACGCACCTCGAGAACCTCGCCGCGCGGTGAGTTCTTCGCTACTACCTGAACCTCGTCTGGGTGATCGACGATCCCCTTGACCAGATGTTCGAGAGCGGCTGCGAGCATTGCCTAGGCCTTGTCGGCGTCGGCAGCTGCGGCCTCTGCTGGGGCTTCGGTGGGAGCGGTCTCGGCGTCGTTTTCCGTCGCCGGCGTGGCGTCGACGTCCTCGGCCTCGACAACCGGCGCCTCGGCCTTGGGCGCTGGCGCCTCGGCCTTCGGCTTCAGAACCGGCTTCTTCTTCTCGTCGGCAACGAAGTCGACCTTCGTCTCCTTGGTCTTCACAGTGCTGACCGCGTTCTTGTCACCCTTGAAGATGCCCCAGTCACCGGTGAGCTTGAGAAGCGCCGCGACCTGCTCGGTCGGCTGGGCGCCGACGCTGAGCCAGTACTGGGCACGAGCCGAGTCGACCTCGATGAACGAAGGCTCCTCGGTGGGGTGGTACTTGCCAATCTCCTCGATGACGCGACCGTCACGCTTGGTGCGTGCGTCGGCGACAACGATTCGGTAGAACGGAGCGCGAATCTTGCCCATGCGCTTCAGACGGATTTTTACAGCCACAATTCTCCATAAGTATTTTTTTGGGGCGAACTGCTTGCCGTGAGCGTGGGGTGCACACTCGGCAGAAAAGCTCTGATGGGAGTCGGTGCCACCTGATTAGAGGGTCGGGTGGCCAAAGACTCGACTAATCATTCTTGCAGATATCCGGAGCGTTCACGAACCAAACTTCTTAGGGCCTCGCGACCACGCGCTTGCGAGACACGCCAACACCGACGAGGCAGATCGCCCCACCGACGATCGCCACCGGGGCCGGCACCTCAGCGAAGAAGATCAGGCCCAGAACGATCGCGACCGCCGGGACGACATAGGTGGTGACTCCGAGCTGGCCGGCCGGCATCTTTGACAGTGCGTAGGCCCAGGTGCTGAAGGCGAGAGCGGTCGGCACAACACCGAGGTATACCGCCCCGAGGATGCTTGCGATCGGAGCGGTTCGCAGGTCGCCGATCAGTTCGCCGAGGAACGGCAGGCACGCGATCATCCCGATGACGCAGCCCATGAATGTCACCTGGCGAGCGGGCAGCCGCTTGAGTGCCGGCTTTTGGCACAACACCCCGATCGCATAGGCGACCGCCGCGACGAGCGCCCAGACAATCCCACTCCCGTCCCCGAATCGATTCGAGCTCGCGCCGGCCGCTATTCCCGTGCCAATGCCGATCAGAACGACGCCGACGAAGGCGATGCCCGCACCGACCGCGAGCCACTTGGGTATCCCCTCCCCCAGGAAGGCGCCGGCACCGAGCGCGATGAGAATCGGCCCGATGTTGATGATCATCGCGGTGGTGCCGGCGTCGAGGGTGTGCTCCGCGATGTTGAGAGTGACGTTGTACGCGCCGAACCAGGCAACCCCGAAGATCAGGATCAGCAGCCACTCCCGACCGGTCGGCTTCACCCAACGGTGACCGATCATCACGAGAGAGAGCGCGACCGAGCCCACCGCCAGGCGCGCGAGCGCGAGCGAGCCGCCACCGAAATGAGGGGCGACACCGCGGATCACGATGAACGCGCTCGCCCACGCGAGCACGGTCACGACTATTGCGATAAGCACGGACGTCGACAGTCCCGCGGTGTGCTTGTCTCGAAGCGGCGTTGTGGTCATGCCACTCACGTTAGCGGCGGGGGACGTCATTCTCGGACCCGGCGCGCATCCGCGCCAATGGCGGCCGTGGCGTTATCTCGGATCAGTTGCCATTCTTCGAGTCGCGCCAGGCCAGCCAGTCGCCAACCGAGGCGAGCTCGTAGTCCGGTCCGCTGATGCCGATCGTGAAGAGGGTGGCGCCGAGTTCGAACAGCTGGTCAGCGTCTTCGGTGGAGCGGGCCCGCAGCTCGGTCGAGATCTCGATCTCGCTCACATCGCGACCGACGACTTCGCCGTGCTCGCCGAGGATGCCGAGTTTGCGCTCGAGGGTCGCCGGGTCGCTGAAGCTGTGCCAGATGTCCGCGTGTCGTGCGACGATGCGAAGGGTCTTCTTCTCCCCGCCCCCGCCAATAAGCACGGGGATGCGGCGGGTCGGTGCCGGGTTGAGTTCAGCCCAACGGGCCTCGATGATCGGAAGGTTCGCCGCGAGCGCGTCGAGCCGCTGGCCGGCGGTGCCGAACTCATAGCCATACTCGGTGTAGTCCTTCTCGAACCATCCCGATCCCGTGCCGAAGATGAGTCGGCCGACGCCGGTGCCCTTCGCACTGATGTGATCGACCGTGCGGGCCATGTCGGCCTGCAGGTTCGGGTTGCGGTAGCTGTTGCAGTTGACGAGCGCGCCGAGCTCAACCCGGGAGGTCTGCTCCGCGAGAGCCGCGAGCATCGTCCAGGACTCGAAGTGCAGGCCGTGCGGGTCGCCCGACAGCGGGAAGAAGTGGTCCCAATTGAACAGGATGTCCACGCCAAGGGCTTCGAGCTCCGCAGCGACATCGCGGATTTTCTCGTAGGACGCGTGCTGTGGAGCGATCTGCACTGCCAATCGAACCGGACGGGCGGAGGCAGAAGTCATGAAATCGATCCTAGGTGCCAACGGAAACCAGTCCCGACGAGTAGCGAAGGAGTACGGCTCGCGAATCGAAGGTCTGCGTTCGGGCAGAGCGTCGGATCAGCCCCGGCCGAGGAACTTCTGCAGCGACGCGAGCTCTTCTTCACTCGGGCCGCCCTCGGCGCCCCGGGCACCGAGCCCGAATCCGGATCCGGCGACCCCGGACGACGGCTTCGCTCCGGCCGCCAGCGCCGCGTTCTCCGCGGCGCGCTTCGCCGGGTTCCCGGACTTCGACCCCTTCTTCTTGGGCTGTTGCTTGGGTCGGCCGCCTCCGAAGCCCGCTCCGGGGATCGGTCCCATGCCGGGAACCTGCGGCACGCCGCCCTTGGCGACGGTCTTCATCATTTTCGCGGCCTGCTCGAACCGGTTGACCAGGGCATTCACCTCCGTCACCGTCGTGCCGGAGCCGCGCGCGATGCGCACCCGACGTGACCCGTTGAGCACCTTCGGCGCTCGACGCTCCTGCAGTGTCATCGACTGGATGATCGCCTCGGTGCGGGTGATCTCGGACTCGTCGAAGTTGTCGAGCTGCTCGCGCATGCCCTTCGCCCCCGGGAGCATCCCGAGCATGTTCTTGATGGAGCCCATGTTCTTGAGCTGCTGCATCTGGCCGAGGAAGTCCTCGAGTGTGAATGTGTCGGTGGCGAACTTCTCCGCGACCTTGCGGGACTCCTCCTCGTCGAAGTTCTTCTGAGCAGTCTCGATCAGGGTGAGGATGTCACCGAGGTCGAGGATGCGGCTTGCCATGCGATCGGGATAGAACGGCTCGAAGTCATCCAGCGACTCGCCGGTCGAGGCGAAGATGATGGGCCGACCGGTGACGGATGCCACGGACAGCGCGGCACCACCCCGGGCGTCACCGTCGAGTTTGGTCAGCACGACCGCCGTGAAGTCGACGCCGTCCTGGAAGGCCTTGGCCGTCGCGACGGCGTCCTGACCGATCATGGCATCGATGACGAAGAAGACCTCGTCGGGGTCGATTGCCCGGCGGATGTCGGAGGCCTGCTTCATCAGATCGGCGTCGACGCCGAGACGACCGGCGGTGTCTACGATGACGATGTCGTATTGCTTGTCCTTGGCAAACTTGACGCCGTCCTTGGCCACCTTGACCGGGTTGGCTCCCCCGCCGCCGAAGAGCCCGCGGGCGGGAGCGGCGTCGTCGGCGCTGACGTTGCCCGGCTCGGGGGCGAACACCGCGACTCCGGCCTGCTCACCGACGACCTTCAGCTGGGTCACCGCGTTCGGGCGCTGCAGGTCGGCGGCGACCAAGAGCGGGGTGTGGTTCTGGGCGGCGAGCCACTTCGCGAGCTTGCCGGCGAGGGTGGTCTTTCCGGCACCCTGAAGGCCGGCCAGCATGATGACGGTCGGCGCGGTCTTGGCGAACTGGATGCGACGGGCATCGCCGCCGAGGATCGTGACGAGTTCGTCATTGACGATCTGCACCACCTGTTGCGCCGGGTTCAGCGCCTTGGACACCTCGTCGCCGAGGGCGCGTTCGCGCACCCGGGCGGTGAAGTCCTTGACCACCTCGAGGGCGACGTCGGCATCGAGAAGGGCGCGGCGGATCTCGCGGACTGTGCCGTCGACATCCGCTGCGCTCAGTTTTCCCTTGCCGCGCAGGTTCTTAAAGGTATCGACGAGGCGATCGGTGAGATTTCCAAAGGTGGCCATGGTGCGTCCAGTTTAACCCGCGAAGTCCATGACGGCGCAGCCGCCTAGGCTCACCTCATGCGCTTCGGAATCGTGATCCTGCCACAGCAGCCGTGGGCTATCGCCCGCCACATCTGGGCGGCGGCGGAGGAACTCGGCTTCGACCACGCGTGGACCTACGACCACCTCTCCTGGCGATCGCTCGCCGACGAGCCGTGGGGAGCGACCATCCCGACGCTCACGGCGGCGGCAACCGTTACCCGACGCATCGGGCTCGGCACCTTCGTCTCGTCGCCGAACTTTCGGCACCCGGTGGCCTTCGCCAAGGACGTGGCGACCCTCGACGACATAGCCGGTGGACGATTCATCCTCGGGGTCGGATCCGGCGGGACCGGGTTCGACTCGCTGGTTCTGGGCCAGCCGCAACTGAGCCCGCGGCAGCGCCACGAGCGCTTCGAGGAGTTCGTCGAGCAGCTCGACTCACTGCTGCGATTCGAACCGACCGGCAGCGGTGGGATCAGCGCGACCGGCCAGTGGTTCACCGCGTTCCAGGCACGAATGGTCGGCGTTCCGGCGCAGTCGCCGCGGGTGCCGTTCGTGCTCGCGGCGAACGGGCCGCGCGGCATTGCGCTCGTTTCCCGGATGGCCGACGGGTGGGTCAGCACCGGGAAGGACGGCGCGGTGGGTGAAGAGTGGTGGCAGTCCGTGGCGACGCTCGCCGCCCGGCTGGATGACGCGGCGAGCTCCGCCGGGCGCGATCCGCACTCCATCGACCGCTACCTTTCGCTCGATTCCGCCGGCACCTACTCGCTGCAGAGCATCGGCGCGTTCGAGGATGCGGTGGGGCGAGCGGCGCAACTGGAGTTCACCGACCTCATCGCACATTGGCCGAGGGGCGACGGAATCTACGCGGGCTCCGTGTCGGTGCTCGAAGAGGTTGCGGCACGGTTGGGCGCCCTTCGGTGATGCGCCGCAGCGCTTTCGGCGCGCGTGCCTGCGTCCCCTGCGGCGCGGCGTCGCCCGTTGCCTGCGGAGCCTAGACTTCTCGGATGAGACAGGTCGAACTTGGCACGACCGGCCTCGAGGTAACCGAGTTCTTTTTCGGCGGTGCGGCGATCGGCGGAATCGGCTCAGCCCCATCGCGCGTCGGTCTCGGGATGACGACCGACGAGGCGCTCGAGCGACTCGACGAGGCGCATGAGGTCGGCATCCGCGTGCTCGACACGGCCAACAGCTTTGCCGGCGGGCAGAGCGAGCGCGTGATCGGCCGCTGGCGGGAGGAGCGCGAACGCGGCGACGTGCTTGTCTCGACCAAGGTCGGCAACGTCGTCGAGCGGGGCCAGGACGGCATTTCCCTCGCGGCCGATCACATCGAGCGGCAGCTTGCCCTGAGCCGATCACGACTCGGCACGGTCGACCTGTACCTCACGCACGCCTCCGATTCCCGCACGCCGTTGGAGGAGACCCTCACCGCATTCGCGGCGGCGATCGACAGCGGGCAGATCAAGGCATTCGGATGCTCGAACCTCTCGGTGCACGAGGCAGAAGCGTGGCTGCTCGCCGCCGATCGAGCCGGGCTACCTCGACCCGGATGGGTGCAGAACGAATTCAGCCTCGTGAGCAGAGCCGGTGAACGCGACCTGCTGCCGCTCCTCGCCGGGGAAGGAGTGGGCTTCGTCGCGTACTCCCCGCTGGCCGGCGGCGTGCTGACCGATCGGTTCCTCGCCGCCGATCTCGAATCGCTGCCGCAACCGCCCGCGGGGAGTCGACTCGCCGTCGCGCCCGCCATGTACGCCGCGGCGTTCACCCTGCAAAATCTCGAGCGGGTGGCATCCGTAGAGCGCATCGCGCGGGAGTGCGACGTGAGCATCGCCGCGCTCGCGCTGGCTTGGCTGCGACAGCATCCGCTCGTGACGGCGACCGTCGTCTCGCCACGGCGCACAAAGCAGTGGGACGCCGTGACCGAGGCGCTGGGGACCGACCTCGACGACGACCTCGCCGAGCGGATCGCTGCCGTCTTCGCGTAGGGGTTACCCCGCGGGGGCCACCGCGCTGTAACCGAAAACGCAGGAGAATCACCACCAAACGGCAGGTAACCGCGTGAATGGGTGACTCCCGTGGTGAATCTCCTGCGTTTTGAGGAAAACGCTTGGACGACCCCCGTTGATCATGACGACTCCTCGACCACCCCCTCAGCGAGCACACCCGAAAACGCAGGAGAATCACCACCAAACGACACGTCACCGCGTGAAAGGGCCACTTCCGTGGTGAATCTCCTGCGTTTTCGGTGAGCAGCACGGTGAGCAGCGGGATGACGGCGGGATATCGCTCCAGCGGCTCGACGCGCCCACCGCCCAACATCCGAACGTTGGCGAGCGGATGCCGCGGTCAGCGCCGTAAGTTGGACGTGTGACGACCCCACCGCTCATCCTGACCTTCGACGGCCACACGCCTGCCGTCTCCGACGCCGCGTGGGTCGCCCCCAACGCCACCCTCATCGGGCGGGTGACTATCGCGGACGACGCGAGCGTTTTCTACGGATCGGTGCTGCGCGGCGACACCGACGCGATCTCAATCGGCGCGGGAAGCAACATTCAGGACAACGTGTCCGTCCATTGCGACGCCGGCATCCCTACGACAGTCGGCGCGCGCGTGAGCGTCGGCCATTCGGCAGTGCTGCACGGTTGCACAGTGGAAGACGACTGTCTCATCGGAATGTCCGCGACGGTGCTGAACAGTGCGGTGATCGGCGCCGGTTCACTCGTCGCCGCAGGCGCTGTCGTGCTCGAAGGCACGATCGTGCCGCCGGGTTCTCTCGTGGCTGGTGTCCCGGCGAAGGTGCGCCGCGAGCTGACGACGGACGAACGACTCGCCATGACCGCCAACGCGATGCATTACATCGAGCTCAGCCGCCAGCATGGCGCGATCCAGCCCTGAATGCTACCGCCGGTTGGCCAGCGCGATGACGATCAGCCCGGCGATCGGCAAGAGCCCGACCGAGATCGCGACGATCGGTAGCGTCTTCGCGTGCGACCGCATCAGTGCGACGATCGCAAGCACGAGCGCCAGGATGAGCACGGCCGAGCCGACGAAGAAGGTGATGATGCTCGCGCCCGGTCCGCGGCCGGCGCCATTCAGTGCCGCGTCGATCCCGCTGACGAAGCCCCAGATCGCAAGTCCCGCTCCCACAATGGCGAGCACGAGTGAGAGGACCGCGATGCGGCTCCCCGCTCGCTTCGGTTGCGCAATGGCTGTGCTCTTCTGACCGGTCACGGATACTCCTGCGTACTAGCCGATGAGGTTTTGCACGAACACGTGCGGGGTGAATCCGGTGAGGTCGCCGATGCCCTCACCCTGGCCGACGAGCTTGATCGGGATTCCGGTCTTCTCCTGCACGGCCAGCACGAAGCCACCCTTTGCGGAACCGTCGAGCTTCGTCAACACGAGGCCCGTCACTCCGGCATGCTCGATGAACGCCTCCGCTTGTGCGAGTCCGTTCTGACCGGTCGTCGCGTCGAGCACCAGAAGCACCTCCGCGATGTCGGTCTGTTTCTCGACCACTCGCTTAATCTTTGAGAGCTCATCCATGAGACCGCTCTTGGTCTGCAGCCGCCCGGCCGTATCGATCAGCACGATTTCAATGCCCTCGCGCTGAGCGCGCTCGACGGTCTGGAAGGCGACGGATGCCGGATCCTGGCCCTGTTGCTGCGGACGCTGAATCGCCGCTCCCCCGCGTTCGGCCCACGTTGCGAGCTGCTCGACGGCGGCGGCCCGGAAGGTGTCGGCCGCCCCGACGATGACAGTGCGACCGTAATTCGTGAGGAATTTCGCGAACTTGCCGATGGTCGTCGTCTTTCCGACGCCGTTCACCCCGACGACGAGCACCACGGCGGGCCTCGCGCTGAGGGTGAGGGTCGGGTTGAGCCTCGCGAGACGCTCCTCGAGAGTCTCGCGCAGCATCCGGCGCAGGTCCGTCGGGTCGGTGGTGTTGAACCGCTTCACGCTCGCGCGAAGCTCGTCGATCACCTCTTCGGTGAGGTCGGAGCCGAAGTCCGCGGTGATGAGCGCGTCTTCGAGGTCCTCCCACGTGTCGTCGTCGATGGTCTTTCGAGCGAACATGCCCTTGAGCGCGCCCGATAGGGACCAGGGAGAAGCCATGGCACCAATGCTACCGACCACGGCTATGGCCGTCGTCGATCTGCGGCACCCGCGATGATCGCTCTAGGCACTCGTGCCCATCTGTGGTCGGATGGACGGTGACCGGAGAAGTCGAAGGAGCGCCTTGAGAATCACCGACACGAGCGACCTGTGGTGGAAGACGGCGGTGGTCTATTGCCTCGACGTCGAGACGTTCATGGATTGGAACGACGACGGAATCGGCGACTTCGAGGGCCTGTCGCACCGCCTCGACTATCTGGCCGAGCTCGGGGTGACCTGCCTCTGGCTCATGCCGTTCTACCCGACCCCGGATCGGGATGACGGGTACGACATCAAGGACTTCTACGGTGTGGATCCGCGACTCGGCCACTTCGGTGACGTCGTCGAGGTGATTCGAACGGCTCGCGACCGCGGCATGCGGGTGATAGTGGATCTCGTTGTCAATCACACCTCGGACAAGCATCCGTGGTTCCTCGCCTCACGCTCGAGCCGCGACTCGCCGTACCGCGACTTCTACGTCTGGCGGGACGAGCCGCCGGCCGAACAGCAGGCCACCGCGTTTCCCGGCCAGGAGGAGAGCGTCTGGGAGTACGACGAGAAGACGGAGCAGTACTACCTGCACCGGTTCTACCGGTTCCAGCCAGACCTCAACGTCGTCAATCCGAAGGTCAGGGACGAGGTGGCCAAGATCATGGGATTCTGGCTGCAACTCGGCGTCGCCGGATTCCGCGTCGACGCGGTGCCGTTCTTTCTCGACACCGTCGGTGTGGAGCCCGGACACGGCGAGCTGGCCGATCCGCTCGGCTTCTTGCGTTACCTTCGCGGATTCCTCGGTCGGCGGTCCGGCGAGGCGATCTTGCTAGGTGAGGTCAACCTGCCGCGCAAGGACCAGGTGCAGTACTTCGGCGGAGACATCGCCGACGGCCTCACGATGCAGTTCGACTTCATCGGCATGCAGAACATGTACCTGTCACTCGCCCGCGCGGACGTCCGACCGCTCGCGGCCGCCCTCTCCGAGCGACCGGTGTTGCCGGTCGAGGCACAATGGGCCAACTTCGTGCGCAACCACGACGAGCTCACTCTCGACAAGCTGACCGACGAGGAACGCCAGGAGGTGTTCGCCGCGTTCGGTCCGGAGCCGGACATGCAGGTCTTCGGCCGGGGCATCATCCGTCGATTGCCCTCGATGCTGCGCGGCGATCCCCGCCGCATCCGCATGGTCTACAGCCTGCTCTTCTCGCTCCCCGGAACGCCCGTGCTCTTTTACGGCGAGGAGATCGGCATGGGTGAGGACCTCTCGGCCGGCGATCGCCAGGCGGTGCGCACCCCGATGCAGTGGACGGCGGAGAGAAACGGCGGATTTTCCAGCGCGCGACCGTCAAAGCTCCCGGCGGCGGTCGTCGGCGATGGCTTCTCGCCGACACACGTCAACGTGGCCGACCAGCGGCACGATCCGGATTCGCTGTTGCACTTCATTCGGCGGCTCATCCAGCGCTATCGGGCGTCGGCGGAGATCGGTTGGGGTGAGTTTCGGGTGCTGAAACAGCCGAACAATGCGGTGCTCGCCCACACCGTCTCGGGCGACGAGGGCCTCATGTTCGCCGTGCACAACTTCTCTCCGGATCCGACGACGGTCACCCTGTCAATCGAGGGTGAGTCTCCGCCGATGCGGCTCGTCGACCTGTTGCGGGACAACTCCGCGGTCACGGATGACAAGGGAGTACTGCAACTGTCGCTCGAGGGCTACGGCTTTCGATGGTTGCGCATCGTGAATCCAGGCGAAAAACGATTGTTCTGACCTTAGGCAGAATGGGAGCATGACTTTCGCCTTCATCCGCCATGGCCAAACCGAATGGAATCGCCAACTGCGGCTGCAGGGCTCGAGCGACATCCCCCTCAATGACACCGGCCGCGCTCAGGCGCGTGACGCTGTCGCCGTGCTCGCAAGCACCGCGTGGGATGCCGTGGTGAGCTCACCGCTCAGTCGCGCGCGCGAGACGGCGAGCATCATCGCCGATGGTCTCGGCATCGAGCTTGGCCCGAGCTATCAGGAGCTCGTGGAGCGCCACTACGGCGATGCCGAGGGAGCGACCGACCAGATCATCACGGAGCGTTGGCCGGATCGCCAGTATCCCGGCCTCGAGAGCCTCGACTCGGTGGTGGGCCGCGGTCTCTCGGCGATCGAACGAATTGCGGATGCGTACGGCGATGCGAATGTCGTCATCGTCTGCCACGGCACGATCATCCGGTACACGCTCCAGTCGCTGGCCGGGCGCCCGTTCGACCAGATCATCAACGGTTCGACGGCGACCTTCGAGCGGCAGGGCGATGGCTGGCGCGTTCTCACCGTCAACGACCAGCTCGTCGGGCAGCCCCCGCTCCTGCGGGTCGAGTAAACCGAATCGAGCTACACCGCCTGCGCGAATCCAAGGTCCGCGTTGGCGAGGTGCGCGAGCTGCTCTGGCAGGTCGAGCCCCTTGCGGCGCATCGACTGCGCCCACAGCCGCCCGGCCCGGTACGACGACCGCACGAGCGGACCGGCGAGCACGCCGAGGAATCCGATGTCCTCGGCCTCCTCCTTGATCTCGAGGAACTCCTGCGGGGGGAGGTAGCGTGCCACAGGCAGGTGGCGCGCGGTCGGCCGCAAGTACTGGGTGACGGTGATGATGTCCGTGCCCGCATCGTGCAGGTCCTGCAGCGCCTGACTGATCTCCGCCCGCTCCTCCCCCATGCCGAGGATGAGGTTCGACTTGGTGATGAGACCGGCCTCCCGGGCGCTCGTGATGACTCCGAGGGAACGCTCGTAGCGGAAAGCGGGGCGGATGCGCTTGAACAGCCGCGGCACCGTCTCGACGTTGTGCGCAAATACCTCCGGCCGCGAGGAGAACACCTCGGCGAGCAGGTCGGGGTTGCCCGAGAAGTCGGTCGCGAGGATCTCCACACCGGTTCCCGGGTTGACGGCGTGGATGCGCCGCACCGTCTCCGCGTGTAGCCAGGCGCCCTCGTCGGGCAGGTCGTCGCGCGCGACGCCGGTCACCGTCGCGTAGCGCAGCCGCATGCTGAGCACCGACTCGGCCACGCGGCGCGGTTCGTCCATGTCGTAGTCGGCGGGTTTGCCGGTGTCGATCTGGCAGAAGTCGCAGCGGCGGGTGCACTGCGACCCGCCGATGAGGAAGGTGGCCTCGCGATCCTCCCAGCACTCGAAGATGTTGGGGCAACCGGCCTCCTGGCATACCGTGTGCAGGCCCTCGTCCTTCACGAGCTTCTGAAGTTCGAGGTACTCCGGACCCTGCCGGGCCACAGTCTTGATCCACGGCGGCTTTCGTTCGATCGGCGTCTCGGCGTTGCGAATCTCGAGCCGCAGCATCCGACGTCCCTCGGGCGCCGCGCTCATGCGGAGACCACCTCGAGCACGATTCGGGAGAAACGCTCACGCACGGCCTCCGCAACCTCGGCAGGCGTGACCTCACGGCCGATTTCGCGGGAGATCGTCGTGACCCCCGCATCCCGGATTCCGCAGGCGACGATGTGCGCGTAGGCGTCGAGCGAGTTGCTGCAGTTGAGCGCGAAGCCGTGCATTGTGACGCCCCCGGCCACTCGGATGCCGATGGCCGCGATCTTCTCCTCGCGCGCTCCGTCCACCACCCAGACTCCCGATCGGCCGGGGACCCGCACGCCCTCGACGCCGAACGCGCGCACCACGTCGATCAGCAGCTCCTCGAGGCGGCGGACGTAGGCGACGACGTCCACCGGGTCGGCCAGTCGAAGGATCGGGTAGCCCACGAGCTGCCCGGGGCCATGCCAGGTGATCTTGCCACCGCGATCGACATCGATCACCGGCGAGCCGTCACCCGGGCGCTCACTCGCCTCGGTGCGCGTGCCCGCGGTGTAGACCGACGGATGCTCGAGCAGAAGCACTGTGTCGCCGACGCTGCCGTCGACCACCCCAGCGTGAGTCTGCCGCTGCAGTGCGAGGGCTTCGGGGTAGGGAACGAGATCCGGTGCAAAGCCGGCGACGACGATATCGACCATTGGGCAAGCGTACGCAATTAATGTGCCGCGTCCAACAACTCAGGCGGCGGGTTCTGCCTTCACGCGCTGGCCAACCACTGCGCTGATTCCGTCCGCGCGCATCGAGACGCCGTAGAGGGCATCCGCGATTTCCATCGTGCGCTTCTGGTGCGTGATGACGATGAGCTGTGAGGTCTGGCGCAGGTCCTCGAAAATCTGCAGTAGGCGCCCGAGGTTGGCATCGTCGAGGGCGGCCTCGACCTCATCCATGATGTAGAAGGGACTGGGCCGGGCCTTGAAGATTGCGATGAGTAGCGCGACGGCAGCGAGCGACCGCTCCCCGCCGCTCAGCAGCGACAGCCTCTCGATCTTCTTCCCTGCGGGGCGCACGCTGACCTCGATGCCGGTCGTGAGCATGTTCTCCGGGTCGGTGAGCTGGATGCTTCCGGTTCCGCCCGGGAACAGGACCGGGAATACCGAGTTGAAGGCGGCGCGAGTGTCTTCGAACGCGCTCGAGAAGATGAGTTCCATCTTTTCGTCGATGTCACCGATGATCGTGATCAGATCGGCGCGTGTGGTCGTGAGGTCGGTCAGCTGCTCGGTGAGGAATTTGTGCCGCTGTTCGAGCGCCGCGAATTCCTCGAGGGCGAGCGGGTTGACGCGTCCGAGCTGGGCGAGCTTGCGCTCCGCCTTGGCGAGACGCGCCTCTTGCTCGGCGCGCACGAACGGGATTCCGTCCTCGGGATCACTGATTTCCGCGTCCGCCGAACCCGAACCATCGCGCGGAATGAGCTGCGCCGGGCCATACTCCGCGACGAGAACATCCTCCACGAGTCCGAGCTCCTCGCCGGCCCGCTCGAGCAGCGTCGACAGGTGAAGCTTCTTCTCGTAGACCTGCATCTCGAGCCCGTGCACGTCCTCGCTGATCGAGGTGAGCCGCTCGCGCAGCGCGTTCTCACCGCGGCGCAGCTCGGCAAGTTCCTCGTTCTGGGCCGCGCGCTTCGCCTCCCGGGCGGCAAGCTCGACTCGGGCCTCGGACACCGAGCGGTCGACGGAGTCGAGAACCGAAGGCAGCGCCTCGATCACGGTCTGTGCCGTCGCGACCTGTCGTCGGCGGATCACCGCGCGTCGGGCGGCCTCGTCCGCGGCCTCCCGCTCGGCCTCGAGTTGGCGGGCGAGTTGCGCGGCGCGCAGTTGCTCGGCGCGCACCCGCTCCCGGGCCGTCTCGACCTGCAGGCGGGCCTCAACCTCGCGCTCCCGAGCCTCCTCGAGGTCGGCGAGAACGCCGTCGCGAGCACCGACGTCCAAAATCGGGCGGGGCCGGGAAGACGCGGTGTCGAGTTCCTGGGCGGCACGCTCGGCCGCGGCCGCGGCATCCGTCACCGTCTCGGTCGCGAGGGCGAGGGCACGCTCGAGTCGCTCGGCCTCGGCGCCGGCGGCCTCGACCTGCACGCGAACGCGGTTGAGTTTCTCGGTCTGCGCGGCGAGCTGGGAATCGAACTGGCGCAGGGCGGTGAGCGCACGCTGCGACTGCTCCTTCGCCACCTCCAGTCGGCCGCGCTGCTCGGCCAGGGCGAAGCGGGCGCGGTCGATGAGCGAAGTCACCTCGTCGAGCCGATACTTCGCGGCGTCGCGGTCGGCGACGAGTTCCAGCCGTGAAAGCTTGGCTCCCGATCCACCGCGCAGCACGTGCTCGGAGAGAACGTCGCCCGACCTGGTGATGACGGTGGAGAACCCGAACTCGCTCGCTGAACCCCACACTCGTCGGGCGGCGGCGATGTCGTCGGCGACGACCATGCCGCCGAGGATATTGAGGATGCCGTTCGGCGCTCGAACCACCGAGGCGGCGTTGCGCACGCCCGGTCCGTAGTCGTGTGCGACCGCGGCAGCGACGACGGACTCCGCGATCGCGATCTCGACCCTGCCAAAATCCTGGTTCGCGGAATGTTCGACGGCCCGGAAGGCGTCGTCGCGGGTGTCGGCGAGCACCGCGTCGGCGAGCGAGCCGAGGGCGGCGGCCACGGCGGCCTCGAACCCGGGCTCCACATGAACGTGCTCGGCCAGGAGCCCGCGGATGCCGTCGAGCTTCGACCCCACGAGGGCGCTCGATCCGTCCTTCTGGTCGAGCGCGGAGGACAGCGCACTCGACCGGGCAGCGAGCGCATCCCGCTCCCGCTCGTGGCCGTGCAGCTGTTCGCGAAGCCGGTCGATCTCTGCCTCGGCCTCGACCACCTCGGCCTGCGCGGACTCATACGCGCCGTCGAGGTCGGTCTCTCCCGAATCGCTCTGCGCGGCCTCGGCCTCGAGTTCGACGAATTGCGTCTGAGCGGTCGCGCGCCGTTCGCGGGCGGCGTCGAGCGCGTTCTGCTGGCGGAGCACCTCACCGCGAACGGCGGCGAGCCGGGAGGCGGCGGTGTCCTTCTGACCGGTGAGCTTTGAGATCTCCAGGTCGTGACGCGAGACAAGGGACGACTGGTACGCGATCTGCTCGTCCAGTCCGTCGAGGTTCGCCCTGGCCAGCGCGGTCGCGGCCCGCGCCTCCTGCCACGCTGCCTCGGCGTCGATGATGGTCGCGGCGAGCCGCTCGACCTCGTCGTTGGCTTCGGCGACCATCTGTCGGGTGATGCCCTGACCGGTGTCCGGCGCATCCGTCTGCTGGCCGAGCAGGGCGAGCCGCTGATTGGCGAGGGTGTAGAGGCTGCGCAGCCTCTCCTGCACGGACTCGAGGCCGAATGCCGTGCGCCGTGCCCGGTCCACGGAGTCGCCCTCTTGCGACTGTTCGATGCGGTGCTCCCGCAGCTTCGCCTGGTCGAGCTGTTCCTGAAGCACGATCCGTTCGGTCTTGCGTTCGCTCTCGCTCCGGGTGCTCGCGGTGATCGCGGCGCGAAGCGACACGACCTCGTCGGCGAGGAGTCTTGCCCGGGCATCTCGCACGATCGATGCGATCGATTGCGCTTCCTTGGCGATCTCGGCCTGGTGACCGAGCGGCTTGAGTTGGCGGCGAATCTCCCCCGCGAGGTCACTCAGCCTGGTGAGGTTCGCCTGCATCGCATCGAGTTTGCGAATCGTCTTCTCTTTGCGACGACGGTGCTTGAGGATGCCGGCGGCCTCCTCGATGAAGCCGCGCCTCTCCTCCGGGCTCGCGTGCAGCACGGCGTCGAGCTGCCCCTGCCCGACGATCACGTGCATCTCCCGCCCGAGTCCGGAGTCGCTCAGCAGCTCCTGCACGTCGAGAAGCCGGCAGGTGTCGCCGTTGATCGCGTATTCGCTTCCGCCGTTGCGGAACAGGGTGCGGCTGATCGTGACTTCGGCGTAGTCGATCGGCAGCGCGCCATCCGCGTTGTCGATGGTGAGGATGACCTCGGCTCGACCGAGCGGACCCTTGGTCGCGGTGCCGGCGAAAATGACGTCTTCCATCTTGCCGCCGCGGAGCGTCTTAGCCCCTTGTTCACCCATTACCCAGGCGAGCGCATCGACGACATTCGACTTGCCGGACCCGTTGGGCCCGACGACGCAGGTGACTCCTTGCTCGAACGCGAAGGTCGTCGGTTGTGCGAAGGACTTGAACCCCTTGAGGGTCAGGCTCTTGAGGTACACCGGCCGGCCCCTTTCGCGCCTCACGAATGTCTGGGTCAACGGTACCTGACACGGGCAGCGGAGCCCGGCAGGCGGGGCGCAGTAACCCGTCGTACCAATTTCGGCGATCCGGTTGTACCCTTGTGGGCTGCCCTCGGGGAATCGCAAACGCACGCTCCCGCGTTCACTGCGCAGGAATGCTCGGACCGGCGGCGGAAGGAACACCGATGACCTTCACCATCGACGAAGTCGAGATCCCACAGACGCTCGAGGATCCCGGCGCGGCCGGCTTCATTGCGGCTGACTTCATCGCGACCGTCGAGGTGCTCAACATCGTCGAGGCCGACGGGTACGGCAGCGATGAGCTCTCGGCGACACCGCGCGAATTGCTTCCGTCCTGGCTCGATCAGGAATACGAACCAAAGCGGCTGTTCGCGGCGCGGGTCGATGGGCGCATTGTCGCCCGATCGGTCTTCGAGACCCGGCCGGCGGCGGAGGCCGACACGGTCTGGCTCGGAGTTCAGGTGCATCCGGAATTCCGTCGGCGCGGCATCGGAACGGCTATGGCCGACGAACTGGAAGCGGTCGCGGTCGCTGACGGCCGCTCCCGGTTTGTGGTCTACACCGTCTCGCGGCAGTCGGACGGGGAGCAACTGCGTTCCCCCACCGGGTTCGGATCCGTTCCTCTCCGCAACCCGGAGGTGAGGTTTCTGCTGGGCCGCGGTTACACCCTCGAGCAGGTGGAGCGCGGCAGCCGGCTCGCCCTGCCGGTCAACCCCGTCGTGCTGGGAGACCTGCAGCACGCCGCTCGGATCAAGGCCGGATCGGCCTATCACCTCCATCACTGGACCGGGAGCACGCCGGATTGCTGGCTGGATGACATGGCGTTGCTGTACACCCGCATGAGCACGGATGCCCCGACGGCCGGGCTCGACGAGCCGGAAGACGTCTGGACCCGGCAGCGACTTGCCGACTACGAGGCCCGCGCGGCCCTCGACGGAAGAACTGTTGTCGTCACGACGGTCGAGCACGTGGCATCCGGGCGCCTCGTCGGACTCACGGCGATCGGGGCGCCGGCGCAGCCGGATCGACCGGCTCTTCAACAGGACACGATCGTGCTGCGAGAGCACCGAGGGCACCGGCTCGGGATGCTGCTCAAGTCCGCGAACCTCGCGCTTCTTACGGCCGAGGCGCCGGGGCATCCGTCGATCATCACCTTCAACGCGGAGGAGAACCGGCACATGCTTGACGTCAACGAGGCCCTCGGGTTTGTGCCGATGGGTTACGAGGGCGCCTGGAAGAAGGTGTTGCCGGGCTGACTCGCGCCCCGCGGGCTGCTGTGTCAGCGCACCCGCTGGCAGTACGCGCAGAAGTGCGATCCGCGGTTCATGAACGACTCGCGCACGATCGGACGCCCGCACCTCGGGCAGCTCTTACCCTGCCGGCCGTACGCGTTGAGGGAGTGTGAGAAGTAGCCGGAGGCGCCGTTCACGTTCACGTATTGCGCGTCGAAACTCGTTCCGCCCTCGGCGAGGGCCTTGCCGAGGACGAGCCGGACCTCGGCGAGCAGCGAGCGCATTCGGCCGCGGCTGAGCGTCTCGGTCGGCTGGTCGTAGTGCACACGGGCCGCCCAGAGCGCCTCGTCGGCATAGATGTTGCCGATGCCGCTGATCAGGTTTTGGTCGAGCAGCGCGCGCTTGATGCCGGTGCGACGGCGGCCAAGTGCCGCGAAGAAG
Source organism: Microbacteriaceae bacterium (assembly GCA_025464975.1). Classification (GTDB taxonomy): domain Bacteria; phylum Actinomycetota; class Actinomycetes; order Actinomycetales; family Microbacteriaceae; genus Lacisediminihabitans. The sequence goes on along the minus strand of JAODMT010000004.1, from coordinate 163,648 downwards.
CGGGTGTCCGAGAAGGCCGGGTCGAGCGGGTCCCGGGAAATATGAGCGACCTGGCTCGGGATGAGCGCGGCCGGGTGACCGAGTCCGGCCGGCTGTCCGTCCGGGGTCGGAACGAGGTGGTCGACCGCCATCGATCCGAAGATCCGCTGGTCAACGAAGTCGACGCGCAACGGTCCCCCGGCCGGGGAATTCAGTTGCAGCCGGATGCGAAGGAGCGAGTCATCCGGTTGCCCCGCGTCCCGGAGCAGCACCTGCCCGCTCATGCCGAGGTGTACGACGAGCGCCTCCCCGTGCGCATCCCCGCGCGCCTCTGAAAACGCAGGAGATTCACCACCGTCGGCTCGATTTTCGACGAAATCGCCCGTGAAGTGGTGAATGTCCTGCGTTTTGGGAACGGCAACGGGAACCGCGGCAGGAGCAGCAGGAACCGCGCCAGGAACTGCGGACGGGGACAGCGGCAGCCAGAGGAACTTTCCGCGACGAACGGCACCGAGGATGCGGCGTCCCGAGAGCCGTTCGACGAAATCCTCGCTCGGGCCGACGTGGCGTCTCAGCGACCGAGGCTCGAACACCGAGACCGTCTCGATGATCGCTCCGGTCACGGCCGGTTCGAGGCCGGCGCGGACGACCTCTACCTCGGGAAGTTCCGGCACGGATCAGGGAATTACGGAGAGCTGCGTCCACGCTTCGAGCGCCGCGGCCATCTCGGCCTGCTTCTTGCTCGTGCCGTTGCCCTCGGCAATGTCCGTTCCCCCGAGGGAGACGGTGGCGTGGAATCGCTTCGAATGGTCCGGACCGCTGTCGGTCACGGCGTAGTGCGGGATCCCACGACCGAGCCGGGCCGCAAGTTCCTGGAGACTTGTTTTCGGATCCATCGCGGCGCCGAAGCGGGAGGGATCCATCAGCAACGGGGCGATGAGACGCATGACGAGCGCCGTCGCGGCTTCGCCCCCGGCGTCAAGGTACGCCGCGCCGATGACCGCTTCGACCGTGTCGGCGAGGATGGATGACTTGTCGCGCCCGCCGGTAAGTTCCTCACCGCGGCCGAGTCGGATGTGACGTCCAAGGCCGATCTGGCGGGCGACCTCCGCGAGTGCCACAGAGCTGACGAGGCTGGCGCGCCGCTTGGCGAGCTCTCCCTCGTCGAGATCCGGGTTGTCACGGTAGAGCATCACTGTGACTGCCTGACCCAAAATGGAGTCGCCAAGAAACTCGAGGCGCTCGTTGTGCGCGACTCCCCCATGCTCGTAGGCGTAGGAGCGGTGCGTGAGAGCGAGCTCGAGTAGTTCCGGCGAGACGTCTACAGCGAGAAGCTGTTCGAGATCGCCCCGGGTGGCACTGGTGCCAGGCATACCGGATCCGTCCATAGAACGGAGCGGACTAGACGTCCGCGACCTTGCGGCCCTTGTACTCCATGTACAGGGGAGCTCCGGTGGAGTCTTCGACAACCTTCGCGCGGTGAGGAAGGCTGTAGGTGACCTTTCCGCCCTCGATGGTCTTGACCAGGGTGGGAGGCGTCGCCTTCCACTGGGCACGACGCGCGCGGGTGCTGGCGCGGGACATCTTGCGCTTCGGGACTGCCATGGCTATCTCTTTTCTTTACTCGACGCTGCTTGCAGCGCCTTACACATTTGGCGTGGTGGGCACATCTGGGGTGGTATCCGTCAGTCCTTCGAAACCGGCCAACTTGCCGAGAGCCGCCCATCGTGGATCGATGGCTTCCTCGTGCTTATGGCCCGGGTTGTCGAGGAGCCGCACCCCACACTGCGGGCACAGGCCGAGGCAATCTTCTTGACAGACCGGCTGGAACGGTAGCGATAACACCACCGCATCCCTGATTACGGGTTCGAGATCAATAGTGTCCTCGTGAACCTCGTATTCAAAAGCTTCGTCTGAAGAATACGCGAAAAGCTCCTGGAATTCGACTTGAACCGGTTGTTGGATGTCGATGAGGCACCGTCCACACTCCCCAGCGGCCGTTCCATCGACCTCGGCGCTGACCAGAATGCCATCATGGAGGGACTCGAGTCGCAGGTTCACATGAAGCGGGCTGCCTGCCTTGACGCCGATCATCGCGTTGCCGAAGTCCTCCGGAACGGTGATGTCGAGCACCCGCTCCCGCATCTCGCCGGGACGGTGCATAAGGTCGTACACGTCTACGGTGTATGGGGTCTTGATCACGTGAGGCACCCAAAGAGTGTACTCCGCGGGCCGAGTGCTTCCGCGGGTCGAGCGTTCCCGCGGGTCGAGCGTTCCCGCAGGTCGAGCGTTCCCGCGGGTCGAGCGCTTCCCCGGGTCGAGTGTTCCCGCTGGTCGAGTAGCGAGCCTGCGAGCGTATCGAGACCGGATGCCGCGGAGTAGGCATACTCGTATTCGGGGCTTCACCGCGGGGTTCACAGCGGGCTTCGTTGTGGGTCTCGGGGCGTGCCGCTCGGCCCCGGGATTCCGCTGTCCAACCCCGCGGTTGCCCGGGCCTGGAATGTCGGTGGTTGGGTGTTGAGTATTGCTATGGAAGCACTGTCGCCCCCCACCGTTTCCGCGGCTCTCGCGGCCGTTGCTCCCGCGCTGGATCCCCCGGCCCTTGCTCCTGCTCCCGCGGCTGCTCCCGCGGCCCTTGCTCCTGCTCCTGCGGCTCTCGCGGCCCCGACCGCGGGGCGGTCCGCGGCATTCGCCCTCGACCAGCTTGGGAATCTGATCGACGCGGTCGCCGACAGCGACCGGCAGTTGGCGATCGGCGCCGCCAAGCGGGCGAGACTGATCGATCAAACCCGACGATGGAGCGAAGAGACCGCGTTCTCGATGACCGACCCGTCAACTGTCCGTCGGTGGAGCCAATCGGCCGTCGCGCGACGCGTGCTCGTTTCCGAGCTGGCCTGCGCGCTGCGGGTTCCGGAACGCAGCGCCGAAACCCTGATCGCCGAAAGCGCGACCCTGCTCACCGACCTGCCCGAGACCCTCACCGCCCTCGAAACCGGGACCCTCTCCTACCGTCACGCGCAAGTGATGATCGAGCACGCCATCTCGCTCCCGGAAAGTAGCCGCCGCGCATTCGAGCAAGCGGCGCTTCCCTCGGCGCTGGCACTGACGGTGTCGAAGTTCGACCGCAAAGCTCGCACCCTTCGCGAGCGCCTCCACCCCGACTCCATTGACGTTCGCCACGCCGAGTGCACAGACAAACGCGAGGTCACCCTCACCCCGGCACGCGACGGCATGGCGTGGCTCTCCGCCTACCTGCCGGCGGTCGCGGCGCAGGCCGCGTTCAACCGGCTCACCGACATGGCCGTCTCAAGCTCGGGACCCACCGAGCCCCGCACCATGACCCAGCTGAAGGCGGACGCCTTCACCGACCTTCTCATCAATGGCGTCGCCGAAGAGCCGGGCACGGACTCGGGGGCCACAGACATGGCTTCCGGTCGCGCTGCACTCGGCCGCGGCATCCGCGCCCGGGTACTCATTACCGTCCCGGCCCTCACCCTCCTCGGCCACCCCGACGAACCCGCCACCCTCGAAGGTTACGGGCCGATTGACCTCGGCACCGCGTACTACCTCGCGGCCCGAGCTCCCGGCTTCATCCGCATCCTCACCCACCCCGAGACCGGCGTCGTGCTCTCCGTCGGACGCAACCGCTACGGCGTCCCGCCGGACCTCCGCACCTGGCTCCGCCTCCGCGACGAAACCTGCCGCCACCCCGGCTGCCACACTGCCGCCCGACGATGCGACATCGACCACACCAAAGACTGGCAACACCTCGGCCACACGGCGTGGAACAACCTCGCCCACGCCTGCCCGAAACACCACGACCTGAAACACCACACCGGTTGGACCGTCACCCAAGACCGTCAAGGAAACATGCACTGGGCATCCCCGACCGCACGCAAATACAGCACCGAGCCCGCCATCCGCATCCGCCCCGGCCCCTGACAACCAGACGACACCCCGCCCCACCCACAGCAGGTCGAGCAGCGAGCGCCAACCAGCGCACCGAGACCCGATGCGTCAGCGGGTCGAGTAGCAAGCGCCGGATGCGTCAGCAGGTCGAGCAGCGAGCGGCGGATGCGTCAGCAGGTCGAGTAGCAAGCGCCAGATGCATCAGCGGGTCGAGTAGCGAGCGCCAGCGAGCGTATCGAGACCCAGGAACGACGTAACCGGTCTCGATACAGGCGCTGCGCGCCCTACTCGACCCACCAAACCTCGCGAAATCCCGCGAAATCCCGCGAAGGCGGCGCCTACTCCACCGCCGTGAACGCCTCGTCGTAGATCGAGAGCGCAGCAGCGACCTCCTGCGGCGTTACGACGCAGGGCGGCACGACGTGAATCCGATTGTCCGCAATAAACGGCAAGAGGCCCCGCGACATCAGCTCACGCTTCAGAGCGGCGATCACCCCGCCGCTTACCGGTGCTCGGGTCTCGCGGTCCTCCACGAGATCGAGCGCCCAGAAGACACCGAGCCCGCGCACCTCCCCGATGAGCGGATGCCGCTCGGCGAGCGCCGCGAGTCCCGGCCCCAGGTGGTCGGCCCCGATCGAGCGGGCGTTGTCCAGAATCTTCTCATCATCCATGGCATCCAGCGAGGCGACAATGGCCGCCATCGCAAGCGGATGCCCCGAGTAGGTGAGCCCCCCGGGGAACACTTGGGACTCAAATGCGTTCGCGATCGACTCGGAGATGATCACCCCGCCGGCCGGGACGTACCCGGAGTTGACCCCCTTCGCGAAGGTGATCAGGTCAGGCACCCATTCGCCATCGGCAAAACCCTGCCAGGCGAACCACTCGCCGGCGCGACCGAAGCCCGACATGACCTCGTCCATGATGAGCAGGATGCCGTACTTGTCGGCGAGCGCACGCACGCCCGCGAGGTACCCGGGCGGCGGCACGAGAACGCCGGCCGTCCCCGGCACGCCCTCGAGCAGGATCGCCGCAATGGAGGATTGCCCCTCCGATTGGATGACTCTCTCGAGGTGGCGAAGGGCGCGCTCGCTCTCCTCCTCCGGAGACGACGCCCAAAATTCTGATCGGTACAGGAACGGGCCGAAGAAGTGCACGTGTCCGCGCGCGAATTCGTTCGGCACGCGGCGCCAGTCGCCGGTCGCGACAATGGCAGCTCCCGTGTTGCCGTGGTACGAGCGATAGTGCGAAAGCACCTTGTCCCGCCCGGTCACAAGCCGAGCCATCCGGATCGCGTTTTCGTTGGCATCCGCTCCGCCATTGGTGAAGAAGACCTTCTGGAACGGTCGACCCGCCTTGGCGAGTATGCGCTTCGCGGCCTGCCCGCGGGTGAGGTTGGCGTGGGCCGGCGCGACCATCGTCAGGGTGTTCGCCTGGGCCGTGATGGCCTCGATCACCCGCGGATGCTGGTGGCCGATGTTCATGTTGATGAGCTGGCTCGAGAAGTCGAGATAGCGCTTTCCGTCGAAGTCCCACACCGTGCTTCCGAGACCTCCGGCAATGACGAAGGGCTTCAGCGCCCCCTGCGCTGACCAGGAATGGAAGACATGGGACCGGTCGAGTTCGAATGCCAACTCGCCGTCGGCCGGATCGAGAGTGTTCGCGGGATCAAAAGTATTCATCGTCGCCTCGCTGCAGAAATGAGTGGTGTGGGTGCGAGGACGAACCACCTCCCCCGTACCCCTCTGTCTCGATGCTACTTGCCGCCGACTCCAGGGTGACGGTGAGCCCTGATCATGCGCGCGCCACAATGTGTTCACGCATGGCCGGAATCACTGTCTCGCCATACACCCGAAGGGTCTCCTCCTTATTGTCATGCTGAAGGTAGCCGGCGAACTGGTCGACCCCGAGCTGCTTGAGCGCCGTGAGCTTCTCCATGTGGTCCTTCGCGGAGCCGAGCACACAGAACCGGTCGACAATCTCGTCGGGAACGAAATCCGCGTGGGTGTTTCCGGCGCGGCCGTGCTCGTTATAGTCGTACCCCTCGCGGCCCTTGATGTATTCGGTCAAGGCCTTGGGCACGGCCGAGTTCTGCCCGTACTTGGCCACGATATCGGCGACGTGGTTGCCGACCATCCCACCGAACCAGCGATTCTGATCGCGCATGTGAGCCCAGTCCTCGCCGATGTGCATCGGCGCCGCGACACAGAATTTGATCGCCATCGGGTCACGACCGACAGCCTCGGCGGCGGACCTCACCTTCGCGATCATCCACTCCGCGACATCCAGATCGGCCATCTGCAGGATGAAGCCGTCGCCGACCTCACCCGCCAGCTTGAGCGCGAGCGGACCGTAGGCGGCCACCCACACGTCGAGTTGCGAGCCGACGCTCCACGGAAACTGCACCTGCGCGCCGTTGTACTCCACGGACCGGGAGTTGGCCAGTTCGCGGATGACGTGGATCGCCTCGCGCAGAGTCGCGAGCGTCGTGGGTGCCCCGTTGGTCACCCGAACCGCGGAGTCACCGCGACCGATTCCGCAAATCGTGCGGTTGCCGTACATCTCGTTGAGGGTTGCGAAAAGGGACGCCGTGACCGTCCAGTCCCGGGTCGCCGGGTTCGTCACCATCGGCCCAACCTTGATCCGGTGCGTCTCGGCGAGGATCTGGCTGTAGATGACGTACGGCTCCTGCCAAAGCAGGTGCGAGTCGAAGGTCCACACGTAGTTGAACCCGTGTTGTTCGGCGAGCTTGGCGAGGTACACGGTTCGCGAGGCAGGCGGGTTGGTCTGCAGTACTGCTCCGAATTCCATGGGTGCCTTTCCGCTGGTCGAGTAGCGCCGTCGGCGTCGCGTATCGAGACCCGAATCTACGAGTTCCGCTACTCAGATGAGGTACTGCGATAGTCCGCGCTTGAAGTACTTTCCGTCGCCCTTCGCTCCGAGGTACTGGTTGTCATCGATGATGACCTTGCCGCGCGAGAGCACGGTATCGACGTGGCCGTCGATCTCGAATCCCTCATATGCCGAATAGTCCATATTCATGTGGTGCGTCTTGTTCAACCCGATCGACGTGTGACCGTTCGGGTCGTAGATCACGATATCGCCGTCCGCTCCGGGCTGGATGACGCCCTTCTTCCCATACATCCCGAACATTCGAGCGGGGGTCGTCGAGGTGACTTCCACCCATCGTTCGAGAGAGATCTGGCCGTCGACGACGCCCTGGTAGAGCAGGTCCATCCGGTGTTCAACCGAACCGATACCGTTCGGAATCTTGGAAAAGTCGCCGAGGCCCATGTCCTTCTGGCCCTTCATGCAGAACGGGCAATGGTCGGTCGAGACCATCTGAATGTCGTTCGTGCGAAGGCTCTGCCACATGTGATGCTGATGGCCCTCTTCCCGCGACCGAAGGGGTGTGGAGCACACCCACTTTGCCCCCTCGAATCCGGGAGCGCCGAGCTGCTCCTCGAGTGAGAGGTACAGGTACTGCGGACAGGTTTCGCCGAACACGTTCTGCCCGTGACCCCTGGCGTTGGCGATCTGTTCGACGGCCTGCTTCGCGCTAACGTGCACGACGTAGAGCGGTGCGCCAGTGAGATTCGCGAGCATGATCGCGCGATGCGTCGCCTCCTCCTCCGCCTGCCAGGGTCTGGTCAGCCCGTGGTAGTACGGCGAGGTGTTTCCGGCGGCGACTGCCTGTTGAACGAGAAGATCGATGACCGACCCGTTCTCGGCGTGCATCATGATCATCGATCCGTTGGACGCCGCCCGCTGCATCGCCTTGGTGATCTGCCCGTCGTCAGAGAGGAACACCCCCTTGTAAGCCATGAACAGCTTGAAGCTTGAGACGCCCTCGTGCAGCAGTTCGTCCATGGCGACGAGCGATGAATCCTGCACATCGCTGAGAATCTGGTGGAACCCGTAGTCGATGGCGCACTGCCCGGCGGCCTTCGCGTGCCACAGGTTGTACTGGTCGATCACGTTCTCGCCGGCGTACTGCACGACGAAGTCGACGATGGATGTGGTGCCGCCCCAGGCGGCGGCCCGGGTTCCGGTTTCGAAGGTATCGCTCGCGAAGGTTCCACCGAACGGCATCTCCATGTGCGTGTGCGCGTCGATTCCGCCGGGAATCACGTAGCGACCGGTCGCGTCGATGACGGTGTCGACATTGGCCTCGAGGTCGAATCCCAGGATGGTCGAGCCCGGCGCGAGCACGCCGGCGATGGTTTCGCCGTCGATGAGCACGTCCGCAGCTGCCGTCCCGGTCGAGTTGACGACGGTTCCATTCTTGATCAGCGTCTTCATGAACTGTCTCCTGTCTTACCGAGCTCGCAGGCCCGCTCGGCGCTGGGGTCGCGCAATCGCTGGCGCGATTGCCATAGCTCCACCGCGCTACGGCTTCGGAATGGACGTATACGACTCCGGGCGGCGATCGCGGTAGAACTGCCAACTGTTTCGCACCGAGCGGATCATGTCGAGGTCGAGGTCACGGATGACGACCTCCTCGGTCTCCCCACTTCCGTAGTCGCCGATGACGTTGCCCTGCGGGTCCACGAACTGGCTGTTGCCGTAGAACGTGACAGCGAGTTCGCCGTATTCGTTGTCCTCCCGACCGACCCGGTTGGGCGCGGCCACGAAGTATCCATTGGCACCGGCGGCGGCCGGCTGCTCGATCTCCCAGAGCCGATTGGAGAGGCCGGGCTTCGTGGCATTCGGGTTAAACACGATCTGCGCCCCATTGAGACCAAGCTCACGCCATCCCTCCGGAAAGTGGCGGTCGTAACAGATGTAGACGCCGATGGGTCCGACCGCGGTGTTGAACACCGGGTAGCCGAGGTTGCCGGGGCGGAAGTAGAACTTTTCCCAAAACTTGTCGAGGTGCGGAATGTGGTGCTTGCGGTACTTGCCGAGGATCGAGCCGTCGGAGTCGACGACAACTGCAGTGTTGTAGTAGACGCCCGGCATCTCCTCCTCGTAAATGGGGAGCACCATCACGAGATTGAGTTCCTTCGCGAGGGCGGCAAACCGCTGCACGATCGGACCATCGGCCGGCTCGGCGTAGGCGTAGTACTTGGCGTCCTCGGTGATGCCGAAGTACGGACCGTAGAAGAGTTCCTGGAAGCAGATGACCTGCGCGCCCTGCGCCGCGGCATCCCGGGCAAACTGCTCGTGTTTGGCGATCATGGAGTCCTTGTCACCGGTCCACGTGGTCTGGGTGATCGCTGCGCGTACGACAGTCATCTCGGCCTCCATTGCTGCTGGTTTTGTTGTTGCTCGCCGTAAACGCCTCTCGCGGGTTTCTACTCATGGCGTTGGCGTAAACATAGATGTGATTGCAATCTAGGGCAATCATTCACGCAGCGACACGAGAGCCAACACCCCGCAAAGGAGGTAGAGCGCGGCCTGGCCATCGAGCACCACGACCACTCCCAGGCGATCGGCGACCAACCCCCCGAGCAGCAGTCCGACCCCCTGTGCCGCCTGAGCGGAGGTTCCGACGGTGGCGACCACGCGCCCCATCGCCGACTGCGGGGTCACCGTCTGCAGCATTGTCATCATCCCGGCCCCGACCGAGACCGCCGGAATGCCCATCGCGATGAAGAAGGCGACATAGAACGCGATCCCCGTACTGACCGGCGAAAAGTTCCAGGTGACGAGGGCGAGCACGCCGAAAACGAGGAAGCCCCAGCCGATGAGCACGCGACTGCTGAGCCGGCGAGCGAGAACGCCAACGATGAGGCCACCGAGCACCCCACCGATCGCCTGGACTCCGCGCAGCAGACCGACCTCCGCCTCCGAGGCGTCCAAAATCCGAACGACGTAGACGACGAAGAGTACGAGGAAGATCCCCTGCGCCACGGACGCCACCGCTTCGATGGCCAGCAGGGAAGATAGTGGGCGGGTGCGACGGATCGTCGCGAATCCGCCAAGAAGTTCCCGGACAAAGCCGACCGGATGCGCCGGCGCCGAGTCACCGGCAGACGCCGGCACCGCGTCACCGGCAGACGCCGGCACCGCGTCCGCTGCAGGCACCGGATGGCTCGACCGGCTCAACCAGACCAGAATCGCGCTGAGCAGGTAGCTCGCGGCATCCAACATCACCACGCCGACGAGTCCGGAGGTCACGAAGACGAGACCGCCGATCGGCGCCCCGACGAGGCGCGACAGGTTGTCGCTCACCGCGATGAGGGAATTGGCCGAACCAAGCTGCGCGGTCGGCACGAGCCTCGGCAACAGGGAATACCGCGCGGGATTGAACCCTGCGGCGAGCGCGGCCTGCACCGCGGCGATGACGTAGACGATCCAGATGCGGTCGGGAGTGACGAGAAGCAGCGGGAGAAGCGCGATCCCCTGCGCGACGTTGACGACGATCATGGTGCGGCGATGGTCGAACCGGTCCACAAACACACCGAGGAGTGGACCGAGGACGAGCACCGGAACCAACTCGGCCAGGAAAACAGTCGACGTGCCGATCGCCGAGCCGGTGATCGCGAACACGTACAGCGGCAGCGCAATCATGAGCAGCCAGTCCCCGGTATCGGAGATGAGGCCGCTCAACCAGACGAGACCGAATTCGCGCCCCCGAAGCGGAGACCGGACCTTGCCGGCCGGGGCGGTCATCGGGGCCCGCGCGGTCATCGGGGCGCGTCCGGGTGCAGGAATGCGGTGAGAGCGAGGTGCACGATCTCGCTGCCCCCCGGTGGATCGGGCCGGGTGAGGGCGATGTACGGGCGGATGAGGTCGTCGAGGTGCCGGCCGAGCTCGTTGAGTTCGGCCGCCGTCATCCGAAGCGCATAGGTCGCGACGGATGCCGCCTCCCGCCACTCAGTCGGAATGTCGGCCTCCACGGCCAGCGCCTTCTTCTGCACCCGCGCGCTCTCGTCGATCTGACCCTCCGTGAGGAGCCTCTCGACCGCCCTCGTTGCCGGATCGTTCCCATCCGGAGCGCGGAATTCGAATCCCGTTGCGGCGCTGCGCCACGGACGCTCGCGCCCGTCGGTCGACTCGAGCGCCTCCACGAGACCAAACCGGGCGAGTGACCGCAGGTGGTAGCTGCAGTTCGACGGGGTGGAGCCCAGGGCCGCGGCGCACGCACTCGCGGTCTGGGCGCCGAACGCCATCAGGTGATTGAGGATGGCACGCCGCAACGGATGAGCGAGCGCTCGCAGGGTCCGGGCGTCCGACACACGCTGTCGATTCTCGGGCTGCGGGTGGCGTTGTGCGGCCTGCGACGCCGACTCCGCTCCGGCAGATGTGAAAGACATGTTTCACACTATAGGAGCGTGCGGAGCACCCGTCCACCTTTCGCCCCGGACAATCGATGAATGGCCTCATCACTTGCCTCTCCTGGCTGAACCACGCACCGGATTAGACTTGGCACCGACAGGCCCCCGCACCGGATGTGGTGCGGTGCGTCGTTCCGGGATCTGGGGCGGCAGGTCTACCGCCGGCCAGTAGCGCACGGCGAGCGACAATGTCCGCATACCCCCCGGAAGGCCAACCGTGCCTGCTCTCCCCCGCATTCCCGCCGTCCGTGTGCTGGTCGTCGGCATCCTCTCCGCGATGGCGCTCACCGGTTGTGCGACCACCGCCGCGCCATCCCCCACCGTCGGCGCCGCGGCGACCTCGACCAAGGCGCTCAGCATCGACAATTGCGGAACAACGGTCACCTTTCCGAAGGCCGCACCCAAGCGCGTCGTGACCATCAAGTCAACATCGACCGAAATGCTGCTCGCCCTCGGGCTCGGCAACCGCATCGTCGGAGAGGCGTTCCAGGACGGCCCCGTTCCAACGCAATGGACAACGCAGGCGGCGAAGCTCCCGGTGCTCTCCACAAATGTTCCGTCCCAAGAGGTCACGCTCGCCGCGGAACCCGACTTCATCTATGCCGGATGGGAGTCCAACTTCTCAGCCGACGGCGCCGGGACCCGCAGTGAACTGCAATCGCTCGGTATCCCGACCTACGTCTCCCCCTCCGCATGCAAGGAGGTGGGCTACCAGCCGACGAAACTGACCTTCGCCGACGTGTTCAGCGAGATCAACCAGGTTGCCGCGATCTTCCACGTGAGCGATCAGAAGGTGCTGGCCGACCAGCGTGCGACGCTCGAGTCCATCCCCAAGGACACACGCGGACTCACCGCCCTCTGGTTCTCCTCGGGATCGTCGACTCCGTACGTCGGCGCGGGAATCGGGGCGCCGCAACTCATCATGAACACGATCGGGCTCAAGAACATCGCGGCGAGCGTCAAAGACACCTGGACCTCGTTCAATTGGGAGTCCGTCGTTCAAGACGACCCAGACGTCATCGTGCTCGTCGACGCCAGCTGGAGCACCGCTGCGAAGAAGATCTCCGTGCTCGAGGGCAACCCAGCGACCGCGAATCTCTCCGCCGTGAAAAACCACCGCTACCTGATAGTCCCGTTCGCCGCGAGCGAGGCCGGGGTGAGAACCGCCAGCGCGGCCAAGGACCTGTCCGCGCAGCTTGCCAAGCTCAATTTCAAGTAGTCGGGCGGCACCGGTTGAGCACCTCCCAGTTGAGCGATCCGCGTTGAGCGATACGCGAGGACTTTCGATCGCCGGGAGATCGGGATCCGCGCCGCGCCGCTCCGCTCGCTCGGTGGTGGTCGGCGTCGCCCTCGCGGTTCTGCTCGTGCTCTCGGTCACCTTCGCCATCACCATCGGCCCGGCCAACATCACGCCGGTCGATGTGTGGCTTTCTGTGCTGCACCACCTCGGGCTCGGGCCGACGCCGCTCAGCCTCTTGCGCGACGGGATCGTCTGGCAGCTTCGACTTCCGCGAGTGCTCACCGCGGCGGCAGTCGGCGCCGGCCTCGCCGTGAGCGGCGCGGTGATGCAAGCGCTCACGCGCAATCCGCTCGCCGACCCATACCTTCTCGGGCTGTCATCCGGGGCGTCCCTCGGCGCGGTTGCGGTGCTGCTACTCGGCATCACGGTGCTGCTGCCTCTCGCCGCTTTCCTCGGCGCGATGCTCGCGCTTGGACTCACCCTTCTTCTGGCATCGTCGCTCGGGCGCATCACGCCGTCCCGCACCGTGCTGGCGGGACTCGCGGTCTCCGCCCTCGCGTCGGCGATCACGAGCCTTGTCATCTTCTGGACCGCGACCGGCGACTCCTACCGGGAGATCCTGAGCTGGCTGCTTGGATCACTCGCTGGCGCACAGTGGCCGGAGGTGACGATAGCCTTCGCCGCCATCGTCATCGCCGGAGTGCCGATCATGTTCAGTGGGCGAATCCTCGACGCCTTCGCGTTCGGCGACACCTCCGCGGCGGCCCTCGGGATCAATGTCCAGGGCACACGCTGGAGCCTCCTCGCCGCGACCGCGCTACTGACCGGTGCCATGGTGTCGGTGAGCGGCTCGATCGGTTTCGTCGGCCTCATCCTCCCGCACGCCGTGCGGCTGCTCGTCGGACCGCGGCACCGGGCACTGCTTCCGCTCTCGGCGATTGTCGGCGCCATTTTTCTGATCTGGGCCGACACCGCGGCACGGTCACTGTTCGACCCACGGGAGCTGCCGGTCGGCATCGTCACCGCCATCATCGGGGCGCCGATGTTCGCCTTCCTGCTCACCCGTCGGCGGAGCGTCTCGTGACCGTGGCGGCAACGACGACCGGAGGGCTTGATGCCTCGCGGGTGGACGTGCGCATTGACGGCACCCTCATCATCGATGGCGTGGACTGCACGGTCGCACCGGGCACCTTTTCCGCACTGATCGGCCCGAACGGCGCGGGAAAGTCGACCCTGTTGCGAGTTATCGCTGCGGTGGAGAAGCCCGCGAACGGGGACATCCGATTCGATGAGCACGATCTGTTCGGGCTGCACCGAAAGCAACGCGCCCGCGTCGTCGCGTTCGTCGAACAGGACTCGAGCACGGATCTCGCGCTCAGCGTTCGCGACGTTGTCGGCCTCGGCCGCATCCCGCACCAGGGCATGTTTTCCGACGCGAGCGCCAAGGATTCGCGGGTCGTGCAGGCTGCGCTCGAGGATGCCGACGTGGCGTCGCTCGCCGGCCGGGACTTCACGACCCTCTCCGGTGGGGAGCGCCAACGGGTTCTGCTCGCTCGCGCGCTCGCCCAGCAGCCGAGGTTGCTCGTGCTCGACGAGCCGAGCAACCACCTCGACATCGCCGCGCAACTGGCGGTGCTCGGGTTGCTTCGCTCACTGACCCACACGGGCGTGACCGTGCTCGCCGCGCTGCACGACCTCAACCTCGCGAGCGCGTATTGCGATCATGTCATTGTGCTCAGGAAGGGCACGGTGTTCGCGGCCGGGCCGACGGTCGAAATCATCACACCGCAACTGGTGCGAGAGGTCTACGGGGTGCGCGCGACGGTGATCGAGCACCCGCAGACCGGGCGGCCACTCGTGGCATTCGGGCCGCTCGCGGGTTGATTCCGCGAGCGGAAAAAGTCACTCCTCACGGCCGGACAGCGGGAAGATTCTGGTCCACATTGACGGGGGAATCAACACAGCGCGCACCCGTCTGGGCAGTGAGCTCACGGCGCGAAGGTCTGCGACGATCCGCGTCGTATCTGCCGCAAGGTCGGCGCGGACGATTGCGCCGGCCGGGGCGTAGCTCTCCCGTTCGACTGCGGAACGCAACCGATCGATCGGGCCACGACCTGCATCCTCATCGGGCGGCGTCCGACCGCCGACCGCGGCCAGCGCCCGCGCCCCGGCATTGACCTGTGAGGCCTCCCGCAGAAGCAGCGCGGCATCGCGCGGGGTCGCCGTCTCCGGAATACGCATGCCGAGGTCAGTCGCGGTCTGCAGTACCTCACGCCAGGCCTCGACGGCCGTCGACCGACCTCCGCGCAGCAGACGCAATCGGCGACGGCGTGATGAGGTTCGCACCGCCGCAGGCACAAGGGCGAGCACGCCGGCGGCGGCGGCCGCAACCAGAAGCCACAGCCATCCGGTGGTCGGGGAAGTGGTCGACGCGCTCGAGCCGTTCTGTCCCTGGACCTCGTCAGCGAACCGCCTGAGAGGAGCCGCGGGGACGGACGCCGTCGGGCCGGGAACCACCGCGCCCGGCGTATTCACCGGGGTGGGGACACCCGGGGACGCGAGATCTGCGTAAGACGGCACCTCCCCCCGGCTCACGGTCGGCTCGAACCGGGTCCAGCCGATTCCCTCGAAGTACAGTTCCGGCCAGGCGTGCAGGTTGTGCGAGGTCACTGTGAACGCGGTGCGGCCGTCGATCTTGTCCGGCAACTCGGAGCCGGGAAGAAAGCCGACGGCAACGCGAGACGGAATTCCGAGACTCCTCGCCATGACCGCCATCGCCGAAGCGAAGTGGATGCAGTAGCCGGACTTGTTCTTGAGGAACGCAGCGATGACACCCATACCGGTGCCGTCGTAACCGTCCTTGACCGGGGCGGACTCGGAGTAGCTGAAGTCTCCGTCCCTGAAGAACTCCTGAAGAAGCAGCGCCTTCTCGTAGTTGCTCGGGGCACCTCCGGCCACGCTCTGGGCTGTGGCGGAGATGACCGCCGGCAGGTCACGGGGAAGCGCGAGGAACTGGCCGAAATTCGCCGGAACAGTTGTTCCCGCGGTCTGAAGCTGTGCGGGCGTCGGAATGATCTGGAGGCTCGAGGCCGTGTAGCTCTCGCCCTGAGTGGTTCGGTTCGGGCTCCTCACCTCGAGCCCGATCGGATCCCAATACCAGTCACCCTCGAGTCCCTCGACGCTTGCGGTCGGGTATGGCAGCGGAAGCCACGGGCTTGTGAGACCCAGCACGGTGATGTAGCTCGTGTCCTTCTTGGTCTTCACCTTGGTCGATAGCCCCGGAACGTTGCCCATGTGTTGCGGCCGGTTCCCGGTGCGAATGGCCGGTGTGTCGGGCTCCCAATTCGATCCGGTGAAGTTGTCGAGGCTCACGAGCCTCAGGTACTGGGCCGTGCCGGAGTCGGTGGTGTAGTCCAGCACGGTGTGCTCGGCGTCTCGACGCAGGTTATTGCCGAGTGCGAGCACCGGATTCACCCCCGAGCTGAAACCCGTTCCGCCGGTGTTAACCGCGGGAGTCACGTTAGGAAGCAGCGCCGGCACGACGAGGGAACCGACGACTACGACCGCCGAAAGTGCGACCGTGAGGCCCGCCTGTTGCCTGGGCCGATCCGCCCTCAGCAGCGAAAGATAGGCCAGCGCAGCGAACGCGAAGATCACCGGGTCCGTGATGTCCATGGTCACCGCGCTCGGCACCGCCAACAGGATGAGCAGAGGGACCCCGGCTAGGGCCGGAATGCGAGCCGCGTTCGCAAGAGCGTCAGCCAGAACCGCGATGGTTCCGACGCCGAGGCAGAGCAAGAAGCTGATTGCTGTGGTCGCGTCGGCCGGGAGCGACTGCTCGGCGATAGAGATGCCCGCCTGATTGAGCAGCACCCCGAACTCGGAGAGCGACTTCCCTGTGGGAATGAACCCGAGAAAGGCGCTCTGCGGCACGAAGAACAGAGTGAGCATGGCGACAAGGGTGACCGTTGCGGCGAGGGGTGCGAGGATGCGACTCTCGCTGAGCCGACGCACGAGGAGCGCGACCCCCAGAAGAACGACGCACAGCATCGCGAGCTCGAACCACCACACGATGCCCTGCAGAATCACGTGCATCCCCGCGAGCGTCACGAGCAGAGCGGTGAGCAGCGAGCCACTCACCCGAAGTTCCCGCTGTCGTCTCGTTGCGGCCGAACCAGCAGGATCGGCCGGTGGCCGGGACGGCTGAACGGTGCGGCGGAGAAGATCAGTCGCGACCATGGGCGACCTCGAGTCCGGCTCCGAGGTCGAGCCATGCGCCGTGAACGGGGTCGCCGGGCGCTGATGTGACGCACAGCCATCCGGCATCCGTGAGGGTGCGCGCGAGGGTCAGCTGACGGGGGGACACGAGAAACGCGACAGCGAGGTCAAAAGCGTGACGCTGCGCGACCAGACGGTCGACCGTCTCCGGATCGGCATCCGAAAGCACAACGAACACCGAACCCTGCGAACGGTCGGGCCGCTGCACACCGCGAAGCAACGAGATTTCCCCCGCACCGCCCGCGTCGGTGAGCGCAACCGAGGCGAGACTTTCGAGGAACTCCTCCGGACGCTCGAGCGAGGCCACCTGCCGGTGGCCGGTCTCGATGATCTGCACTGTGAATCCGCTGCGCTGCAGATGCACTCCGAGCGATGCGGTCAGGGCGATTGCCCATTCGAACGATTCGCTCTCCGCCGCCTCCGCGGCGCCGTGCGCGACAACATCGGGGTAGTTGGTTCGGCGGGTGTCGAGGAGCAGGCGCGCCTCCGCGTGACTGCGCTGTTCCTCCTGCCGCACCATCAGCTCGCCGTGGTGCGCCGAGGCTCGCCAGTGAACGCGGCGCAGCGCGTCGCCGCGACGATATTCGCGCGTCATCAGATCGTCTTCGCCTCCGAAGGCGCGCCTCTGATTGATCCGGGTGCGGCCGTCGGCGGCCGCAATCGACACGACGCCATCGGCGAGCGCCGTGACGCTGGGGGTCACGATGAGTTCGGCGGTGGGACCGGTCGTGAACGCCCCCTCCGCAAGGCCGAATGGGTCCGAGAAATCGACGAGCATCGGACCGACTTGATACACCCCGCGATTCGGCGGTTGAATCGAGTAACGCACCCTGATCGAGCTGCCACGCTTCATCGGCCGCGGTCCGCGACCGAGCAAGGCTGGAAGCCGCGCCGGGATGGTCGAGAACGGCTGCCACGGCCAGCTGTCACGCCAGTTCGCCTCCATCGAGGACGACTGCGAGAGGTTTGTGATCTCCACCTCGACAACGGTGGGATGCCCCACGCTCACCACCGACGGGGAGAATGAGCGGGTCACGGCGAAGCGCATCCGCCGAAATCTCACGTAGGCGAGGGCGACGAGCGGGAGTAGCGCGCAGAAGGAGCCGAGGTAGAGCAGTTCGGACCGACCGAGCCAATACGACGAGCCGAGCGCGAGCACCCCGAATAGTAGAAGAAAGCCGCCGCGGCGGGTCAGCCGCGAAATGCGGCGCGAGCGCCGTCGGCGCGTGCGATCCCGCTGTTTCTGGATGCGCACCGCCGGGGACATCGCAGCTATCAGGCCGGTCCCACAGCGCCGAGAGGAACCGGCGTCGCGGCGACGATTCGGGCAATGATGTCGGCTACGGCACCGGCGGCGAACGGGGCACCGTCACCGGCGACCCTGCTGGTGGGAATCAGGCGGTGGCTCAGCACCGGAATGGCGAGGGCGTCAATGTCATCCGGCAGCACGAATTCTCGACCATCGAGAGCGGCGCGAGCCTTGGCCGCGCGCACGAGGTGGAGGGTTGCCCGCGGGCTCGCTCCAAGGCGAAGGTCGCGATTGCGCCGAGTGGCCTGCGCAATGCTCACCGCGTATTGTTCGACCGCCCAGGAGACGAACACCTCCCGCACCGTCGCGATCATGGAGATGAGCTGCACGGTCGAGACGACAGGCACCACATTGGCAAGCGGACTGGTGGATTCTCTCGTTCGCAGCATCGCGATCTCGGCCGCCTCGTCCGGGTATCCCATCGAGATGCGCGCCATGAAGCGGTCGCGCTGCGCCTCGGGCAGCGGATACGTTCCCTCCATTTCGACCGGATTCTGCGTGGCGATCACCGTGAACGGCGATGCAAGAACGCTCGTCGAGCCGTCCACGGTCACCTGGCCCTCCTCCATGCTCTCCAGCAGGGCGGATTGCGTCTTGGGGCTCGCCCGGTTGATTTCGTCGCCGATGACGATGTTCGCGAAGATCGGGCCGGGCTTGAACTCGAACTCCCGTTCCACCTGGTTGTAAATCGAGACGCCAGTGATGTCCGAGGGCAGGAGGTCCGGGGTGAACTGGATGCGGTTCACTGAGCAATCAACCGACCGGGCGAGGGCTCGTGCCAGCATGGTCTTGCCGACCCCGGGAACGTCCTCAATGAGAATGTGTCCCTCAGCGAGGAGCACGGTGAGGGCCATGTTCACCGCGTCACGCTTGCCATCGATCACAGTCTCGATGCTGCGGACGATTTCTCTTGCGTGGCGATAGAAGTCCTCGAGAGGCATCCCACGATCTGAAGTGTTGCTCATTGATCCCGCCGGGTTTCGAAGTACCTTTCGTGAGTCTGCCAGATTCCCGGCGCAATACCACTGGGAATCTGCCGGAAGCTCGCCTGTCGGCTTGCCTCGGCATGCCTCAACTGCAACAACACCCGCTGGGAGTTGACAAGGTACCCCGCGCCCGCGGCTCGGGCAAGGCCTGTAAATCGTCGGGACCGGGGACGACGGTGTTAAGTCCACGTCACGAAAGAGGAACTACCTATGTCTCAACGAAACACAGTCGTTCGCAGCCTTCACGACCTTGGTCTCGCCGCATGGTTCGGCGGGTCTCTCATGGGAGCGGTCGGCCTCAACGGCGCGGCAGCCCAGGCCAAAGACTCCTCCGAGCGGTTGAAGCTGGCCTCGGTCGGCTGGGGCAGATGGGCCCCGGTCCAGCTCGCGGCCATCATTACGCACGGCATTGGCGGGATCGGACTCATCGTCGGCAATAAGGAACGTCTGGCCGGTCAGAGGGAGGCCCGCTCAAACACCGCCGTCAAGCTCGTCTTCACCGGTCTAGCCGGGGCCGTTTCGCTGTACTCGGGCATTCTTGGCATGCGAATCAACGCGCACGCGGACGAGGGTGCGGCTGGGGTAACAGAGCCCGGCAGCCAATCGTCGACGGAACTCGCCTCCGCCCAGAAGCAGCAAAGCATCCTGCAGTGGGCGATTCCCGCGCTCACCTCACTGCTCATCATTCTCGCCGCGCAGCAGGGCGAGCAGCAGCGCCCCGTCGCCGGATTCTTCCGGTCCCGTCGCTAGAGCGTCCCGCTAGCCGGGTCGGGGCTAGCCCGGTCGGGGCTAGCCCGGTCGGGGCTAGCCTGGCTTCCGGGCGTTTCGCCCGGCCTCGAAGCCGAGGTTGTACGCCTCGTCGGTTCCCAACCGGAACATGTCGGTCGCGGCCGGTCGCACGATGCTTCGAGCGCCCGGCGAATCGACGGCAAGCAAGTGCGCGAGTCCGCGGACGACGGCAACGGGCAGTCCGGCGCTCTTCCGCTTCACCAGGTCGGCCGCGCCGGCGATCTCGTCGCCGACGGCCGGAGCGGTGACGTCGAGGCGACGCCCCTCGGAATCCGTCGTACCGCGCAGGTCGTCGATCACTCGCACGCCGCTGGCCCCGATGGCGACATCCGTCTGGCCCTCCCTCCACGGCCTGCCGAGCGTGTCGGTGATGATCACCCCGAGCCGCAGAGCGAATCTGCTCTCGAGCGCGGAGCGGATGCGATCGGCCGACGCATCCGGATCCGTCGGGAGCAGCAAGACGGTTCCGGCCGGCGTGTTGGACGAGTCGACTCCGGCGGCCGCCGCGACGATTCCGAGCCTGTTCTCGACGATCCGCGTGACCCCGCCGGGGTGCGACCGGGAGGCGACCACCCGCACGGTCTCATCGGTGATCGCCTGCTCGCGATCCTCGGCGACCACAAATCGTCCCTCGGCCTTCGACACGACCTTCGATGTCACCGCGAGAATGTCGCCATCGCGGAGTGAATCGCCGGCACAATCGCCGATGATGAGCGCGAGGTCGTCCCCCGCCGCGATCTCGGGGATTCCCTCGATCGCCCACACCGTCAGGCTCACGGGCATCACCGCGTCAACGCCGGCAGCACGTCGCGCGCGAACAGGTCGATCCAGTCGCGCTGGTTACGTCCGACATTGTGCAGGTAAATGCGGTCGAATCCGAGGTCGAGGTAGCGCTGGATCTGAGCGCGGTGGTCGTCCGGATTCTCGGACACGAGCATCCGTCCCTCGAAGTCCTCCGGGCGCACCAGCCGAGCGAGCTGCTCGAATTCGAACGGCGAGCGGATGTCGGAGCGCGGGAACCGCATGCCGCCGTTCGGCCACTCGGTGAGCGCGTTCATCATCGCCTCCTCCCGGGTGGGCGCCCAGCTCAGGTGCAGGCGCAGCACCTTGGTGCCGGGCTTTCGCCCGGCCTCTCGCGCTCCTTCGTCGAAGCGCGAGAGCAGGCCGGCGATCTTGTCGATCGGGGCGCCGTCCACGATGATGCCGTCGACCGTGCGCCCGGCGCGCTTGGCGGTGACCGGGCCGGAGGTGGCGACGAGAATCTCGGGCGCGGTCTCGGGCATCGTCCACAGCCGGGTGGACTCGAGCTTGAAGAATTGGCCGGAATGCTTGGTGTCCCGGCCGGCGAGGGATGCGGCGAACAGCTTGTTGATCAGCTCGACGGCCTCGAACATTCGATTGATGCGCTCGGCGGTCTCCGGCCAGTAGGTGCCGGTGATGTGTTCGTCGATCGCCTCGCCGGATCCGATGCCGAGCCAGTGTCGCCCCGGATACATCGCCGCGAGCGTCGCGCTCGCCTGCGCGACCATGGCCGGATGCCAGCGGAAGGTCGGCACCGTCATGCCCGTTCCGAGGTCTCCCGCGGTCGTCTGCCCGAGCGCGCTGAGCACGTTCCATACGAAGCTCGCCTCCCCCTGACGCGGCACCCACGGCTGAAACCGGTCCGCTGCCATCACGCCACCGAAGCCGTGCTGTTCGGCGTAGGCGCTCAGCTCGAGGATCTCCGTGGGGTGGAACTGCTCCAGCGTGGCGGCATAGCCGATGTGGGGCGGGGTGGCGGGCATGTGTCTATTGTCTCGGATGGTGAGGCGGGGGGCGGCCTATGCTGGACGCGCCACGAGCTGATCTCGCTGGACGACATTTACCGGTACGCATCGCAGATTCGAGACGCTGCAATGCTGTTCGCCCAGAACGAGGAGACCGCACGATGAGGATCGCCATAGCCGGCGCGACCGGCACGGTCGGACGGCACGTCGCGCGGGTCGCCGAGCAGCGCGGCCACGAGGTCGTCGGACTGTCCCGCTCACTCGGCATTGACCTCGTGTCCGGGAACGGACTCGAGGAGATCCTCCGCGCGGTCGACGTCGTGATCGACGTGCTGGGCATTCAGTCCACCTCCACCGCGAGATCCGTCGACTTCTTTCGCACCACCAGCGCGAATCTGCTCGCCGCAGAGAAGGTGGCCGGGGTGCGGCACCACATCGCGCTCTCGATCGTTGGCATCGATCCGATCGACTCCGGGTACTACGCCGGCAAGCTCGAACAGGAGCGGGTGGTGTCCGCCGGGGACTTGCCGTGGACGATCCTGCGGGCGACCCAGTTCCACGAGTTCGCCGAACTGATGCTTCGCCGCACCTCCATCGGCCCCGTCGTCCTGATGCCCGTGGCGACCCTGCGGCCGATCGCCGCCGCCGAGGTGGCATCCGCTCTTGTGCACCTCGCCGAGGGCGAGCCGCGCGGACGAGTCGCCGACCTCGGCGGACCACGCGTCGAGAGTCTCGTGGACATGGTCCGGCGCTACGTTAGGGCCTCGGGCACCCGCAAGCCAGTCATCCCGCTCCGGGCGCCGGGCGCTCTGTTCAGCGCTATGCGCCGCGGTGCGCTGCTTCCCGGTGCCGGCGCGACCCTCGGTTCCCAGACATTCGACGAGTGGCTCGAGGAGCGGACGAGGGCTGGCCGTCTTGCGGGGCCGGACCGCGCGGGTGACAGGCCGGTCTAGGCGTCACGAGCGCTGGTGCGCCCGACGGCGTACCGGAACGCGTTGACTAGGCGGTAGCCGCCGGAGGCGGTGCGGAACGGACGGGCGGCCTCGAGCACCGTCGGTGCGGCGGCTACCGTTGCGGCCTCGCCCTCTCCGAGCAGCACGCCGCGCACGAGCGTCTCGTCGTCGGGCACCTCCCAAGGCGCCTCGAGCAGCCCGGATGCCACAACCTCGAGCCCGCCGTCGCCGAACAGTTGCTCAAGGCCACCGGGCTGCCGCAGCAAACCGTCCGGCCGCTGCTCCTCACCGGCGGCGCGTGCGACGGCCGAATCGATGACGGTGAAGTCGTTTCGCTCCCGGTCGGCCCAGTTGGCGATCGCGACGAAGCCGCGGGGCACCGTCACGCGCATGGCCTCGGTGAGGGCATCGAGGATGTCGTCGGCGAACTGCAACGAATTGAACGCCGTGACGACGTCGAACGAATCATCCCCCCACGGCAGGTCCTCGGCCGAGCCGAGACGAATATCCGCGGCGGAAGCCCGCGACCGAGCGACGGCGATCATGCCTGGCGCCGGGTCGATGCCGGCCGGGACGGCGCCAAGCCGGTGGAGCAGGGCGAGGAACTCGCCGCTGCCGCACCCGATGTCCAAAACGCGGGACCCGGCGCCGATCCCGGTCGCCGCCACGATTGCGAGACGCGCCGGCTCGGCGAAGTCACCCCAGAGCTCCGCCCATTCGGCTGCGACGGCGGACCAGCCATCCTCGTCGGTGCCATCCATCCGACAGACCGTATCCGAAGGCATGCGGCGACGCAACGGTGAGCGTCACGATGCCGAGGGAACCCTGGCCGGGACGAATCAGGCGGTGATGCCGGCGGCGTAGTCGATCGCGGCCGGCGCCGTGATCGTCAGTTCGTTGTCATCCACCATGAGAGCGTCGTTCCGGCGGATGTCCCTAACCTGACACCCCGGATCTTTGTGAGGCTCGACGTTTCGCAACGATCTTGCCTCTTGCCTCCCGAGGCTGTCAGCCAGTACGGTATTGCACGCGCCACAGACGAAAGGAGGCCGACGTGTTTATTTCAGATTCTGCGGGAATGTCCCGCCATCACCGCCGGCTTCGTCTGCGACCTCACCGCCTGATCGGCTAACTCTGCTTCTCTGAAGAAGCACGGGCTGCCACCGGTCAAGACGGTGGTTCGCTCTCGAAGCCAGACCCGAAACGAGCGGCAGGATTCCTGCCCAGGGTCATCCACCCGATCGCGACACGTCATCGACCTGTCGTACCACCTGCCGCTACGAGCGGCTCCGTCGGTTTCAGCGACGGCGAATGCGTTTGCGCTCGCCCATGCCTGCAGCCGCTAGCTGTGAGGAAAACAATCATGACCACTACGCTGTCGACCACTTCCGGTCGCCACGAACATCCGCCCCAACCCGCCTACGACCACGAATCGCACACCTTGCGACGACTCGGCCCGCTCGACCGTGCGGCGCTGCACCTCGGCGTCGCACTGATCAAGTGGGGCCGGCGGCCCCGCGAAGTCGAGTCTCGCGAGCGGATCGCGAACCGTGCCGAGCAGCACCTCGCGCGGCTCGAACGCGAGCGTGCCGCCGAACGGTGGCTGATTCTCAACCTGCCGCATCGCTGATGCAACGGGATCCGCGCAGTTGGTCGTCGCCGGAGGTTCGCTTCCGGTGGCGACCTGCTGTGATCATTCTGCGGGATCTCGACAAGCTCGATCGACAGAAAGCAAGCTCGATCGGCAGAAGCAAGCTCGATCGGAGGAAAGCCGAAGCGGACGCCTGCGGTTAAGCCAGCGCGCGCAACCGCGGCGCAAGGTCGCGCTCAAAGAGTTCGAGGAAGCGGCGCTGGTCCTGACCCGGACCGTGAAAGACGAGGTGATTCAGTCCGGCATCCACGTATTGCTTGATCGCGGCGACCACCTCGTCGGGGTCGGCCCCGACGATCCATCGCGAGGCGATCTGCTCGATCGGCAGGGCATCCGCCTCCCGCTCCATTTCGACCGGGTCGGTGATGTCGTGCTTCTGCTCCGCGCTGAGCGCGAGCGGAGCCCAGAATCGGGTGTTCTCCAACGCAGTCTCGTACGACGTGTCGTACGAGAGTTTGATCTCGATCATCCGGTCGATCGACCCCGGATCGCGGCCCACCTTGTCCGCCCCCTCCTGCACGGCCGGGATGAGCTGTTCGGTGTACAACCCCATGCCCTTGCCTGAGGTGCAGATGAATCCGTCGCCCACGCGCCCGGCATAGCGGGCCACGACCGGGCCACCCGCGGCGATGTAGACGGGCACCGGAACGTCCGGACGGTCATAGATGGATGCCCCGGTGGTGGAGTAGTACTCGCCCTCGAAGTCGACGCGATCCTCCGTCCACAGTTGACGCATGAGCCCGACGGCCTCGCGAAGCCGGGCGAACCGCTCCTTGAACTCGGGCCAGTCCTGCGGGCCGGCGCCCCGGAATCCGGTCGCGATCTCATTGAGCGCCTCACCGGTGCCGACGCCGAGCATGATTCGACCCGGGTACAGGCAGCCGAGGGTCGCGAAGGCCTGCGCGATGACCGCCGGGTTGTAACGGAACGTCGGCGTCATCACCGAGGTACCGATCTGCACGGTCTTCGTACGTTCACCGACCGCGGCCATCCAAGCGAGCGAAAACGGAGCATGCCCGCCCTCGTGCCGCCACGGCTGGAAGTGGTCGCTGACCGCGACGCTCTCCATGCCATGAGCTTCCGCGGCCACCGCGATCTCCACGAGTTCCCGCGGATCGAACTGTTCGGCGGATGCCTTGTAGCCGAGTTTCAGGGGAAGCATAGGGGTCAGCGCTTTTGGAGAAACGTGGCGACGGCCTGCGGAACGTACGGGGCGACGTCCCCGCCGAGCGCGGCGACCTGACGAACGAGCGAACTCGACACGTGGGCGTGCGCGGGATCCGGAAGCATGAAAATTGTTTCGACCCCGGCAAGGTCGCGATTCACGATAGCCATTGGAGTTTCGTAGGCAACGTCCACCTGGGAGCGAATCCCCTTGACGATCACGCTCGCGCCGACCTCCGTGCAGTAGTCGACGAGCAGGCCGACGCTCCAGGAGGTGACGATGATGTCGCCGCCGAACCCCGACTCCGCGATGGACTTCTCGATGAGGGAGACCCGCTGGGCCACCGGAAGCAGCGCGGTCTTGGCCGGATTGTGCACGACAAGAACGTGAAGTTGGTCGAAGATACCGGCCGCCCGCCCGATCACATCAATGTGCCCGAGGGTCACTGGGTCGAACGAACCGGGGACGACAGCGATCCTGCTCATTCCGCAAGACTACGGCAGTGATGTTTCCAGTCGCTGACCGGCGGCTCAGTTCGCGATTCAGTTTGCGAGTTCAGTTCTTTGCGAGGAAGTCCCGGCTGGTCTCGTCGAGTCGGCGGGCGAGCGCGGTGCGCAAGGTCGGATGCTGGCGCAACTGCGGGTCGGACGCCAGGATGGATTGCGCGATCGCCCGAGCTTCACTGATCAACTCCCCGTCCTTGGCCACGCGCAACAGCCGCAGCGACGATCGGCCGCCGCTCTGGGTGCTGCCGAGAACGTCGCCCTCCTGACGAAGCTCCAGGTCCTTCTGTGCGAGTTCGAAGCCGTCGAGAGTGGATGCCACGGCCTCGACTCGCTCTCGAGCGATGGTGTCCTGCTCGGCGTTCGTGACCATCAGACAGAGGCCGGGCACTCCGCCGCGGCCGACCCGACCACGCAACTGGTGCAGTTGAGAGACGCCGAAGCGGTCGGCATCCAGGATGACCATCGTCGACGCGTTGGGCACGTCGACGCCGACCTCGATCACGGTCGTTGCGACCAGTACGTCGATCTCCCCCGCGGCGAACGCGCGCATGAGGCCGTCCTTTTCCTCACTCGGGAGCCGTCCGTGCAGCCCCTCGATTCGTCGGCCGGCGAAGAGAGGATTGGCCCGAAGCTCGGCGAGGGTGTCGGTGACGTTGGCGAGAACCGGAGCGCCGGTTGCCGGGCGGCCGGGGGCCGCGGCGGCATCCGGAGCGGGAAGTCCCGGCTCGATAGCGGCGCTGTCGATCGCCGGGCAGACGACGAAGCCCTGGCGTCCCTTGGCGAGCTCCTCGGACAGTCGCTCCCACACCCGCGAACCCCAGCCCGGCTTCTCGGCGAGGGGAACGACGAAACTCTCAATCGGCACCCGACCGGCAGGCAGTTCGGCGATCGTCGAGACGTCGAGGTCGCCGAACACGGTCATGGCGACGGTCCGCGGAATCGGCGTTGCGGTCAGCACCAGAACGTGCGGAGGCACGGCGCCTTTGCGCCGAAGGGCCTCCCGCTGCTCGACCCCGAAGCGATGCTGTTCGTCGACGACGACGAGGCCGAGGTCAAAGAACTCCACCGATTCGCTCATCAGCGCGTGGGTGCCGACCACGATCTGCGCCGTTCCGCTCACCGCGGCGAGGGTCGCCTTGCGCCGGTCTGCGACGGGCAGCTGACCCGTGATCAGGGTCGGTCGGATGGCCGCGGAGAGGTCCGGTCCGAGGGTTTTGGCGATCGAGCGGAGGTGCTGGCCGGCAAGCACCTCGGTCGGTGCGAGGAGCGCGGATTGACCTCCGCTGTCGGCAACGGCAAGCATCGCGCGCAGTGCGACGAGGGTCTTGCCGGAGCCGACCTCACCCTGCACAAGCCGATTCATCGGCGAGCTCGTCGCGATGTCCGACGCGATGTCGTGCCCGACCTTCTGCTGATCACCGGTGAGGGTGAACGGAATTTGGGCGTCGAACCGCTCGAGGAACCCGCCCGGTTTCGGCGCCCGCGCGGTCGCGGACTGCTGGCGCAGGATGGCGCGCTGCTCGAGAAGTGCCGCCTGCAAGACGAAGGCCTCCTGAAAGCGGAGCGCCTTTCGCGCCGCTCCCCAATCGGAGTCCTTCTGGGGGCGATGAATGAGCTCGAGCGCGCGCGAGTAACTCATGAGCTTCCGCTCGGCCCGAACGACACCGGGCACTGGATCGTCGAGCGGTGGGAGGGTGTCGAGCACCACCTCCATCGACTTCTGCAGCTTCCAGGACGCGACGGTCGCGGTTGCCGGATAGATCGGGATCGGCAGCTCGGCCCACTTTCGCGCCTGCTCGTCGCTCGCCGCATCATCCGTCTCGAACAGCTGATAGTCGGGGTGAGCGAGCTGCACCGTGCCGCGGTAGCCGCCCACCTTGCCGGCGAAAATGCCGCGCACTCCCGCGTGCAACTCCTTGGCCCGCCAGGCCTGGTTGAAGAAGGTGAGGGTGAGGATCTCAGTTCCGTCGCTGATCGTCACTTCCAGAATCGACCCGTGCTTAGCCCGCATCGGCCGCTCCCGCACCCCCAGAACCTCGGCAACGATCGTCACGTTCTCGTCCACCGAGAGTTGCGCGAGCGCGGTCAGCTCGCCCCGAAGGGCGTAACGGCGCGGGTAGTGGCTGAGCAGGTCGCCGACGGTGACGAAGCCAAGCCCCTTCTCGATGGCCGCGGCCGTTCGACTGCCGAGGGCAGCACTGAGCTTGACGTCGAGCGGGGAATCCACCTTCCGAGAGTACCCGCCGCCCCCGACGGGCATATCGCGCGGCGCGAGCGATCCGGACGAGTCATATCGGCCGGTCTATCCCTGCGAGGTGAACAAACGAGGATCCCCGCTAGCGTTGAGCACGATGACACGCATAATTTCCGGGTTCGCCGGATCCATAACCCTGAAGACCCCGGGCGCCGGCACCCGCCCGACGAGCGACCGGGTACGTGAGGCCGTGTTCTCCGCGCTGGACTCGCGCGGAATCATCCAGGGCGCCCGGGTTCTGGACCTGTACGCCGGATCGGGTGCGCTCGGTCTCGAAGCGGCGAGCCGTGGTGCCGCGCAGGTGCGCCTGGTGGAGAAGAGCGGTCCGGCGGCGATCGCGAGCCGGGCGAACGCCGCCGCCGTGCTCAAACAGGCGCCGAGCGGCAGCGACCTCACGATCGAGGTAAGCCCGCGCCTGGTGCAATCGTTTCTGACTACCAATCCGGGCGTGTGGGACCTCGTGTTCATGGATCCGCCATACGACCTCCCCGAGTCCGAGTTGGCGGAGAACCTCCGAGCCCTCGCCTCCCATCTCGCCCCGGACGCCACCCTGTGTCTTGAGCGGAGCAGCAGGTCGCCGGAGCCGGCGTGGCCGGCGGGCATCGAGCTGGACCGGCGCAAGGACTACGGCGACACCACACTCTGGTGGGCGCGAAGTTCTGCGACCGAGTAGCCTCAGCTACCCGAGCAAACCCGTCCAGTCGCGGTACGGATCCCAGCCGGACGAATCATGCGGATGCCCGTCCACCGTCAGACCGCTTCCGGCGACGCAGACCCCGATTTGTCGAAATTCCGACGGCAACGAGGCCTCGGGAGGAAAGGTCGCGAGCAGGGAGTGGTCCTCACCACCGCCGAGCGCCATTGCGGGATTCGGCCCGAGCGAGCCACCGTCGAAGTCGATTCCGATACCGCTCGCCCCTGCGAGCCGAGCGGAGTCGATCGCGAGCCCGTCACTCAGGTCGAGCATCGCGGTCGCGCCTGCGAGCGCTGCGGCTCGTCCGGCGGCGATCGGCGGCGTCGGGGCGAGCTGCGCCGATGTCCGGGACCGAAGCGCGGCGCCGAGCCGAGCGTCCGGGCGCCCATCGGCATCCACCCCCTCGGTGAACAGCAAGAGCAGGGACGCCGCAGCCTCGCCAAGCACGCCGGCGACGGCGACAACGTCGCCGATCGACGCGCCCGAGCGCAACACCGGAGATCGCCCCTCAAGGTCGCCGAACGCCGTCACCGCGATGGTCAGAGTCGCCGACACCGAGAGGTCTCCCCCCACCACACCGCAGCCCGGCGCGAGTGCATCGCACGCATCGCGCAGCCCGTCCGCGATCCCCTCGAGCAGCGACACTGGAGAGTCGGCCGGTGCGGCGATCGCCACGACCAGGCCGGAGGGAACGGCGCCCATCGCCGCCACATCCGAAAGGTTGGATGCCGCGGCCTTCCAGCCGAGATCGTGCGGCGTTGACCAGGCCAGCCGAAAATCCGGCCCGTGAATCATCATGTCCGTCGTCACCACGAAGCGGCCATCGGGTGCCGCGATGACAGCGGAATCGTCCCCGGGTCCGAGGAGGGCCGATGCCGCGGTAGGCAGCCTCGGGAAGATCCGGGCAAGCGCGGCGGATTCCCCGATGGCGCCGAGAGTGTCCGAGCCGACAGAACCGTCGTCCTCGACCGGACCTGCGTCAGCATCCGCACCTCGGGCCGGCGGGGTGACCTCACCTTCCGGAGTGCCGGGAAGAGGGGCATCTGGCAGGGAAGGCATGCATCAAACGGTAGCCTGAATGCGATGAACTCGAAGCTCAGGCCCGGGGCGCTTCTCGTGCTCGTGCCTATCCTCGCCGCCGTTCTCGCCGGCTGCGCCCCCACCGTCGCTCTCACCCCAGCGGCCGATGCGACCAATCCCGGATGCGCGCAGATCATCGTGCGTCTGCCGAAAACCGTCGCCAGCCAGCCAATCCGCCAGACCGACGCGCAGGCCACCAGCGCCTGGGGCAACCCGACCTCGGTGCTGTTGCGCTGCGGCGTCACTCCCCCGGGGCCGTCCCAGGACCTCTGCTACACGGTGTCCGGCGTCGACTGGCTGATGAATCCCAACAAGGCCCCCGTCTACGTGTTCACGACCTACGGCCGCAACCCGGCAACGGAGGTCGTCGTGGACTCCAAGCTCACGCAGGGCCAGGGGACGATCATTCTCGACGAGCTCTCGAATGCCGTCGGCTCGATCAAGCAGACGCACAAGTGCCTCAACCGGGAAGACGTGCTCGGCTCCCAGTTGCCGAAGGTCACGCCGACTCTGCCGCCGACGCCCAGCCCGACCCCGACAGTCCCGCCGAAGTAGCCAGCCGCCGAAGCTACTCGACGAGGATCGCGGGGGTGTCGCTGTCCGTCGTGAGGTGCGGCGCGATGTCGCGGGGGTCCATGGTGCCGGCCAGCACCTCGGCCACCTGCGACACAATGGGCATTTCTACGCCACGGGCGGCCGCGAGTTCGAGGATCGGAGCCACCGACGAGAGCCCCTCGGCGGTCTGATTCATTTGCTTTACGACGTCGGAGAACGTGTAGCCCTGACCGAGCAACCGACCAGCAGTGTTGTTGCGGGAGAGCGAGGATTCGCACGTCGCGATGAGATCGCCGAGCCCCGCGAGACCGGAGAGCGTTTGAGCGAGGCCGCCGTATGCGACCGCGAAGTCCGTCATCTCCACGAGCCCGCGCGTGATGATCGATGCCTTGGTGTTCTCCCCGTAGCCGACGCCGTCGACGATGCCGATCGCCACCGCGATCAGGTTCTTCAGTACGCCACCGAACTCGGTGCCGACGACATCCGTGTTCACGAACGAGCGGAAGTACGAGTTCGTGGCGGCCGCGGCGACGGTGGTCGCGGTGTCGAGGCTCGTGGAGGAGACCACCGCCGCGGTCGGCTGCTGCCGCGCGATCTCGAGCGCGAGGTTCGGGCCGGATGCCACGGCGATGCGGTCCGGTTCGATCTGCAGCTCCTGGTGAATCACCTCGCTCATCCGGAAGCCGCTGCCCTTCTCGACCCCCTTCATGAGACTCACCACGATGGCGTCGGTTGGAATGAGGTCCCGAACGAGCACCAGATTCTCCCGAAGCGACTGGCTGGGGACCGAAACGAAGACGATATCGGCCCCGTCGAGCACATCCGCAATCAGCGAGCTTGACCACAGGTTGCGCGGCAAATTGATGCCGGGAAGGTAGTCGCTGTTCCGCTTGGACTGGGAGATCTCTCGCGCGAGTTCCGGCCGGCGGGCCCAGAGAGCCACGTCCGATCCGCCATCCGCGAGCACCTTCGCGAAGGTTGTGCCCCAGCTGCCCGCACCGAGCACGGCTACTCGGCGCACGCCCGGAACGGAAATGCGGATGGGAAGAGTCATCGGATTAGGGTTGTTCAAAACGGCCGATCTCCGTCTGGCTGTGCTTGCTCGGGTCCCAGGGCTCGGCTGGTGCCTGCTCCTTGCGCAGATCGGCGAGAAGTGCCGTGATGGCGACCATGAGCACCGCAGTCGCGGCCTGCAGCGTCTTCGGGTCGAGAGGCTTACCGCGGAACTGGGACAGGTCAACCGGATCACCGATCTTCACGGTGATGGTCTTACGGGGAAAGAAACTGATCTTCTTCCCGTACCGCGGCATGACATGCTGAGTGCCCCAGTGCGCGATCGGGATCAGCGGGATGTCGGCGAGCAGCGCCATCCGCACCGCCCCGGTCTTTCCGCGCATTGGCCATAGGCCGGGGTCCCGCGTGAGCGAACCCTCGGGGTAGATCACGACGGCGTGGCCCGCGCGCACTATCTGGTCCGCGGCGGCGATCGGATCTTGGCCTCTCACCACTCCGGTTCGCTCCACCGGGATCTGGCCGGAAGTTCGAAGGAACCAGCCAACGACCGGAACCCGAAACAGGGAGGCCTTCGCCATATACCGGGGCATGCGGCCGAGCTTGTACATGACACGGCCGACCACTACCGGGTCAATCTCGCTGTAGTGATTCGGCGAGGCCACGAAGGCTCCCGTCTTCGGCAGCTTATCTCCGTCAATGATCACGTAGCGAGCGAGCAGCTCCATCGGCGGGATGAGGATGCCGGCGAGAAGTCGAAAGATCGGAATCTTCTCCGATTTTCGCCGCCCACCCTGTCGCTTCGTTGCGTTCCGATCAGTCATTGCCGATCAGCCTTCGTAGACGAAGTCGGCTCCGAGCACCCGCAGTTTGTCAATGAAGTGCTCATACCCGCGGCTGATGATGCCGACGTTGCTGATGGTCGACGTGCCCTCGGCGCTCAGCGCAGCGATGAGGTAGCTGAATCCCCCGCGCAGGTCCGGCACGCGCACGTTCGCCCCGTGGAGCTTTGTCGGGCCGGTGATGACGGCGGCCTGCTCGAAGTCGCGACGGGCGACCCTGCGCGGATGGTCCGGCAGTCCCGCCTTGTGCACGACGATCTTGGCACCCATCTCGTTGAGCGCCTCGGTGAAGCCGAAGCGGTCCTCGTACACGGTTTCGTGCACGATCGACTCGCCATTGGCCTGGGTGAGGGCCACAATGAGCGGCTGCTGCCAGTCCGTCATGAAGCCGGGGTGAACATCCGTCTCGATGGTCACGGGCTTCAACTCCGCACCGGTGTAGTAGAACCGGATTCCGTCGTCTTCCACGTCGAATCCGCCGCCGACCTTGCGGAAGACGTTGAGGAATGTCATGAGCTCGCTCTGGCGTGCGCCCTCGACGAAAATGTCGCCCTTGGTGACGAGTGCCGCAGCGGCCCAGCTTGCGACCTCATTGCGGTCGAACAGCGCACGGTGCTTGTATCCCTCGAGGCGGTCGACGCCCTCAATGAGGATGACGCGGTTCGGTTCGACCGAGATGATCGCGCCCATCTTCTGCAGGATGGCGATGAGATCCATGATCTCGGGCTCAATTGCCGCGTTCTTCAGCTCCGTGGTGCCCGTGGCACGGACCGCGGTCAGGAGCACTTGCTCGGTGGCGCCGACGCTCGGGTACGGCAACGTGATGTTCGCACCGTGAAGGCCATCGGGGGCGGTGATGTAGATGCCCTCGAATGACTTGTCGACTACCGCGCCGAACGCGCGAAGCGCATCGAGGTGGAAGTCGATCGGCCGGTCGCCGATGCGGCAGCCGCCGAGGTCCGGAATCCGCGCCTCGCCGAGGCGGTGCAGCAGCGGACCGCAGAACAGGATCGGGATGCGGCTCGAGCCGGCGTGCGCGTCAATCTCGGCGAAGTGGGCCTTCTCGACGTTGCTCGTGTCGAACAGCATCTCACCGGGAACCGGGGTCGACACGATGACGCCGTAGACCTCGAGGAGTCCGCGCACCACCTCAACATCGCTGATGTCGGGGACGTCACGCAGCACGCTCGGTGTCTCTCCCAGAAGGGCTGCCACCATGGCCTTTGTTGCGAGGTTCTTGGCTCCACGAACCGCGATTCGACCCTTGAGCGGGTTACCTCCGGTGATCGTGATTTCGTCTGACTTCAATCCCACTCGCTGACCGGCCTTTTGGGCGTCCTTCACAAGAGAGTTCATTCATTCACCTGTTACGTGTTGTTCCGGAAGAGTTCTCGGCCGCCAGGATTCCCGGCGACCTTCAAACTCCGTGATCTGCGCCTCGTTGCGCAGCGTCAGGCCTATGTCATCCAGGCCTTCGAGCAGCCGCCACCTAGTGTAATCATCGATCTGAAATGGCACGATGACCTCGCCGATGCGCGCCGTCTTCGCGACCAGATCCACGGATGCCTCGACGCCCGGCTGCGCCTTGATTGCCGCGAGCAGCGACTCGAGATCGGCCTCGGAAATTTCCCCGGCGAGCAGACCCTGCTTCCCGGCGTTTCCGCGGAAAATGTCACCGAACCGCGGGCTGAGCACCGCGTCGAATCCAAAGTCGCGAAGCGCCCAGACGGCGTGCTCCCGGCTCGAGCCGATTCCGAAGTCCTGCCCGGCGATGAGCACGCGTGCGCCCTTGTAAACCGGATTGTTGAGCACGAACTCGGGATCCTGACGCCAGGCGTAGAACAGCGCGTCATCAAATCCGGTCTTGGTCACTCGCTTGAGGAACACCGCCGGGATGATCTGGTCGGTGTCGACGTTGGCCCGCTCGAGCGGCATCGCGATGCCCTGAACTACAGTAACTTTTTCCATTACGCGATCACCCCATCTTGCGTCTCTGCTGGTTCTGTGGGTTGAGCAGGTCGCTCAGCGACCGTATCGAAACCCGCGGTCAAATCCCACGGAGACGAGAGCGTTCCCCGGATGGCAGTCGCCGCGGCGACGAGCGGCGACACGAGGTGCGTGCGCCCGCCCTTCCCCTGGCGTCCCTCAAAGTTGCGATTGGAGGTCGACGCGCACCGCTCACCGGGGGCGAGCTGGTCGGGATTCATCCCGAGGCACATCGAGCACCCGGCGAATCGCCACTCGGCCCCGAAGTCCTTCACAATCTGGTCGATGCCCTCGGCCTCGGCCTCGATCCGCACTCGGGCGGAACCGGGCACGACCATGACGCGTACGCCATCGGCCTTCTTCTGTCCCTTGATGATGGAGGCGAAAGCGCGAAGGTCTTCGATGCGGCTGTTGGTGCACGATCCCATGAATACCGCGTCAACATGAATGTCTTTGAGCGCGGTTCCCGCTGCGATGTCCATGTATTCCAGCGCACGCTCGGCCGAGGCTCGCTCGTTCGGGTCGCTGATCGCCGCCGGATCGGGAACTCTGTCGCTCAGCGATACGCCCTGGCCCGGGTTGGTTCCCCAGGTAACGAAGGGTTCAAGCTCGTCCGCGTCGAGGAATACCTCGGCGTCGAACACGGCATCGTCGTCGGTGGCGAGCGTGTTCCAGTACTCGACGGCCGCATCCCAGTCCGCACCCTTCGGCGCGTGCGCGCGGCCCTCGAGGTAGTCGTAGGTCACCTGGTCCGGTGCGACCATGCCCGCGCGGGCGCCGGCCTCGATCGACATGTTGCAGATGGTCATGCGGCCATCCATCGACAGGGAACGGATGGCGCTGCCGCGGTATTCGAGCACATAGCCCTGCCCGCCGCCGGTGCCGATCTTTGCGATCACGGCGAGGATGATGTCCTTGGCCGTGACTCCGGGACGAAGCGTGCCCTCCACAGTGATCGCCATCGTTTTGAACGGTTTGAGCGGAAGAGTCTGGGTGGCCAGAACGTGCTCGACCTCGCTCGTGCCGATGCCGATCCCCATCGCGCCGAATGCGCCATGGGTGGAGGTATGGCTGTCGCCGCAGACCACGGTGGTCCCCGGCATGGTGAGCCCGAGCTGCGGGCCGACAACGTGCACGATGCCCTGCTCGATGTCGCCGAGCGGGTGGAGGCGAACGCCGAATTCGGCGCAGTTGTTACGCAGCGTCTGGATCTGAGTGCGACTGGTGAGGTCCGCGATCGGCTTGTCGATCGCGAGCGTCGGGGTGTTGTGATCCTCGGTCGCGATCGTCAGGTCCGGCCGGCGAACCGGCCGTCCGGCGAGCCGAAGGCCGTCGAAGGCCTGTGGGCTCGTGACCTCGTGCACGAGGTGCAGGTCGATGTAGATGAGGTCCGGATTGCCCTCTTCGCCCTTGACCACCAGATGGTCGTCCCAGACCTTCTCGGCCAGGGTGCGAGGCTTCCCATTGAATGAATCGTTCATAGTGTGCGGTCTCCTAAGAAAAAAAATGGTCAGCCGACGAAGAACTCCGCGACGAGGGAGGCCTGAGAACTAGGACTCGTCGCGGCTACGAAGAAGGAGATGACCGAGCAACACCCTTTTAGGCTAACACCGATTTTTTTCCTCGGCTGGAGCGCCTCACAGAGTCCGATCCGTTTCACGTCGCCTGTCGCTTCGTACCTTCACCAGGCTTGCCACGACGGCCACCGCCATCGAAGCCACGATCACCGCGAGCGACACGAACGTCGGGATCTCCGGCGCCCACTCGACGTATTTTCCCCCGTTGATGAAGGGCAATTCGTTGGTGTGCAGCGCGTGCGCGATGAGCTTGAAGCCGATGAAGGCCAGGATGAACGCGATTCCATACTTGAGGTAGACGAGACGATCGATCAGGTCACCGAGCAGGAAGTAGAGCTGCCGCAGCCCCATCAGGGCGAAGACGTTGGCGGTGAAAACAATGAAGGCGCTGGTCGTGATGCCGAAGATTGCCGGGATCGAATCGAGCGCGAAGACGAGGTCGGTGGTGCCAATGGCTATGAACACCACGATGATCGGCGTGAAGACCTTCTTGCCGTCAATGACGGTGCGAATCTTCGCGCCGTCGAATTCGTTGGAGATGGGAATGCGCTTTCGCAGCACGCGGATGACGCCGCTCTCCCTCTCATCCATTTCGTCGCCCTTCTGGAAGGCCTGCCCAATAGCCGTATATAGAAGGAACGCGCCAAAGATGTAGAAGATCCAGCTGAAGTTCTGGATGAGGGAAGCGCCGAGCACAATGAAGATGCCCCGCAGCACGAGCGCAATGATGATTCCCACCATGAGTACCTCTTGCTGGTACTTCCGGGGCACCGCGAACTTGGCCATGATGATGACGAACACGAACAGGTTGTCGATCGACAGACTGTATTCGGTGAGCCATCCGGCGATGAATTGCCCGGCGTGCTCCGCTCCGGCGAACGCGAACATGAGCACGGCGAAGACGACTGCGAGCAGAACGTAGAATCCCACCCACACGCTGGATTCGCGCGTGGATGGGATGTGTGGCCGCTTGTACGCGAGCACAAGATCTGCGACCACGATAAGAAGGAGTACGGCAATGCTGCCGATTTCAAACCAGATCGGGAGTTCGAGGTCCATGGGAGGCCTTTCGCAGGAGTTCGGTTTCGTCCCGCACGAGGCAGGCCGATGGTCCGAAAGTCTCTTCCGCACGGCCGACCTGAATGTTCCGTTCGACTGTGCCACCGCAACCGGGCCAGCAATGATGGTGACCGTATTGACGACTGCGGCGCTGGGCCCGTGAGGGTCCGGAGGGAATACTCCCCTTCGCGGTTCTCAGCCTAGCCGACGCGCTGCGCCCGGGCCTCGAACCCCCGATCTGATTGTTTAGTTTTGATGTTCAGTTTTGGTGTTCAGTTTTGTGTTCAGTTTTGATTGTTCAGTTCTGGTATTCAGTTTTGGTTGTTCGGCCGAGGGACCCCGGCCTGGATTACGAGCACGGAATGTTCGACAGGCCCTTGGCCGCCCCGGTGGGCTGGCACATGACCTTGTCGCCGAGCGTCGCGGACTGGACCCAGACCTGCAGATTGGGAATTCCGCTGACGGTGTTGTTCGAGAAGGTGTTGTTTTGCCCCCAGCCGGGCAGCAGGACGTGAACCTGGAAGGCATCGAGCAGGCTCTTGGATCCGGAGTTGCCGCTGATCGTGTAGTTGTTGCCCTTGACGTCGACCCAGGAGTCAGCGTTGTTCGCGCCCGAGTAGCCGGAGTTGTTGAAGACGTTTCCGGTCAAGGATCCACCGATGGTGCCCTCCTTGACGTCGATTCCCTCGCCCGCGTTGTTGGAGATGTGGTTGTTGCGCACGACGTCATAGTTCGACTGGTCCATGGTGCTGGAGGATCCCATGATCAATCCCCAGTTGGTCTTGGAGGATCCGAGGTAGATGCCTTCACCGGCTTCTGGCTTGTACACGCCGGTGTCGTGAACCACCGAGTTCTCGATCAGGCCGTAGCTGCTGTTCTTGCGGAAGTGCACGCCCTCGAAGCCGATGTTGCCGACATCGACGCCGCTGATGGTTGTGTGCGACGATCCGTCAAGAACGATGCCCTTGGCCGACTTGGTCACCGAGAGTCCCGTGACCCGCCAGTAGCTTCCCGTGATGTGGAGCCCGTAGCCGACGCTGAGGTTCCCGTTGCTGATGATCGCGTTGCGTGACCCGGTCAGGGTGATCGGGGCGCTAGCCGTTCCGGACGCCGGGGCCTCGAACTGTTGCCCCGAATACGAGCCGTCGGCGAGGGCGATGGTCTGACCCGGCTTAGCTGACGCGAGCGCCGAACTGAGCTGAGCCGCGGTGGAGACCCTGATGGTCGAGCCGCTGCTCGTCGGAGTCGGTGCCGGCGCGGGAGTTGGGGCCGGAGCCGGCGCCGGCGCGGGGGCCGGCTTGGGCGCAGGAGCGGGGGCCGGGGCCGGTGACGGCTTGGGCGCAGGCGCCGGAGAGGGAGCCGGCGTTGGCTTAGGGGCAGGCGTCGGGACAGCTCCCTTTCCAACAACGAATCGGCTTGTCACGTGACCTTTGTGCCAACTCGCAATCAGTTTGTGGGTGCCAGCCCCCGTGTGGATCGGCCAGCTATAGGGCGCGCCGTGATCGGTGCCGAGGTAGTGGCCGTCGATCTTGAACTTGACGGAGGACCCTGCCGGGGCCTTCACCGAGGCGGTGAATGTTCCGCTCGGGAGCACGGTCGACCCGAGGGGCGTGCCGTTGGCCGACAGGACAGGCGTCGCTGCGGAGGCGGCAAGCGGCGACCCGAGGGTGCCAGCGGCAACGACAATGCCACCGAGGATGAGGGTAGGAATGGCCAATCTTGCTGATGAAAATGAGTAAATGATGGGTCCTTTGGGAGACTGCCGCAATGCGGCTCTGATCGGAAGACAACCGACGTTCAGCCGGACGGCGGCCAAATATACGTGACCGTCATCGAGTCAAGCCCCTTTACCCAATCGGTATGAAACGGATATGTGTCCAGAGGCACCGAGCGTGAGGATACGTCGAGGAACCTTCTTTCCCATCGACCCCCCGAACGAGAACCGAATCCCGGCCGCTTCTTATACATTCCTTTGCATCGAACAGATATCGCCGGCCGGGTTTGGGACGGATCCGTCGCCGCGGCACACGGGCCCCTCGGATTCTCGTAGAACCCCAGATCAGGGGACGGTTATGAGCCGGGGCCGATTCCCAAGTCCCCGAAGGTCGGCACGCCGATGCCCGGGCGACGACCGCCCTGCAGAACTCGCTTGGCGGAGCAGGCAAATCTCGCCGCGTCGCGCCCTGGTCCCACGTCCCCGTAAGTGAGGATCACGCCATTCTGATCGATCGCCGAGAATTTGGGCTTAATTCCCGGAACGGGCGAATTATCGTACTATTCGAAGCGAAGTTGACGAGAGCTCGGCAGCTCGAAGAACGACTCAATAGTCCGATGATCCACTTCCGCGACCGTCGCTGGTGACCAACGCGGTTGGCGGTCCTTGTCGACCACCTGCGCGCGGATCCCCTCGACCAGATCGTGCGACCGGATGGCATTGGCCGAGACGCAAAAATCCTGACGAAGTGCATCCTCCAGCGACAGGTGGCGCGACCGGCGCACCGATTCCCGAGCGAGGACAACTGCCGACGGGGAGTTCACAGCCAGCTTCCGCGCCACCTCGGCCGCGACCTCGCCGGGCGCGTGCTCCAGCCGCTCCAGAATTTCTTGCACGGACTCGGGCGCAAAAACCGTGTCGATCCAGTGCCGCTCGGCCTCGAGCTGCGGCGCGGGCGCGGGTTCGGCGAACCGGACGCACGCGGAATCCGGCCCATCGACCTCCACGGCCGCGATGAATTCCGCGATCCGATCCGACGGCAGGAAGAAATCAGCAAGACCGAGCGCAATCGCGTCGCCGGCCCCGATCGTGTTGCCGGTAAGGGCAAGATAGGTGCCGAGTTCGCCTGGCGCGTGGGCGAGCAGCCAGCCGCCACCCACATCAGGGGCGAAGCCGATGGTCGTCTCCGGCATCCCGAGCCTCGATCGCTCCGTTACCACGCGATGCGACCCGTGAGCGGAGACGCCGATCCCGCCACCGAGTACGACGCCGTCCATGACCGCGACATAGGGCTTCGGATAGCGCGCGATCGCCAGGTTGAGCCGGTACTCGTGCCAGAAGAACGATTCGGCGCGCATCTCGTTGCCGGTAGTTGCGTCCCGGAATAGTGTGACGATGTCGCCGCCAGCGCACAGTCCGCGGTCGCCCTCACCGGTGATGAGCACCGAGTGGATCGAGTCGTCGTCGCGCCACGCGTCGAGTGCGCCGCGGATCTCGAGGATCATGTCCTGGGTCAGGGCGTTCATGACGCGAGGCCGATTGAGGCTCAATCGGCCGACGCCCCCTGCGACCCAGACGAGCACTTCCGGCGCGGCTTCAGCGCCCGCGGTTTCGTCACCCCGCGTTTCGTCACCCCGCATGGCCCGGTCCCGTCTGATTCCGGCGCCAATCGGCGCCCTCTCATTAGATCAGCTCGGACCGACGTTCGTCAGGGCGCCGTCGCCGTACCCTGCCCACCGGCCGATTCGATGTCGTCCGTTGTGCGAAGGTCCCGACGCACCGCGGCAGGCTGTCTGTAGACCACCCGCGAGTGAAAAACGAAGCGCAGCACGAATCCAATGGCGATGAGGAGGGCCTGAGCTAGAAGACTCGGCACCGGAGTCGATTCCACAATGACCCACAGCAGGGTCGTTCGCACGAGGGTTTCGGATCCGTTGAAGGCGAGGGATCGCCATAGTCGCCCCCAGAGCCGACGACCATCGGGCAGGAGATCCGGGAACACGAAACGCTCCTGAAGGATGAAATTACCGATGATCGTGACGACCGCGCCCAAGGCCGCGGCGGTCAGATACCACACGCCGACGGCCTGAAGCATTGCCATAATCAGGATGTTGACAACAGCGCCGATCGCGCCGACCAGGGCAAACCCCGAGAGCCGACCGAAACGGAGAGCGGCAAGCTGTGACAGAAATTTCAGCCCTTGTCCAAACGTTGCCTTGGGGACACCGGCGCGACGCTCGGCGAAGACAAAGGGCTCCTCTACGACTTTCAGCGACGTCCTCGCGAGGATCTCTAAGAGAATTTTGAAGCCCTGGGGTCGCAACGTTCTTACGTCAACCGCATCTCGCCGTACCGCGAAGAACCCGGTCATCGGGTCGGTGCAGTGGCGCAGCTTGAACGGAAACATTGCTCGCGTGAGCATCTTGGCCGCGCCGGACGCCGTCTGACGGATGGCTCCGTCCAGCCCGGCACTGGACCCGCCGTTGATGTGACGAGAGGCAACGACGACGTCTGCTTCCTCGTCTGCTCCCGCCTCAAGGAGGATCGGGAGCATTTCCGGCGGATGCTGCAGGTCGCCGTCCATCACGACGATCCATTCAGCCGTGCTTGCCAACATGCCGGCCACAACGGCCCCTGACAAGCCGCCGATCGGGTCGTCCCTGTGTATCAGTCGGATGCGCATTCCCGAGCGAGCCGCTTCTCGCGCTATGACGTCGGGTGTCGAGTCGTCCGAGTCATCCACGAAGATGATTTCGGCAACTCGACCTTTCATCGATTGACTGATTCGACGAACGAGTTCGGGGACATTGTCAGCTTCGTTATATGTCGGCACGACGACGGAGACTTCGATGGCGCGGCCTTTCGCTTCGTGCCGCGAGGAGCTTTTTCCGGTGCGGTCGCTAATTCAATGCTTCGCGCGGGTCTATAAGGATGCGCTAAGGAAGAGGAGTCGCGTTGCTCGAGCATTGACTATTGGTTAGGCTTACCTAACATCCGGACCTTTGATGCCGGCAAAGAAAGTATGTCGTGAGCATCGGAAGCTTCATCGTCCTTGGCGCAATTGCAGGGTTCACCATTTTTCTCGGGCTTCCAGTTGGGCGTCTGAAGACCCAGTCCGCGACGCTCAGAGCGTTCCTGAACGCCGTGACGATCGGAGTCCTGCTCTTCCTCCTCTGGGATGTTCTTTCCCACGCGGTCGAACCCATCGACGGAGCGATGGCCCAGGCGACCGGCAAACCCTTTGCGTCCTGGCTTCCTTTCGTCGGCATGGTTATTGTTCTCTTCGCTTCCGTGTCGCTGGGCCTTCTCGGACTTGTTGCCTATGACCGGTGGGTTGCGAAACGCGCTGGGAAGGGCACGCTCCGGGTGGTCAGCGGGTCGCACACGGGGCTTTTACGCCTCGGTGAAGCACCGAGCCGGTTGGCCTTTCTCATCGCCGTCGGAATCGGGCTTCACAACTTCGCGGAGGGACTCGCAATTGGCCAGTCTGCCGCGGCCGGGCAAATCAGCCTCGCAGTCGTGCTGGTGATCGGATTCGGTCTGCACAATGCGACAGAAGGGTTCGGTATCACCGCTCCGCTTGCCGCAGAGGCGGTCCGACCATCGTGGGGGCAACTCGCCGTTCTCGGGGTGATCGGCGGCGCCCCCACGCTCGTCGGCACGCTGCTGGGAGCCGTCTTCGTGAACGACGTCGTTTCGCTGGCTTTTCTGGCGCTGGCAGCCGGCTCGATACTCTACGTTATCGTGCAACTTGTCGGTGTCGCCTTGAAGATGAGCAAGGGATTCACCCTGTACTGCGGCATCCTGGTCGGCCTGTTTGCGGGTTTCGCCACCGACTTCATCGTCACTGCCGCCGGAGCCTGAGCCGCGAGCGCGCCCTGCCTGTCGCGAGCTACGGGCGGTGCAATTCGATTACCACATTGCTGTGCAGCTCGTATGTCTTGACG
Organism: Microbacteriaceae bacterium; assembly: GCA_025464975.1. Classification (GTDB taxonomy): domain Bacteria; phylum Actinomycetota; class Actinomycetes; order Actinomycetales; family Microbacteriaceae; genus Lacisediminihabitans. The sequence continues at coordinate 121,118 of JAODMT010000004.1, read as the reverse complement.
ACCGTGAATTTGAGGGACGCGAGAGTACTCAGGTCGTACTGGTCATACGTGGCCGAGCCCGGTGCGCGGTACTCGGTCAACCAGACCGTGCGAACGCCGTTGAGGCGTTCTGGAACCTGGTCAAGCGTGTACGTCGAGTCACTCCAGTAGTTGGTATTCCACCACGGGGTTTTGAGCGCGATGTCTTTCAGCCCCACATATGCGTACGGGTAGGCGCGCATGCCAAGCCGCGGCCGCTTTGACGGGTTTATTCCCTCATCGAAGAGCATCCCGTCGCCCGGCTTTGCGTGCTCTTTGATGAGCGCTGCCACAGCGGCCCAGTCGCTCGCATTCTTTGAATAGGGCGTTCGCTGAGACAGGTAGACGGGCCACGTGACCAGAAGGGTACCGACCAACAGCACGATGCCCAGAGCCAACGGCTTGATGCGGCCGAGCAGGTAGCCGATCAGAAGAGCCGCCCCCGGCACGGCGAAGGTGAGATACCTGCTCGAGTAAATGGGATCGACGACATTGATTGTCAGCAATATCGCCGTCGGGGCAAGCAGCCACATGGCGCCGAGAAGAACGATGCCGGGAGTCGACCGTGAATCGGTTCGCTCATCGTTGCGGTGCCGGATCCACGATACGAGGGCCACGGCGATCGCCGCCACGATCAGCGCCCAACACACCTCGGCGCACTGTGCTGTGCCGAACCACTGCCCGACGAAGACCTGCGAGAACGTGGCAGCGTTTCGAGCGGAGAGAAACGCGATCTGACTTCTTTGGAAGTACCCGAACGCAATGATGGGGATGTCAAGGACCAGCCCGAGTCCCGCCCACTTGGCCCAGGTGACCACCAGGGTTCGACGCCGCATTGAGAGCACGACCACCGCGTGCGCGACGAGGATGAGCAGGCTGAACAGGAACACATACCCGCAGACCGCCAATCCGACGGCATAGAGGACCCAGTACCGCCGTCTCGGTGAGCCGTCTTGCAGAATTTTGACGAGAAGAATGGTTAGCCAGACGACGAGTGCCGCGCTGAAGGCGTAACCGCGCGCTTCTTCTCCCATGTAGGTAACGCGCGGAAGAGCCAGGCACACGATCCCCGCGAAGATGCCCGTTCGCAGGTTCACCAGTCGCGTTGCCAGAAGCACGATTCCGGCAACGGTGAGCCCGGCGGCAATGGCGCTGGGGAACCTGATCGAGAATGGCGAGGCTCCGAACGCACCGACCCAGAAGTGGAGGAACAGATAGTACGTTCCATGCACGGCGTCAACGCGACCAAGCATCCAGAACAGCGAAGGAATCGGACGGGTGGCGGACAGGACGCTCGTCGCCTCGTCGCCCCACAGGGAAGGGATCCAAGATCCCATAAACGAAATCACGGTCGAGCCGAGGCCAAGGATGACGGCGATGATCACCCGCAGCGATGGTCGCGGCAAAAACGATGGCGTTCGGCGCTTCGTGTCCACGCCGGACTCATGCAATAACAAAAACGGTCCTCATTTCTCACCACACACAGTAGACCTAGGTCGATGACGCCTTGCGCCGACGCATCACGCGGCGCAGCCCGGCAATCAGGGCGGCGCTCACCAGCCCGAATCCGACCGAGCTTGCGAGGGCGATGAGTGGATGGGCCGACAACAGCGTCCCGGCGGTAGTGGCGACTGTAACGTGGTAAACGGTGTAGAGGCTGGCTGCGACTAACGACAACAGCAGGTATCGCCGCACCGGAAGGGCGCTCGCACCCGCCGTCATGGTCACGGCAACTCGTGCGAACGGCAGGAACTTTGCCACAACCAGGATCAGGCCCGGTCGTCCCTCAATGTGGTTGGCCGCCCACAGGAGAGCGCGCGCTGGCTTGGGTCGCCGCATCCAGGCCCAGCGGGACGGCCCCACTTTGCGACCGATCCAGAAGGCGATTCCGTCACCGACCATGGTGGCCCCGATCGCCACAAAAAGCACGGCTAGCGGTGCCGGCCCGTGACCGCTAGCGCCGAGCGTCGCGAGCGCGACGACGGTCGTCTCCCCGGGCACGAGGGGAAAGAACCCGTCGACAATAAGGAGAGCCGCCAACACCACGAAAACCCAGGGCGATTGCACAAGGGTTAGGACCAGATGGGTGACGGCGTTCACACATGTGACTTTGCCTGACGTGCCACCAGAAACAACCAAGAATCTAACGGGTTCTGCTCGCTCCCCTGCATCCTCAGCGAGTTCTCACCTTTCGCGGCCAGACGCCGTTCGCGCTCGCAACGATCCGCCGACGGAGCCAACGGGCCGCCCTCTCGACGGTGAACCACGACACGACTCCGAAGAGCAGCGTGATCGCAATTGAAGCGATGCCCGAAAGTGGGCCCATTGGCACACACCATTCGAGCACGATCGCGTTCCAGATGTACACGGCGTAGGACACCAGTCCAAGCAGCCTCACTGGTTCGAGAGCGCGCCACGGCAGGGACTTCCACTCCCCCAGCACGAAGATGAGCACGACGGTGAGGATCGCGATCGTGGGGCCGCCGACCACATAAATCCACACGGTGTTCTTTGCGCTGGGGTACAACGACAGGGCCGCGAGGAGTACTGCGACCGCAACCATCATGGGCATCCGGAAACGGGATGCTGCACGCAACAGCGCGACGACTCGGTCACGGTAGACCGCGGCGGCAGCTCCGACCACGAGCGAGCTGGCCCAGGTGGTGGGAAGGATGTAGACGGTGGCCGGGTCGTATGCGAATACACCCACCGATACCGAGGAGGCAACAATCAGACCGGCGAGTGCGATGACGATCGTCTTGCCGACGACCCGGCGCCGAGTGGCGAAAACGAGAATTGCCGGCCAGAACAGGTAGAACTGCTCTTCGACGGCGAGGGTCCAGAGCGTATTGATGGCCGGCGATGTAGCGAACGGCAGCGGAAAGTCACGCAGGTACAGCAATGCCGCCGTGATCGTCAGTGCAACGGTGGAGCGATCCCCGAGCGGATTGAACACCGACTCGACGATGGCGAAGACGACGAGCATCAGCGCGAGCGCCGGCACGAGGCGGATGGCCCGCATGAGGGCGAACCGCGAGAACGACACCCTACCTGTCGTCGCGAGCTCCCGCTGGAGAAGCGAGGTGATGAGATAACCGCTCAGCGTGAAAAACATGACGACGCCAACGATTCCCGCTCCCGCAAACACGGCAGGCCAGGAATGGCGCACAAGGACGAGTGCGATCGCGATCCCTCGGATTACATCCAGGCCGGGGAGCCTCGGGGTCGTCGCGCCGACAGAGATAGCCATCTCACGACGCTCGCAGAGCCACAATGAGAAAGCACTAAGGCAAGAATCCGCCTGTTCCGGATGTCGCAACATCGAACTCCAGAATCGCCTCGCGCGCGTATTCCTCCCCGTTCACGTGCGGCCGGCCCACCGCTCCGCTCAGGAAAGCTCGCATGCCTCCGGCAAGGGCGTCATCCGTTTGGTCGACGATGAGGGCCGAACCGACCGGGAGCGCGTCGGCGACGGTGCTGAACGCGACGGTCACAATGGGAAGCCCGAGCAGCGCCGCCTCCATGAGCACCATCGGTTGCCCCTCGTAGTCGCTCGAGAGGACGAAGCAATCGGCGGCGCCAAGAAGGGGAAACGGATTCTGAATCGGTCCCACTAGGTAGGCGCTGTCCTTGATCCCCAACTCGTCAATCAGGCGTTCGAGCGCGACCCGAAGCGGACCGTACCCGATCAGGAGCAGGCGCGTCGCGGGATTCTCGCGGTGCACCTTTGCGAAGGCCCGTATCAGCCTCGACTGGTTCTTTTCGGTCGAGAACCGCCCGAGAGTCACGAACCACGTCGTCTCCGGGTCGTCGGCGAGGTCGGACAGCCATTCCGGTCGAGGGTCGCCGACGCTCTCGACCACGCTATGTTGGGCGGCTTCGACAATGGGCAATGGATCGATGACGTTTCGTGCGGAGACAAAGCGTTTGGGTTCGATCCCGAAACGCTCCGCCAGTGTGAGCTGATTAAGCCTCGCGAGCGAGGGCGACACCGAGACCAACGCGTCGAACTCCCGATACCGGCCGAACACCGCGCTGAGTGAGCGCTTCAAGCGCTTTCGCCCGCGGATCAGACGGTGCTTCTCTCGGTCCATCTGGTTGTGCATCCAGATGGACCGCCGCGCATCGGGACCGTGCACAAGCATTGTCGCCCAGAACGGCCCGTACCCGTCGAAATCGATGACCCTGTCGAACGTCGTCGCGCCGAAGCATCGCCGCCATTCGTTATCCCACATGCGCTTCTGGCCAGCGGATTCGGTGTGCACCACGTGTCGCCCGGTGATCTCTGCGAAACGTCGGTAAAAGCGGTCGAACAGCGTGCCATTCATCCCGCCAGCTCGATGAAACTGCCGCACTCGCGGATCGATTTTCCGTTGATTGTCACGCTGCTGCGCGTTCGACGGGCGGTTGAATACCACGGAGACATCGAAGGCGCGGTGGTCTATCGCTCGAAGGAGGTTCAGAGCCGAGCTCGTTATTCCATTCGTATTCATGCTGCCCAGGTGAAGCAGCAGCGAGGTCCTGGAATCGCTCTCAAGCGTGACAGACCTGTTGGCGTCGACTATGCCGCGGAAAACGGTGTCGATGACCCGGCCGGACGCATGGCCATCGTCCTCCGGCAAGAAACGCTGCCTCCATTCGGCCCGCCGGCGCTGTCCGGCCAGGTCCGAATCTGCCCCCACTATTGCGGTGGCGACCTGCTCAACAGACCTGCACACGGCACCCGGCAGCTCCTCGGCGGCGAAGTACACACCGCGCTGATCCAGGTATGCATCCGTTTCCTCCGGCCGATAGAACACGATCGGTCGATCGGAGGCGAGGAAGTCGAAGAATATGGAGGAAAAGTCGGTGATCAGCACGTCGGTGCACCCGAGCACCGTGTTGGTGGGGATGTCGTTGGAGAGCAAGCGCGTGAAACCGCGCTCGACAGTCCCCTGGCTGATGATCTGGTGGGGCTTAAGAAGAACCACATACTCGGTGTCGCCGAGCTTTGCCTGCAACTCGTCGACCGTTCGCATGAGCTGGAGGAGGTTCTTCTCGGGGGCCGAAAACGACGGGCCAGTCCAGGTCGGCGCGTACAGCACGATCTTCCTGCCCCGCAGGTCCATTCCCGCCCGCTCGAGCAGCTCACGAGCGGCTGACCGTTCGTCTGCTGTCATGAACTGCCTGTCGACTCGGGGATAACCCGCCTCGATAACGGTCCCGCGGAAGGCACCGCCCAATTTGTAGCCCAACTCATACATCTGCTTCGTCATGAACGGACTCTGTGAGAGCAAGTAGTCCGCCGAGACGAAATTGCGAAGGGTGTTCGCGGACTCTGCCGCGCCGTTGGGCATGTCGTAACCCATGCGTTTCAACGGAGTGCCGTGCCAGGTGTTGAGGTATACCTGCTCGGGCCGTTTGACGAACTCGGGCGGGAACGTCGCGTTGTTCACGAGGTATCCGCTCGTCGCGAGCGCTCGAAAGTACCCGAGCGATCGGTAGCGAACGGTGCGAACCCCTGGGCTCTTCTGAGGCGGTCGTGCGTGCCCATTCACCACCCAGATGTGCCGAAGATGAGCCAGATCGGAGCTCCCCACCAGCTCCCTGAACAGCGCCTCCGGGTTGCAGAGCTGACCGTTACCGGCGAAGGACTCGTAGAGCACGGTGTTCGATCGCACTGGCATTCGCAACAGCACCGCCTGAGCATGCGCCATCCAGGCGTGCCAAAAGAACGCCAGGATGCGCCGCACTCGTCCTCTCATCGTCCTCTCACCGTAGCGTCCGGTGACGGCTCAGCCGAACCGTCTGAGTAGGACGGGCGACGCCCACCGGTTCCAGAGCGACAGGAATGCGATGACCGCGGCCGTCGTGTAGACCAGAGCGGCTATGACGTCGCTGGGATAGTGGGCCCCGACGTAGAGGCGCGAGAACGCGACTCCGAGCAGCACTAGCACCACGAGCGGAACGAGCCAGCGTCGCGTTCGCGTGCCACGGAACAGAAAGATGAGGCCGACACCGAGCGCCGTCGCGGCACAGGTGTGACCACTCGGGAAGCTGGCGAAATTGACCTCGCGGACCAGCGGATGGGCCAGGAGGTGGTAGTCCGGTCTCGCGCGGTGGGCGATCAGCTTTACCGCCTCCGAACTCAGCCAACCGCCGAGAACCGCGAGCGCGAAAGTAATCCCGATCGTCCAGCTCCGCTTGACGATCAACACGACCGCGCTCACGAGCAGGATGAGCACGAACCCCTGGAGCGGTGAAAACAGCCACTCGATCGTCAGCGCGACGCTGTCGAAGAAGCCAACATGGTGACGGCTGATCGCCTGGTCGATCGGTAGTTCGAGCCGGGTCATGAGGCTCGAGCGGGAGATCACGAATCCGAGGCCGATTACGACCGCTACCACGATCAGACTGACGAGAGTGGTCAGCCGGAATCTCTTCATCGGGGCAAGGATGCCGGTTGCGCGCTTCGTCTCGGAACTGACGTCGACTGACATGGCACATTCTCCTCAGGGCATAGAAACTCTCGGTGACGAGCGTGGAGCGTCGCCTCTAACCTTCTCCAAAGAAAGCAACAATTGCGCACACAGAATCGGCGCTCGCCGGGCGGATAGGGGCTCTTAACCGGCGGCGGTGCGCGCGAGCAGGGTTATGTTGCTTTGCCTGAACACGACCCGATAGCCGTGTGCTTCGGCAGACAGTAGATCGCTCTGCTCACGCGCACGGGTCACGACGAAGTGGCGGGTCGAATTCGGGTCGACCACAATCCACTGGGGGCGAACGGAAGCAAGAGGACGCAAGCCGAAGAGGGTCACCGAGGCGCGACTGGTCAGCTGTGGAATGAGATTGTCCGACGCCGACACGGTCGCGCCGTCGGGAATTCTCGACAGCGCATTGGTGATTGCTGCCGTCTGTGGATTGGGCTGCCAGAACTTCGCCGTAGCGAATTGCGCGAAGGAATGCGATGGCAGCAACGCCGCAGCGACGAGCACAGCTGCACCGAGAGCCGCCGGCACGATCCACCGTGACGATGGGCGATTCCGCTCGCGAATTCTGGTCAGGCCATCGATCATCGCAGCCACCATTATCGGCATGAGGACCGCGCTGTAGTGGTAGACAGTGCCCCAGTAGTTCGCATCGTTACTGGCGAAACGCCACGCCAACGTTGGCAGGGCAACGAGGACCATCGGGGATCGCAGGGCGACGAGCCCCGAGACAGCGATTGTGAGCGCGAGGGTCGCCAGCTTCTCGCCTGCCGACGTGCCGAGGACTTCGAGCAGCGGGTGGTGCGACAGCTTCGACCAATAGTCGTACCCGCCTGACGCGTTGACCGCCGGAAGGATCACGAGCATCTCGATCGCCGTCGCGGCGGCGCCCGCGATCGCGACCGCAATTCCCAGGCGTCGCGCCCCGCGCAGGGCGATCAGCACCCCGATCACGGCCACGACGGACAGACCGAGATCCTCCTTCACAAGCACGAGAGGGAGCGCCCAGGCCGCCGTCGCACGCAGTCTCTGCTGGCCGAGCGCGCTCAGCGAGAAGGCGATGAGGGGCACGGCGAATGCGATCTCATGAAAGTCGAATCCGACCGCCGACGCGATGCCGAACGACAGGCCGTAGACCAGTCCCACGATCACGGCGGGGCCACGACCGAGACTTGTGCGGGCCCAGGAGACGAGCGGCCAGGCCGCGAGGGCGAACAGCACCGCCTGTGCGACAAGGAGGGTGATGGCCGTCGGCGCGAGCGCATAAAAGGGCGCGAGCAGCACAAGAATCGGGTGGAAATGGTCCCCGAGCAGGTTGAAGCCCGGGCCCTTAAGGATCGCGATCGGTGGCTTCAGCTCGGAGTAGTTGCGGATCGCCTGCACGAAGATCCCGAGATCCCACCCCCCAGTGTGGAAGGTCAATTGCCGCTCCACCGCAAACGTCGAGTAGATGGCGGCCAGTCCCACGACGAAGACAAGAGCGATCCGATTGCGGCTGGCCGCTCCAGCGACGCCAAGAACCATGGATGACGCTGGCATCCTTCGTCGAACCAAGTCGGCGCACTCCCCTACTGACGGGTCCCACGGCGGTTGGGACGACGGCCTCGAGCGGCGTTTTCGCTAGACGACTTTCATTGTCCCCGCAGGCCTGTCCCACAGTAGAGCGGCCCTTCTGTGTGAAAGCCACACTTCCCGGCCGCACTCTGCGAGCACACACAGAAACGGTTCAGACTCGGCCAGGGCTCAAACGGACAAGGTCTTTGCGGCGAGTGCGGCCCCGGCGAACACAAAAACGCAGGAGATTCACCACGGAAGGGACGCTTTTCGCCGAATGGAGTCGGATTGGCGGAGGCCCAGCGGAGGCGCTAAACAAAGAGGCCCGGAGCCCAGCAAATTACTGGGCTCCGGACCGGTTGTGACCCCAACCGGATTCGAACCGGTGTTACCGCCGTGAGAGGGCAGCGTACTAGGCCGCTATACGATGGGGCCGTATGGACAACTCATCGAGTATGCCATACGTGGGCCGTCGTCGCCAAAACGTCTGTCGCCGAGAAGTCAGAGCGGGGCCAACACGTTGAGGGCCGCCGGCACGATCTGAATCTCGAGGGGAAGCGGTCCGACCCGCTCCCCGTCGGCGTAGGCGATAACGTCCGGCGCATCGATCGTCAGGTGTCGCACGCGGTGAATGGTGACTCTCGGATCCGTGATGTGAGTGCCCGAGAACACCCGCGGAAAGATGCGGATGAATTCCAATCGCGACAGTGGGCGGACCACGAGAACATCCAGCAGTCCGTCGTCGAGCAGGGCATCGGGGGTGACGAGCATGCCGCCGCCGATCGACGTGTTGTTGCCGACGGAAACGAGCACGGCCGGCGATTCGGAGGCGACGCCGTCGAGGGTGAAGCGATAGGTGATCGGCTTGAGTGTGGCCAGCTCCCGCAGCAGCGCGATCGTGTAGCGGCTCTTGCCCCGCGGCCAGGACATCCCGTTGGCCCGCTCGTTGACTACGGCGTCGAACCCGGCGGACAGCACTCCGGCGAACCATCGGTCGTCGTGGCCGGGTCGCTTCACGAGCACCGCGTCGATTGCTCGCGGCGGGCGGCCGAGTGCGTCGACGACCACCTCGACGGCCTTATCGGCGTCGTCGAGCGGTATCCGCAGGCCGCGGGCAACGTCGTTGCCGGTTCCGGTGGGGATGATGCCGAGGGGGATTGCCGTTCCGGCGACGAGATTCGTTCCGAGGCCGACCATCCCATCTCCGCCCACGACGACGAGGGCGTCCGGTTTCTCGGCGACGGCCGCGCGGGCGTGAAACAGGAGGTCGGCGTAGCTCTCCGTTGTGAGCTCGGTGACGGTGTGACCCAAATCCCGGAGGCTGGTCACGACCGCCGGCCCAACGACCTCCCCGCGGCCGAAGGAGGCGGTCGGATTGATCGCGACGACGATGTTCGACATCACGGCGACTTCGCCCCTGGAGTGGTCATCCGCCCAGTATGCCCGGCTCTGTGCCGCTTCACGTCCCCCACGCAACTCAAAACGCAGGAAATTCACCACCCACGCGGCCCATCCGCGCTGTTGCAAGTGGTTTCGTGGTGGATGTCCTGCGTTTTCGACGGGAGGGAGTAGGCGCGGCGGCCCCACGGCGGCGGCTACCTCGCGAGCCGGACGCGACGCAGCAGCTGCGCGTTGATTGCCACGACGATCGTGGATGCCGACATGAAGACCGCGGCGAGCGCCGGCGCGAGAAGCACACCGACTCCGAACAGCGCGCCGGCCGCAAGCGGGATGCCGAGCACGTTGTATCCGGCGGCCCACCACAGGTTCTGGAGTTCCTTGCGGTAGGTGGCCTGGCTCAGGGCGAGGATGTCCGCGACCCCGCGCGGGTCGCTCGACGCGAGCACGATTCCGGCCGACTCGATCGCGACGTCCGTGCCGGCCCCGATCGCGATCCCGACATCCGCACCGGTGAGCGCCGGAGCGTCGTTGACGCCGTCGCCAACCATCCCGACCTTCGCCCCATCCCGCTTCAGCGTCGCAACAACGTCGGCCTTCTGCCCGGGCAGCACCTCGGCGAATACCTCGTCGATGCCAAGCTCCGCCGCGACCCAGTTGCCCACCTCGCGAGAGTCGCCGGTAAGCATCGCAACCCGAACACCGCGTCGCTTGAGTCGCGACACCGCCTCGGCCGACTCCGGGCGAATGACGTCAGCGAGCGCGATCAGGCCGAACGCAACATTGTCGACGAGTACGAAGACGACGGTCTTGCCCTGCGCGCCCCGCTCTCGGCCGCCGAGAACGAGGTCCGGTTCGAGGATGATTCCGCGCTCGATGGCAACCCGCTGACTCGCGACGGTCACCACGCGCCCCGCGACGGTTGCTTCGGCTCCGCGACCGGCCAGGGCCCGGAATTTGGTCGACCGCGGCACTCGAATGCCCGACTCGGTGGCGTGCGCGACGATGGCCCGCGCTATCGGATGCTCGGACTTCGCCTCGACGGACGCCGCGAGCCGCAATAACTCTTCCGGCGTCGCGGCGGCGGTCGTGACCACGTCGACGACTCCTTGGCGGCCCTCGGTGAGGGTTCCCGTCTTGTCGAACAGCACGACATCGAGCTGTCGCGCGTCTTCAAGCGCCAGCTTGTTTTTCACGAGGATGCCGGCGCGAGCTCCCTTCGTCGTCGCAATCAGTGAGACGAGCGGAATGGCGAGGCCGAGGGCATGCGGACACGCGATGACGAGAACACTCACCACCCGCTCGAGCACGAAGCCCGGGTCATCCGGCCTGAGTATCGACCATATGACCAGGGTGACGATCGCGGCCCCGAGCGCGACGTAGAACAGCAGAGCCGCCGCCCGGTCGGCGAGCACTTGAGCTCCGGACTTGGACGCCTGGGCGTCGGCGACGAGCCTCATGATTCCGGCGAGCGCCGTGTCGGCGCCGACGCTGCCGACCCGGACCGTCAGCGCGCCGGAACCGTTAACGCTCCCGGCGATCACACGAGCGCCGGTCGCCTTGTCCACCGGAGTCGACTCACCGGTGAGAAGGGATTCGTTGACGTCCGATTCCCCGTCGACCACGTCGCCGTCGGACGGGATGGTCGCCCCCGGCCGCACGATCACCCGGTCTCCCACGGCGAGGGTCTCGACCGGAACGGTCGTCGTGTGATCGCCGTGCACGAGCTCTGCCTCGTCCGGGAGCAGCTTCGCGAGCTCGCCGAGGGCGTCTTGCGCTCCCATGACGGCGGACATCTCGATCCAATGCCCGAGCAGCATGATCGTGATGAGGGTGGAGAGCTCCCACCAGAAGTCCATTCCCGGCAGCCCGAGCGTCACCGCGAGGCTGTAGCCGAGGGCCACGACGATCGCAAGCGAAATGAGGGTCATCATCCCCGGCTGGCGTGAACGCAGCTCGCCGACCGCGCTTCTCAGAAAGACGAGCCCCCCGTAGAGAAAGAGCGCGACGCCGAAGACGGCGGGAATGTACTGGCTTCCAGCGAACCGCGGTCCGCCGAGACCGAGAATGTCCTGCAGACCCGTCGAAAAAACCAGCGTCGGGATCGTGAGCGCCAGACTGAGCCAGAACTTGCGCTTGAAGACGGCTGGGTCGTGGCCGGCGTGACCCTCGTGGCTCGCATGGTCGTGTTCGGCCCGGTCGCGTTCGGACGGGTCGTGGACGACATGGTCGTGCTGGCCGGCGTGGGTGTGATCGTGCTCCGGATGCTCGGCAGCATCCGTCGTCGAGTCGGCGCGCACAATGTCGTGGTTGGTCATCATCCTTCGCCTTCGGGTTCGTTGGTGCCTGACTGCCGTCAACAATACCCCCCGGGGGTACCTTATTCAAGGGACGGCGCGGAGTACAGTCGGCAGCATGCGAGTAACGAAACAAGAACATGCCTGCCTGATCCTCGAAGCCGCGGGGAAGGTGCTCGTGGTCGATCCGGGCTCCTTCACCACCGCCCTCGTCGGACTGAACAACGTCGTCGGCATCGTGATCACGCATGAGCATGGCGACCACTGGACCTCGGACCAGCTCACGCACATTCTCGAGCGCAATCCCGACGCGACCGTGTATGGCCCGGAGGGCGTCGCTCTCGCCGCAACGGACTTCGACGTCACGGTCGTCCGCGGCGGCGACTCCGTCGAGATCGACCCCTTCACGCTTCGCTTCTTCGGCGAAAAGCACGCCGTCATCCACGAGTCCATCCCCGTCGTCGACAACGTCGGCGTCTTGATCAACGACTCGCTGTACTACGCGGGCGATTCCTTCACCGTTCCGGAGGACGTGTCCGTGGACGTGCTCGCCGCGCCGGTCGGCGCCCCTTGGCTGAAGATCGGCGAGACCATCGACTTCGTGCTCGCTGTCAAGCCGCGCCGGGCCTTTCCGACGCACGAGATGTTGCTATCCACCGCAGGCAAGAGCCTTGGCGGCGACCGCATCAAGTGGGCGGTCGAGCAGGGCGGCGGCGAATACGTCGGGTTGGAGCCCGGGCAGTCGCTCGACCTGTAGCGGCGCGCAGCGACTCGTCCCGGTCGCAGTCGCACTGAGGGACGACCAGAGGAAAGAGGGAGGACACACCCACGATGGCCGAATCCACTGTGCGAACGGTCCCGGTGTCCGACGTTCCCTGGGACGACGTGCGCCTGGTGTTCCAAACGAGAGGGGACCCCGCAGGCTGTTGGTGCCAATTCTTCAAGCTGAACGGTGCCGAGTGGCGCGCCGGGTCGTCGGCCGACCGACAGGCGCGACTTTCCGAACAGGTTCAGGATGGCTCACCTGGGCTCATCGCGTATCTCGACGGCGAGGCGGTTGGGTGGTGCGCCGTCGAGCCCCGGCCGCGCTATCCCAGCCTGCTGCGATCCCGGGTGGTCACGGGCGGCAGCACGGAGGATCCGGCCGACGAGACCGTGTGGGCCATCACGTGTTTCGTGGTCCGGACAAACTTTCGCCGCCGTGGGGTCGCCAACGCGCTGGTCAGAGCGGCCGTCGACCATGCCAGGTCACGGGGAGCATCCGTAATCGAGGGCTATCCCGTCGACCCGACGGAACGAGAGGCGACCGCATCCGTGCTTTACCACGGCACGATTTCCCTGTTCGAGGGAGCCGGGTTCGAGATCGGTTCCCGACCGTCTCACGGGCGTGCGGTGATGCGTCTGCGCGTTCGAAATTAAGCGTTCCGCGAGCCAGGGCGCCTATTCTGGGGGTGCACTGAAAGTTTGTCCGACAGGGAAGTCAGCCATGACCAGCGCAGTGATCGTCGACGTTATTCGCACCCCCTCCGCGCGAGGCAAGCCCGGCGGCGGGCTGAGCGACATGCATCCGGTAGACCTGCTCGCGAGCACCCTACGGGCACTCGTCGAACGCAACAGCCTCGACCCGGCGCTGATCGACGACGTGATCGGCGGATGCGTCTCACAGGCCGGAAAACAGACCTACAACGTCACTCGAAACGCCGTACTCGGTGCCGGTTTTCCGGAGCACGTTCCCGGAACGACGATCGACCGGCAGTGTGGCTCGAGCCAGCAGGCGGTCAGCTTCGCCGCACAGGGCATCCTCTCGGGCAGCTACGACATCGCCATCGCGTGCGGGGTGGAGTCGATGAGCAGCAATCCAATCGGCTTCTCCACCCTCGGCGAGGACATCTACGGTGAGCAGGTCGCCGAGCGATACCCCGGCGGACTGGTCGGCCAGGGAATCTCCGCCGAACTGGTCTCGAGCAAGTGGGGCTTCTCCCGCGCGCAGCTCGACGACTACTCCGCCGAGTCCCATGCCCGCGCCGCCGCAGCGCAAGCGGCCGGATGCTTCGACGATGAACTCGTCCCGATGGCGCGCCTGTACTCCGACGAGACGATCCGCCCATCGACGACCGCCGAAGGCCTCGGCGGCCTCAAGCCCGCGTTCTACTCCGAGCGATTCGCCGAGCGGTTCCCGCAGATCGAGTGGGTGATCACGCCCGGAAACTCGTCCCCCCTGTCCGACGGCGCCTCCGCCGCTCTCATCATGAGCGAAGAAAAGGCTGCACAGCTCGGCCTACGAGCTCGAGCCCGACTCCACGCGTTCTCGGTGGTTGGCAGCGACCCGCTGCTCATGCTCACCGGCATCATCCCCGCGACGCAGAAGGTGCTTGCCAGGGCCGGACTCACCATCGAGGACCTCGACACCTACGAGGTCAACGAGGCCTTCGCCCCCGTGCCGCTCGCCTGGCTCGAGGAGACCGGAGCCGACCCGGCCAAGCTCAACCCTCGAGGCGGCGCAATAGCCCTCGGGCATCCGCTCGGCGCGTCGGGAACGAAGCTCCTCGCCACGATGCTGAATCACCTCGAGTCCACCGGCGGTCGGTACGGCCTGCAGACGATGTGCGAGGGCGGCGGCATGGCGAACGCGACCATCATCGAGCGCCTGTGACTCGACCCTTCACCTTCGCGTAGAGTCGGAAGATGAGCGGGGGTCACTGGCGCCCGCAGCACTGGCAGCGATCGAGGGGGATTGATGGCCACGACAGAACAGACGGGGCCCGCCGCAAGCGAGGGTGCCCGAACAGCCCCATTGGATGACGCGGGCCGGCGACAGCTCGACGCCGCCATCTCCGACCTTGCCGCGGGAGAAGAGCTGTGGGCCGCCACTTCGCTGCGTGAGAGGGCGCATCTGCTCGCCAGGGTGCACGCCTCCGTCGCCGCCGAAGCGGAGTGGTGGGTTGACGCAGCCGTTCGGATGAAGGCGCTCGACCCGGATTCCCCCTACGTCGGCGAGGAATGGATTACCGGGCCGTACAGCGTTCTCTCGGCCCTTGCGGCGCTTGGCACATCGATCTCCGCCCTGGCCGGCGGAGCCAGCCCGATCGAGCGGAAAAAATTGGGGACTGCGCCCGGCAACCGGGTGACCGTCCCGGTGCTGCCCTCGACAGCGTATGACGGCGTCCTGCTTCACGGATTCAGCGCCGAAGTGTGGATGAAGCCGGGCATCGCCGCGGAGACCGTCCGCGCGACGGCGGGACTCGGGGCCCGCACTCCGCTGGCGACCGGCGGAATCGGGCTCGTGCTCGGGGCGGGGAACATCACCTCCATTCCGCCGTTGGATGTGCTCTACGAACTGATCGCTCACAACCGGGTGACCGTGCTCAAGCTCAACCCGGTGATGGATCTGCTGGCTGAACCGTTCGCGGCGGCCTTCCGTCCGCTCATCGAGCTCGGCCTTCTGCGCATCGTCTCCGGGGGCGCGGACGTTGGCGGGTATCTCGCCCACCACCCCGGCATCTCACACGTGCACATCACGGGCTCCGCCGCGACTCACGACCTCGTCGTCTGGGGATCCGGTGAGGGGGCGGAGGGCCGAAAGTCCGCCGGGGTCCCGTTGCTGCAGAAGCCGATTACGAGCGAGCTCGGCGGGGTCGCCCCCGTGATCGTGGTGCCCGGCGCGTGGTCGACGGCAGACCTGAAGTTCCAGGCCGAGCATGTCGCAACCCAGCGACTGCACAACGGCGGATTCAACTGCATCGCGGGCCAGATCGTCGTGCTGAGCTCCGACTGGCCGCAGAAAGAGGCGTTTCTCGCCGAACTTCGAACGGCGCTCGCCTCGGCACCCGATCGAGCCGGGTGGTATCCGGGAAGCGGCGACCGTGCCGCCCGGGCATCCGCGTCCTATCCGCGAGCCGAACGGCTCGGCACGGTCGGCGACCGTCTGCTCGTGAGCATCGGGGCGGATGACGACGCAACGGCCCTGCAATCGACCGAGTACTTCTCGCCCGTCCTCGGTGTCGTCGAGATCCCGGGCACCGGTGCCGCATTCCTCGACGCCGCGGTCGAGCGCGTCAATCGCGATTTCCTCGGCACGCTCGGCGCGAACATCCTCGCCCTCCCGAGCACAATCAGGCGACTCGGGAGCGCGTTCGAGACGGCCATCGCCCGACTGGAGTACGGCACTATCGCCGTAAACGCCTGGTCCGCGGTCGGCTTCCTGACCGCCGGCGCGACCTGGGGCGCATTCCCCGGGCATAGCCTCCAAAACGTTCAGAGCGGCATTGGGATCGTGCACAACGCGTTCTTGCTCGACGGTGCCGAACGGACGGTGGTGCGCGGGCCGTTCCGGCCGTTCCCCCGCTCGATCGCTCACGGCGAGTTCGCGCTTTCACCCAAGCCGCCGTGGTTCGCGAGCGCCAGAACGGCTCGAGAGACCGGACGGCTGCTCTACCGGTTCGCGGCGCATCCCTCCGTCGCAAGGCTCCCCGCGGTGCTGAACTCGGCGTTTCGCGCCTGACCCGCCCCAAGCTCACCAGCCACCCGATCAAAGGAGATTCACGTGGTCTTTACCGGCCCGCTTTCACCCGTCGAGATCCCGAATCTCAGCGTGTTCGACTACCTGTTCGCCTCCATTCCGGACGAGAACCTCGACCGGATCGCCATAGTCGATGGCGCTTCCGGTGCAGCGACCACCTATCGGCAGCTCATCGGCCAGATCACCCTCGTCGCAGGCGCCCTCGCGGCGCGCGGAGTCGGACTCGGTGACGTCGTGGCCCTCCACTCCCCCAACGTCCCGGCCTTCGCGGCCGTGTTCCACGGCATCCTGCGAGCCGGGGCGACGGCGACGACCGTCAACGCCCTGTACACCGCAGAGGAAATCGCGGCCCAGCTGCGAAGTTCCGGGGCACGAATGCTCTTTACCGTCTCGCCGCTGCTCGCGCACGCGAAGCAGGCCGCCACGATCGCCGGGATAGCCGACGAGCAGGTCATCGTGCTCGACGAAGCGAGCGGGTACACATCGCTCCGCGACCTGCTCGGGGAGAATCATCACGCACCCGAGGTTCGGTTCGATCCGGCGGAGCAGGTCGCGGTGCTTCCCTATTCGTCCGGGACCACCGGGCACCCCAAGGGAGTCGTGCTTACCCATCGGAACCTCGTGGCCAACGTCGCCCAGTCGCGGCCCTTCATTGGGTCAGACCCCGACTCCCGGGTGCTCGCGGTGCTGCCGTTCTTCCACATCTACGGGATGACGGTGCTTCTCAACCTCGCCTTCAAGACCGGCGCTCGCCTCGTGACGATGCCCCGATTCGACCTCGCGGAGTTCCTGCGGATCATTCAGGACTTCCACATCACCTGGGCGTTCATCGCGCCGCCGATCGCGGTTGCTCTCGCCAAGCATCCGCTTGTCGACGAGTACGATCTCACCAGCCTCGAAGTCGTCTTCTCCGGCGCCGCGCCGCTCGATGGGACGCTCGGTAGGGCCGTGGCCGAGCGACTGAATTGCATCGTGCGGCAGGGCTACGGGATGAGCGAGATGAGTCCGGTTTCGCACGCCATTCCGATTGCTCGCGACGACATCCCGCTCAGCACCGTCGGCGTCACACTGCCGAACATCGAGTGCAGACTCGTCGACCCCGAAACGGGCGAGGATATCGAGCAACCGGCCGAGGGAACGAGCCGACCGGGCGAACTGATCTGCCGCGGTCCGAACATCATGCGCGGATACCTCCGAGACGAGCAGGCGACCAGCCAGACCATCGATGCGGACGGCTTCCTGCACACCGGCGACATCGCGACGGTCAGCGCCGAGGGATTCGTCACCATCGTCGACCGGCTGAAGGAACTGATCAAGTACAAGGGGTATCAGGTGGCTCCCGCCGAGCTCGAGGCCCTGCTGCTCGGTCACCCGAGAATCGCGGATGCCGCGGTGGTCGGCGCGCACGACGGCGACGGCGAGGAGGTGCCGAAGGCATTCGTCGTGCTGCAGGCCGGGGCGGACCTCTCGGGGGACGAGATCATGGCCTTCGTCGCAGAGCGCGTCGCACCACACAAGAAGATCCGGCAAGTGGCATTCATCGACGTGATCCCCAAGTCGAGCTCGGGCAAGATCCTGCGAAAGGATCTGCGCGGCCTGGAGCTGCCGAAGCTCTAGCCTGCCTGGCTGTCATCGGTGGCCGGCCCCTCGTCAGTGGCCAGGCTGTCGCTGGCGACAAGCGACGCGGTGCGTTCGAGCACGTCGCGGAAGGCGACGATGGCCGGGCGGCTGCTGCCGGCCTCGCGCACGGAGGTGAAGATTGTGCGCCGCGGGTTGTCCGGCAACCGCCGGAGCACCGCCATGGTCGGGCGACCGGTCCAGACCAGGTCGGGCATGAGCGCGACGGCGTGGCCCGACTCGATCAGCCGGATGTGGGACTGAAGGTCCGCCGTCTCGAACCGCACGTCGGGTTCGAACCCGGCCCGGCGACAGGTCTGCTCCGCCCAGTGCCGCGAGGCGGTGCCGTGGGGTTCCATGACCCACGCCGCCCCGGCGGCGTCGCCAATCGAGCGCGGGTGAAATGGGCCGCGGCCCTCCGGCGGGGTCGCGAGTTGCACGGCATCGGAGGTGAGGGTGCGCTTGTCGAGTTCCGGATGCCGCGGGGCCGCGTGCCCGGGGTACTGCTCCGCGATCACCAGGTCGAAGTCACGGGCCCAGGTTTCCCGCAGGGCCGACTCCGGCTCGCGCTGGACCATCTCGACTCGAACCTCGGGGAACTCCGCCTCCATCAGCGTCAGCGCATCCGGCATGAGAGCGAGCGCCGCAGACTGGAATACCGCGACCCTCACGGTGCCGGTCACGGCGGTGAGCGACGAGGCGAGCTCGGCCTCCGCTCGTTCGAGAGTGCGTAGTACCTCCGCGGTGTGGGCCACGAGAATCTCGGCCTGAGGAGTGAGCACAACGCGTCGCCCCGACGCACGCAACAGCCGCACGCCGACCTCCTTCTCGAGAAGGCTGAGCTGTTGCGATACCGCCGACGGGCTGAAGCTGAGTGCCTCGGCCACCCCGGCAAGGGTTCCCCGGATCTGCAGTTCGCGCAACAGGCGCAATCGCCGAACGTCAAGCATCGTCGCCTCCGTTTGGTTAGCTGTGCTTCATTGTACTCATCAGAAACGGTCGCTATACCTAAACAGAGGGCGGGTCAATACTGGGATCAACCGCCCCTGACCGAAGGAATCACCGTGCCAGTCAGCGACCCGGCCCGCGCCGCCACCGCCACAAGCAGCGCCACCGCAAGCGAGTTGGCCGAGCGAGCGATCGAACTCGTGAGGCACTGGCTCGCCGAGGGGGCGAAGGCCCGAGTACCCGTTTCCGCGAAACGACTAGCCGGGGTCCTTCGCGATCCTCGGGGTCTCGACTTCACCGTTGGATTCGTCGACGGCGTCATCCGACCGGAGGACGTGAGCGTCGCAGCCCGCAATCTTGCGGCACTCGCCCCCGGCGTGCCGCGATTCCTGCCCGCCCACCTTCGCGCTGCCGTTCGCCTCGGCGGGGCCGTGGCGCCGATCCTCCCCTCGGTCGTCGTTCCGATCGCCCGTCGGGTCCTCCGCACCATGGTCGGCCACCTCATCGTCGATGCCAGCCCAGCCAGGCTCGGCCGATCTATCGAAGCGCTGCGGCGCGGCGGGACACGGCGCGGCGCAGCTCAGGGCGGTGCCGTTCGGCTCAACGTCAATCTGCTCGGTGAGGCCGTCCTCGGCGAACGGGAGGCAGCGCGCCGCCTCGCCGGAACCCACGACCTCCTGGCCCGCGATGACGTCGACTACGTCTCGATCAAGGTCTCCGCGACGGTCGCCCCACACTCTCCATGGGCATTCGACGCGGACGTCAGCCATGTCGTCGAGCGGCTCACCCCGCTGTTCGAGCGCGCCGCCGCCGCAACCCCGGCCAAATTCATCAACCTCGACATGGAGGAATACAAGGACCTCGACCTCACGATCGCCGTCTTCACCCGCATCCTCGACGAGCCACGTTTCGCCGAGCTCCAGGCCGGAATCGTGCTTCAGGCCTACCTCCCCGACGCGCTCGGTGCGATGATCCGGCTCGGCGACTGGGCGGCGCGCCGTCGGGCTGCCGGCGGAGCGCCGATCAAGGTTCGACTCGTGAAGGGCGCGAACCTGCCGATGGAACGCGTCGAGTCCTCTCTGCGCGGCTGGCCGCTCGCCACGTGGCCGACCAAGCGGGAGACCGATACGAACTACAAGCGGATCCTGAACTACGCCCTCGACCCGACGCGGGTAGACGCGGTGCACCTCGGGGTCGCCGGCCACAATCTCTTCGACGTGGCGTTTGCGTGGCTGCTCGCCGGCGAGCGCGGTGTGCGCGAGAGCATCGAGTTCGAAATGCTGCTCGGGATGGCGACCGGCCAGGCCGAGGCGATCAGGCACGATGTCGGTGGCCTTCTGCTGTACACCCCCGTGGTGAAGCCACAGGAGTTCGACGTGGCCATCGCCTACCTGATCCGCCGCCTGGAGGAGGGAGCGAGCGAAGACAACTTCATGTCGGCCGTGTTCGAGCTCGCGCACAACGAGGCCCTGTTCGAACGGGAGAGGCAGCGGTTCCTCGCGTCCCTCACCGCCCTCGATGCCGAGATTTCGCGGCCTCAAGTCCCACTGCCGCGACGCACTCAGGACCGAAGCGTTCTGGAGGTCGGCCCGTCCGATCGGTTCGACAACACCGCCGACACCGACCCCTCACTTCCGGCGAACCGGGACTGGGGCTCCGCAATCCTCTCCCGGGTGGCCGAATCCACGCTCGGGCGGCAGACACTCTCCGGCGCTCGAATCGCGGATGACGCGGCACTCGAGCACGTCGTTCAGACCGCGCTCACCGGCGCAACCGGCTGGGGTGCGCTGAGCGGAGACGAGCGCGCCGACATCCTGCACCGCGTCGGCGACGCGCTGAGCGCCCGCCGCGCCGATCTCATCGAGACCATGGCGAGCGAGACCGGCAAGACCATCGACCAGGGCGACCCGGAGGTGAGCGAGGCGATCGACTTCGCGCACTACTACGCCGAACTGGCGCGCGAGCTCGACCGGGTGGATGGCGCGACCTTTGTTCCGTCGCGGCTCACCGTCGTCACCCCGCCGTGGAACTTTCCGGTGGCCATTCCGGCCGGGTCAACTCTCGCCGCGCTCGCCGCCGGCAGCGCGGTCATCCTCAAGCCGGCCGGGCCGGCCGGGCGCTGCGGCGCGGTTCTCGCCGAGGCCGTCTGGGCCGCCGGCATGCCGCGCGACGTGCTGCAACTCGTGCAGCTTGACGAGTCCGGACTCGGGCAGCAACTCATCGCCCACCCGGCAGTCGACCGGGTGATCCTGACCGGTGCCTACGAGACCGCCGAGCTGTTCCGCTCGTTCCGCCCCGACCTGCCGCTGCTCGCCGAGACGAGCGGCAAGAACGCGATCATCGTCACCCCGAGCGCGGACCTCGACCTCGCGGTGAAGGATGTTGTCTCCTCGGCGTTCGGGCACGCCGGTCAGAAGTGTTCTGCGGCGTCGCTCGTCATCCTCGTCGGATCGGTCGCCCGATCCGCCCGATTCGCTAACCAGCTCACGGACGCCGTCGCCTCCCTGAAGGTCGGCTACCCGTCTGATCCGGCGACGCAGATGGGTCCCATCATCGAGCCGGCCTCCGGAAAACTGCTCACTGCCCTCACGACCCTCGGCGATGGCGAAACGTGGCTCCTCGAACCCAGACGGCTCGACGAGCGCGGGGCGCTCTGGTCCCCCGGCCTGCGCACGGGCGTGCGCCGCCGGTCCGAGTTCCACCTCACCGAGTACTTCGGGCCGGTGCTCGGGATCATGACCGCGGCGACCCTTGACGAGGCGATCGCGCTGCAGAACGATCCGGACTTCGGTCTCACGGCCGGCATCCACTCTCTCGATCCGGAGGAGATCCGCCGCTGGATTCAGGGGGTGCAGGCCGGAAACCTGTACGTCAATCGCGGAATCACCGGGGCGATCGTGCGGCGGCAGCCGTTCGGCGGGTGGAAGAGATCGGCGGTCGGCGCCGGGACGAAGGCCGGCGGCCCCAACTATCTCATCGGCCTCGGCGAATGGGCGTCGGCGCCGCTCACTGCGGACGGCTCACCGATCGAGAACCCACTGGTGGCGGCGATCGCGAAGGCGGTGCCCGACGAGGCACTCATCGCAGCCTTCCGCGACGACGCCGCGACCTGGAAGCACTCCTTCGGGTCGGCCGTGGACGTCTCGAACCTCACGGCCGAACGCAACCTGTTCCGCTACCTCCCGGTACCGGTCACCATTCGCCTCTCCGACGGCGCGGCGATGACGGACCTGCTTCGCGTAGTCGGAGCGGGGCTGCTTGCCGGCTCCGAACTCACGGTGTCCAGCGCGACGGAACCGCCGGTCGATATCCCGGGCGTTCGCGCCGTCGTGGAGGATGACCGCTCGTGGCTCGCACGGGCCGCGACACTCGACGCCGGACGCATCCGCCTGATCAGCGGCGACGCAGCCGCCCTCTCTGCGGCGATCGGGGGCCGTCCGGACGTAGCCGTCTACGCGGGCCCGGTCACCCGCTCCGGACGGATCGAGCTGCTTCCGTTCCTGCGGGAACAGGCGGTCAGCATCACGGCGCACCGGTTCGGAACCCCGAACCACCTCACGGACACCCTGATTTAGGTCTTCTGCGGGTTGAGTAGGTCGCAACGCGACCGTATCGAAACCGGGACCGGGTCTCGATACCCGTCCTCCTGCGTCGGGCGCTACTCGACCCGCGGGGTCTAGAGACTCGTCTCCACCGGCCGAAGCGCGTCGTCGACCTCGAGCGGCGCGTCGGTCGCGTCGCGGACCTCGTCGACGGTGACTCCGGGCGCAAGCTCGCGAAGCACGAGGCCGTCGTCGGTGACGTCGATCACCGCGAGGTCCGTGATGATCCGGTCGACGCAGCGAACCCCGGTGAGGGGAAGGGTGCACTCGCCGACGATTTTCGCCGTGCCATCCCTGGCCACGTGCTCCATGAGGACGATTACCCGTTCCGCGCCATTAACGAGGTCCATCGCCCCGCCCATCCCCTTGATCAGCTTGCCGGGGATGGCCCAGTTCGCGATGTCGCCGGTGACGGAGACCTGCATCGCGCCTAGTATCGCCGTCGCGATCCGTCCGCCCCTGATCATCCCGAAACTCTCCGCCGAGTCGAAGTACGAGGCTCCGGGCAACACGGTGACGGTCTCCTTGCCCGCGTTGATCAGCTTGGGGTCCTCTTCGCCGTCCCACGGGTACGGTCCGACTCCGAGGATTCCGTTCTCGGAGTGAAGGACGACGGTGATGTCTCCGCTGAGATGATTCGGAATGAGCGTTGGCAACCCGATACCGAGGTTGACGTAGGTTCCGTCCCGCAGTTCACGGGCGGCCCGTGCAGCCATCTGATCCCGTGTGAGCGCCATCAGCGTGCCTCGCTTTCGTCGCGCTGTCTTTCCTCAGTTGGCCGAACGGTGACCTTCTCGATCGGCAACTCCCGCGACTGGTCAGCGGTCAGCTCCACCACCCGATCGATGTAGATACCGGGAAGATGGATGTCATCGGGGTCGAGCTCACCGGCCTCGACGATCTCATCGACCTCGGCAATGGAGATGCGGCCGGACATCGCCGCGAGCGGGTTGAAGTTGCGGGTGGACTTTTCGAACACGAGGTTGCCGTGCCGGTCAGCGCGCGCGGCGCGAACGAGGGCGTAGTCGGCGCGGATTGCGCGCTCGAACACGTACTCCCGCTCCGACCCGAGCGAGTCGATGAGCCGGGTCTCCTTCGCCGGGGACGGGACGGCAATCGATCCGTCCGCCGCATAACGCCACGGCAACCCACCGCTTGACACCATTGTTCCGACGCCGGTCGCCGTGAAGAATCCGGGAATCCCGACTCCGCCGGCCCGTAACCGCTCGGCGAGGGTCCCCTGTGGGGTCAGTTCCACCTCGAGTTCCCCGCCGAGGTACTGCCGCGCGAATTCCTTGTTCTCGCCGACGTAGGAGGCGATGATCCGGTCGATGCGGCCGGCTTCGAGCAATTCCCCGAGTCCCCAGCCGTCGACACCGCAGTTGTTCGACACTATCTCGAGCCCGTCGGCGCCCTGCTCGATGAGCGCCCGGATGAGGGTGACCGGCACGCCGGACAGCCCGAATCCCCCGACCGCAATGGTTGCTCCGCTGGGAATATCGGCCACCGCCTGGGCAGCTGACGCGGCTGTCTTGTCCACGGTTCCTCTTCCTTGAGTCCTCGGCTGCGGCGATCCCCCGCACGGTTGCCACTGTAGTACGGGTCGACCCGACGTCGCCCACGCGCCCGGATTCTGGCTACCGCTGGCGAGGCGTCAGGCCCGCTTGCTGAGTCGCTGCGACAGGCCACGGCACGCGAGTCCGATCGCGAGCACGCCAACGCCGATGGCGATCCCCACCGGCGGAAGAGTCACAACGAGGGCGAGGCAGGCTATCCCGCCGACCACAGGAAGTACCCGCCAATAGCGGCGTTGTGCCGGCGGTTGGGTGAAGGCGGCGATGTTGGCGACGAAGTAGTAGAGCAGCACTCCGAACGACGAGAACCCGATGGCGCCGCGGAGGTCGACGGTCAGTACGAGCACACTTACGACGATCGCGAGCGCGACCTCGGCCCGATGCGGAACCTTGAATCGCGGGTGAACGGCCGACAGCATCCGCGGCAGATCGCCCTCCCGAGCCATCGCAAGCGTCGTTCGGCCGATTCCGGCGATCAGCCCGAGCAGCGCACCAAGCGAGGCCGCGGCCGCGCCGAATCTGACGACGGGACTGGCCCAGCTCCATCCGCTGAGCCGTACGACGTCGGCGAGCGGCGCCGACGAGTTGGCGACGCCGTTTGGCCCGAGGGTCCCGAGCACGACCGTGGCAATGACCGCGTAGATCACGACGGTGAGTGTGAGGGCGATGACGATGGCGCGCGGAATGGTTCTCGCGGGATTCCGCACCTCCTCGCCCATCGTGGCGATTCTGGCGTAACCGGCGAAGGCGAAGAAGAGCAGCCCCGCCGACTGCAGAATTCCGTAGCCGCCGGAGGAGACGAGTGAACCCGGCTGGAACGACCCGCTCGCCGCGAGACCGGTGCTCGCTCCGGCCGCGACGGCGACGGCGAGCGCCATCAGCACCACGACAACGATTACCCGAGTGAGGGTCGCCGTGCGGGTAACCCCGAAGTAGTTAACCGCCGCGAGTCCGAGAACCGCGGCGACGGCGACGGGACGTTCCCAACCCGCCGGAGCGGCATAGGCGGCGAAGGTCAGCGCCATGGCCGCGCAGCTCGCCGTCTTGCCGACTACGAAGCTCCACCCGGCCATGAAGCCCCACCACGGACCGAGGCGCTCTCGCCCGTAGACGTAGGTTCCCCCGGAGGTCGGATACACCGCGGCGAGCTGCGCCGATGAGGTCGCGTTGCACAGGGCGACAACGGCGGCCACCACAAGCCCAACCAGGAGCCCGTTTCCGGCCGCTTGCGCTGCTGGCGTGAAAGCGGCGAAGACACCGGCGCCGATCATGGACCCGAGGCCGATGAAGACCGAGTCGGCCAGGCCGAGCCGTCGGGAAAGGATGGGAGTCGACGTCACAGCACGAGCGTACTTCGACAAGGTGAGCAGCGCCGCGAACGGCGTTCCCGTTGGCGTCTCGGCGTCGCTTGCCTGTTCTAGCGCGCCGCGTCGCGGCGCGCGACGGAGACGCGACCGAGCGGGCTCTCGACCAGGGGAAGCAAGACGGGGGCTCCGAACATCCAGGTGAAGCTCGCCACGGTCAACGCACCCGCGGCGAGAATGGCGGCGAGCACCACCATCTGAAACTCCGCAGCCTGAAGCGGAGACGCGCCGGCGAACACCGCTCCGACGAAGGCACCGGGCAGCGTGACAATGCCGGTGGTGCGGGTCTGATCGGTCGAGGGGATGAGGGCAGTGGATGCGGCCGACCTCACGGCCCGCTGCGCGGAGCGTCGGGGTGTTGCACCGACCGAGAGCCAGGCCTCAAGTTCGTCGCGCTGCGAGACGAGAAGTGCTCCGAGCGATCGCCCCATGAGGGTGGAAACGGTCATGGCGTTCCCGATGATGATTCCGCCGACCGCGAGGAGGTAGCGCGGGGTGAAGGCGACGCCGCCGGTGCTGAAGACGATGAGCATGGGAAGTGCGGATGACACTGCCACCGTGCCGAAGAGGAACGGGAGGTAGTGGGCCGACACCCTGAGTCGGCGGTAAATCACCCAGGTGGCCGCCGACGCCATGACGAGCAGAAAGGCAAGGACGAACCATCCGTTGCTGATTACCCCGTTGAGAATGACGGTAAGGATTGCCAGTTGCACAACCGCGCGGACGACCGCCCACGGCTGCAGCCAGGGATGCTCGAGCCGCAGGGCCAGCACGACCCCGAGGGTGATTGCGCACAGGCACGCAATCGACACGATCGTCAAGAACGGATTCAAATTCTTCCCACTTCCGACTCAAACCTACGCGAGCCCACCTGATCGTTTTCTTGGCGCTTGCAAAGAGGGAAAGGCCAGCCTCACCTATGTGGAAAATCATCCGAAAACGGGGTTCGATTGGACCATGACCGACGACACCGCCCCAAATCAGCATCCCGACGAGCCCCACCGAAACGGCGGAGTCGCGCAGCGCCTCAATTGGCTGCGAGCGGGCGTACTCGGCGCGAACGACGGCATCGTGTCGGTGGCGGCGATAGTGGTCGGAGTCGCGGGTGCCACAACGGCATCCGCGCCGATCCTGACCGCGGGAATCGCGGCCCTCGTCGGCGGTGCCATCTCCATGGCACTGGGGGAATATGTTTCGGTGAGCGGGCAGCGCGATAGCGAGCGAGCGCTGATTGCCAAGGAGACCCGTGAGCTGCTCGAGACCCCGCACGAAGAACTGCTCGAACTCGCCGGAATGTATCAGGCCAAGGGGCTCTCGGCCGAGACCGCGATGCAGGTGGCGAACGAGTTGACGGAGCACGACGCTCTCGCTGCGCACCTGTCGGTGGAGCTCAACATCGACCAGAACGACGTGGTCAGCCCGTGGCACGCGACATTCGCATCCGCGATTGCCTTTTTCGTCGGCGGAATTGTGCCGCTCGCGGCGATCCTTCTCCCGCCCGAGTCATGGCGCGTGCCGGTTACGTTCATCACCGTGCTCGTCGCGCTGGCCGGGACGGGGCTGCTCAGTGCGCAACTCGGTGGAAGCAACCGCGTGCGCGCCGCCATCCGGCTCGTCGTCGGTGGTGCGATCGCCCTCGCCGTCACCTTCAGCATCGGCGCACTGCTCGGAACAACCGTCGGGCTGTGATCTCGAGGCGACGAGGTAGCGCGGCAACCCGAGGCCGGTTCTCACCCGAAGAGAACCGCCCCCGGGACCGAGGCTACCCGAACGGCGGTCAGTCGCTCGGGGCCCAAACTACCGAGGCTCAAACTATCGAGGCTTGGGGAAGCTTTCGCTGTCGAGTTTAGACCGATTTCACACTCTTCTTTCACAAATGTGCACATAAACGATGTTCCTACGCACACACGGCCGAATGCCGAGCCAGATCTTCGGGAACCTGGCCCGGCAGTCAGCCGCGGTGGCTGGAGGGGACGGCCCTCTCTAAGGGGAAGACCGCCCCGGCGTTTCTAGGGCCGGTCGGAATCGCGCCGGTCGCGCCGGCGGCCGGAGTCGGCCTGGTTGGACGTGGCCCGGTCGGAATTGAGCCGGTCGGATTCGCGCCGATCGGAATCGGCCCGGTCGGAGGCCGCGCGGGTTCTGTCATCCTCCAGTTCGATCTCCTCCTTGCGAACGTCCGCGTTTACGTTGCGCTGTTCGGTCACGGTGTCTTTGTCAAGCCGAACTCGCTCGACCGGCACGGTGTCCTTGTCCACGACAACACGCTCCTCGTTGAGGGTCATCTCGTGCTCCTCTTCGCTGATGTCGGGTCCGGATGTCGCGTTGCCTCTGTTCGCGTCGGTGATCGGTTCGCGCTCGATTCGAACCTCTTCACGGCTAACGGGAACCGTGACATTTTGGTTCTCGGTGACGACAAACTTGCGCAGCCGCGCACGCCCGGCCTGCACGTTTTCTTTGCTGACGTTGAGGCGCTCCTCGGAGCGCGTCATCGCGTCATCGGTCGACGGCCCAGAGGTGTCGTATCCGCTGTCCGCCGCGCCGCGACGGGCATCCGCCGATCCGCGACGCGAGTCGTCGAAGTCAGCGGCGCGTCCGACATCCCCGTCCATGGTGCCGACGAAGCCCTCGTCGTATCCCATGCCGTAGTAGTCGTACAGAATGCGCTCGTCCTCCGGGCTCAGGTCACCGTCGGCGTCGATGCGGGGCGCGTCTTTCACGAATTGCTTCTCGAACGCCACGTGAATCTCATCGCTCTCGACGGATGCGTTCTGCAGGGGAACGAACGTCTCAGAAGTTCCGAACAGCCCGGTGCGGACCGTGGCCCAGTTCGGTTCCCCCGTTGTGGTGTCGACGTAGATCTGTGCCGCAGTACCGATCTTGTCGCCGTCCGAGTCGATCACGTGCGCGCCGATGAGACCGGGCAGGTTGTTGGTGTCAATCATTTGTTCTACCTTTCGGTTCGGGTAGTGCGGGTATTCCATGGGGGATTTTGCGTTATCGACCGAGTCCGGCCCGATCGACCTTGCGGTGAAAACGCATACCAGCCGTGCCGCCGAGAACAGCCCCGGCGAGGCTGATCAGTGCGGCGACGATCGCCGTGACGATGCTGCCGGCGGTGAGGTTGCCCTCGCTCACCGGGATGCGTGGGAAACTGTTCAGGCTGCCGAGAATGTTGTACTGACTCCCGGCGATCGCCGCGATGATAGCGACGACAATTGCGATGGCAACAGCCCAGAGCCACACGGCCAGGCCCTGCTTTGCGCCATCGAACCGCGCCATACGACCGGCGACGTAGCCACCGCAGAAGTAGGACACGAACAACACGACCACGAGCGCTATCGCGCCGATTAGTCCGATCGTTCCGGCATTCTGCTGTGCGGTCTGGCCGGCTTGGTTCGCGCTGAGGTTGTTTCCCAGCCCGATGGCCGCCCCCGTCGCGGCCAGCAACGCCGTGAGCAGGACGGCGGTTCCGGTGGCGGTCAGCCATCCGAAGAATGCCGAGCCGATCTTTACTCCGCCGAAGCTCTCCTTCTCCCGTTCGACGACGGTGTTCCGGAGGCTATCGTTCGAGTCAACGGCATACGCCCCGTCCGCCCGCTGTTCGGCGTCGGTGGCGCGGGGTTCCGAGTCCCGAGTCGGGACACCGGGGCGATCAGATGGTGTGCTCATAGACTTATTCCTTTCGGTGATTCGTGGTTTCAGCTCTCCGGCGGTGTATCCGGATCCGCACCAACGCTCCGAAGGTGGACGCGCGGCGCTCCCCTTGGGGGACGCTCCAGCAACACACGCATGTCGCTAGCTTCAAACGAACGTAGGCCTAAAGCCGTTCACTATCTGGTGATTGACCCGCCCGGGATGCGGGCGTAATGGTCGGCAGCTCGCGCGAGGCGGGCGCTCGCCCTCGGAAATGCCCGCGCTGCTCGCTTGAGCGGCGGCGGGGTCTTTTATCCCTTGTGGCCCTTGCCACCCTTGTCGCCGTGGCCGGGGTCGCCCGTCCGCCCGTCGCTCGGTCCGCTCGGCGAAACAGAGGGAGAAGGAGAAGGAGAAGGAGAAGGAGAAGAGACGGCCGGCGGCACCGCGGCCAACTTGGCCTGCAGATCTTCACGAACCAGGTCGATCGCCGCTTGGATCTGAGCGCTTCGCGACGCGCTCACCGTGCCGGCCGACGTGGCATCCCCCAAGGCATTCTGCAGGGCGACGAGTGTGCCCAGGGCGCCGGTGAAGTCGCCGGTCGACGAGCTGTCTGCGACAGTCACGACCTCGGACTGAAGCCGCTGCGCCGTCGCAGCCTGGATGCCGGAAGTGGTCCCTGCACAGCCAGACAACGCGGTCACGCCGAACACCACCACGAGCGTCAGCCCCACCCGCAACCGGAAACGCCTCACGGGGTCACCGTTTTGAGCAGTTGCTTCAGGTGGTCACCGAGGGTACCGCCCACGGCGGGCAACGACGGTGCGGGTGCTCCGGTCTGGCGTGAGTTCAGCGCGACCGCGACCCAGATCGCCGCGACGACTATCACGACAAGGATGAGTGCGACGAGGATGAGCCAACGGCGCTTATTCCACCGGTAGCCGTTTTTCGCTGGCGATTCGGCTGCGTCCCCCGCGCCGGAAGAATTAACCGTCTGCGATGAAGCGATCGGCTGCGTCGGCTCTGCCTCTACGGAGGCAATCGACGGCATGACCTTCGTCGGCTCATACGCTTGCGTACTTTCCACACCGCCTTTCGGCTCGCCAAGGGCGGCATCGAGGACCTCGGTGGCGACGGTGCCGTCGGTGTGAATGGCGAGCGATCCGGAGAGGGTCGGATCGAGGGCAAGGAGCGCCTCAGCGACTCCCCATGCCGATGGCCGCGATTCCGGTTCGCGCGCGGTCATCGCTGTGAGGATGGACTTCCATTGGTAGCCGAAGTCGCCGGGGATGTTTGGATCGGTGGTGAGCTTCGCCGCCATCGACTCGAGCAACGGCCCGGGAAACGACTTCTCCCCGGTGAGGCACTCGAGCAGCACGAGTCCGAGGGAATAGATGTCACTCGGGCTGGCCGGGGGCAGTCCGCGGGCCTGCTCAGGCGACAGGTACGCCGCAGTACCGACGACGGTGCCGTCCTGGGTCAGTCGGGTGGAGTCGGTGAGCATCGCTATTCCGAAGTCGGCCAACTTCGCCCGAAACTCGCGATTGGGAGTCGGCGATGGGCTCAGCAGCACGTTGTCCGGCTTCACATCGCGGTGAACGATGCCTCGCTCATGTACCACGTGCAATGCTTCGGCGAGGTCGCGCCCCATTGCGGCAACCGAGCCGGGCAGCAGTGCTCCGCCATCGAGCCTCGCTCGCAGAGTCGACCCCTCCACGTACTCCATGACGAGATACGCGTATTCGGAGCTGGGGTTGTCGGCAATGCGGGCGTCGAACAGGGTGACCAGCGCGTGGTGGTTCAGGGACGCGAGGGTGCGGATCTCGCTTATCTCGCGTTTGAGGTCCCTCTCGGACCCGAGACTCGACTGAAAAACCTTCACGGCCACGACCCGGCCGAGAACTTGGTCGTCGGCACGATAGACCACGGCCATCCCGCCGCGACCGAGCAAATGTGTGATGAGGTACCGGCCATCGAGGACTGTGCCAACCAGCGCATCGCTCGAGGCTCCGCGCCCCGGACTCGACGCTATTCGGCTGGACATTTGTCAATCTTAATGAATTTGCTTAGCGTCGCGATCCTCGGGCCCGTTTCCCGAGCGGGCCGGTGATGGCCCGCGCCTCTGCATCCACGATAGGCTGTTGCCGCTTGGCTCACGTGTTTGGAGGCCCGCCTCGATGGTTCTTCGCGGGCTTACCAGTGCCCTCATCAGGCCCTTCTTTGCGACCTACGTGCAAGTGTCCGGAATGCACCGGCCGTTTGCTCCCCTTCCGCTGGACGCGCCGACCTTCACTGCGCCTGGTCTGCTTCCGCACAGGGTCTTGCTCATCGGTGACGGGCTGGCGATGGGCTTCGGGGTCATGAGCTATGGCCTGGCGCTCCCGGGACACCTTGCCCGTAGTCTGAGCGAGCTCACCGGTCGGGGTGCCGTTGTGGACGTGGTAGCCGAAGAAGACATTGATGCCCGCTCGCTCGCCGACCGGTTCGAGGCCGCCCCGCGGGCACGCTACGACGCCGTCGTGCTGATGTTCGGCGTGACCGATGCAATTCAGCTCACCTCGCTCGAAGTCTGGCGGCGCGGAGTGCGGTCGTTTGTCGACCGGGCGGCTGGCGTCGGCACTCCCGTCGTTCTCGTGGCGCTACCCCCGATCAGGCGACTCCCCTCGATCAAGGGATTCGCCGCCGGAGTCATCCAACGCCACGCTGCGCTGTTCAACCGTGAGCTGTTGCGAATCTCCAAGCAGAGCTCGTGGGCGACCTACCTTCCGTTCAACCCGCCGTCGGAGCAAGACCCTGAGCGGCATCGAAGCTCAAAGACCTATCAGGCGTGGGCCGCCCTGATCGTGCCCGCGCTTGCTCAAGTCCTCGGGAACAACTGACTGAATGCGTTCCGACTCGCGACGCCGTCGCAGAGCTTCGTAGGTGCCGTTCTCGAGCTCGATGAAGCCGAGCACCCGCCGAGCGTCATCGAACGGTAGACGTTGGATCGCAGATCTTCCATTCATGACTCGACAGTTGCATGACTTCGAGTCTCTCGGCCGGTCAGTGCCCGCCATCCGCGCCCCGACGCACCTCTGCCTGCGCCATGAGACCGAACTGGCGGAGAAGGGGTAAGCCCCAGGAGTCATAGGAGAACTGTGGCGTCGGGTCGAAGATGTTCAGGGTGCCGATACGGTTTCCGTCGGGGCTCTCCACGGGGAATCCGGCGTAGAAGCGGATGCGGGGTTCGCCGGCGACGTGTGGCAGATTCCGGAATCGGGAATCCGCACACGCGTCGGGCACCATCATGCCCTCCCGTTCACGAATGACCGAGGCAGTGAAAGAATCGCGGAGCGTGATCAGCTGGGGCACGTCTCCTATCTGTGCCTTATGGACGAGGCGGTCGGAATCGATGACGCTCACAGTGGCCGATCGCACGCCGAACGTGGTGCGCGCCTGGGCAACGACGTCGTCGAATTGCCAGGTTCGATCGTCGCGGAGAATTCCGAGCTCCATCACAGCCGCTGCCCTGTCCGCCTCGGCAGCAGCGCCCTCGTCACTCGTCAGTGTCCGGTCGAAATCGACGAGCAGGCGTTCGGCATTCAGTTGGGGTGCCATGCGCTCGGCCAGCTCCTCGCCCCAGTGCCGGTAGGACATCGCGTCGCGGAACCGGAGGGCGCTGCGTTCCTCCGGAGCGGTCAACGAGACATACGTCGCACGTGGCGCCAGGGTGCAGACCTCCGCGGAGATGGTGTTCATCTTTCGGGCGTGTGCGTCTGCAATCGAACCCAACGGGCTGTTGTAGACCGGGATCGAACGAATTGGATGCACGCCGGCCACGAAGATCCGCGAGACCGGCGATGACTGCCGGGCTATGACGCGCAGCGTGCTGGTCAGGTCACGTCGCCAGGTCGCTAGTGATGTGAGAGCTCCGGCGTCGTTCAAGCCCAGGGTGACGACTAGCGCGTCATATCGATGTAGCTTGATCCTGCTCAGCTCATCAGCGGCTGAGCTGACCTTCAGTCGCGGAATGGCGGCGACGTGGACATCCGCCCCGCGACCCGTGCGGCGCGACAGTGCGCGGCCAAGACTCCCCGGAAGAGCGATCTCATGGCTGAGGACGCCCCATCCGACCGCGGGGTCTCCACCGAAGATGAGCACGCGATCGCTGTTGAATCCAATCGAGTGCGATTCCGGTGCGTCACGGGGCCGCGGGAGTCGATTGACCTCGCCCGCCTTCGAGGCTACCCACGCCCGCAGCACTGGGGCGCTGATCCATCGAGGCACGTTTCCCATCGAATCCCCGAAGTCACAAACGGCAGCCGTCTGCTGCAGATGTATCAAAGGTAGATTGACGTTGCCCAGCGCGAAATCCGGCCAACGCGGACGAACATCCACTTTGCGCGGGAGTGTGATCCACGCCGTACCCGAACCAGGCACAGACGGCAGAACTATAATCTCGGGGTGCCATTAGTCACCAGTGAGATGTTCCGGAGTCACCCGGTCGCATCGTCAGGCGACATCGACCACGCACGCCAAGTGCTCAGCGACATATTCCTGCCCCTGGACTTTGCCTCCGCCTCGCCGTCCACCGCGCTGGATCTGAGCCTTAACGTCATCAAGGTGGGGCGAGTGACGGCAGGCTACCTGCGATTCGGCGACGCCGTTCGGATCCGCACGAGTGAAGCCACCGACTACCACGTCGACATACCGTTGACGGGCAGAGCCACGATGCGTGCTGGCATGCACAAGCCCGTCTATGGAACACCGCGGACTGCCGCCGTGTTCGTGCCCGGCCACCCCGCCGTTCTGGATTGCGATAAGGATTTTGCACAGGT
The DNA here is from genome assembly GCA_025464975.1 of Microbacteriaceae bacterium. Taxonomy (GTDB): domain Bacteria; phylum Actinomycetota; class Actinomycetes; order Actinomycetales; family Microbacteriaceae; genus Lacisediminihabitans. Next base: position 87,313 of record JAODMT010000004.1, on the reverse strand, counting down.
GTCGGTGATGGTTCCTCGCGCGGAATTGCAGCTGGAACTGGAAAATCTCCTCGGCCGCAGCGTCGTCAAACCGCTTGTGTTTTCCGCCGAACTGGACCTGACGACGGGACCAGGCTGCACGGTGCTTCAGATACTCCATCTCATCGATCTGGCGTCGAAGAACGAAGGCGGGCTGCTCCAACATCCGCTCGCCGCGCAGCGCCTTGAACAAGTGCTGATGGAGTCCCTCCTGCTTGCTCAACCACATAACCACTCTGCGGCCCTCAGCTCCACCACCGCTGCCTCTGCCGGAACCCGTCCCGTAGCGCAAGCGGTGGAATTGCTCAGGGACAGCCCGGAGCACGGGTGGACGGTCTCCGAGCTGGCGGGCGATGTCGGTGTCAGTGTGCGCAGCCTCCAGGAAGGGTTTCGCAGATCGATGAGCACCACTCCAATGACGTACCTCCGTCAGTTGCGCCTGGAGCAGATACACAAGGAGCTTTCTGATGCCGAACCGGGTTCGGTGACCGTGACCGAGGTCGCCGCGAAATGGGGAATCAGCCACTTCGGGCGATTCGCCGCTAGCTACCGACACCGCTTTTCCGAACAACCGTCGGACACGATGGGGCGCACATCCGTTTCGTCGGACTAGTGGGAATGGAGTAGATCGTGGCTGCTCAGGACGTTCCGGGTCTCCGTCCAACCAGCGGCCGTTGGGGCGCGCCAGGCTGCTGATCATCGCCCGCGATGAATCAACGTACTTGTCGACGCGCGGATTCGGCCAATGCGTCAGGCACACGTCCACATATTCGACACGGATGATCGGGCAAACGCGACGCCGACGGCTCCCTCGTTGCCTTAGCTCGCGGCCGTGTCGATCAACCGGTACCCCATCTCAAGCGCGAATATGGTCGCCTGCTCCGCATTTGCGCCCTACGGGTGGATATGTTCCGAAGCCGACATCCGGCCCGGACCAAGTCATTGAGCTCCGCCATGTCTACAGGAAGGCGGTCTCGTTGGCCCACGCCGGCTGCGTGTCCTGGTCGAGCTCGATGAGGCACGGCTTTTTGTCCGATAGCGTCCACTCGGGCAGGTGAATCAACGCCCCGCCTTTGAGCGCCGACTCGTGGGAGAGTATCCCGGAGCACGTGATGTTTGCCGCCTGTACGGCGTTGGGGTAGGCCTCCTCCTCACCGAGTGCCGCCATCAGCAAGTGGTGCGCCAGGTGCGGGTGGGACCCGCCGTGGCCGCCGCCCTGGACGAACGACCGGTGACTCTCGGACCCCTCGCCCCCGCCATATACGCCAGCCCGCGTGAACGACTGGATCTCGACCGGCAGCCGCGATGCGAAGTCGGGGATCTCGACGTCGTGCACGCCTTCGCCCAAGAAGATCTTGTGCTTTCCTGACTCGGTCTGCGACCACTCGAACGAGCGGATCGCCCCGTACACGTCGAAACTCTCACGGTACTGCCGCGCGACCGCCCACAGGTGGCGTGTGACCTCGGCACCAACGTCGCTATCGAGGAAGCGGATGTGGGTCGACTCCACCGCGAATGGCGATCCGTACTGCCCCTTCATCGCGTCGAATACGCTGCCGGAACCGAGGCACTGCACTGATTCCGCTTGGTGGTCTGTAAGCCCCAGAATCGGGCCGATTGCATGCGTTGCGTTGTGCATCGGCGGCATGCCATCCCAGTACGACGGCCATCCCGTCATGTCCTGGTGGTGCGATGCGCGCAGGAACTGCACTTTGCCGAGCTTGCCCGACCTGTAGAGATCCTGGACGAAAAGAAACTCCCGCGTATAAAGCGTCGTCTCCATCATCATGTACGTGAGCCCGGACTTCTGCTGGGCTTCGACGATGCGGCGGCAGTCTTCGACTGAGGTAGCCATCGGGATCGTGCATCCCACGTGCTTCCCAGCCTCGAGCGCCGCTACGACTTGATCTGCGTGAAGCTGCAGGGGCGTGTTGATGTGAATGACGTCGATGTTCGGGTCGGCGAGCATCTTTTCATATTCGGTGTAACGGACGTCGATTCCGTACGCGTCGCCGATTTCGTTGAGTTTCGACTCGGTGCGCTGGCAGATGGCGTACATTTCGGCATTCGGGTGACGCTGGTAAATCGGGATGAATTCGGCGCCGAATTCGAGCCCGACGATACCGACACGGAGAACACGTTCTGAAGTCATTTCAGGGGGCCTTTCGTAGCTAATTGGTGAGGCGGAAGGTCACTTCTTGGATTCGCCGGCATCGACGGTGAGTTCGACCCCGGTGACGAACCGCGCTTCGTCGGATAGCAGCCACACGACGGCAGCCGTGATGTCTGAGATCTCGACGTTCATCTGGAGCAGCTGTCCGCTCCGGAACCGCTCGAGCAACTCCTCGCGCGGAATTCCGTTGAGCTCGACCATCGCGGTCGTCATCTCGGTGTTGATGCCAGCCGGGTGGACACTATTGCAACGAATTCCGTATGGGCCGAGCTCGGCAGCCAGCGCGGCGGCGAGACCGCGTACTCCATACTTGGCCGCCACGTAGTGGCTGAGATTTGGAACTGCTTTGATCGCCACGCCCGATCCGATCAGCACGAGCCCGCGACCGGCTGGCTCGACCAGCAGGTGCGGGATTGCGGCACGAACCGTGTGGAAGACACCGGTCAGGTTGATGTCGATCATCGTCTGCCAGTTCTCGGGCGCGAGCTCCCACGTCGGCGCGAAGCCGTCGGTGATGCCCGCGTTAGCTACCACGTAATCGATCTGGCCAAGTTCGCGGACCGCGCTGGCGGCAGCGTCCACCATTTGTTCTGCCGACCGTACGTCCGCCTCTACGACGAGTGCGCGTCGTCCGAGGCCACGAACCTCGTCGGCGACCGAGTTCAGTTCATCGCGGGTCGCGGTGGCGTAGGTCGGCGAAGATACGCTGCCCACGGAGCCGAGATCGACGAGCGCCACATCGGCTCCGAGCTCAGCCAGTCGCAGCGCGTGGCTTCGCCCCTGGCCGCGTCCGGCGCCGGTGATGAACGCGACACGGCTAGCGAACGACTCATCCACCGCACTTTCACGCGACATGGGCCTGGCTTCGTCCTGCGGTTGAGCCGAGATTCTCGATCAGGTGTCCAGCACTCATGTAGGCGAGGGCCTGGATCGTCTCGTTCGGGTTATAACCCCCGTAGCTGACGAATCCGCCGCCCCCAACCGCGTAGAGTCCGTCGCATTCGTGCACGTGACCGAACGGATCCGTGACGGACGTCGCAGGGTCGAGGCCCATTCGGTGGACTCCTACGTCATGCGTGGAGAGGTGGTACGGCGGTCGCGGCGAATCCATCCAGAACTCGGTCGCGCCCATTTCGCGCGCGATCTTCTCCTTGTACCGCCCCATCAGGCTCACCGAGTTCGCGTCGTGATCCTCCCACTCGTGAGTGATGCGAATCGCCGGCTGGCCCCATCGATCCTTGACCGACGGGTCCAGGTCGACATAGTGCCGCGCGTAAGGGAAGTTGGTCGTCTGGGAGTACATGCGGTGCATGTGGCGGTAGTTGTCCCGCAGCCAGTGCTTGAGTTCCAGGCCCCACTTTTGAACCGACGGGTTCATGTTGTGGTAAGCCTCGATCGGCTGCAGGTCGCCTGTCACGCTAATAATCGGGGAGCCCCAGAGAACCCCGAGATCATTGTCCGGCACCAATTCGGATGTGAAGTCGTCGATGGCGCTCGAGGCGTTGAACGTGCCGATGAACGGATTCGTCGCTTCCGGAAGGATTGACCCGAACCAGCCGAAATTGTGCGTCTGGAAGTGCTGGCCGACCTGGCCGTTCTTGTTAATTCCCGACACCAGCATTAGGCGCACGTTCTCAAGCGCATACGCCGCAAGGACAACGATCTCCGCCTCGACCTCGTGGATCTGGTCGGCCGAATCCACATACGTAACCCCAGTGACACGGCGACCATCTGCGGAACGGTTCACGCGCAGAACGCGGCTGTTAGCCCGAAGGTCGAGGTTTCCGGTTGCCTTCGCCGCAGGTATGGACGTGACTTGCGTCGTGGACTTCGCCTTCACATGGCACGGGAAGCCGTGGCAGAAGCCGCAGTTCACGCACGCAGGACGGCCCTTGTACTCCTGCGAGTTGATAGCGAGCGGTTGACGGAACGGGTGATAGCCCAGCCGTTTTGTCGCCTCCACCCAGGGCAGGTCCCCGGGGCCCTGCGTGACTGGGGGCATCGGATAGTCACTGCGCCTCCACACATCGAATGGGTTGGTCCCCTCGGGGAATTCGCCGTCGACGTTTCCTGCGCGCCCTGAATAACCCTGTTGGTGCTCAACTTTCTCGTAGTACGGTTCGAGGTCGGCGTAAGAGATTGGCCAGTCGGCGAGAGTGGAGCCTTCAGGAAGAGCGCCGTGGCCGAACCGCTCGGCGATGGCAGACTTCATCCGAAAGTCGGCCTCCCGGAATCGGTACGCCGCCGCACCCCAGTGAAGGGTCCCACCACCGGTGCCGATCGACGGAAGACCATACAGGGGCTCGTCGGTCCCGAGGGCACCCGCCGACCAGGGAAGCACACGGGCCTGAGTCTTCTCGTCGGGCCGCCATGTCACGGGATCCACCGCAACGCCCGCGACTATGGCGCCGCGCTGGTAGTAACGGAGTTCGTCGGCTTTGACTTCGAAGTCCTCTTGGGAGTACTCCGGACCCTTCTCGAGACCAAGCACCCTGGCTCCCGACTTTGTGAGCTGTTCGGCGACGATGCCCCCCGAAGAACCCATGCCCACGACGATGGCGTCGAACTTCTCGATCACTTCGCCTCTCCAATTCGTGCGTAAAGGTCCTTCACGGTGAGGATCGGGAACGTCCTGGAATCAACGCCCCGTTGCATCTGCTCGGATGTATAGCCCCACTGGGCGCCGGGGAAGCCAACCAGCTTCCAGCCGACAGTGTCCCGATTGCCGCCATAGGCAGGATCGCCGAAGAACCCCTGGATGGTGTGCTCGCGCACGATGCGAAAGAACTGCCCGAGGAAATTGGCGGGTTCATTTCTTCCCAGGTCGTCCAATTCGGCAATGAGATGCCGCTTTTGTGCGCTCGTCGCCTCGCCGAACGAACACCCGAAGCGCTCCGCGGCGAGGTCCGCTAGTGCCTCAAGCCCACGCCGATAGACCGGTTGCAGATCCCGCATGAAACCTGCCAGCGCCCGATCTATGTAGGTGGTTACTCCTGCCTCCACCGCACCGGGCGACCCTTCTTCTGATGGGATGAGCTCAGAAGTGAAAGCGGCCACCGCGCGTGCCTCGGTTCGGTTAAGGAAGAGGAGAGCCGAGTCTTCGGAAGAAGCAGACCCTGACATTACTGATCCTTCGACTTCTTGGCCGCGTGTTCGGCGAGCTTGGACTCGACGAGCGGTCGCAGGTACTCGATCGATGTACGGGCGTCCTCGTCCGGTTCGATTCCGCGGCGGTGGAATCCCGTCTCCATCGTCAAGTAGCCGTCGAAGCCGTTCTCGATGAGCGAGTCGATGAGCGACGGGAAGTCCCCCACGCCCGAACCTGGAGGGAGACGATCGTTGTCCGAAATGTGGATGTGCTTGAGGTCCGCGCCCATCTTGTAGGGATAGTCGCTCATGACTTCTTTGCTGTACAGAACGTGGAAGGTGTCGAACATCAGCTTCACGTTCGGGCGGTCGACGTCCTGCATGAGTTCGATGGCATCATCGGCCGACATGCAGAGGTTCGTGTCGTGCGATGTGGGCTCGATGACGAGGGTAACACCGGTGTGCGCGATCGCGTCGGCGACCTCCGTGAGGACCTCACGACTCCAGGCCCATGCCTGACGGCGGGTCGTGCCGAAGATGATCCAGCCGGGCAGGTATATGAGGGTCTTGCCACCCCAGAAGGCGGTGAGGTCGGCGAGCTCCTTGTAGTGCTCCACGGTCGCACGACGTTCCTCGATGTTGGGCGACGCCGGGTTGTTGCCGGGGCCCCCGGATGGAGCGGGCAGCATGCTCGAAAGCGCGAGGTTGTGCTCCTGCAGCAGATCGCGGACCTGCACGCGACGGTCGGCACTGAGGTGGGGCGGGTAAGCGTGAGGGGCCGCCGCGCCGATTTCGATCCCGTCGTAGCCGAGCCCCGCGATGCGCTTGATTGTCTCGTCGAGCGTGTATGCAGGAACCCACACGAAGAAGCTCGAATAGGCCCAGGTGTTGTAAGAGATTCTCATGTACTTAGTCCTTTGTTTGTGGAGGAGGAGGAGCTGGGCCGATATCCCAGCCCCTCCTCGCGTCATTTCTGGATGCGGTTCGAGTTACTCGTCCTGAGGGCTCTTCCCGACGTACTTCGCAACGTTCTGCTTGGTGATCAGAGTGGAGTCGAGCTTGATGCGCTTGTCGACGGTCTCACCAGAGCAGAGCTTCGCTGCGGCGATCACCGACTCCTTTGTCACGATCGGGTAGCCGACGGTCGCCTCCATCGAGCCGTTCTTGATGTCAGCGAGAGCCTTCTCTTCTCCGTCGATGCTGAAAACCTTGATCTCCTTGTCGCGACCGGCTTCCTTGAGTGCCTGGATAGCGCCGAAGGCCATCTGGTCGTTGTGGGTGTAGACGCCGTTGATCGAGCCGGGCTGGTACTTTTGCAGCAGGTCCTGCATGACCGAGAGACCCTTTGCCTGGTCGTAATCCGCGGTCTGCGTTGTAACAATCTTCACGCTCGAGCCCTTGAGCCCCGTGCGGAGCCCGTCACCGCGGGCGATCGTCGGCGAAGCACCCAGGCTGCCCGCGAGTTCGACGATCTTGCCACTTGAGCCCAGAACCTTGGCTATGTTCTGCCCGCTGACGACACCGGCTTCGCCATTGTCGGAACCGATGTAGGTGTCCACGGTCGTGTTCACGTTGCGGTCCGCGGCGATGACCCTAACTCCGGCCTTTAGGGCACGGTCGACAGCGCCCTTGAGCGCGTCGGAGTCACGCGAGGAGATGATGAGGACCTTGATACCCTGAGCCACCAGCTGATCAACTTGGCCCGACTGGATCGAGGCGTCGTTCTGGCCATCAGTAACTGTGACCTGCATTCCGGGGAACCACTTCTTAGCCAGCTCCGGGATCTGCTTCGATGAAGTGGCCCCATATGGGAACGAAGTCGCGCTCCACGACACGCCGATGGAGCACTTTACCGAAGCGGGAGCCGCCTTCAGGACGAGCTGCGACTGGCAAGTGGAGCTGCAGTAAAGGCTGGGGGCCGGTTTGTCTCCGACTTCGAGGGGGGTGGATTTGGCGCCGGTGCTCGACGCGGAGCATCCGGCTGCTGCGAGGGTCAGCGCTGCGGCGACGACCACAGCTGCTGACCACGATGTCAGCCTCTTTTTCGTTATATACATCTTTCCAACTTTCAATTCTCAGCGGATTGGTGAGGGTGTAGCTGCACTACTGCGGAACGCCGGGGGTGGCATTCGGGTCTGCTGTAGCGTTCTCTGCCGAACTAGGCAAGGCCTTCGCTGCACCCCGACGGTCGGAGATCCTCTTCCTCGTGGCCTGCATGGCAAACAGCACAGCAAGGATGATGACGGCGCCTTTGACGATCTGCTGGTCGAACGGCCCAATTCCCATGAGGTTCATGAGGTTCGATAGGACAGCGAGGAGCAGGGCGCCGAAGACTGTGCCGATCGCACCTCCGGTGCCGCCCATGAGGCTGGTGCCGCCTATCACGACTGCGGTAATAGCGTCGAGATTAGCCAAGCCTCCTGCCGTCGGGCCACCAACGCTAAGCCGGGATGCCGTCATGACTCCGGCGAGACCTGCCGCAAGCCCGCAGATCGCGTACGCCGCGACAAGCATCTTCTTTGTCGGGACGCCCGAAAGCCGGGCTGCCTCGGAGCTGCCGCCGATGGCGTAGAGGTAGCGACCAAAGGAAAAATAGCGCAGGGTCAGAACACCGATGGCCGCAACGATGAGAAAGACTAGGAACGGGCCCGGGAGGCCAAATACGTCGCCACTGCCCAGGAAGTTGAAGATATCACCCGAGTTGTCGAAGGCCTGAGGCCCACCGTTGGTCACGCGAAGGGAGATACCCAGGATCGACACCATCGTTGCCAGCGTGACGATGAAGGGCTGAATCTTCAGGATTGCGACGCCGATTCCGTTAATGAGGCCGGCCACGACTCCGGTGAGGAGCGAGATGATAATCGCCACTGTCGAGTCGAGGCCAGAGTTGATCAGCATTGCCATTGTTACGCCGGAGAGCGCGAGGGTCGAACCGACCGAAAGGTCGATGCCGCCGGTGAGGATGACGAAGGTCATCCCGATCGCGACGACCCCGATGATTGAGGATTGACGCGCGACGTTGATCAGGTTCGCCGGCTGAAAGAACGCGGGGACAAACAGTAAAACTGCGGCGACCACGACGAGGAATATGAGGATGGTAATCCAGTTGTTCCGGAGACGTCGTCCCAGGGCGCTTTGCCTCTTGGTTGTAGCGAGCGATGACATTAGTTCTTTCCTCCAACGGCGTGGAACATGACCAGTTCCTCGGTTGCGGTATCTCCGTCGAGCACGGCGGCAACTTCACCGTGGTGCATGACGAGGATGCGATGGCTGAGCGCCAGTACCTCGGGAAGCTCAGAAGAGATCAGGAGGATGGCGAGGCCCTGTTCACACAGGGAGTGGATGAGTTCGTAGATTTCCTGCTTGGCCCCGATGTCGATACCCCGGGTGGGTTCGTCGAGAATCAGCACGTCCACGCCGGCGTTCAACCATTTGGCGAGGACGACCTTCTGCTGGTTCCCTCCCGACAGCGACGCAACGGGCGACGAAACATTGGCAACCTTGATGCGAAGCTTCTTGACATAGTCGAGCGCGAGCTGACGCTCAGCGGCAGGCCGAACCCAGCGTGCTCCCCGCTTCAGCATGCTCACGATCGGGATGTTCGCCGCCGTGGAAAGGGCGATGAAGATGCCCTGCGTCTTGCGTTCCTCGGGAACCAGGCCGATGCCGGCCCGAATCGACTGAAGCGGGTCTTTGGTCGCGAGCTTGGAGCCGTGAAGGCTCACTTCTCCACTCGTTATCGGGTCGACACCGAAGATGGCGCGCGCAAGTTCGGTGCGCCCCGCTCCTCGCAGGCCTGCGATACCGAGCACTTCTCCCGAGCGCACTGACAAAGAAATGTTTCGAAGCACGCCCTCCCGCGACAGGTTGCGCACATCGAGGACGACGTCTCCAACGCGACGATTCACGGAACGGTGCGACCGCGAGAAGTTGCGCCCGACCATCTTCGAAACGAGATCATCGTGGTTTGTATCCGCGATGTCGCCCAGACCGGTGAGCTTCCCGTCCTTGAGGACGACGTAGCGGTCGGCCAACCCGAAGACCTCCTCGAGCCGATGCGACACAAAGATGACGCTGACGCCTCGCTCCTTGAGGCCGCGCACCAGCCGCAGCAGATGGTCGACGTCTTCCCCGCCGAGAACGGCAGTCGGCTCATCCAAAATCACGATCTCGGCGCGCCGGTGAAGCGCCTTCGCGATCTCCAGCATCTGCTTTTCGGCGATGCTCAGGTCTCGCACCTTGCTGGTTGCATCGACGTGCAAGCCAAGGCCATGAAGGAACCGGGATGCCTCTTCCTGAGCCGTGCGCCAGTTGATGACACCTTTGCCGGGGAACTGGCCGAATACCAGATTTTCCGCCACTGACAGGTCCGGGAAGAGGCTGAGCTCCTGATAGACCGTCGCGATGCCCAGATCTTCCGCGGCCTTCGGCCCCCCGATCTCGACGCGGGAGCCGTTGATCCAGACCTCGCCCGCGTCTGGGCGGTGCGCTCCGGAGAGGATGCGGATAAGCGTGGATTTTCCGGCGCCGTTCTCGCCGATCAGCGCAAGCACCTGGCCTGGCGCCACGCTGAAGCTCACATCCTCCAAGGCATTGGCGCCAAGGAAGCTCTTCGAGAGGCCGCGGACCTCGAGGCGGGGCGACGACTGCGACCTCGCCACCTCCGCTGCGGGGGCAGGCCTGTCTACGAATCCTCGTTGGTTCATGCGGATCACTATAAATATGTCCACATGTAAAAAGAAATGGCCCGATTTAATTTGTTTTCAACATATATCGGCTCGAATTGCGCGTGTATTGTCTACGCATGGGATCCTTTTGGACAGAAGTTCAGCTCCTCGTGCCGGATCAGAACCTGGCTCCAAGCGCGCATGCGGCGCGCAGCACCATCGCACGCATGATCGCGAACGGCCGCGAGGTCAGCCGCAGGGAAATCGTGGCAGCCACCGGGCTGGCGCGATCTACCATCGACAGCCACCTGCAAGTCTTGCTGCACGCGGGGTTGATCGAAGATGCCGGAATCGGGGCCGCCACGCAGCGCGGCAGGCCTGCTCAGGTATTCAAGATAAACCCGCACCGGGGCGTTGTTCTCGTCGCCGATATGGCCGTGGACCGTTCGCGAATCGCCATCACCGATCTCGGGAAGACAGTTCTCGAGCAGAGGACCCTCGATGTGCACGTCGACAAGGGTCCGCAGGTTGTCAGCGAGGCGATCGCGTCCGGGTTCGAAGAGATGATGGTTGAGCTCGGGATTCCGCGCGATCGTGCGCTCGCGATTTCCGTTGGGATACCGGGCCCCGTCGACTCCCACAAGGGCATCGTCGTGCGCCCGCCCCTAATGCCCGGCTGGGATGGCTTCGAAGCGTGCACATTCATGGCCGGCCGTTTCAACTGCGACGCCATAGTCGACAATGACGTCAATCTGAAAGCGCTGGCCGAGGCACGGGCTCTCGGCGACAAAGACCTTCCGCTCTTGCTTGTCGGAGTCGGAGTTGGCGTTGGCGCCGGGTTCGTCAGCGAGAGCGGCCTTTTGTTGCACGGGGCGGACGGCGCCGCGGCGGACATCGGTCATATGCGCGTTAGCGAATCCTCCAATTCGCTTTGCGCGTGCGGCAATCGCGGCTGTCTCTCGGCGGTCGCCTCTGTCGGAGCGATGGCCTCAAGCGTGTCAAAGGCCATCGGCGCCGAGGTTACCTCGCGCGAACTCATCGATCGGCTGATGCGTGGCGACGCTACGACGGTCAGCATCGTTCGCGAAATCGCCGCCATGTTGGGCGGCGCGATCGCCGACCTGGTCAACTTCTGCAACCCGGCCCGCATAGTCATTGGGGGCGAGGTCGCGGCATGCACGGACGACATGCTCGCCCAGATTCGGAGCGTGGTGTACCAGCAGGCGCAGCCGCTTGCCACGCGCAACCTCTCGATCATGCACACTGAACTTGGCGACGAGGCCGGCCTGATTGGTGGCATGATCTCCGCGATAGAACAGGTACTCTCGCCACGCGGCATTCAGTACCACACGCGACCCGACGGCTCAGACATGAGACCCCTCGGTCGCCAATAGCCACCGCTGGATTTGAGGAGCAGGGCCGTCCGACGACGGCGAACTCGCGGCCGATCCCACTTTGACGCCGCTAACCGACTCCTAGGTCAATAGCCGGCGCGGCGATGGCGGCTTACAGGATAAACGTCGACAGCAGCGCGTTCACCCGCGCGAGCTTGGGCCAGATCGTCGTGTGCAACTACGTGCGCTGGGCGTCCCTCGTCGTTGGAGCCATTACCACTGCTCCACCTTTGTAGTCACGCTGGTCGCCGCTGTTTCGACCGCCGCTGAATAGGTCGAGCCGAGCGTGTTCTCCTCCGCACAATGGTGGTCGTCAAAGTTATCCGCAAAAGCGTACTCAGGTTACTGGCGCATACCGACATGAGAAGCTTTTAGCTTTAAGGCGATTGCGACCGGGAGATGCCCCCGAACCGGTGCTGATTCCGCTCCAGCCATAAGCGTTGAGTCGACACGCAGGGTGTTGGCTAGCTAAGTCCACGAAGCGCTCGGAGGGCGAAATGCCAGTAAATACGGGACCAATCAACGAAACAGGTTCCGGGGAACCGGTGGTGTGACGACCCACTAAAGCTGGGGTACCTGGACTCGAACCAAGAACAAAAGAATCAGAATCTTCCGTGTTGCCAATTACACCATACCCCACCGCGCCCAGCCGTAGCCGAGCCGACTAGTCACTCTAACCTACGGTTGCCGTGTCCCCCAAATGCGCCAGGACGACACAGCCTGTGCGCCTCTCGAAGTGGCAGAATTCAGCAGTCCCCTCTTCACGAATCGAGCCATCACGCCTTCCTTCTTCGCTTTCCTGACCACCTGGCAGCTCGATCCGGTGTCGCTGGCCACGATCGTGGTCGCCGGCGGCCTATACGGAATCGGCATTGCCAATTTGCGCCGGAGAGGCATCGCGTGGCCCGTCTGGCGCTCCGTGGCGTTCTACCTACTCGGCCTCGGGTCCTTCGCCGTCGTCAACCTCGGCTTCCTCGGCGTGTACAGCTCCGAGCTTCGTTGGGCGTTCACGACGCGAATCGCGTTGCTGCTCTTCGCCGTTCCCGGGCTCATCAGCCTCGGCTCCCCGGTTGCACTCGCGCGAATCGTGCTGAGCGGCACGTCACTGAAGGTGACCGAGGCGGTGTTGCGTTCCTGGCCGGTGCGGCTCGTCGGCAACGCGGTCTTCGCGCCTGTCTTCGCCCTCGCCGCGTTTTCTCTCTTCCTCACGCCGATTGCCGGAAGCCTCCGAGGGAGCACGGTTGCCGGCAACATCATCACCGTCGCCGTTCCATTGATCGGTCTGCTCATGGTGTTGCCGATCATCGAGCACACCACCCAGCGCTCGAGTTTTTTCATCACCGTGGAGTTCCTGCTCGTGTTCGTCGAGCTGGTCCTTGACGCGATCCCCGGAATCATCCTTCGCCTTAATAACCACATTCTCGATGGGCTTGGCACCGTCGCCGGATCAGTGCCGTCCTGGTTTCCCTCGCCGTATCACGACCAGCATCTGTCCGGGGATCTCCTCTGGTTCATCGCCGAGATCGCGGACATTCCGATCCTCATCCTCATGTTCGTCCGATGGTCGAAGATCGACAGGTCGGAGGCGAAGTCGCTCGACGACCTCAGCGACGAGGAGATGGAAGCGTTGACCCAGGAACATCTGAGGTCACGGCCCCGCTAGATGTCCCGCTCACACCGTGCCCGCTATTCAGCTCGAGGGATGCCGATGAGGTCGCGGTTGACGGCCGAGGCGACTCGGGCGCCGGAACCGGCCGCCACGATGAGCTGCTGCGGGCCGGGGGCTGTCGAATCCCCGGCGGCGTAGACTCCGGCGACATTGGTGCGCCCATCCGAGTCGGTCTCGATCAGGCCCCAACCGTCGGTCGCGAGACCGAGCGTCGACGCGTACTCGAGTGCGGCGTCCCAGCGTGGGCGCACGAAACCGCCGTCGACGGGCACCGTTGCCCCGTCGGCGAGGAGCACCGCCGAAACGACGCCACCCTCTCCGATGACATCCGCGATCTCGCGCCGCTCTACCTGCACCCCGCGGGCGGAGAGCACCTTCTCTTGCGCCTCGGTGACCTTGCCGACCCCGTTGGTGAACACGGTGAGATTCTGGCTCCACTGAGCGATCAGCAGCGCCCGACCGGCCAGGTCGCTTGTCTCCCCGATCAGGGCGAGGGGCTTTTCGCTGTGTTCGTAGCCGTCGCACTCGATGCAGCTGAACAGCCCGAGTCCGTAGAAGGCACGGATGCTCGGAAGGGCCGGGAGGGTCTCCCTCAGCCCCGACGCGAGGAGCACACTCGAGGCGGTGACGGACCGGCTCGGCGAGCCATTCACCCCGGTCGCCTCGACGGCGAAGGCTGTTGTGTCGACATCCGGATCCGGTCCGCTCGGCGCCACACTCGCGGCGGCGGGCGCGGCGATTACCGACCGAACCGTCGCCCGCTGCAGCTCCGCCTCCGGGTAGCGTTCGAGCTCCTCCCTGGCGAGCCTGCGCAGCTCGTGCGGAGCTATGCCGTCGCGGGTGATGAAGCCGTGGGAGACGAGGGTCGCGGCGTTGCGCGGCCGGTTGGCGTCCAGAACGAGCACCCGGCGTCGCGCGCGGGCCAGGTTGAGGGCGGCGCTGAGCCCCGCCGGTCCGGCACCGACGATGACGACGTCATAGTGCTCGGTCATGTCAGAGCCGGGCGGCCAACCGCGTGAGCCTGGCGATGGTGGATTCCTTGCCGAGAAGTTGCATCGATTCGAACAGCGGCGGGCTGATCCGTTTGCCGGACAGGGCGGTGCGCAATGGACCGAACGCCAGCCGGGGCTTGAGTCCCGCACCCTCGATGAGCTCGGCGCGCAACACGCGCTCGATCTGATCGTGGGACCAGTCGTTCAGCTGCGCGAGGGCGCCGACCGCGGCGTTAAGGATCTCGGCCGCGCCGTCTCCCGGTAGCGCGTCCGCGTCGTATTCGATCGCGTCATCCGGAGTGAAGAAGAAGCCGAGGAGCGCCGGCGCCTCTCCGAGCAGCTGCATGCGCTCCTGTACGAGCGGTGCCCCCTCGCGCAGGATGGCCTGCTCGATCGGCGTGGGCGGATCGGCGACGAGAGATCCGAGGTACGGCACGAGCCGGGCGGCGAAGTCGTCGGCTTCGAGCAAGCGGATGTGGTCGCCGTTGATCGACTCGGCCTTCTTGACGTCAAAACGGGCGGGATTGGGGTTCACGTTCACCACGTCGAAGGCGGCGACCATCTCATCCATCGAGAACACATCCCGGTCATGGGTGAGCGACCAGCCGAGCAGCGACAGGTAGTTCAGCAGTCCCTCGGGGATGAACCCCCGCTCCCGGTGGTGGAATAGGTTGGACTCCGGGTCACGCTTTGACAGCTTCTTATTGCCCTCCCCCATCACGTAGGGCAGGTGGCCGAAGCGCGGAATGGCTGTTGCGATACCGACCTCGATGAGCGCGTGATAGAGCGCGATCTGTCGCGGGGTCGATGAGAGCAGGTCCTCGCCGCGCAGCACGTGGGTGATTCCCATGAGGGCGTCGTCGACCGGGTTGACGAAGGTGTACAGCGGCGCGCCGTTCGGGCGCACCACGACGAAGTCCACAAACGAACCGGCTGGGAAGGTGATCTCGCCCCGCACGAGGTCGTCGAACGAGAGGTCGGTGTCGGGAACACGCAGGCGGAGCGCGGGCGCCCGGCCCTCCGCAATGTAGGCGGCGCGCTGTTCCTCGCTGAGGTCGCGTTCGAAGTTGTCGTAACCCTGCTTGGGATCGCGGCCGTTGGCCACGTTGCGCGCCTCGATCTCCTCCGCGGTAGCGAAACTCTCGTAGAGGTGTCCGCTCGCGCGCAACTTCTCGATCACGGAAGAGTAAGTATCGCCTCGCTGTGACTGGCGGTACGGCTCGTGCGGTCCGCCGACGCCAACCCCCTCGTCCCAATCGATGCCAAGCCAACCGAGCCCATCGAGAAGCTGGAGGTAACTTTCCTCGCTGTCCCGGGCCACGTCGGTGTCCTCGATGCGAAAGACGAGCTTGCCTCCAGTATGCCGGGCGTAGGCCCAGTTGAAGAGGGCCGTCCGGACAAGCCCAACGTGCGGAGTTCCGGTGGGCGACGGGCAGAAACGGACGCGAACGTCGGCTCCGGATGCGGTGGTGAAGTTGGCTGGCATGGCTGGTCAATCCTACTGGCCGTCGCCCTCGCGTCGGCTCGGACGGCTCCCGGAGGTCAGGACGGTCGGCGGCAGCACCGTCCGAGGGGACAACTTCGGCGGTCAACCCCGCCCGGGAAGGTGCGATCTCATCCCCTGAGCGGACGGGAACGCGGCCGGCGGTGAAGCCGTGCGCAAGAGTTGCCTCTACACGCGGTTTTGCGCGGGGTTGCTGAGGGTTCCGATCCCTTCGATCGTGATATCAACGGTCTGCCCCGCCACGAATCCGCCGAGCCCGGCCGGGGTGCCTGTCATGATCACGTCACCGGGAAGCAGGGTCCAGATGTCCGAGACGTATTCGATGATCTCCGGGATCTTGTGCAGCATGTCCCTGGTGTTCCCGTGGCGCCGGGGCTCCCCATCGACGAAGGTCTGAATCTCGAGGTTTGCCCAGTCCAGTTCCGTCTCGATGACCGGTCCAAGCGGCGCGAACGTGTCATAGCCCTTCGCGCGGGCCCACTGCCCGTCGGCGAACATCTGGTCTCGCGCCGAAATGTCGTTGCCAATGGTGTAGCCGAAGATCACGTCCGCATAGTCGGCGGCCTTCACACGCTTGGCGATCTTGCCGATCACCACGACGAGTTCCCCCTCATGCACGATGCGGCCCTCGACCGGCGGAATCTGGATGGTGTCGCCCTGCCCGATGACCGCGGTGTTGGGCTTAAGAAACACCAGCGGCGCCTCCGGGCCGTGGAGGGCGTCGCTGACTTCGTCCCGGTGGGCGGCAAAATTCAGACCGATGCAGATCACTTTCGATCGCGGGATGACCGGTGCAAGCAACTTCGCCGCGGCAGCTGGGACTCGCTCCCCCGTGGTTTCAAACCCGCTGAACATGGGGTCGCCGGTGAGAACGACATACTCGTCGTCATCCAGAATTCCGTACCGCGGGTCTGACCCGTCAACCGAGAACCGTGCAATCTTCACGCCCGCCGCCTACGCATCCAGCCGAGTCAGCCAGTGGTGACGATCGGCGACACGCCCATATTGGATGTCGGTCAACTCTTGCCGTAGCGACATGGTCAGCTCGCCGGCTGGCGCGTCCGCGTCGCCGACGGAGAAGTCGCGCCCCTTGAGCAGCGCGATCGGCGTGACGACGGCGGCCGTTCCGCACGCGAAGACTTCGGTGATGTCGCCGGAAGCGACCCCGTCCTTCCATTCGTCAATGCTCACCCGACGGCGTTCGACCGCATGGCCGCGGTCCTGTGCGAGCTGCAGAATGCTGTCGAGCGTGATGCCCTCGAGGATGCTGCTCGATTCCGGCGTGACAAGCGTGCCGTCCTTCTTCACGAGTACGACATTCATGCCGCCGAGCTCCTCGATGTACCGGCCCTCCTCTGAGTCGAGGAAGAGCACCTGCGCGCAGCCCTGGTCGTAGGCCTCGGCCTGGGCGACGAGCGACGCGGCGTAGTTTCCGCCGGTCTTGGCCGCCCCCATGCCGCCGCGACCGGCGCGCGAGTAGTCGGTGGAGAGCCAGATCGACACCGGCGTCACTCCTCCCGGGAAGTAGGCACCGGCCGGGCTCGCGATCACGTAGTAGTTGACCTTCTCGGCCGGGCGCACGCCGAGGAATGCCTCCTTGGCGAACATGAACGGCCGAATGTACAGGCTGGTCTCCGGCGCATCCGGCACCCAGTCGGCATCTGCGGCGATGAGCGCGCGCAACGACGCGATAAAATACTCCGTCGGCAGCTCCGGCAGAGCGAGACGCACCGCGGATCGTTGCATCCGCCGGGCATTCGCCTCCGGCCGGAACGACTGAATCGAGCCATCGGGGTGCCGGTAGGCCTTGAGTCCCTCGAAGATCTCCTGGGCGTAGTGCAACACAGCCGCGGCCGGGTCGAGCGCAATCGGCCCGTAGGGCTGCACCCTCGGTCGGTGCCAGCCGCCGCGAGCCGACCAGCAGATGTCAACCATGTGGTCGGTGAAATGCTTGCCGAACCCGGGATCGGCAAGGATCTCGGCGCGCTCCATCTCGGCGAGCGCCGCGGGATTTTTGGTGTGCGTGAATTCGAGCGTTGAGGGAGCGAGCAAGTTCTTCATGGCGATCCTTTGCTGAGAGGTCACTTAATTGTCCGGCAGCGCGGCGACAATCGCGTCGCCGATCTGTGCGGTCGAGCGGGCCGCGGTACCGCGTGAGCCGAGATCGGCGGTCACGGCTGCCGTCACTCGAGCCGCGGCATCCGGCAACTCGAGGTGGTCGAGCAGCAGTGCGACCGACAGAATCGCCGCGGTTGGGTCCGCGATCTGCTTTCCGGCGATGTCCGGCGCGGAGCCATGCACCGGCTCGAACATGCTGGGGAAGCTCCGGTCGGGGTTGATGTTGGCCGAAGCTGCGAGGCCAATGCCGCCGCTGATCGCCGCGGCGAGGTCGGTGAGGATGTCGCCGAAGAGGTTATCGGTGACGATGACGTCGAATCGACTCGGGTCGGTCACGAGGAAGATGGTCGCCGCGTCGACGTGGAGGTAGTCCACCGTGACGTCGGGGAACTCGACCCCAACTCTGTCGACCGTGCGCTGCCACAGGCTTCCCGCATTCGTCAGCACGTTGGTCTTGTGAACGAGGGTGAGCTTCTTGCGGGTCCGCCCAGAGGCGACCGTGAAGCCGAACCGCACGACGCGCTCCACACCGAACGCGGTATTCACCGAGACTTCGTTAGCGATCTCGTGCGGTGTGCCAACCCGGATCGACCCGCCGTTGCCAACGTACGGGCCTTCGGTGCCCTCCCGCACCACAACAAAGTCGATGTCTCCGGGGTCGGCAAGCGGCGATTCGACCGAGGGGAACAACATCGTCGGTCGAAGGTTCACGTAGTGGTCGAAGGCGAACCGGAGCCGAAGTAGCAGACCGCGTTCGATCAGACCGCCGGCGAGCCGGGAATCGCGCGGGTTGCCGCCAACCGCGCCCAACAGGATCGCGTCGTGCGTCTTCAACCGGTCGAGCTCTGCGTCGGGAAGAATCTCGCCGGTGGCGAGGTAGTGGGTAGCGCCGAATGGAAACAGCGTTGTCGCGATCTCCACCTCGGCGGGGACGACCGCTTCGAGCACCTTCACTGCCTCGGCCACCACCTCCGGGCCGATGCCGTCCCCGGGGATCAGGGCAAGGTTGATAGTGCGCGGCATTGCTGTCTCCTCGAAAAAGGCGTGCTGATGGTTCAAACCCAGCGTACCGGCACGTTCGCCCCCGCCTTCCGCGCTCAATTGGGGCTGGCGACTAGCATGGAGGGGTCACGATGATGAGCGACCCTTCGGTTGCGGTCGCCGTCATCTTTATGAAGATAGCGAGAGGACTGAAGTCATGGGCATCGGTACTGGCATATTTCTTTTTGTGGTTGGCGCGATTCTCGCGTTCGCCGTCAACGTCTCGGTCAGTTGGATCAACCTCGACCTAGTCGGTTACCTGCTCATGGGCGCGGGGGTTATCGTCTTCCTGATCTCGCTCGTGCTCGTCCTTCGCAAGCGGTCTACCGTCTCCACCACGCGCAGCGAGGTCGACCCGACGGGAACCGAGCGCGTGACTCGCAACGAAACCAAGGGCGACGGCTACAACGACACGATCTAGCAAGACGTAAGACCAAGGCCGCCGTGAGAAACCCGGCACGCCCCGCTCGAGACTCGTCTTGAGCGGGGCGTGCTCGTTTCGCCCGGTCGCACCCCCCTTCGTCAGCTCTCGGTGATTGCGACGACGGTGCCGGAGACCTGTATCCCGCCGACCGGTGGGACTGTGACGGTCAGCACACTTTCCCTTCCGACATGTCGCCCCTGGTAAATGGTCACCCGGCACGGCGGTTCGATCAACGACAGCGCCCTCAAGTAGCCCCCGAAGGATGCGGCGGCCGATCCGGTCGCCGGATCTTCCGTGATGGCGCCGACCGGGAACGGGTTGCGAGCCTCAAATTCCGTCGACGACAGTCGGAACATCGTCGTCACGGTGCCGTTCCATCCCTGCTGCCGCATCAGCTCTCGGAGGGGTGCCGGCTCGAAATGGTAGGTGTCGAACAGGTTCTTGTCTTTCAGGACGAGAATCGGATGCCAGTTGCCGGCGTACGCCAGTCGCGGCGGGTATTCCATGCTGAGGTCGTCCCGCCCGATGCCGAGAAGGTCGAGAAGGGAATCGAGCACCTCCGCCGGGAAGTCTTTCAGCTCCGGTTCGACGCTGGTGAAAGCCGTCGTAATCCCCCCACCATCAGCGGTATCGGTGTTCGCCGTGTCGATGACAACAACCCCGATGGGGGTCTCGAAGGTGAATTCGCCGACCCCGTGGCGCTCCGCGAGAGCGAAGCCGGTGGCGAGGGTGGCATGGCCGCAGAACGGGACCTCGTCGGTGGGAGAGAAGTACCGCAGCCCGTGCCTGCGGGGATCGCCGCCGATGGCTCGACGGGTGACGAACGCTGTCTCCGAGTACCCGACGGCTGCAGCGATTGATTGCATTGCGGAGTCGCTCAACCCCTCGGCGTCAAGCACAACCCCGGCGGGATTCCCGCCGGTGGGTTCCGAGGCGAAGGCGGCGTAGCGCAGGATCTCGATCGTGCCCGGCATGATGCTCCTTGTCCATTTGACCAACAGTGCCTCAAGCGCCTCGCGCTCCGGTTCGCTGAGCCCGCCGAGCAGCCGACGCTCGTTGGCCATGTGTTCGCCGAATGCCCTGTCGATCAGGTCGCGACCCTTGGCGGTGAGGGCCACCACCCGGCGCCGGGCGTCTGCTTCGCTCGCACGCCGGCTGACCAGCCCCGAGGCGACCAGTCGGTCGACGCGCTTGGTCATCGCACCCGTGGTGACCATCGTGTGCTCGGCCAGTTCACCGGGGGCGCGTTCGAATGGCGCACCGGCCCGGCGGAGCGCTGCCAACACGTCGAAGTCCCCTTCCCCGAGCCCGAACCTCCGATACACCGCGGTGAGCTCGCCGGTCAGGGTGGCCCCGATGCGATGCAGCCGTCCGATCACGCCGAGCGGACGAACATCCAGTTCTGGCCGCTCGCGAGCCCACTCCTGTTGGATGGCAGCGACGCGGTCCTGATTTTCGTTCACGCCTGCAGCATATAGCTTCCCCGGAAGATATAGTAGCTTCCATGGAAGCTACGGTTCGGTGGGGTCTGGTGACGGCGATCGCGCCGGTGGCATGGGGCACGACGTACTTCGTCACCCGACACTTCCTTCCGGCCGACTATCCGCTCTACGGGGCGTTCCTGCGCGCATTTCCGGCCGGGCTGCTACTTCTCTTGATCGGGCGATCGCTCCCGAGGGGGTCGTGGTGGTGGAAGGCGGCGGTCCTCGGGGCGTTGAACTTCGGGTCGTTCTTCGTTCTGGTATATGTGGCGGCTCAGTTGCTGCCGTCGAGCCTCGCGGCAACGCTGATGGCCACCTCTCCCGTGGTGATGCTGATTCTCGCCTGGCCACTGCTGCGCGAGCGACCTCAGTGGCTTTCGCTGCTCGGCGCCGCAGTCGGTGTCGGTGGGGTCTGCATCATGCTTTTCTCGGGCGGAGCCGGGATCAGCCCGCTCGGCGTGGCAGCATCGGTCGCGGCGATGCTCTCGTCCTCGGTCGGCTTCATTCTCACCAAAAGATGGGGCCCGAACGTTGGCATCGTGTCGCTTACCGCTTGGCAGTTGATAGCCGGGTCAATGCTGATTCTGCCGATTGCCGTGCTGACCGAGGGGGCGCTTCCCCCTCTTGACCGGACCGAGGTCGCGGGGTTCACCTACGTAACCGTGGTGGCGACGGCAATTGCATTCGCCGCTTGGTTCGCGGGGTTGCGTCACCTGCGCGCGGGATCTGTTGCCCTGATCGGCCTGCTCAACCCCGTCACCGGCGTCGCCCTCGGCGCGGTAGCCGGCGGCGAGCCGCTCGGCCCGAAGCAGATCTTCGGAGCCGCGCTCGTGATCGGGGGAATCGTCATCGGGCAACCGGGGATGCTGCGCGCCGCAACGCTCGCGGGCATCCGAAAGCGCCGCCATCCGACCCTCGCCGGCGGCAGCGCAATCGGAGGTCCATCGGTCCTCGACGGAGACCCGCGGCCCTAGCCAGGCGGCGCTGCCGACTACTCGGTGATGTCGATATCGCGCAGGAGGTCGGCCTTGATCGCAACGCGCACGCTGTCGAGAAGCCCCTCGGGCACCGGTGAGTCGACGGTCAGCACGCTGAGAGCCTGACCGCCGGCCTCGCGGCGGCTGATCTGCATGCCCGCGATGTTGATCCCCGCGTCGCCGAATTCCCGGCCGTAGACGCCGACAATGCCGGGACGGTCGGTGTACACCATGACGATCAGGTGCTCCGCCATCGGAACCTCGACGTCGTAGCCGTTGATCTCGACGATCTTCTGCGCCTGCTTCGGGCCGGTGAGGGTGCCGGAGACGGAGATCTTCGTGCCATCGCTCAACACTCCGCGGATCGTGAGCAGGTTGCGGTACTCGTCACTCTCGGCATCCGTCGACAACCGCACGGGGATGCCGCGCTGCTCGGCGAGCAGCGGCGCGTTCACATAGCTGACCGATTCGCTCACCACGTTGGTGAAGATGCCCTTGAGCGCCGCGAGCTTCAATACGCTCACGTCGAACTCCACGATCTCCCCGCGGATTTCCACGTCGATCGACGTGACCGGGCCCGTGGCAAGACCGGCAAAGACCTGGCCGAGCTTCTCCATGAGCGGGATGCCGGGGCGCACGGTCGGGTTGATGACTCCCCCGGCGACGTTGACGGCATCCGGCACGAGTTCGCCGCCGAGCGCGAGTCGCACGGATCGGGCGACCGACACCCCCGCCTTCTCCTGAGCCTCGTCGGTCGATGCTCCGAGGTGCGGGGTGACGACGATGTTCGGAAGGGCGAGCAGCGGCGAGGCCGCCGGTGGCTCGCTCACGAAGACATCCAGTCCGGCGCCCGCGATCGTGCCGGCGCTGAGGGCACGGTAGAGGGCATCCTCGTCGATCAGGCCGCCGCGCGCCACGTTGACGATGAACGCGGTCGGCTTCATCAGGGCGAACTGGGCGTCGCCGATCATTCCGGTGGTCTCCGGCGTCTTCGGCATGTGGATCGTCACGAAGTCCGACTGTGCGAGAACCTCGTCGAGCGGGAGCAGCGTCACACCGAGCTGCTGGGCGCGTGCCGCGGTCACGTAGGGGTCGTAGGCGACGATGTTGGTGCCGAACGCCTGCATTCGGGCGGTGATCAGAGCGCCGATGCGTCCGAGGCCGATGATGCCGATCGTCTTTTCGAACAGCTCGACGCCGGTGTACTTCGAGCGCTTCCACTGCCCATCGGCGAGCGCACCGTGCGCAGCCGGGATGTGCCGGGCGAGACTCAGGATGTGGCCGACGGTCAGCTCCGCGGCGGAAATGATGTTCGAGGTCGGCGCGTTGACGACCATGACCCCGGCCTCGGTCGCGGATTTGATGTCGACGTTATCGAGACCGACTCCGGCCCGGGCGATCACCTTGAGGTTCTTGGCCGCGGCGATGGCCTCCGCGTCGACCTGAGTGGCGGAGCGGATCAGCACCGCGCTCGCGTCGGCGAGGGCGGTGAGCAGCGCCGGCCGGTCGGTGCCATCGACGGTGCGCACGTCGAAGTCGGGACCAAGGGCCTCGACGGTAGCGGGAGAAAGTTCTTCGGCGATCAGCACGATCGGCTTTGCCACGAATCGAGTCCTTTTGTCAGGGTGGGGAGGTCCGCGGCCTACGGCCCTCGGCCCTTGAACTTTATCTCACCGCGGGATTGAGTCTTGCCGTGAGGCACCTGAGCGCCGCCTGTCGTGGCTCAGTTGATGCGGGTTGCCGCGCTCGCGATCGACTCGAGCGTAAGACTGGCGGCGGAGAGCGCGGCGAGGGCGAGCACAAAAATGCCGACCCTGATCGGAACGGTGCGGCGGCGTCCGATCACCACGGCAAGCACGAAGGTGACGATCGGCAAGACGACGTAGGCGCCGATCACGAGCCATGGGAAGCTCAAAAGCGCGTGGCCGACCCGCTTCAGCACCGGATTTTGCACGGCCACGTACTGCGCGAGAGAGATTGCCTGGGAGATCGCTTCGTAGAGGTAGAAGGCGAAGACGAGGCCGAACACCACGGCGATGATCATGGTCGCCCAGAGGCCGGCGGACGATCGATTCGAATTCATAGTCATGTGCGCTCCTAATAGCCCAGGATGAACGGCCACGGGGCCAGGATCACAACACCGACTGCGAGCCACACGATGCGGGTGCGGGCCCGGGACTCCGGAGCGAGCAGGAACACCCCGAAGAACCAGAGCGCCGGTGACAGGAAGGCGAGAAACTGGCCGATTCGGTCCATCACGACGGCGAGCGAGCCGGAGAGTCCGGCAGGGGCCGACTGGATGGCGATCAGCCAGCCGACGAGGTAAACGATGAAGACTAAGCCGAACGCTCCGTAGGCGACGAGGAGGCCTGACGAGGTGCCCGGCTCCGCGGCATTCGTCTGCCCGTCGCCATCCGGCGACTCGACAACCGGGCTCTCGACGTGGGTCGGATCGGTCGATCCGCCCCAGCTGAGGGCGTCGTCATCGGGTAGAGCGGTCATGCCAAAACCCTATCTGCTCATCCCCGACCCAATCACTTCGGCGGTCACGTGCTCACCCGCCCCTGCTAACCGAAAACGCAGGAGAATCACCACCGAACGCCGCCGCCACGCCGCAAAGACGCACCACGGTGGTGAATCTCCTGCGTTCTAAGTACTCGCCCCGGAAACAGTCCCCGTGGGGTGCGCGACCGCGGGCGGACCCGTCAGAGGGGGTAGATGGCGACGGCGGTCGCCGGGAACGCGAACCAGAGCGGTGTGCCGGGCGTCACGTCGAGGGCCGCCGCCTGGCCGGGGGTCACATCCGCCGAGAGCGTCTCGGTGCGCACCCGGATGAGGTCACCGCGCGGCTCGAGATCGCGAACGGTCACCCGCACGACGTTGAGCGACTCCGGGCGATGCTCGTGCACCTCGATCGCCGACGGGCGCACCGCGGCGCCGAGCCGAGCACCGAGCCGAGCACCGACGAGAACGCCATCCCGAACACCGTGACGAACACCGTCCCGCGAACCATCACGCGAACCGACGGCCGCCGGGCCGGTCGGCGCCGTGCCTCCCGCCTCTCGCGATCCGACCACGCGGAATCCTTCGTCGGTGACCAGTCCATCCGGGGTTGGTGTGCCGGTGAGCAGGTTGAGTCCAGCAAGTTCCGCGGTGAATGGATGCCGCGGGCGCTGCAACACCTCGCTCGTCGCTCCCTGCTCGACCACCCGCCCGCGGTTGAGCACGATCACTCGATCGGCGAGGGTCAACGCGTCGAGCACCTCGTGGGTCACGAGCACGGCGGTGCGTCCCTCGAGCACGCGCCGGAGCATGCGCCGGATGGTCGGAGCGACGGCCACATCGAGGGCCGCGAGTGGCTCGTCGAGCAACAGCACCCGCGGGTCGGAGGCGAGGGCGCGGGCAATGGCCACCCGCTGCGCCTGCCCGCCGGAGAGTCGGGCAGGACGGCGGACGGCGAGATCCGCGCCCTCGACCTCCGACAGCCAACGTCGCGCGATCTCCCGCGCCGCCGGGGTCGCATGCCCGGCACTCCTCGGCCCGAACGCCACGTTGTCGAGGGCGGTGAGGTGCGGGAAGAGCAGCGGATCCTGGGCCAGCAGCGAGATGCCGCGCCGATGCGGCGGCACCCACACCCCGTCGTCGACAAGCACATCGCCGTTGACCACGACCCGTCCGGTGTCCGGTCGAAGCAGGCCCGCAATCACCGACAGCAGCGTGGACTTTCCCGCACCATTCGGCCCGAGCACGGCGACGGTCTGCCCGTCGGGGAGGTCGAGCGACACGTCGAAGTCCCTCGCGGCGACCGTCGCCTCGAGGCGGAGTCCGAGCCCAAATTCGGGGGTGAGACCGCTCACGACAGGCCGCCGGATCGGCTGCCTAGTCCAAGGAACGAGCGACCGGAGCCGCGGTCGGAAGCTTGACCGTCGGGAACCGTGCGCAGCGTGAGCCCGACCACGACGAGGGAGACGACGACCAGCACGAGGGAGAGCGCCACCGCGGCATCCGGATCCATCTCGCGCTGCAGGTAGATCTCGAGCGGAAGGGTTCGCGTCGTTCCTTGCAGGCTTCCCGCGAAGGTGAGCGTGGCGCCGAACTCACCGAGGGCACGCGCGAAGGAGAGCACCGCGCCGGAGAGCAGCGCGGGGAAGACCAGCGGGAGGGTGATTCGGGCGAGCACCGTCGTCGGTCTCGCGCCGAGGGTCGCCGCAACGGCCTCGTAGCGGGTGCCGGCCACTCGAAGCGATCCCTCGAGGCTGAGAACGAGAAACGGCAGCGCGACGAACGTTTGAGCGATCACCACGGCGGTCGTCGAGAAGGCGATCTCCACTCCCAATACCTCGAGCGTGTGTCCGAGCAGACCCTGCCGTCCGAATGCGGCGAGCAGCGCGATTCCGCCGATCACAGGCGGAAGAACGAGGGGCAGCAGAACAACCGTTCGCACCACACGCTGCCCGGGAAAGGATGTCCGCGCAAGAACGAGCGCCATCGGCACGCCGAACAGCACGCACAACACAGTCGCGGCGAGGGAGGTGCGCAGGCTCAACTCGAGCGCGGCGACGGAGGACTCCGATGAGACGAGCGCGAGGAATCCGCCCCAGTTCACTCGAGTCGCCATTGCCGCGAGCGGCAGAAGCACGAGAGCTCCCCCGACCGCCGCGACGACGATGGTCCAGCGGGGGACCGCCTCGAACCCACCCCGGAAGCGGTTCACCTTACGGCGCGCCGAACCCGGCGGCGACGAGCACCGAACGACCGATTGGTCCGGTCACGAACCGGTCGAAGGCTCGGGCCGTCGTCGGGTTCGCCGCCCCCTTCAGGACGGCGATCGGATAGGTGTTGACCGACTGCTTCGCCCGTGGAATGGCGATGCCGCGCACGCTCGAACCGGCGGCCTTGACGTCGGTGACGTAGACGACTCCGGCATCCGCTTCCCCGGAGGAGACCTTGCCGAGCACGTCGGTCACCGAGTTCTCTTCGCTCACCGGCGACAGCGCAACACCGGTCGATCTCTCGACGGCGACGGTCGCCGCGCCACACGGCACCACCGAGGCGCAGACGACGGTCTTCGTGCCCGGCCGAGCCAAGTCGGCGAACGACCGCACTGCGGCGGGATTCTTCGGAGGCACGGCGATCTCGAGCACGTTTGTCGCGAAGTTCACCGGCGCTCCGGCGACGAGGGAGGCTGTGGTCAGTTTGGCCATGGTCGCGGTGTCGGCCGAGGCGAACACATCGGCCGGTGCTCCGGCGCTGATCTGAGCGACGAGCTCGGATGACCCGGCGAAACTGGTTTCGACCGATACGCCCGGATGTGCGGCCTCGAACTTCTTCGCCAGTTCCGAAAAGGTCGCGGTGAGAGAGGCTGCGGCGAAGACGGTGATCGACCCGCGTGCCGACACGGTCTTGGCAGCCGGCCCAGATTCTGCTGTCGGTGAGGCCGGGGTACCGGCGGAGCACGCCGTGACCGCGACTGCGAGGACCGCGGCGAAGGCGACCGCGGCGACCGAACGGAGACTCATCGCGCTCCGTTCGGGGTCTCAACGATGACCGTCGTCGCCTTGACCACAGCAATGGCGACCGATCCGAGTTCGAGACCGAGTTCCCGCACGGCCTCGCTGCTCATCAGGGACACGACGCGGTGCGGCCCGCATTGCAGTTCGACCTGCGCCATGACGGTGTCCATCACGATGTCCGTCACGAGGCCGACGAAGCGGTTGCGGGCCGAGCGACCGACACCGGACGGGTCCTCCGGCAGCACGGCATTCTGCCTGGCGACGGTGGCGAGGGCGAACCCGTCGACCACCGCTCGACCGGTCTCGTCCTTCTGGCTCTCGAGCACACCGTTATCCACCCAGCGGCGCACCGTATCGTCGCTCACGCCCAGGTAAAGCGCGGCATCCTTTATCCGTATTTGCGGCATGAAAGCCATGTTATCTCCGACGGTGCGGAAATGGGATGGGCATTCGTCGCCGTCCGCCCCGCTTTCGACAACGCTGCTGCGAGAATTGACGGATGCACACTCGAGCCGAGCGGTACAGCCGACAGACGGCGCTCCCCGGGTTCAATTCCGCGGCGCAGGAGCGCCTCCGTGCCGCCCGGGTTCTCGTGATCGGGGCCGGGGGCCTCGGCAGCGGAGTCATTCCCGCGCTCGCCGCCGCCGGCGTCGGCACGATCGGCATCGTCGACGACGACACCGTGGAGCTGAGCAACCTGCACCGACAGCTCATTCACGGCACGGCAGATGTCGGGACGGCGAAGGCACGGTCCGCCGCGAACGCGGTCGCCGCGATCGATCCGGAGACCATTGTCATTGCGCTCCAATCGCGACTCGACTCGTCCAACGCGCTCGACCTCTTCGCCGACTACGACCTCGTCGTCGACGGGAGCGACAACTTCCCGACGCGCTACCTCACCAACGACGCCGCCGCCATCTGCGGCATCCCGCTCGTCTGGGGCGCGGTCTCCCAGTACTCCGGCCAGGTCGGCGTCGCCTGGGCGGCCCGCGGGCCGAGCTACCGCGACCTCTTCCCCACCCCACCGGCTCCCGGATCGGTGCTCTCCTGCGAGGCCGGCGGGGTCTTCCCGACCGTCGTCGCGGTGATCGCCGGGATCATGGCCGGTGAGGCGCTCAAGATCCTCACCGGGGTCGGCACTCCGCTCATCGGCCGGGTGACCACCTTCGACGCCCTGACCGGCGCATTCCGGGACCTCGCCTACGACCGCGACCCGTCGGCCGAGCCGGTGACGGAACTCGTCGACTACGAGCTGTTCTGCGGGGTGCCGACCGACACCGTGAGCGTCGATGAACTCTCCGGCCGGATCGAGGACGTCACCCTGCTCGACGTCCGAGAGCCGTGGGAGGTGCGGCTCGCCGCACTTCCCGGCGCAATAAACATCCCTCTCGGCGCGCTCGAGAGCGGCACGGGAACCGGCCCAGGAATCGGCATCAACGAACTCGACACCTCGAAGCCGTTGGTCGTGTATTGCCACGTCGGAGTGCGGTCGGCTCGCGCCGTCGAACTGCTGCGCGCGAAAGGCATCGGCGGCGCCCGCAGCCTCACCGGCGGCATCGACGCGTGGTCGCGGCGCATCGACCCGACGGTCGCGAGGTACTGATGGTGTCGCGAGGTCTTGATGGTCGCGACGCGCCCACGACCCACAGCGATCCGTCCGTCGAGGAGCACGCCGCCCACATCCGTCGCCTGCTCGAACCGCTCGGCAGCCGGCCGACCGAGAGCGTGCCGCTCGAGGCCGCCGTCGGGCGAGTGACGGCGAGCGCCGTGCTCTCCCCCGTGGACCTTCCGCTGTTCCGCAATTCGCAAATGGACGGATTCGCGGTGCTCGCCTCCGACCTCACCGCGCTCCCGGCCACGCTCCCGGTCGTCGGCGAGATCGCCGCGGCTCCCGGTCGCCCTGCGCGACTCGATCCAGGAACCGTCGTTCGCATCATGACCGGCGCCGTGGTTCCGGATGGCGCGGATGCGATCGTTCCGGTCGAGGACACGGATGGCGGACGCGAGACGGTGACGATCCGCCGTGGCCGGGTGAGCGGGGAGTTCGTGCGCGACCGCGGGAGCGACCTCCGCGCCGGTGAACAACTGCTCGCCGCCGGGGTTCGCCTCGCGTCGCGGCACCTTGCCGCGCTGGCCGCCGCCGGGATCGGCCGGGTCGAGGTGACCGAACGGGTGCGGGTCGCCGTCATCACGGCGGGAGCCGAACTCGTTGCCCCGGGCGGCCCGGCGACCATCGGTCAGGTCTACGACGCCAACTCCGTCGCCCTCGTCGCAGCCGTCGTGCAAGCCGGCGCCGTCGTCTCTGTCGCGAAACGGGTCACCGATGACCACGAGGCGATGCGGGCGGCCCTCGACGCCGCGGTGGCGACGTCCGACCTCGTGATCACCTCCGGCGGCATCTCGATGGGCGAGTACGAGGTGGTGCGGGAGGTGCTCGAGCCGCTCGGCGCCCGCGTCGGCCACATCGCGATGCAGCCCGGCGGTCCGCAGGCTACCGCGACCGTCGACGGGATACCGGTCGTCAGCTTCCCGGGAAACCCGGTGAGCACCCAGGTGTCATTCGAGATCTTCGTCGCCCCGATCCTGCGGGAGATCGCCGGGCAAGCATCCGCGATTCGGCAACCCCGACTCCTCGCTGCGGAGGTGCGCTCGGCGCCCGGCAAGCGTCAGTTCCTTCGCGGCCGGTTGCTGGATGGTGCGAGAGTGGAGGTCGTCGGTGGGCCGAGTTCCCACCTCGTCGCCGGCCTCGCGGCATCCGATGTTCTTATCGACATCCCCGCGCACACGACCCAACTGAGAGAGGGCGACCAAGTGGAGACCGTGACACTGTGAGCGCACTAAGCCACCTCGATTCGGACGGTCGGGCGCGAATGGTGGATGTCGGCAACAAGGCGGTGACCGCACGCACCGCCACGGCCACCGGCCGGCTCGTCACCACTCCCGACGTCATCGCTCTCGTCAGGGCGGACGACCTTCCGAAGGCCGACGTGCTCGCCACGGCCCGAATCGCCGGCATCTCCGGGGCGAAGAAGACGAGCGAGCTCATTCCGCTCTGTCACCAGATTCCGCTCTCATCGGTGAAGATCGACTTTCGCCTGACCGACGATGCGATCCTCCTCACCGCGACCGCGAAGACCACCGGCCAGACCGGCGTCGAGATGGAGGCGCTCACCGCCGTCGCCATCGCCGGGCTCACACTGCACGACATGATCAAGGCCGTCGATCCCGCGGCCGTGCTCGGCGAGATCCGTCTCGAGGAGAAGACCGGCGGCAAACGCGGGCACTGGACCCGGAGCGGCGGATCGGCCGTCCCGGAGCCCCGCCCCGGGACGGCGGCGGTCGTCGTCGCCTCGACGAGCGGCGCGACCGGCTCGCGGGTGGACACGACCGGGCCCGTGATCGCCGAGTGGCTCGCCGGGCGAGGCTACGCGGTGGACGCCGTGACCGTTGTTTCGGACGCGGATGTCGCGGCCGAACTCGTCCGTGTCATCGAGAGCGCACCGGCCGTCGTCATCACCACCGGCGGAACTGGGCTGAGTCCGACCGATCGAACCCCGGAGGCGACCCTCGCGGTCATCGATCACGAACTTCCCGGGATCGCCGAGGCAATTCGGGCGCGCGGCCTCGCGACAACGCCGACCGCGGCCCTGAGCCGGGCGATCGCCGGCACATCGAACGGAACAGTCGTGGTCAACCTGCCCGGCTCGAGTGGCGGCGTGCGCGACGGCCTCGCCGTGCTCGACGGTCTGCTCGACCACCTGGTCGCCCAGCTCGCGGGGGGCGGCCCCCATGGGTAGTGGCGAATTGGGTGGTGACGCCCACGCTGTCGTTTTCGGCAGCGTCACGGACGGGCCGATCGATGAGGCCGCGATCGAGACGCTCGTGATGACCGCCGGGGATGGCGCGCTCGTGACCTTTCGCGGAGTCGTGCGCAATCACGACCACGGACTCGCGGTGCACTCCCTCGAGTACTCGGCCCATCCGGAGGCGGAACGATTCCTGCGCGAGTGCTGCGAAACAATAGCGCGGGACACCGGCCTCACGGTAGCGGCCGTGCACCGCACCGGCCCGCTCTCCATCGGCGACGTCGCCCTCTTCGCGGCCGTCGCCGCTCCGCACCGCGGCGAGGCGTTCGCCGCGTGCGAAGCGCTCGTCGACCTGATCAAGCTCAGAGTTCCGATCTGGAAACGTCAGAATCTCGCCGACGGTGCGACCGAGTGGGTCGGCCTCTAACGTCCGTTCAACCGCCGGCGAAGGGCGGAAGCACGTCGACGCGCAGGCCGAGGGCGCGCGCGTCGTCCCGGCTGACCACCCCGTCGACGAGGAACGATCCGGAGGCGAGCACCCTCGCCATCGCGTCGCCGTAGCGATCCACGAGCACCCTCCGCAGCTGCCCGACGGTCGGCACCGATTCGAGGGTCTCCTCTTCGCGCCCGGCCGCCTCGGCCGCGGAGGCGAAGTATCGGACGAAAACCTCAGCCACCGATGGCTCCCATGCTGCGAGCCGGGCGAACGAAGTCGGCTCGTTCCATGCCGTGCCCGGCCTGCTTGCCCCACATCGCCGCTCGCCACCAGTCCGCGATCGTGTAGTCGTCCGCCCCGCCGCGAAGAAGGGCCCTCAGGTCGGTTTCGTCGTCGCCGAACAGGCACGAGCGCACAGTCCCCTCGGCGGTGAGTCTCGTTCGGTCGCAGGCGGCGCAGAACGATCGGGTCACCGACGCGATGATTCCGACCGTCGCCGGCCCGCCGTCGACAAGCCACTCCTCCGCCGGCGCCGACGGATCTTCACGGTGAGGTTGCGTGAGCGAGAACCGGGCGCCGAGCACACCGAGCAACTCGGCGGCATCCACCATTCTGTCGCGTGCCCAGGCCTCGTCCGCATCGAGCGGCATTTGCTCGATAAACCGCAGGCGCACGCCGTTGACCACCGCCCACTCAAGCAGGTCGGCCGCCCCGCCGAGGGTGTCCCGCATGAGCACCGCGTTGATCTTCAGGGGAGTGAGCCCCGCGGCCTTTGCCGCTTCGATGCCAGCGAACACGGCGGGAAGGCGATCGCGGCGGGTGAGCCTGGCGAAGTGGTCGCGGTCGACGGTGTCGAGCGAGATGTTGATGCGGGTCAGGCCGGCATCGACGAGGTCGTGGATTCGGTGGTCGAGGCCGATGCCGTTGGTTGTCATCGAGATGGACGCCCCGGCCGCGACCGCGGCGGACCGACGGATGATTTCGGCAAGGTCCGCCCGCATGAGCGGTTCGCCGCCGGTGAAGCGGATGTCGCGCACCCCGAGATCGCGAACGGCGATTCCGACGAGGCGCGCGATCTCGGTCGCGGTGAGCAGATTCTCCCGGGCGATCGCCGGCAGGCCCTGCTCGGGCATGCAGTAGGTGCAGCGCAACGAACATTTTTCCGTGATGGAGACTCGAAGGTCCCGCGCCGTTCGCCCGAACCGGTCGACAAGCCCCGGCACCTCCGGGCGGCCGGTCACCGACGGCATCTGAGCCGGATCGCGGCGAATACTCGGGATTCCGAGGGCGAGGGCGGGCATGAAATTAGCCTACGGTGTTCCGCCGCGCGGGGTACCTTTCGCTATTCTTGAACCTGACCCGAAGGAGCACCTTATGGCAGTCATCTCTCGCGGTTTCACCGGCCGCGGACGCGATCACACACCGGACCTCCCGCCCGGGCAGTACCTCACCGCCGACTTTCCCGTGCTGTCCGCCGGACCGACGCCGGATATCGACACCGCGGACTGGCAGTTCAGCATCCGCACGGATGACGCGACCCTCCACACGTGGAACTGGGACGAGATCCACGCGCTGCCGATCGAGGACATCGACACCGACATCCACTGTGTGACCCGGTGGTCGAAGTTCGGCACCAGCTGGCGCGGAGTCTCGCTCGACACGCTCTTCGCCGACATCGAGACCACCGATGGATTTGTGATGGCGCACTCCTACGGCGGGTACACCACCAACATTCCGCTCGACGACCTGTTGGGCGGCAAGGCCTGGATCGCCTTCGAGTTCGACGGCGAACCGCTCGACCCGGAGCACGGCGGCCCGGCCCGGCTGCTCGTCCCGCACCTGTATTTCTGGAAAAGCGCCAAGTGGATCCGGAGCCTCGAGATGATGCCCGCAGACCAGCCCGGGTTCTGGGAGCAGAACGGCTACAACATGTACGGCGACCCGTGGCTCGAACAGCGCTACTGGTGAGCACGCTAAGCGAACGCGAGACCCGCGACGCCGCCCCCCATCGCATCGGTCTATGGCACGCCGGTGTGGTCGTCTCCACGAAGACGGAGTCTCCGACCGGCCGCAGCATCGTGCTCGACGTGCCCGGCTGGGGCGGCAACATTGCCGGCCAGCACGCCGACCTGCGCCTCACCGCCGCGGATGGTTACCAGGCCGTACGGTCATACTCGATCGCGTCCGTAAGCAACGGCGACCGGGTCGAGCTCGCCGTCGACCGACTCCCCACCGGCGAGGTGTCGCCCTATCTCGTCGACGAGTTGCGGCCCGGGGACCAACTCGAACTCCGTGGTCCGCTCGGGGGCTGGTTCGTCTGGACCCCGTCGCTCCCCGACGCCGTGCAGCTCATCGGCGGCGGCTCCGGCATCGTTCCGCTCATGGCGATGATCCGCTCGCACACCGCAAGCGGAAGCGACGCCCCCTTCCGGCTCCTCTACTCCGTTCGCAGCCCGGATGACGCGTTCTTTCGTTCCGAGCTCGACACGCCCACTCCCGGACTCGACGTCACCTGGCTGTACACCCGCGTGGCCCCGGAGGGCTGGGGTCGCCCGCCCGGACGCATCACGGTCGACGACCTCGCAGGATCCGCATTCGCGGCGTCCCTGTCGCCGGCGGTCTTCGTCTGCGGGCCTACCGGCTTCGTTGAGTCGGTCGCCACGGCTCTCGTCGCTCTCGGCCACGATCCGCACAAGGTGAAGACCGAACGGTTCGGAGGGGCCTGATGGGTGAACACGTCGACGGCAACTCCCTCGCGGGACCGCTCTCCGAGCTGTTCGCCGTGGACCTCACCATGGCATCGGCCCGCTGCCTCGGCTGTGGCGACGTGTCGGAACTCGCCCGCGCCATGGTCTACCCCGACCCGACCGGCTACGTCGTGCGCTGCTCGCGGTGCGACGACGTGCTGATGGTCGTCGTGCAAGAGCCCGACAGCGTCTGCATCGAACTGCGCGGCATGGCCTGGTTGAAGGTGCCGCGCTAGCGCTGCGTGCGAAGGCCCGCCGCGACCGCGAACGCCCAGCCGAGGATGCCGGCGAGGCAGCTCCGTTCCGCGAGGCCGACCACCCTCGGCGCAAAGACTAGGCTCGCGGCGAGGAACAGCAGCCCGACGCACGCCAGAACGAGAAACGCGGTCGCGGTACGGTGCGACCGAAGTACCTCACCGAGCCACGGCGTCAGCAGCAGGAGCGCGGCGAGCACCGTGACGAATCCGGTGGTCGCGAACACGACGTGTACCGTGCCGACCGCGGTGCGGGGCTGCATGCCGAACTCGCCCACGCGATTCACATCGGTGGCGAAGACGACGAGGGCGGCCGAGCACAACCCGGCGATGCCGAGCAGAACCGCTCCGGCCGTGCGCCGGCGGGATGGCAGCCCGGTGAGCAGAACGGCGGCAACGACGCATCCGCTCATCACCGCGCGCGCCGCGAAATTGACCTGCATGGCCCAGCCGAACGGGCCGACCGCGAGGTCGCTCTCGGCGTCGCTCACCACGGAGTAGTGCGGTGGAAGCAGTTGGAGTACGACATCGACCGATATGTACAACACGACGAGCGCCATGGCGATCGTGCAACACACCGCCCGAGTGGCAGCCCTGGCCCGTGCGGTCATCCGACCAGCCTGACACATGCGTCGGGCCGCTTTGGTGCATCATGAGCCAGTGACGAAAAGTGAGAAACAATATCGGGCCGAGTTCGACGCGAAGGTTACCTTCACCAACGGGGGCGGCCTGCTCGCCGAGAAATTTCGCGTTGACGTCCCCTCCCACGATGTCACCGAAGACCTAGTGGCCGCCCTGTTCGTCAAATCATTGGGACTGTTGATGACCGAAGAGGTGCGCCTCGACCGGATGCGGGTATTTCCGGAGCCGCACAAGGGCACCCGCGGCGGTCCGAGCGACTCCACCCCCGACCGGCGGACGTCGTCGGGCTCGCGATTGGTTGAGCTCAGCCACCCGATCGTCGCGGGGATGGCGACGTATCCGGGTCTGCCCGCGCCCGAGATCTCGTCCCACCTGGCGCGGGAAGCCAGTCGCGCCGTCTACGCGGAGGGCACCCAGTTCACGATCGACCGCATCAGCATGGTCGGCAACACGGGCACCTACATCGACAGTCCGTGGCACCGTTACGCCGACGGGACCGATCTGGCTGAGTTGCCGCTCTCCTCCTTTGCCCTGCTTGACGCTGTCGTCGCCCGCACCGTCGGCAGCAAAGATCGTGCCGTCGACGTCAGTTCACTCGCCGCCCTCGACGTCGCCGGCAAAGCGGTGCTGTTGCACACCGGCGGCGACGCGGCCTGGGGCACACCCGGCTACGCCGACGACGCCCCTTACCTCACCGAAGCGGCGGCGCGCTTCCTCGTCGAGAGGAAGGCACGCCTGGTGGGCATCGACTCGGTGAACATCGACAACACGGACCAGACCAGCGGGGGTCGGAGGCCCGCGCACACGCTCCTGCTCGCCGCCGGCATCCCGATCGTTGAGCACCTCACCGGGCTCGAGCAGCTCCCGCCGAGAGGCGCGACCTTCACTGCGGCACCGCCGAGGATCTCCTCGTTCGGAACGTTTCCCGTGCGCGCTTTCGCGATGATCCAAGTTAGGTGCACCCCACGGTGCGAGACAGCCTCCGAGGGGACAACTTCGGAGGTTCCATGGCCCGGGGAAGATGCGATTTCGTCCCCTGAGGTCAGGCCGAAGGCGGACCCCAGGCGAAACGGTCCTCGAGGGGACAACTTCGGCGGTTCCCTGGCACCGGGAAGATTCGATTTCGTCCCCTGACGCTCCGCT
This sequence comes from Microbacteriaceae bacterium, assembly GCA_025464975.1. Lineage (GTDB taxonomy): Bacteria > Actinomycetota > Actinomycetes > Actinomycetales > Microbacteriaceae > Lacisediminihabitans. The sequence goes on along the minus strand of JAODMT010000004.1, from coordinate 51,227 downwards.
TTGACGGCTGCGTCACTCCGGGGGCGCGAGCGACGGGAACATCGACAGGTGCAGCGCGCTCACGTGCTGGCGGGCGATCTCGGCGGCCGCGGCCGGATCTCGGCGGGTAATCGCCTCGACGAGGGCCCCATGGTCGTCATTTACGCCATGGAGGTAGGCGATCGGGTAGGGCAGGAAGTATCGGTAGAGATCCGTCAGGGCGGAGGCATAGGGCGCCTGCGCGAACTTGAGCGCGCTCGCGGCCGCTACGGCGAGATGGAACTGCTCGTCTGCGGCATGGTAGGCGGCCCAGTCGACGGCCGTGGACATCCGCTGGATCGCTGCGCGCATCGCGGCCAGGTCGGCGTCCGTCGCATTCAGGGCCGCATAGTGACTCACCGCTATCTCGAGCAGCACGCGACGGTCGATGAGCGCGTGGACTTCGTCTCCGTCGGCGAGGTAGCTTTCGGTGAGGGGCAGTCGCATCGGCGGAGATTGCGCGACGAAGGTCCCTCCGCCTCGGCCGGGGCGGCGGGTGAGGATGCCCTCCTCTGTGAGGCTGACAAGCGCTCTCCTCGCGGTTATCTGGCTCACGGCAAGCGCGTGCGCCAACTCCCTCTCGCTCGGCAGGCGATCCCCCGCCGCCATCAATCCGAGAGAGATGGCCAGGGCGATTCTGGCTCGGACCGTGTCGATCGCCGTGAGTCGGGTGATCCTCGCCACAGCCGGGTCGACGAGGGCGGGATGCCCCGGCCTGCGCTTCGTCGTAGCATCGCTCACTCCCCCAGCATAAATCGGCACTAGCCTGAACTGATCAGAATGAACTACTTTAGGCACACGCCCTGACGGAAGGTCACCGATGAGCCGCATGCTGTCCGTTGTCGCGGTGCAGGCGCCGCCTCGAGAAATCGGGGAACCGCTCGACGCCTTCGAAGCCGAGGTGCGCGGGATCGCCTCCCGAGAGTCGTCGAACCCACGCATCGTGGTCTACCCGGAACTGCACCTCTTCGGCTCCGAACTCGGCTCGCCCGAGACTCGGAACGCGCACCTCCGCGCATCGGCGCGGCCGCTCGACGGCCCGCTCGACGACCGACTTCGCGCGCTGGCTGCGGAACTCGACATCTGGCTGCTGCCCGGCAGCGTCTGCGAACTTGGCCCGAACGGCGAACTTTTCAACACCGCGGTGGTCTACTCCCCCGCCGGCGAACGGGTCGCAAGCTACCGCAAGATGTTCCCCTGGCGGCCCTACGAGCCGTACGAGCCCGGCAGTGACTTCGTCGTCTTCGACATCCCGGCCGTCGGCCGGCTCGGTCTCTCGATCTGCTACGACGCCTGGTTCCCGGAGCTCACGCGGCATCTCGCCTGGATGGGCGCCGAGGTGGTGCTCAATATCGTCAAGACCACGACCCCCGATCGCGAACAGGAGCTCGTGCTCGCTCGCGCCAACTCCATCGTCAACCAGGTGGTCACGGTGAGCGTGAACTGCGCCGGCCCGGTGGGCATGGGGCGAAGCATCGTGGTCGATGCCGAGGGAACCGTGATCGAGCAGTGGGCGGATGACGCCCCCGCCACCCTCAGCCACGTGATCGATTTCGATGACGTCGCCCGGGTGCGCGCCCTCGGCACAGCCGGGCTCAACCGAGTATGGGAGCAGTTCCGGCCCACCGACCACCCCATCGACCTTCCGTTGTACCGCGGGCGACTCGAACCCGATCGCTGGCATCCTCGCTCCGCCGACCCCGAGTAAAGGCTCTCATGACGACAACCGCTCCTCCCCTCGCCAACGCGCTCACTCGAACGCTCAAACTTCCATCGCTCGTGCTGTTCGGGCTCGCATATATGACCCCGATCATCGTGCTCGGCATCTTCGGCATCATCGCGTCGGCAACGGGAGGGGCGAGTTCGTCGGCCTACCTCCTCGCACTCGTGGCGATGCTGTTCACCGCCTCGAGCTACGGACGGATGGCCGCCGCCTATCCCGTCGCCGGCTCCGCGTACTCTTACGTGCGCAAGGCGGTCGATTCCCGCGTCGGCTTCCTCGTGGGCTGGGCCGTGCTGCTCGACTACCTGTTCCTGCCCATGGTCATCTGGCTCATCGGCGCCTCCTACCTGCATGCGCAATTCCCGGCGGTTCCGAACTGGGTCTGGATCGTCGCCTTCATCGCAACGACGACCGTGCTGAACGTGCTCGGCATCAAGGTGGCCGAGAAGGCGAACTTCGCGCTGATGGCGTTCCAGATCCTCGTGATCGTGATCTTCGTCGCCCTCGCCATCGGCAATGTCGTCGCGACCAAGGGCGCCGGCGGGCTGCTCAGCGCCGGTCCGTTCGCCAACCCGTCGAGTTCGTTTGCCGGCATCTCCGCGGGAGCCGCGATCGCCGCCTATTCGTTCCTCGGATTCGACGCCGTCACGACGCTCACCGAGGAGACCATCGACCCGCGCAAGACCGTGCCGCGCGCGATCATGCTCGTCGCGCTCATCGGCGGCGTGATCTTCGTGATCGTGGCCTACGTCACTCAGCTGGTGCATCCGGGCGGCCGCTTCACGGATGAGGCTTCCGCCGCCTTCGACATCGCGCAGAAGATCGGTGGAACGCTCTTCAGCAGCTTCTTCCTCGCGGGCCTCGTGATTGCCCAGTTCGCCTCCGGGCTCGCCGCCCAGGCTGGCGCGTCACGCTTGCTCTTTGCGATGGGACGGGATGGCGTGCTCCCGAAGCGGGTCTTCGCCGCGGTCAGCGCCCGCTTTCACACCCCGGCCGTGAGCATCGGGATCACCGGAATCGTCGGGCTGATCGCCCTGTTCCTCGACGTCGCGACCTCCACCTCGTTCATCAACTTCGGGGCGTTCACGGCCTTCACAATGGTGAACGTCGCCGTCGTCGCCTACTTCGTGCGCCACCGCGGCGAGCAGAAGCTGAACGTCCTGCTCTACGTCGTGATCCCGGCGATCGGTGCAATCGTGTCGGTCTATCTGCTGACTCAGCTGGATGGCAACGCCCTGCGTCTCGGGCTCATCTGGCTGGGAATCGGGGTGGTCTACTTGCTCGTGATCACCCGGTTCTTCCGCAAGGCTCCGCCGGAGGTCGACCTGGCCGAGGTCGACTAGGACCTCTCACCACGAAACAGTCTCGCGCGACGAAACGGCCCCGGTTCTCTCGAACCGGGGCCGTTGTTGCTCCAACGAGCGGTGACTAGCGGGCGGCTTCGCCATCCACGTAGTCCTCGTCGACCTGCTTCCAGGCGAACAGCGCGCGAAGCTCCTTGCCTGTGGCCTCGATCGGGTGCTTTGCTCCCTTTTCACGCAGCGCGAGGAACTCCGGAGCTCCGGCATCCTGGTCCGCAATGAACTTCTCGGCGAACGCCCCGGACTGGATGTCGGCGAGAACGGCCTGCATGTTCTCCTTTACGCGCGGGTCGATCACGCGCGGTCCGGAGACGTAGTCGCCGTATTCCGCGGTGTCGGAGATGCTCCAGCGCTGCTTGGCGATGCCGCCCTCCCACATGAGGTCGACGATGAGCTTGAGCTCGTGAAGCACCTCGAAGTAGGCGATCTGCGGCTGGTAGCCCGCCTCGGTCAGGGTCTCGAATCCGTACTGCACGAGCTGCGACACGCCGCCGCAGAGCACAGCCTGCTCGCCGAACAGGTCGGTCTCGGTCTCCTCGGTGAAGGTGGTCTTGATGCCGCCGGCGCGCAGTCCACCGATGGCCTTGGCGTAGGACCAGGCGAGCTCCCAGGCCTGCCCGGAGGCGTCCTGCTCGACCGCGACGATCACGGGAACGCCGCGACCGGCCTCATACTCGCGGCGCACGGTGTGACCGGGACCCTTCGGCGCGACCATGATCACGTCGACGCCCTCCGGCGCCTTGATGTATCCGAACCGGATGTTGAATCCGTGCCCGAACAGGATGGCCTTGCCGTCGGCGAGGTGCGGCTGGATGTCCGCGGCATACAGTCCGCGCTGGTGCTGGTCCGGCGCGAGGATGACGATGACGTCGGCCCATTCGGCCGCGTCTGCGGCGCTGAGCACCGTGAAACCGGCCTCCTCGGCCTTTGGCTTGGACTTCGAGTCGGCCTTGAGACCGACGACGACCTCTACGCCAGAGTCACGAAGATTCTGCGCGTGAGCGTGGCCCTGCGATCCGTAGCCGATTACGGCGACCTTCTTGCCCTGAATGAGGGAGAGGTCGGCGTCCTTGTCGTAAAAAATCTCGGTCACTTCGTGGTTCTCCTTGTCTTATGCGGGTCGAGATGGTCGCTCAGCGACCGAATCGAAACCTGCGGGTGTGGTTGTCGTGAGGGTTTCGAAACGGCCGCGGGCGGCCTACTCAACCCACACAGGTGTACTAGTTCTTGAAAACTCGCTCGGTGATGCTCTTGCCGCCGCGGCCGATTGCGAGGAGTCCCGACTGCGCAATTTCCTTGATCCCGTAGGGCTCGAGGACCTTCAGCAGCGCTTGCACCTTGGCCGTGTCGCCGGTGACCTCGATCACGAGGGCATCGGTCGCGACATCCACGATCCGCGCCCGGAACAGGGTGGCTGCCTCGAGAATTTGGCTCCGCGTGGAATTGTCGACGCGCACTTTGATGAGCATGTGCTCGCGTTCGACGGTCTGCGATGGATCGAGCTCGACGATCTTGATCACGTTGACGAGCTTGTTGAGCTGCTTGGTCACCTGCTCGAGCGGCAGTTCCTCGACGTCGACCACAACGGTGATGCGGGACAGCCCGTCAATCTCGCTCGGACCCACGGCGAGGCTCTCGATGTTGAAGCCGCGCCTGGCGAATAGCCCGGCGACGCGAGTCAGAAGTCCAGGTTTGTCTTCGACAAGGAGGGAAAGAACGTGTGTCATTGGCCTACTCCTCTTCCCACTCTGGCGCGTGCTCCCGCGCGTACTGGACGGAGGAGTTTCCGACTCCCTGCGGCACCATCGGCCACACCATGGAGTCGCGACTCACGATGAAGTCGATCACCACCGGGCGGTCGTTGGTCTCGTTGGCGAGGCGAATTGCCGCGTCGACGTCTTCCTTCTTGGTTACCCGGATGCCGAGGGCGCCGTACGCGTCGGCCATTTTCACGAAGTCGGGGATCATCACCGTGTCGTGGCCGGTGTTCAGGTCGGTGAAGGAGTGACGTCCGTCGTAGAACAGTGTCTGCCACTGACGGACCATGCCGAGGGAGGAGTTGTTGATGATCGCAACCTTGATCGGAATGCGATTGATCGTGCAGGTCGCAAGCTCCTGGTTGGTCATCTGGAAGCAGCCGTCACCGTCGATCGCCCACACCGTGCGGTCGGGCTCGGCGACCTTCGCCCCCATGGCGGCGGGGAGTCCGTAGCCCATGGTGCCGGCCCCGCCGGAGTTCAACCAGGCGTTCGGACGTTCGTACTTGATGAACTGCGCCGCCCACATCTGATGCTGACCGACTCCGGCGGCGTAGACGGCCTCCGGTCCGGTGATCTGCCCGATGCGCTCGATCACATACTGCGGCGAAAGCAGCCCGTCATCCGGCTCGTCGTAGCCGAGCGGAAATTGAGCGCGGAGGGAGTCGAGACGCACCCACCACTCGGTGAGATCCGGGGTGGTCGAAGTTAGCGCGTCGCGGAATGCGACAGTGAGGTCGGCGATGACGTCTTTGGCATCGCCGACGATCGGAACGTCGGCGAGACGAATCTTGGAGATCTCCGCCGGGTCGATGTCCACGTGGATGACTTTGGCGTGCGGCGCAAACTCGCTCGGCTTCCCGGTCACCCGGTCGTCGAATCGAGCGCCGAGCGAGATCAGCAGGTCGGACTCCTGGATGGCGAGCACCGCGGGAACGGTGCCGTGCATTCCCGGCATTCCGAGGTTGAGCCGGTTGGAGTCGGGGAACGCGCCGCGGGCCATGAGGGTCGTCACGACGGGAGCGCCGACCAGTTCGGCGAGTTCGAGAAGCTCAGGCGAGGCCTGCGCCCTGATGACGCCGCCGCCGACGTAGAACACCGGACGCTTGGCCTCGGCGAGCAGTTGCGCCGCGGCCTGAATCTGCTTGCCGTGCGCCTTGGTCACCGGGCGATAACCCGGCAGGTCAACCTTCGGCGGCCAGACGAACGGGGCGCTGTTTTGCTGGCAGTCCTTGGTCACGTCGACGAGCACGGGTCCCGGGCGGCCGGTTGTCGCGATGTGATAAGCCGCGGCGATCGTCGCCGGAATGTCCTCCGGGCGGGTGACGAGGAAGGAATGTTTGGTGATCGGCATGGTGATGCCGACGATGTCGACCTCCTGGAACGCGTCGGTTCCCATCGAGGTGGAGAAGACCTGGCCCGTGATCGCGATGAGCGGCACCGAATCCATGTGGGCATCCGCGATCGCCGTGACGAGGTTGGTTGCCCCCGGTCCGGAGGTCGCGATCGCGACACCGACCCGGTTGGAGGATGACGCGTAGCCCTCCGCCGCATGGCCGGCGCCCTGCTCGTGGCGCACGAGAATGTGCCGGATGCCCTTCGACGACATGAGTTCGTCGTAGAACGGCATGATCGCTCCGCCGGGGAGGCCGAAGACGTCGGTGATGCCCAGGAGCTCGAGCGAGCGCAGGATGGCGCCGGATCCGGTCAGGATCTCAGGCCGACTGGGCGAGCCCTTGGGCACGGGGGTCGATTCCGTGGACATCAAATTTTCCTTGCGAGAGGGTTACGTGAATGAGTGGAGCCGGAAGGCGCCGCACTGCTACCCGGTGATCGCGCCCTCCGCAGCGGAGTGAACGAGCTTCGAGTATTTAGCGAGAACGCCACGGGTGTAGCGCGGAGGGAGCGGAGCCCAGCCAGATTGGCGAGCTGCAAGCTCAGCAGGGTCGACTAGTAGGTCGAGGGAGCGAGCTGCGATATCGACCCGTATCAGATCACCATCGCGCACGAAGGCAATCGGACCTGCGTCCACTGCTTCGGGTGCTATGTGGCCGATGCACAGGCCGGTTGTGCCGCCTGAGAATCGTCCGTCCGTCAACAGTAGTACATCCTTCCCGAGGCCTGCGCCCTTGATGGCCGCGGTGATGGCGAGCATCTCCCGCATCCCCGGGCCGCCCTTCGGTCCCTCGTAGCGGATGACGACGATGTCACCCTTGCCGATCTTTCCCTCGGTGAGCGCGTCCATCGCGGCCCGCTCGCGCTCGAACACCCGCGCGGGCCCCTCGAAGACCTTGGCGTCGAAGCCGGCCGTCTTGACCACTGCGCCCTCCGGCGCGAGCGACCCACTGAGGATCGTGAGTCCTCCGGTGGCGTGGATCGGGTTGTCCAGGGTGCGGAGCACTTCGCCGTCGAGCGGCGCGATGTTCATCTCGGCGAGGTTCTCGGCGAGGGTCTTGCCGGTCACCGTCAGGGCGTCGCCGTGCAGCAGACCGGCCTCGAGGAGAGCCTTCATGAGCACCGGGACCCCGCCTCGGCGGTCGAGGTCGCTCATGACGAAGCGTCCGAACGGCTTCATGTCGGCGAGGTGTGGCACGTTGTCGCCGATGCGGTTGAAGTCGTCGAGCGACAGGTCAACCCCGGCCTCGTAGGCGATGGCGAGGAGGTGCAGAACGACGTTTGTCGACCCGCCGAGCGCCATCGCGACGGTGATCGCGTTTTCGAACGAATCCTTGGTGAGGATGTCGCGGGTCGTGATGCCGAGTCGCAGGAGGTTGACGACGGCCTCGCCGCTCTGGTGGGCGAAGTAGTCGCGTCGCCGGTCGGCGGCCCCCGGACTCGTCGAGCCCGGCAGCGCCATCCCGAGCGCTTCTGCGACGCTCGCCATGGTGTTCGCGGTGTACATGCCGCCGCAGGCACCCTCGCCTGGCACGATCGCGCACTCGATCGCGTAGGCGTCGGCGTCGCTCATCGTTCCGGCCTTCACCGCGCCGACCGCCTCGAACGAGTCGATGATCGTGACGTCCTTCTCGGTGCCGTCGCTGAGCTTGACCCAGCCCGGTGCCACCGATCCGGCGTAGAGGAAGACGGAGGAGAGGTTGAGCCGCGCTGCGGCCATCAGCATTCCGGGCAGCGACTTGTCACAACCGGCGAGCAGCACGGAGCCGTCCAGCCGCTCGGCCTCCATGACGACTTCGACCGAGTCGGCGATGACCTCGCGGCTCACGAGCGAGAAATGCATGCCGACGTGTCCCATCGAAATGCCGTCGGAGACGGAGATCGTGCCGAACTGCAGCGGGTATCCCCCGCCGGAGTGCACGCCCTCCTTGGCCGCCTGAGCCAGCCGGTCGAGCGACAGGTTGCACGGGGTGATCTCGTTCCAGGAACTGGCGATGCCGATCTGCGGCTTCTCCCAGTCGGCGTCTCCCATGCCCACCGCGCGAAGCATGCCGCGCGAGGTCATAGCCTCTATGCCGTCGGTCACTGTACGTGAGCGGGGCTTCCAGTCGGGTGTCGTGGACGTGTCGTCAGCCATAGATACGAGTCTAGATTGCCGTCAGCTGGGACTTTTACGGCGTCATTGCTCGTGAACGTCGCCCTCGCGAAAATCGGCGAGCAGGTTCAACCCGCGAGCGACATCGATGGGACCCGGCACCCTGAAGTTGGCGAGGGTCGCGCCGTCCCCGCTTTTCAGCCCGACATCGTCCGGCCCGAGGGCTGCGAACGCGTCCTCGTCGGTCACGTCATCGCCGGCGTAGAAGACGGCGGTCGCCGAGGTGTACTTTCGCAGGTGCTCGAGCGCCTCGCCCTTTGTGGTCGAGCGCACCGAGAACTCGAGCACGTTTTTTCCGCTTCGCACGGTGAGGTCGTCGAGTTCCGCTGCGGTCTCGCTGCGAGCCACCAGGTGGGCGATCCGGCTGTTCCGCTCGGTCGCGAGACGGGTGTGCAGGGCGAAGCCCGCGGGCTTTTCTTCGAGCCAGACCTGATCGAAGGAGTCGGCGACCTCGCCGAGCACCTCACCGAGCACCCCGACTCGCTTGGTTTCGTCTGCGTCGAGCGGGACCCCGTCGTCGGGGTTGTCCAACCGCAACTCGATGCCGTGTGAGCCGACGAGCAGCACACTGTCCGGCAGGTCGGACACCTCGATGAGGCTCTTCAGGCTGCGCCCTGAAACGAGAGCGACCCGGGTGTTCGGCATGTCGCCGAGCCGAAGCACGGCGGCTTTGGCCTCCGGGAGGGCGCGAGCCTGATCCGGTCGATCAACCTCCGGGGCAAGGGTTCCGTCGAAATCGACGGCGACGAGCAGTCGGCGAGTCCTGGCCAGTTCCCGCAACGCCCCGATGAACGGCTCGGGGAGTCGTGAGAACTTAGGAGGGGTGTCGACGTCAACCATCAGCCCAGCTCGTGTCCGGAAGAGCCGAGGTGCGCACGACTCTCCAGCACCTTAAGAAACTCGTTTGACCAGCGCGAAACGTTGTGTTCGATCACGCGCTTACGCATCGAGCGCATGCGGGCGGTGCGCTCGCGCTTCGGCATGGCGATGGCGCGAAGGATCGCGTCCTTCACGCCGTCGATGTCGTGCGGGTTGATCAGCAGCGCCCGCTTCAACTCGTCGGATGCTCCGGCGAACTCGCTGAGGATGAGCACGCCGTCCTCGTCGAAACGGCACGCGACATACTCCTTCGCGACGAGGTTCATGCCATCGCGAAGCGCCGTGACGAGCATGACGTCGGCCGCGAGGTAGAGGGCCACCATCTCTTCGCGGGGGAAGCCGTGATGCTGATAGCTGATGGGAACGTGCGCGATCGTGCCGTAGTCGCCGTTGATGCGCCCGACCGTCAGTTCGATCTCGTCGCGGAGCGCCATGTACGCCTGCACTCGCTCGCGACTCGGATTCGCCACCTGCACGAGGCTGATGTCGTCCGCATTGACCTTGCCGTCCGCGAGCAGTTCACCGTAGGCCTTGAGCCGGTGGCCGATGCCTTTGGTGTAATCGAGTCGGTCTACCCCGAGCATGATGACCGACGGGTTTCCGAGGTCTTCGCGAATTTGCCGCGCCCGCTCCTGGATGGCCGGGGTCCGCGCAAGTTGCTCGAAACTTTGGGCGTCGATAGAGATCGGAAACTTCTGGGCCTCGACGGTGCGGAACGGACCCTGGCGCTTTATCTCGCCGAAGACTCGAACTCCGGGCGACTGGTCGACGAGCGGAACCTCGACCTGATACCCCTTTGTGGCGTAGCCCTTGAGCCGGCGAACGGCGCGCTGGAAATTGCTCGCGTCGGCCGCCCGCTGGAATCCGATGACGTCCGCCCCGAGCAGTCCCTCGATAATCTGCGTGCGCCAGGGAAGCTGAGAGTAGATGCCGTATGGCGGAAAGGGAATGTGGTTGAAGAATCCGATCGTCAGGTCGGGGCGCAACAATCGAAGCTGCTTCGGCACGAGTTGCATCTGGTAGTCCTGAACCCAGACGACGGCTCCCGGCGCGCTGGCCTCGGCCGCGGCATCCGCGAACCGCTGGTTCACCTCGACATAGCATTCCCACCAGTCCCGGTGGTAGCTCGGCGGCGCGATCACGTCGTGATAGAGCGGCCACAGGGTGTCGTTCGAGAAGCCCTCGTAGTAGTTCTCGATGTCGTTGGCGCTCAACGAGACCGGGATGACGTGGATGCCGTCGGATTCGAACGGGTCGAACTCGAGGTCCGGCTGGCCACACCACCCGATCCAGGCGCCATCGTTTTGCTTCATTACCGGCTCGAGCGCGGTGACGAGACCGCCGGGAGATCTCGCCCACGACGCGGTTCCGTCCGGCTCGATCACCCGGTCGACGGGGAGCCGGTTGGATACGACAACGAAGTCGTGCTTTCCGCTGTTCGTGGACGTTTCCGTGCCTGCCATAGCTTCGCTAACTCTCATCCTTATGCTGCACCCTCGTCGGTAAGCCGAATGTCGGTAAGCCAATTCAACGTTACCAGTCGACAGAACTAGCATTGCCCGATGGTTACCACTCGTCTGTACAGCGACGGAAAATTGAAGACCGAGGGTTTTCCCGTTGAGGACATCTCGGATCACATCTCGGCCGGAGACTGCACCGTGTGGGCCGACTTCGCCTCACCCACCGAGGCCGACCTGAAGGTGATCGAGGAGGAGCTCGGCCTTCACCCGCTGGCCGTCGAGGACGCCCTGCACTCGTCGCAGCGCCCGAAGCTCGACCGATACGACACGCATTTCTTTCTCGCCGCATACGCCGTGCAGCTCGACTCAACGACGGGACAGCTGACAACCCACGAGATCAAGGCGTTCATCACACCGAGGGCCCTCGTCACGGTGCACAGTCCCGACTTCGACATCTCGAGAGTGACGGAGCGCTGGGACCGAGACCGGGATCTGTCGAAGCACGGGGTCGCGTTCCTGCTCTGGGGACTGCTCGATGTGATCGTCGACGGCCACTTCGACACCGTGCAGGAGCTCGACGCGGCGTGTGACGAGCTTGAGGATGCCCTCTTCGACGAGCGCCCGCGTGAGAAGGAGGTGCAAAAGCGGTCATTCGAGTTCCGCAAGTCTCTCGTGTTGCTTCGTCGAGTGGTGCTGCCGATGCGCGAGGTGGTCAACACGGTGCTGCGCCGTGACCTCGACGCCTTCGATCAGGAGATGAGCCCCTACTTCCAGGATGTCTACGACCACGTCTTGCGGGCCACCGAGTGGACGGAGTCACTGCGCGACCTGGTCTCGACCATCCTCGAGACCAATCTCAGCATCCAGGGCAACCGCATGAACCTCATCATGAAGAAGGTGACGAGCTGGGCGGCGATCATCGCGGTGCCGACGGCCATCACGGGCTGGTTCGGCCAGAACGTCGCGTTCGCCGGCTTCGGCACCGGATGGGGCACCTGGCTCTCGCTCGTGCTGATCGCCGCGACATCCGTCCTGCTCTATCTGCAGTTCAAGAAGCGCGACTGGGTGTAACGCGCACGCTAGGTGTAGCTACGCCAGGGTCTATAGCCCCTGGTTTTGCAGGAGACCGGGTATGGCCACAATATTCAGCACCATGTTCACTGCGATCGCCAGTACAACGATGATTGAGCCACCCAACGGTCCCCAGATGCCACGGTGTCCCCTGGCTTGGAGTTCTGCCGACCACACCGCGGCACCGAATAACGCCACGGGTATCACAATGACCGTGAACACGCCGGACGCTTCTGCCAGACCGTAGTCACAAGCCGTCGTCTTGACTGGACCGCAACTGTCAGTGGCCATTCCATTTCCGACCGCCAGCAGCAGAGCGACAGCCGATAGAACCACCTGGACCACGAAAAGCGCGATCATCCCCGCGGACGACGACCGTTCGCCCGAGCTGCCGGTATTCGTCATCTGGTTGTCAAGCATCGCACCCCTGCTATCGGTGGCTCGTACTGCTAGCGCAGAATTAGGTCGACGGCGACCGTGAATCGTTCGATGTAGGCGTCTCGCGCCTCGACCTGATGCTTGATACCGATCGATGTGCTGATCAGGGTCTGCGTCAACCTCATGGCCACCTGTCGCCCTGACTCGACCGCGATCGCGTCCGCTATCAGTGTTTCAAAGCGTCGCGGTATGGTCTCGACGATCGTTCCGAGCAGGTCGGGGTTGTCGTCGATGACCGCCGTAATGTCGCGGGTCATCGGACCGACGTACCGGCCGGCCCACTGATCGAAGGACTCCAAAAGCCGCTTCCGAAGGGGACGGTCGCTGTCGGCCAGAAACCGTTCTACTGCGGCGATGTCTCGCTCCAACGCCTGGGTGACCGCGGCACGAAACAGTACCTCTTTCGAGGTAAACAGGAAGTACAGGCCCGGCCGGGAGATGTGCGCGGCCCGCGCCACCTCCTCCATGGAAGTCTTTCGGTATCCGAATCTCGCGAACGTGACCAGAGCGGACTCGAGAACCGATTCTCGACGATCGGAGTCGGCGACCGTCGATGCCGCCAGGCCGGAGTCGTGCCTGCTCATGGTACGAGCATATGGCGCGAAGACGCGCTTTACAGTTTGTGACCAGACTGTATAGTTGCCGCCATGACCGATCACGAACCGATCTCGACGCCTTTCACCGCCGCAAGCACCGCGGAAGAGGTGTTACACGGCATCGACCTCGCTGGCGTTCGCGCGATCGTGACGGGAGCCTCTTCCGGCCTCGGCGTCGAGACGGCTCGCGCACTGACGGCCGCCGGCGCGGAGGTTACGCTGGCCGTCCGGAACACGGCGGCAGGCTTCGCGGTCGCCGACGCGATCGAGAAATCGACTCGAGCCGTCCGGCCCAGGGTCCTCCAGCTCGACCTCGCGGACAGCATCACCATCGAGCGATTCGTCGATGCGTGGGATGGCTCCCTTCACCTGCTCATCAATAACGCCGGGCTGGTCACCAGCGGCCTCGAGCGAACCCCAGAGGGCTGGGAACTGCAGTTCGCCACCAACCACCTCGGCCACTTTGCCCTCGCCACCGGTCTTCACGACGCCCTGGCCCTTGGGGCGTCCGAACGCGACGAAGCACGGATCGTCTCCCTCAGCTCGACGGCGCACATGCGCTCCGACATCGACTTCGACGACCTCCATTTCGAGCGTCGCGACTACGACCCCCAGATTGCCTATGCCCAATCGAAGACGGCGAACTCGCTCTTCGCCGTCGAGGCAACCCGTCTTTGGGCGTCCGATGGCATTGTCGCCAACGCGGTGAACCCCGGCGGCGTCGCGACCGGACTGCAACGGAACTTTACGACACGGCAGAAGGCGTCGCTCGAGGCCGCTGCCGCCGCCGGGGTCTTCGCCTACAAGACGGTCGAACAGGGGGCCGCCACCAGCATCGTCGCAGCAGTCGCCCCGGAGTTCGCTCGATCGGGAGGCCACTACCTCGACGACGCGCGGGAGGCCTACACCGTGCCGAATGACGCGGAGCTCGCGCAGCACCCGCACGGCGTGAAGGCTTGGGCTCTGGATCCTGCCGCCGCTGAACGCCTCTGGACAGTTTCGACCAACCTCCTCCGAGCTTGATCTCGCGGCTGTACTGAGGCGATGGTGAGGGGTGCTCCAAGCGCAAATGACGTTCGCCGCTGGTGGCTTAGGTTCGAAGCATGAACCGAACAGATCGCTTGTATGCCTTCGTAGAGGAGTTACGCGCGATCGCGCCTCGGCCGCGGAGCGGTCGGTGGCTGGCCGACCGGTTCGATGTCAGTGTGCGGACCATCGAGCGAGACGTCAGCGCCCTTCAACAGGCGGGTACCCCGATATGGGCGGAGCCTGGCCGAACGGGCGGGTACTGCCTTGATCCGCTCAGAACGCTCCCACCAGTTAATCTGACGCCGCCGGAAGCCGTCGCGATGGCCGTCGCACTTGAAGGAATGGCGGGTACTCCGTTCCAGCAGTCAGCCCAAACAGCCCTGCGAAAGCTGGTCGCGGTGATGCACGACAGCGACGCTGCTGTGGCCCGGAAACTCGCAGCACGCGTGCACCTGCTCGGGTCGGGAGCTGCACGTCCTTCTGTGCCGGCTCTCATCGCGGATGCACTCTCTGCCGGGAACGTGTTCCGGATCAGCTACCAAGACAGGGACGGCGTTCCCACCTCGCGTGAAATCGAACCCCTCGGCTACGTAGGCACGCCGACCAATTGGTACCTGATCGGCTGGTGCCGGCTTCGTAACGGAGTTCGAGCCTTTCGCACAGATCGCATCACATCCAGCGTCATGACTTCAGAGATCCCGGAACCAAGGGAACTCCGAACAGAGGACCTCAACATCCCTTACGGCGACGTTCGGCAGCTGACAATCACCTGAATCAGCGATCACTCCGCGCTAAACACCGACAGGGGGCTGTCGTCACCGTCATCCACGATGGAAAAGGTCGGGATCGTCCCGACAGGAACGGAACCCCCATGAACCTCGTATCGATCCGTATCATCACTGACGACGTCGCCCTGCTGACCAGCTTCTACGATCACGTCACGGGCGGCACGGCCGTGTACTTGAACGAGCAATTCGCCGAGGTTCGCACGCCATCCGGAACCGTCGCCATTGGAAGCACCGCAACCGTCGGTCTCTTCGGCCCGGGTTCGGCTCGGCCAGCAGACAACCACACAGCGATCATCGAATTCCTCGTGGAGGATGTCGACACGGAATACCTGAGATTGAAGGAATGGGTTACCACGTTCGTGAATGAACCAACGACGATGCCCTGGGGCAACAGGTCGTTGCTGTTCCGCGACCCCGACGGCAACCTGATCAACCTCTTCACACCGGTCACCCCCGCGGCGATTGAAAGATTCGCGACCTACGCCCGTTAATTGCACGCTCATCCGGCGACGCACTGCGCACCCGGACGACTCTGCACCGGGGTCCCTCACCGGTGATGTGGCTGCTCAGTTCGCGACTGCGGACCTGCGTGCTTCGACGTCGACGAGGACATCGACATTGTCGGTTCGTTGATCAATGGACCCGCGGCCACGCGGCAGATGTCGGATGCTGTGATCCGCTATCCCGTCCAGGAGTTGGGCAACAATGTCCGGGTCCGGCTGCAGATATGGCCGATCCCAGAACGAGATCGTTGCCCGGGTCGTCGCGGTCAATTTGAGCGCGCTCTGCCGCTGGAGCAGTGAATCCAGTGCGGCGGCGATTCCGAGCTGTCGACCGGCCGAGTCGTTGGCGCGGAGTGCGGAGTCAACAGACTCCCCCACCTCGGCTGCGCACGTCAACGTGTGGAAGAGAGTGCCGAACCACTTTGCGTAGGGGGGCCAGCGGCGTTCCAGCATGAACGCCAGGTGCATGACGGTGTGCACCAACCGTGCCGCGATAATGCGGGAGCCGGCATCGTCGCCAACATCGGCTGCGCGTCCCATCAGGGGAAGCTCCTGCTCGATACGGATCCAGTCGCAGGCGAGCACGTACCGCCAGACGTCGTCCGGGTACCATTCGAGCGCGCGTCGGGCTGAGGCGAGCTCGTCGGAGGTGTCAGCAAAGAGCGGGCCGGCGACGACTTCGAGTGCAGCTTGCCCGGAGACCGAGAGCCAATCGCGCGCCGACGCGCCCGCACGAGGATCGAAGCCCAGATGCGAGTTCAGGAAATCGGACACGCTGGTCACTTCGACATGGTGCCGCCGCGCCGTTTGGCCTGTGAAGGCGAATCGGAGGGGCATCCCTCGAAAGCTGACGGGAAGCAGCCGCTCCAGCTCCAGGTCTACCTCAGCGACTGCCGCATCCGGTACGAACAGGCTCAGCCGCAGACCCCAGTCATGATCGCGCGAGACGGCGTCGTCGAGGCCGAGGACGTCAGAGCCAGCGCCAAGCCGGCCAGCAGAGTAAGGGAGGTCCGGGAACCGCTCCGCCAGCGTCGGTCCCACGACCTCGTGGAAGAAGGCCCGCGAGAGGGCGACGCCATTCGTCTCCGTATCGGTCACTTGTCAATCCTGCATCCCAAAGCGCTTGACAACGCGTGCGCACCCGATACTCTAAAACCACTTGGTTTCAGAAAGGATGGGTTATGCAAACGAATGTCGACGGACTTAGCGCGATCTTCGGTGCGTTGGCCGATCCGACGCGTCGCGCGATTCTTCAGCGACTGACCGAGGGCGACGCTCAAGTTTCTGATCTGGCTGCGCCGTTTGCGATCAGTCAGCCGGCGGTCTCTAAACATTTGAAGGTGCTGGAAGACGCGGGCCTGATTTCGCGCAGTCGAGTTGCGACCGCTCGATTGAGCCATCTGGAGGCCGATCGGTTGAAGGAAGCGAGCGAGTATGTGGAGCGGTACAGGAAATTCTGGGGTGAGTCGTTCGACAAGCTCGACGGCGCTCTTGGCGCGTTTCAGCGCGATTCGGATCACCACGTTCGGAGTGGGGATGTCTAGGGCTGGGCGGGAGGTAACGGAACGGGACGTCTTCGTCTCTCGTGCATTCGAGGCGCCCCGCGATGTGGTGTGGCGGTTCTGGACTGAACCCGAGCGTCTAGCGAGCTGGTTCGGTCCGAAAGGAGTCACAGTGCCCATCGAAAGTGTCGCGGTAGATCTCGTCATCGGCGGCCGGTGGGAACTCTCTATGGTCGACACCTCGACCGGAGTCATCCACCCCATCCGCGGCCGGATCCTCTCGTTTCACGAGCCCGAATTTCTGGAGATCCAGATGGCCGCGGAGACTTCCGCAGGATTCGTCGACGACATCATCCTGCGACTTGAGTTCCACGACCACGGCGACCGAACACGGATGACCCTTCATCAGGGTCCCTTCACAGACGAGGTCCGCGACATGACGCTCGCCGGTTGGGTCCTCTCCTTCGCCACACTCGACACGATTCTTGAAAGGCACTCAGCATGAACACCACAACTCATGAGACCACGATCGACCTGGTCACCTCGGCGGACGGAACAACGATTTCGGTTGAGCGAATCGGGTCGGGCCCGGCGCTCGTGCTGGTGGATGGGGCGTTTTGCGGCCGATCCTTTGGCCCGGCTCGCGGGCTTGCACAGGAGCTTGCCGACTCGTTCAGCGTGTACTTCTACGATCGACGGGGCCGCGGGGACAGCGGGGATACCAAGCCATACGCGGTGCAACGCGAAATCGAAGATCTCGCTGCTGTGATCCACCACGCGGGCGGCAACGCCTTCGTCTACGGTATTTCCTCGGGCGCGGCGCTTGCACTTGAGGCGGCCGCTGCCGGGGTGCCGATGAGTAAGCTCGCCATCTACGAGGCCCCATACACCGGGGTGGGTGTCATCGATGGGACTCCTGTTGATCATGAAGGCCATTTGAAGAAACTGCTCGCCGAGAACAAGCGCGGCGCGATGGTCTCGTACTTCTTGGTGACAATGATCGGTGTCCCAGCGTTTGTCCCGATCATGCTTCGCTTCATCCCGGGGGTGTGGAAAAGCCAGACAGCCTCCGCAAACACGCTCCCGTACGAGACCGCAGTTCTCAATGGCTTCACCGTCCCTATCGATCGGCTTCCACAGATCCCCGTTCCGACCCTGGTCATGGTCGGCGGAAAGGCTGCCCCAGCGATGGTGGCCGCTCAGTCCGTGATCACCGCGTCGGTGCCGACGTCTCTGCACCACACTCTCGATGGTCAGACGCATCAAGTATCAAACGCGGCCATGGCCCCGGAGCTTCGCGCCTTCTTCGCCGCCTGACCGTACGACGCTCAGCCTCACGCAAAATCAGCCATTGCCGCACCTCAGGAGTACAACTATGCCGAAAACCGATTACCCGCCCGCGGCACACAGCCCCCACACGCAGAATGCCGCCACCCGCACCTCCCGCGCCCTGCTTGCCTGCGGGATTGCCGCCGGGCCGCTCTACCTTGTCGTCGGCTTCGCCCAGGCATTCCTCCGGCCCGGCTTCGACGCGGCCCACAACGACCTCAGCGTGCTAGCCAACGGCGACCTCGGCTGGATCCAGACAACCAACCTCGTCCTCACCGGAATCCTCATCCTGCTCTGCTCCATGGGGATCCGCCGCTCGCTCTACCCCGGAGGAAGTTCAACCTGGGGTCCGCTCCTCATCGGCCTTTACGGAGTCGGCCTCCTTGGCGCCGGCATTTTCATCGCCGACCCCATGAACGGATTCCCCCCGGGAACGCCCCCCGGACACGCGACCACCGGTTCCGTGCACGGATTCCTCCACTTCGTAACAGGTGGCCTCGGCTTCATTGGACTCATCGCGGGCTGCTTCGTTCTCTCGCGTCGGTTCTTCGTCTCGGGAAACCGTGTACTCGGCGCGTTCTCCATCGTCACCGGCGGCTTCTTCTTGCTCGCATTCGTCGGCATTGCCAGCGGGTCGACCTCGGCCGTAATTGTTTTGGGCTTCACCGCAGCGGTCATCCTCGCCTGGATCTGGCTGGCCGTCACAGCCGCCCATCTACGGAACGCGACGACACAGCGGGCCGGTCAACGACCATGATGAGAAAAGTGCGAATTGTATCGCTCGCCATGCAAATCTCCGCCGACGGCTACATCGCCAGGTCCAACGGACGCATCGACTGGATCCACGGCGATCTCACACCAGATTTGATCGCAGCGACCAAGAGCTATCTCGAGCACATCGACACAATGCTCATGGGACGAGTGACCTACGAGGAGCAGTACGCCTACTGGCCTACCGCCGATGACCCCCTCGCCTCCGTCGTCAACGGGCACGAAAAACTCGTCTTCAGCCGAACCCTCTCCGACGCCAAATGGCAGCGTTCACGAATCGCCTCTACGTCCCCCGCAGAAGAGATTGCCGCCCTTCGAGAACGTTCAGGCGGCACGATCGGGGTCACCGGCGGGTCTGACTTCATCGCCTCCATGCTCCACGAAAGCCTCGTGGATGAACTCAGGCTGACGGTCCACCCCACCGCACTCGGCTCAGGGAAAAAACTCTTTCCCGAGCCCCAAAGACTAGAGTTCATCAGCTCCGACCGCTTCCAAACGGGAGCCCTGGTCAACACGTACCGGGTGGTGAAGGAATGAGTGCCGCATGAGGATCGAACAGTCGCCGAGCGGCGCCACGCTTGTCGCGCAACGGCGTCAGCAGCCGGATGCTCCGTCGGATGCGTTTTCGGCGGCGCTATTGGCTGGGCCGCGCGGCACGCTTATGGTCGGGGTATGCGTCCGCCCGTGAGTCCTCGAGCTGTGACCATCGCAATCGCCGTAACGGGGACCGTTGCAGTTGCGGTGTATTCGTTTCTGGCGGGCCTCCAGATCCTCGTGCTGAATCCGCTCGCAGCCGCTCCAGGAAAAGACCTGGATCGGATACGGGAGGACATGGCCGCGGCGAATGAATCACTGGGCGCACCTTTCGTCGTGGGGTTTCTCGGCCTCGGCGTCGCGCTCGCGATCTTCGTACTCGTCCTGGTATTAGCTCGCCGCGACATGGCACCCCTCACTGCCGCCTTCCTTTACCTAGTGGTTCTCATGCTCGGAGCGCCCGCCTATTTTGTGGCCTCCTTTCATACAGGAATGGGACTCGCCGACACGTACATGATCCGCGGAGGCGACCACTCGCCGTGGGCATTGCCGCTGTATGCAACCAGCGCCCTCGCCGTCATTGGCGCCGGGATAGTCGGCGCTGTGGATCTCACGCGGCGTCACCGCCAGATAATCCCACCTCTTCAAGCCTGACGGGCACTCTCTACTGGCAGCTCGACCCCTACTCACTCGGGTCCACGTTCGCCTTGCGAAACACGTGTGGCGCGGAGGGAGACCGCCGCCCGCCCCGGCTTGTTCACGACGCAATCGGTCACGCCGGTGTCAGGAACCCCGCGACCACCGGGCCCACCGCATCGGCGACGATGTCGTGGGTCTGGCCTTCGAGCACGCGAAGCGTGCCATCCGAAAGGCGGCCGGCTAGTGTCTTTGCCGCATTGGCGACGATGGGCGGGCTGTCGGATCCGGCGATCACGAGCGTGGGTGCAACGACTCGCTCCGGCAGGCGCGGGTCGGCGGCGAGGATGATCGACTCGTATTCGAGAGTGGGAGCGATCCGTTCCAGTGCCGGCCAGAACGGTGCCTGGCGGATCTGCGCGACGACCCCGGGCGGGATGCCGACGGCGCGAGTCTGGAAGAGTTCTACGGCGTCGCCGCGCCTGCCCTCCGCCAGCAAGGCACGAATATCGAACGCCAGCTGATCAAAGAACTCCGGCGCCCTGCCCTCA
The DNA here is from genome assembly GCA_025464975.1 of Microbacteriaceae bacterium. Taxonomy (GTDB): domain Bacteria; phylum Actinomycetota; class Actinomycetes; order Actinomycetales; family Microbacteriaceae; genus Lacisediminihabitans. The sequence continues at coordinate 30,731 of JAODMT010000004.1, read as the reverse complement.
AGCGGATAGGGCGGCTCGTACAGCGCGAGCGAGGTGATCGGCAGGCCCTTCTCGGCGGCGATCATGGCGAGGACGGCGCCGGAGGAGTATCCGAATACCGCGGCGGTGCCACCGGCCACCTCGATCATCGCTCCCAGATCTTCAACCTCGCGATCCACATCGTAGGGCTGTGTGTCACCGCTCTCGCCGCGGCCCCGCCTGTCGTAATTGACAACCGTGAAGTGCGGCGCGAGATAGGCGGCCAATGCTTCCCCGGCCGGGCGTTCGTTGAAGGCGCCGAGCACCAGGACGAGCGGTGGGCCCGATCCGGTTTGATCGAAGCTGATCGGGGTCCCATCTGCTGAATGCACCGTGGTCATTCGTTCCTCCGCTGGGGTGCGGAGCCGGTGGCTCGTTCGGTGAGGGATTTCGTGTACGCGGTGAAACGATCGAGCGAGGTGAGGAAGCCGGCCTGCGCGTCGCCCGCCATGACCGGTGCGGGAACGAGGGTCTGGCGGATGTGCACCTCGGTGCGATCGTCACCCAAGTCGGTGAAGACGGTCGTGGTGATCATGCCGGAGTCGACGTCGGTCCAGACCAGCCGCTCGGGTTCGGTGACCTCGTTGAAGACTGCGCGCATCCGGTATCGGCTGCCGTCTCTGTCGTTGACCATCGTCGTCTCGAACGCGCCGCCAGGGCGAGCGTCGACCACGATGCCGTCAATCGGGGTGGTCACTCCGGTGGGCCCCCAGAAGCGCGTGAGGTGCTGCGGGTCGATCATGCAGCGGAAGACGAGGGCCCTGGGCGCTTCGAATAGCCGGAAGAAGTTGAGCTCGCTTGCGGGTTCGACGTGCCCGATGGGCGCCGCGGGATTGTTTGTCATTGCTGGCCTCTCCCGGGATTTTGAATGTCACGGAGGTGCGCATCGAGCTTGTCGAAGCGATCGGACCAGAGGCGGCGGTTCTCTTCGATCCAGGATTCCGCGGCGTCGAGGGCGGCCCCTTCGAGGTGGCACGGCCTGAACTGGGCGCGGCGCGATCGCGAGATCAGCCCGCAGCGCTCCAGAACCTTGAGGTGCTTCGATACCGCCGGGAGCGTCATGGCGAACGGCTCGGCCAACTCGTTCACCGTGGCATCCCCCAGCGCGAGGCGGCCGATGATCGCCCGACGGGTGGGGTCGGCCAGCGCCAAGAAGGTGGCATCCAATTGCGCGGTCGTCATGCGGCTACTATACCGATTGGCTAAATAACCTACAAGGCAAATAAACGAAGCCTTCGGTCTCGCCCTTCACCACCCGCCAGACATGATTGCCGCCTCAGATGCTCCTGTCCGACGTGCCGCTCAACCGGGGCGTGGCTGGCGCTCCGGCGGTTCGAATCGTTCGGCTTGCCGTTGTCGCCAGGGCGAGTACGAGCAACCAGCCGGCGCAGGCGAGAGCGAGGGCCGTGGCGCCAATTTGTTCGAGCAGGAGTCCGCTCGCGATCGTACCGATCGACATCGCGCCGGTGACGAGAGTGCTCACAGCACTGTTGGTTCGCCCCCGCATCCGATCCGGAGTGATCGTCAGTCGGTAGTTGTTCATCGCAACCGAGTAGATCGGCACGAGAACGCTCTCCAGGAGCGCGACGAGGGCAAGCCAAGCCCACGACGGTGCGAATGCGTAGAGCGGGAACGCGGCAGCTTCCGCCCAGAGAAGCACGATCGCGACTCGCCCCAGCGGATAGCGTTTCGTGGCGCGAGCTGCCAGCAAGCCGCCCACGAGTCCCCCCAGACCAGCCCCGCCGAACACGAAACCGATCTGTAAGGCATCGGCGCTGACCTGGCGAGCCAGCTCAATGATCAGCAAATACCCAGCACCGTACCGGAGACCGTCCGCGGCCTCGACGATGGTAAGCAGACGGATTACAGGCTGGCGCCAGACCCAAACGAGTCCCTCGCGAATCTCGCCGAGAAGATCGCCTGGGCCGCGAGCGGAATCAATACGCGCACCCTGAAATTGGGGTCGAATGGCGCTCAGCGTTGCGGCGGAGACCAGGAAAGAAGCCACGTTCACCAGGAACGGGATAGACCGGCCCACCGCGTAGGCGGCTCCCGCGAGACCGGACCCGGCGATACCCACGGCGCTGGATGCCGCCTGGCTTATGCCGAGCGCCGCCGGGAGTTGCTGCGGCGCCACAACGTGCGGCATCGCCGTGCTATTTGCGGTCTGAAAGAGCACCCCAAGCGCACCGGTGATGATCGCGACCGCGTACAACTGCGGGATGCTCACGGCGTTCCAGAGGAAAGCGACCGGGATGGAGGCGGTGAGCACTGCGCGACCTACCTCACACCAGATCATTGTGCGCTTCCGATCCCACCTGTCCACTAAGGCACCTGCTACAAGCCCGAACAACAGGTATGTGGCAGTGCTGATCGCGAGGATCGCGCCTGCCTGCACTGCGGAGCCGGTAAGCGTGAGGACTACCAGCGGCAGAGCGAGGCTCTGCAATTGGTTGCCCACTTGAGAGACGAGCTGGCCTCCAACAAGAAGATGGAAGTCGATATTTCCAGAAAGTGCGGTAGGCACATCGTTGTTTTGTTGCATCTGAGAACCCCTAAGAAGACTTCGCGCACAGTGACGCGTCCATGGTCTGGCGGTACAGATGCAGCGGGCGTCGCACACTGGTCGGCGACGGCTCTTGGAGCGAGGTCGTTGACCGTTCGCTAGAGCGCGAGTCTCAGCCGAAAATGGGCAGACTCCTCCGCTGCATCAAGCGCAGACGCTAAGACTTGCGGGGATTCATGGTCAGCATCCTAGCCATTAGCGCGACGACGATGCTCGGCCGGCATATCAACCACCCGTCTGCCGGATGACAACATCCCGTGAGCAGTACAGCTAGGCGACCTGCGGTGCCTGGCCGCCATGACTCCCCAGCGGGAGGGCCGAGGTTAGCCCGAGCGCCTGGGCTCGTCGGGTGCGACGGACCACCAGAAGCGAAACGAGCACGCTGGCGAGCCCGAAGGCGAGCAGGGTGAACGCTGCCGCGACAACGGAACCGGCATTCCCTCCGGCGATGATCCCCTGCATCCCGGCAACCCCGTAGGTGAGCGGCAGGAACGGGCTGATCAGCTGGAACGGGGCCGCGAGCATCTGAACCGGGTAGAGCCCTCCCGTCGACGTCACCTGAATCGCGAGCAACAGCAGCGAGATCACGAGTCCGGCACGGCCGAACGCGATCGTCAGCAGGTAGTGGAACGCGGTGAAGGCCAGGGCGAGCACGAGCGAGAACCCCAGAGTCGCCGGAAGCAGAGCCCACGACACGTGAAGTGCGACGTGCAAGAGCGCCACGAGCAACACCGCCTGGGCGACGGTGACCGCACTGGCCCGGCCGAGGGCGGAGAGCACAAGCCGCCCGTTGCCGGCCGAGGAGGAGAGCGCGCGTCGGGAGAGCGGTCGGAGCACCAGGAACACGGCGAGCGCGCCGACCCATAGGCCGAGGGGCACGAAGAACGTCGCGATGACCTGGCCGAGGCTTGAGATCTTGTTGTCCCGCGTCACAGTGAGGCCGACAGGGTCGGCGGCGATCTTCGCGGTCTGCGCCGCGGCGGACGGCGAAGTCGCGGGAACCTGATCCGCTCCACTCTGGAGGCCGCCGGCCAGCTGCGAAACCCCGGTCGCAAGCTGAGCAGCGCCGGTAGAGGCGGACGTTGCTCCCGCGGAGAGCTCCCCGAGTCCCGCGGACAGCGAGCTCGCACCCGACCGAAGGGACTCCGAACCGGCCGAAAGCTGGGTAGAGCCGGACGCACTCTGCTTGACACCGGATTGGATGCCCGTCGCAAGCGATGCATTCTGGCCGCTCAAGGCGCTGAGTTCGGCGGAGGCCGCGGCGAGCTGCTGACTTATCGTGGCGATCGCTGCCTGGTCGGGGACGGGGGCCGCGGTCGCTGCCGCGAGCTGCGCCGACAGGGCCGCCACGCCGCCGGCCACTCCGGAAATGCCGTTGCTGAGGGGGGTGAGGTTCGCCGCCCCGGCGTTGAGCTTGCGGAGTCCCGAGCTGAGCGAATCCACTCCGCCGGTGTACTGGGTGACGCCACCCGCGAGGGATGACGCACCACTCGCGGCGGATGACACCCCACCGGAGAGGGTTCCGAGGCCGCCGCTGAGGCCGGTCGCACCGGACGCGAGGCTGCTCGCTCCGTTCGCCGCCGAGTGCAGAGAGCTACCCAGGGTCCCGATTCCGGCCGAGATCCCGGAAATGTACTGCTCCGTGATCGCCACACCGAAGGCACTGACGAGGCCGTCGCCAACGGATTGCGCCACGGCCCCGGTGAGATAGCTGTGGGAGTCGTCGGTGCGGATGGCGAGGTTCGCCCGCTCCGGTGAGGACGAGGAAAGCGACATGATCGAGGAAGAGAAGTTTTTCGGCACAGTGAGGATGGCGTCCACCGTGCCGTCCTTGAGCTGCTGCTCGGCATCGGCGCTGTTGGTGATGGTCCAGTCGAAGCCCTTGCTGCCCCCGGTCAGTTCGGTGACGAGCTGTCGGCCGGCGAAGATGGGCGACTTCGTGCCGTCGGCGGCCGTTGAATAGACGAGTTTGTCGGAGTTGACGATCGCCGCCGGGATGCGGTCAACGGCCGTGGTCGCCTGCGCGAGCGCGCCGACGAACAGGCCGGCAAACGCGAGTGGGACGAGCACCACGGCGATGATCGCCGCCCGATGGGCGAGCGAACGGCGTGCGGGAGAAATGGACGGACTCACTTAAGGACTCCTCTGGTGTCGAGCGCTGTGAGATCGAGGATGGTGAGGGGGCGGTCGCCTCCCCAACCCGAACTCGAGGTCCGAACCGGCAGCGGCGAGAAGAGCAGCAGGGTAGTGGTCGGGGCCGCGAGTTGACACACCGCGGCGAGGAAGGCGCGTTCGTCGGTCTCGGCGAACGAGTCGAGCAGGTCGAGCGCGACGACGGGAGTGCCCTCGGACAGGGCGACCGTCGCGAGTGCGATCGCCCGTTCGAGCTGCGGCAGTTCCCGAAGCGTCGATCGGATGGTCACGGGCGTCGCCGCCCGGCCGGCGACCTCTGAAACCGCCGAGTTGATTCGGGTTACCCATCGATCTGCCGTGCGGGCGCGTCCCAACCTGCGCACCGGACCGGTGAGGCGCAGCCGTTCGTCGAGGAGTTCGCCGAGCGTCACCGTGGTCTCCGCGCGTTCCACCCCGCCGACGTCGGCCATCGCGACGAGTCGAGCGACCCGCCCGGCCTCGGACGGCAGCGGATGCCCCATGACCTGGGCCCGACCGGAGAGCGCGTCGATACGACCGGCGATCGTGGCGGCGATCAGGCGGCGCACGCTCGGCTCGCCACTCGCGAGGACGACCGAGCCGGCTGGGACGGCCAGGTCGATCGGTCCGACGGCGAACCGCTCCGAGCCGGCGACGAGCGCTTCCGCACTCACGGCGGCGCCGTCCTGTCCGAGCGTCCAGTCGACGGCCTCCCGGTGCTCGCGAAGGTTCTCGCCCTCGATGTCCATGTTGGGCAGTGCGCGTCGAAGCCACTTCGGCATCCACCAGGCGGCTCGGCCAAGCAGGGTCATGATCGCCGGGACCAGGGTCATCCGCACCAGGAAGGCGTCGAACGCCACCCCGACGGCGAGACCAAGGGCGATCGGCTTGATCGTGTTCGAGCCCTCCGGAACGAAGGCGAAGAAGACAAAGAACATGATGAGGGCCGCGGCGGTGACCACGCGCGAGCCGTTGGCGAATCCGCGGCTCACCGATCGCTTCGCGTCACCGGAATGCACGAACTCCTCGCGCATCCCGGACACGAGAAACACCTCGTAGTCCATCGCGAGACCGAACAGAACGGCCATGAGGATGATCGGCATGAAGCTCAGGATCGGACCGGGCGTTTGCACGTTGAGCAGCTGGCCAAACCAGCCCCACTGGAAGATCGCCACCACGACCCCGAACGAGGCCATCACCGAGAGCAGGAATCCGAGCGCTGCCTTGATCGGAACGAGCACCGAGCGGAACACCATCATGAGGAGCACGATCGAGAGGCCAACGACGATCGCGCCGAACGGGACAAGGGCGTTGGTCAACCGGTTTGAGATGTCGATTCCGACCGCGGTCGACCCGGTGACCGAGATCGGGGTGTCGAATTTCTTGTCGATGGTCGGCGCAAGGTTTCGGATGGACTGAACGAGGGCCTTGGTCTGCGGAGCATCGGGGGCGCTGGAGGGGATGACCTGGATGATCGCGGTGTCGAGTCCGGGATCCGGAAGCCCCGGACTGACGTACTCGACGTCCTTGAGGGTCTTGAGCTGCGCCGCGATGCCGTCCAGATCGGACTGGATGTTGGTGGTCTGGGTGATGTCGACGGCGATGATGAGCGGTCCGTTGTAGCCCGGACCGAAGCCATCCTTGATCAGCTCGTAGGCCTCCCGCTGGGTCGAACCCTTCGGCTCCGATGCGCCGTCGGGCAGGTTGAGGTCCAGGCTGAGCGCGGGAATGGCGAGCACTCCGAGCACAAGCACTACGCTGACCGTGGCGAAGATCGGGCGCTTCATGACGCCTCTCACCCAGCGGAGGCCCATGGTCGGGGTGCCCCCGTCACCGTGCACCATGGCGCGCTTAAACGCCCGGGACCCGGGCTTCGGCGCCAGTCGCCCCTTGGCGAGGCCGAGCAGAGCCGGGAGGAGGGTCGTGGCGACCCCGATCGCGATGAGCACCGCGAATGCTGCGCCGACGCCCATGACGCTGAGGAACGGGATGTCGACAACGAGCAGCCCGAGAAGCGCGATGATCACGGTGACTCCCGCGAAGACGACGGCGCTGCCTGCCGTGCCAACCGCGGTCGCTGCCGATTCCTCCGGATCCTGGCCGGCGGCGAGCTGACTTCGATGCCGCGACAGAATGAAAAGCGAATAGTCAATGCCGACCGCGAGCCCGATCATGAGTGCGAGCAGCGGCGCGGAGCTCGATACCGTTGTGAACGCGGAGACGGCGCCGATGCCGCCGATGACGATCCCCACCCCGATCATGGCGCTGAGGAGTGGCATACCGGCCGCGACCAGGGAGCCAAAGGTAATGATGAGCACCACCGCGGCGAACAGCAGCCCGAAGACCTCGGTGATGGTGATGCCAAAGGTGTTGTCCTGGAACACCTGACCGCCGAACGCGACGGTCAGTCCAGCGCTCGTTCCAATCGCCGAAGTGGCTTTGAGCTGTGACAGTGTCGTGGCGGTCACGTCGGTAGACGCCCCGGTGAACTGGATCTGGCTTCTCGCGTACCGCCCATCGCTGCTGATCGCGTTGCCGGCGTATTTGGAGAACGGGCCGACGACGGAGTCGATTCCCTTGATCGAAGCGATCTTCGCGTCCAACGTCTGGATCGCCGCCTTGACCGGCGCATCCGTGATCGACTCACCCTTCGGGGCGACGATTATGGCTTGCGCGCTTGCACCCGCGACCGAGGGGAACACGGCCTGGAGCCGGTCCAGCGCGTTCTGGGACTCTGTCCCGGGAATCGCGAACGATTCCTGGGTCTGACCGCCGAGCGCGACGCTTCCGCCGAGCACGCCGACGACGAGCACGAGCCAGACGCCGATCACGGTCCAGGACCGGCGATACGAGAATCGACCGAGCCGATAGAGAAGGGTCGCCATGTCAGATCCTGTTCGTGGTAATCGGGTCGACCGGCGCGAGAAGCTCGGTGAGGATGTTCACGAGAGCAACCCGTGTCTGCTCGATCGGTGCGCTTTCGAAGTTGAGTGAATCCGCTCTGCAGAGCATGTACGCCGCACCGCCGAGGGCGATTCCGAAGCGCATCTTCTCCTCCACTGAACCGGTGTTCGCGGCGAAGTACTCCGAGAGCCTCACCACGAGGTCATTGGCCCGGTCGATCACCGGCACGTCGACGAGCGACGGCCCCTGATTGATGAACATGTTCACCTCGAGCCGGTACTGCAGGATGAAGTCGACGAACTCGGCGAGGAAGGCGGTGCGTCCCTCGGGGCTCAGCGTCCGCGCCTCGAGGGCGTCGAGGATCTGCTCCATGCGGTCGAGCGCCGGGGCGATGGTGGCCTCGAGCAGCGTCTCCTTCGACGAGTAGTGGTACAGCACGCTTGACTTGGACAACCCGGCGAGGTCGGCGATGCGGTGAAGCGAGGTCGCGGAATACCCGGCGGTCGCGAACTCGGCAAGCGCGATCGAGCGCAAGTCGTCTGACGAAGTGGACATGCATCCGACGCTAGCTGACCGATGGGACAGCATCTGACCGATCGGTCAGTTTGGCAGTTGATTGACAGCTTCGTGTCGGGGGCGTCAGCGCACTGTATACGCGAGGCCGATCGTCGCCACGACAACCGTGGCCGGAGCGGCGATCAGGCCAAGCAACGCGTACCGACCCCACGAGATTCGCACGTCGAGGGCCGTGAGTCGCTCATGCCAGAGCAGCGTGGCGAGTGAGGCCCACGGGGTGATGAGCGGTCCGACATTCACCCCGATGAGGAGAGCGACGAGGCGGGTCGGGTCTCCGGCGACCGGTTCGAGCGCGAGGTAGGCGGGAAGATTGTCGATGGCGTTCGCTCCGGCGGCGCCGACTCCGGCGAGGCGGAGGAGGTCGGGAAGACCGTGACCGGTGCCGGAGACGGCGGCGAGGGCCGAGCCGAGGCCGAGGGAGTGTGCGGCCTCGACCACGAGAAAGAGCCCGGCGGCCAACAGTACGAGTTGCCACGGAAGCAGGCCGAAGCGCAGAACGGCGCGGCGGCGCACCGCGAAGAACACCGCGAGCGTTGCCGCGCCCGCGACGGCCGGGATCCAGACCGGCAGACCCGACACCAGAAGCGGGATGAGCACGGCAATGACCACACCGCTTGCGACGAGAAGTACCCGGTCGTCGGTCGACTCGCGCTCGGCTGGCTCGTAACGAACGAGCAGTTTGCGGCGGTAGACCACGAAGAGAATGACGGCGGGCACGGCGATCGACAGCGCGGCCGGCACGACGGTGAGGGCAGCGAACCGCACGGGGCCGATGCCGGCAAGCTCGTGTTCGGCCAGCAGATTGGTGAGGTTCGACACCGGCAGCAGAAGAGAAGCGGTGTTTGCCATCCACACCGTCGTGAGGGCGAACGGCAGCGGTGACAGGCCAACATGGCGGGCCAGGATGACGACGACCGGGGTGAGCAGGACCGCGGTGGTGTCGAGCGACAGGAAAATCGTGCCAGCGACGGCGAGTCCGAGCACGAGAAGCCAGAGCACCCAGGCTCGGCCTCGCCCCCAGCTGGCGGTCCGCTCGGCGACCACGCGGAACAGTCCGGCCTCGGCGGCGAGTTCGGTTACCACGGTGATGGCCACCACGAAGAGCAGGATCGGCCACACCCGGTCGGCTATCGCGAGGGCGTCACTGACCGACAGGATGCGAAAGGCGATTGCGAGGCCACCCACCAGAAGGAGGACGGCCCCCAATATGGCTGTGCGCACGACATCCCTTCGGTAGCCGGTCCGGCAGTTCACTGTAGCCGCGGTGCGCTCTGTAGCCGGGGTGCGCTCGCTTATGTTGGCGGAGTAGCGTGGAAAATCAGTGATTCGAAAGGCATACCGTGCGCAAATTCATCTTCAGCAGTAATCTCATCAGCGCGGTGCTCGGTGGTTGGGGAACGCTTCAAACCACCCGAAAGGGTCCACGGGACTGGCGGTTGATTCTCATGTGGATCAGCTGGGGCGCTACCGTAGCTATAGCAATCGGCACGGTGATCAAGCAATCTCAGGATGCCGCCCGTCTAGAGGAGTAACCATTTTCAATCCACTCATCCCAGGATTCGATGGCGTCGGCGCCGGGGTTCTCGGCTTGTTCGGCTTCATCGTGTGGGCGTTCTTCATGCTGGTGCTTCTCGCGGTCGGCATCGGGCTGATCTTCCTGCTCGTGCGATTCCTCCTCGTCGGAACCCGGGCGGCGCAGCTCTACGTCGCCCGCAACGAGCCGCCGAAGCCGGGTGGCCCGGCCGCTCCGGCCACCTCCTCCGTCGCGCCTCCCGCTGCCACCGTCGCTCCGGCGACTACCGCTCCCGCGGCGCCTGCGACATCCGCTCGCACCGGCGCTCCCGCGGCTTCCGCTCCTGCGACTTCCGCCCCCGCAACTTCCGCCCGCACCGCCGCTCCGGCGACTTCCGCCCGCACCGCCGCTCCGGCGACTTCCGCCCGCGCCGCCGCTCCCGCGACTACCGCTCCTGCCGTGCCACCCGCAGCTTCGTCGGTCGCCACGACCGCCCAGATCGTCGCGGCTCCCGCCAGCACATCGGCAAGCAAGCGAGCGTCGGGGTCGACCGCCGCCACCGCCTCCGCAGCCAAGCCGGTCACCACGAAGGCATCCGGTGATACTTCCGCCACCCTCCCGATCGTTCCGCCGGCTCGCAGCACAACGCGCTCGCGCACCCCGAAGAGCCCCGACGCGAAGTAGGCCGCGTCGAGCAGATCAGAGATCAGCGCGCTGTTAGCCGAGGAAGGCGCGCAACAGCGCGGCCGAACCCTCGAGATGTTCGAGCATTGCGGATGCGGCTCGCTCGACATCTCCGGTGAGAATCGCGATGACGATCGCTTCGTGCTGCTGGTTTGAGTGTTCGATGTTCGGTTGGAGCAACGGAATCTCGTCTAACAGGCCGTTGACCCGCATCCGGTTGTCGGCGAGCAACGGCACGAGGGACGGAGCTTTGACCAGCTCCCCGATCGTCAGGTGCAGGCGGGAATCCAGCCGCCGATAGTCGTCGATCGACGCCGCGGCCGTCTCGCCGAGCCGTCCCCACAGCAGATCGCGATCTTCCGCGGACAGGCTGTTGCTGGCCGCAGCACGGGCGGCCCCGACTTCGAGAATCTCCCGAATTGCGAGGATGTCGTCGATCTCGGCGCCCGTCGGTCGCAACCTGGTGGCTCCGTCCACCGCCCGAGCCGCGCCCGGTGTTGCGCCCGCTACGAAGGTCCCGCCGTAGCGACCGCGCTTTGATACCACGAATCCGGCCTCCGAGAGCGAGCGGATGGCATCCCGCACCGTGTCACGGCTCACGGAGAATCGGGCCGCAAGTTCGCGCTCCGCCGGAAGCGCCTCCCCGGGCGGCACGATTCCCAACCTGATCGCCTGAAGGAGACGGCTGACGGTCTCCTCGAACGCGTTGCCGGCGCGGACCGGTCGAAACAACGCCTCGCCGGCGATGTCGGGTCGATCCCCGACCGCTCCCGACTCACTCATTAGAGCGGCGTGACGTACGCGGCGCTGATTCCGCCGTCCACGAGAAAGGTGGATGCCGTGATGAATGAGGCGTCGTCGCTCGCGAGGAAGGCGACGGCCGCCGCAAGCTCCTCCGGCTCCGCGAACCGTCCCGTGGGAATGTGCACGAGGCGGCGCTGTGCCCGCTCCTCATCCTTGGCGAACAGCTCCTGAAGCAATGGGGTATTCACCGGTCCGGGGCATAGGGCGTTGACTCGAATCCCCTGGCGAGCGAACTGCACTCCGAGCTCTCGGCTCATCGCGAGCACCCCGCCCTTCGACGCCGTGTAGGAGATCTGACTCGTCGCCGATCCGAGCACGGCAACGAACGACGCGGTGTTGATGATCGATCCGGATCCTTGCGCGACCATGTACTTGAGCGCGGCACGGCAGCATAGGTACACCGACTTGAGGTTGACGTCCTGCACGTTTTGCCATGCCGGCAGTTCAGTGGTTTCGATCGAATCGTCGTCGGGCGGCGATATCCCTGCGTTGTTGAAAGCGATGTCTACCGAGCCGTAGGTCTCGTTGGTCACCGCGAAAAGGTTGTTGACCTGTTCCTCGTCGGTGACATCGACCTGCACGAAAAGCCCATCGACCTCCTTCGCCGCGGCGGCACCGGTGGCGGGGTTGAAATCGGCGATCACCACCGTTGCCCCCTCCGCGGCGAACCGCTTCGCCGTGGCGAGGCCAATGCCGCTCGCTCCGCCGGTGACGACGGCCACCTTTCCGGCGAGACGCCGGGTGAGATCGATCTTCGGTACTGCCATTGTGGTGCGCTCCCTGCGTGTGGTGGTGGAGTTGTGTCAGTCCGTGCTGATGAAAACGTTCTTGGTCTCGGTAAACCCGACGGCCGCGTCTGGGCCAAGTTCGCGGCCGAGTCCGCTCTGTTTGAACCCACCGAACGGCGTCGAGTAGCGCACCGACGAGTGTGAGTTCACGGACAGGTTCCCGCTCTCGATTCCCCGGGACACCCGAAGCGCACGGCCGGTGTCACGGGTCCAAATGGAACCGCTAAGCCCGTAGATGCTGTCATTCGCGAGCGCGATCGCGTCAGCCTCGTCGTCGAAAGGGAGCACCGTCACGACCGGTCCGAATATTTCGTCGGTGACCGTTCGATCGGAGCGCGAGGCGGGCAACAGCACGGTCGGCGCGAACCAGAACCCCGCACCATCCGGTGCGCTGCCGCGGAAGGCGACCCGGGACTCGTCGGTCACGTAGGAGCGGACCCGTTCGAGGTGCGCCGCGGAGACGAGCGGACCCATCTCGGTCGCCTCGTCGGTCGGGGCGCCAACCCGCACGCCCTTGACTGCAGGCTCGAGAAGCTCGAGAAACCGGTCGTAGGCGCTTCGCTCGACCAGGATCCGGCTTCTCGCACAGCAGTCCTGACCGGCGTTCTCGAACACCGCATAGGGCGCCGTCGCCGCAGCCTTCTCCAGGTCGGAATCGGCGAACACCACGTTGGCCGACTTTCCGCCGAGCTCAAGCGTCACCGCCTTCACCTGCTCGGCGCAACCGGCCATGACGCGTTTCCCCACGTCGGTCGACCCGGTGAAGACGACCTTCCGCACTCCCGCGTTCGTCACGAATCGGTCGCCGACGACGTCGCCGCGGCCGGGAAGAACCGTGAAGAGACCCTGGGGAAGGCCCGCCTCGATGGCGAGCTCGCCCAACCGGATGGCTGTGAGTGGCGTCCACTCCGCGGGCTTGAGTAAGACGGCGTTGCCTGCGGCGAGCGCCGGCGCGAAGCCCCACGCCGCAATCGTCATCGGAAAGTTCCACGGCACGATGATCCCGACGACGCCGAGCGGTTCGAGGAAGGTCACGTCGATTCCGCCGGACACCGGAATCTGCCGTCCGAGCAGCCGTTCGGGCGCCGCCGCGTAGTAGTTGAGAACGTCCCTGACGTGGCCAGCCTCCCACCGCGCCTGCGTGATGGGGTGGCCGGAATTCTGCACCTCGAGGCCGGCGAGGGTCTCGAGGTCGCCCTCGACGGCCGCAGCGAATCGCCGGAGTCCCGCGGCGCGCTCGGCGGGAGCGAGTGTCGCCCAAATGCGCTGGGCCGCCGCGGCGCGGGCCACAGCCTCATCGACTTCTTCACGGCTCGAGTGCGGCACCACCCGAAGCTCGGTTTCGTCGGCTGGATTGAGTAGCAGTGTCCCCGCGGGCGGGCGAGGGAACCGATCGCTCATGCGTCCGCCCTCGCCGCATCGCCGCGTCGCGCGAGGTGATAGTCGCGCGCGGCATCCACGAGTCCTCCGAACAGCCGGATGTCTTCCGGTGACTGTTCCGGATGCCACTGCACCGCAAGCCCGAATGGCACGGTCTCAAGCTCGAGGGCCTGCACGACCCCGTCCTCGCTCCTCGCCGTCACGCGGAGTCCGTCGCCCAACTCGTCGATGGCCTGGTGGTGATAGACCTCGACCGAGAGGTCGGTAGTCTCCACGAGTCGACCGACTGCGCTGGCCGAGTCGACGAGCACGTCGATGCGGCTGAATTCGCCGCCGCCTCGCTGGTATTTGGTCGTCCCCAGCAGGTCGGGCAGGTGCTGCTGGAGGGTGCCGCCGAGGGTCACATTGAGCAGTTGAGCGCCACGGCAGATGCCGAGGAACGGCAACTGCCGCTCGATGGCGGCGGTGATGAGGGCGGCCTCCCACGCGTCGCGATCCCGTCGCGGCTCGTCGGTTTTCTCGTGCGGCTGCTGGCCGTAGCGGGCGGGATCGACGTCTTTGCCACCGGTGAGGATGAGGCCGTCGAGGCCGTCAAGCACCCGGGCCGCGATGCCGGCCGTCACCGGCTGCGGCGGGAGCAACACGGCGACGCCGCCCGCCTGAACCACGCTGTCGAAGTAGACCTTTGGCAGGAAGGCCGCGGGAACGTCCCACACCCCCGTTCGCGCCTGTTCGAGGTAGGTGGTGAGTCCGATGACTGGCCCGCTGATATTTTCAGAATCGTTCGAAGCCACGAACTCTCTCCCAATCGGTAATCGCGGCATCGTAGGCCCGCACCTCGACCCGTGCGTTGTTCAGATAGTGCTCGACGACGTCCGACCCGAAGGCATCGCGGGCGATCTCCGACCTGCCGAACAGCTCGGCAGCTTCGCGGAGGGTTGCCGGCACCCTCGGTGCGTCGCTGCCGTAGGCGTTTCCCTCAAGCGCCGGTTCGAGCTCAAGCTCGTGCTCGATTCCGTAGAGCCCCCCGGCGATCAGGGCGGCCGTCGCGAGGTACTGGTTGACGTCGCCGCCGGGAACCCGGTTCTCCACTCGCAAGCCGAGCCCGTGACCGACTACCCGAAGCGAACAGGTCCGGTTGTCGAGGCCCCAGGCGACCGCGGTCGGCGCGAAGCTCCCCTCGACATAGCGCTTGTAGGAATTGATGTTGGGGGCGAAGAAGAGGGTGAGTTCCCGCATGGTCTTGAGTTGACCGGCGAGGAAGTGCCGGAACATCTTCGACATCCCCAGCTCGTCCTCCGGGTCGGCAAAGACCGCACCGCCGTCGGCGTCCCGGAACGAGATGTGGATGTGACACGAGTTGCCCTCGCGCTCGTTGAATTTGGCCATGAAGGTCAACGACTTGCCGTGCTTGTCGGCGATCTCCTTGGCCCCGTTCTTGTAGACGGAGTGGTTGTCGCATGTGGTCAGGGCGTCGTCATAGCGGAAGGCGATCTCCTGCTGCCCCAGATTGCACTCGCCCTTGACTCCCTCGCAGTACATGCCGGCGTTTTCCATGCTGACCCGGATGTCGCGCAGCAACGGCTCCATCCGCGTGGAGGCAAGCAGCGCGTAGTCGATGTTGTAGTCGCTCGCGGGTGTCAGTCCGACGTATCCCTTCGACCAGGCGTCACGGTAGCTGTTCTCGAACACCAAGAACTCCAGCTCGGTGCCCACGTATGGGATCAGCCCCTTCTCGGCAAGCCGGTCGATCTGCCGCTTCAGAATCTCGCGAGGAGCAGGGGTGACCGGCTTCTCGTCCAGCCAGGTGAGGTCGGCGAGCACGAGCGCGGTTCCGGGAAGCCAGGGAACCAATCGAAGCGTCGCCAGGTCGGGAATCATGGCCATGTCGCCGTAGCCACGCTCCCAGGAGGAGATCCGGTACCCGTCGACGGTGTTCATCTCGACATCCACCGCGAGCAGGTAGTTGCAGCATTCCGCGCCGTGCTGGCTGACCTCCTCTCTGAACAGCCGGGCCGAGGTTCGTTTGCCAACCAGTCGTCCCTGCATGTCGGTGAAGGCGACGATCACCGTGTCGATCTCCCCGGCATCGATGAGCTCGTTGAGTCGATCTGTTGTGAGCATTCCGGTTCGAGCGGCCATCTGGTGTCCTCTTCCTCGGTTCGGCGGACGGCTTGAATGCGGCGTGCCGACCATTACATCTCCGACGGCATGTCCACGATCCTAAACGGGCTCACAGCTTTTTGCCCCCAAAGGTAGACACCGAGTACCAATAAACGTCATGCTCTCCGATAAGCGTGAACGTTGCCCCATTTGACCAACACCCGACACACCCGCGTTGCTGGAGGAATTCATGGCCGAAAACAGAGTCTCCGGAGTCACCTACACCAAGGCCGTGGAGGGCTACTTCGAGAAAAGAAGCCTCAAGCGCACGGCCGGATTCTGGGGCCTGTGGGGCATCGGAATTGCCGCCGTCATCTCCGGCGACTTTTCCGGCTGGAATCCCGGTCTCGGGCAGGCGGGGTGGGGCGGGCTGCTCATCGCAACGATCGTCATCATCATCATGTACTTCGGAATGCTCTTCTCCATCGGAGAAATGTCCGCCGCCATGCCGCATACCGGCGGCGCGTATTCGTTCGCACGAGCCGCGATGGGACCGTGGGGAGGCTTCATAACCGGCCTCGCCGAGACAATCGAATACGTGGTCACGACCGCCGTCGTCGTGCTGTTCTCCGCGTACTACGCAGACTCCATCACGAAGGAACTGTTGCACTTCAGCCTCCCCGGCTGGCTCTGGTGGGTCATCCTGTACATCGTCTTCGTCGGCCTCAACTCGCTCGGGGCGCAGGCAAGCTTTCGCTTCGCCCTCATCGTGGCGATCATTTCCATAGCGGTGCTGATGATCTTCACCGTCATGGCCCTGGCGTTTGGAGCCGTCGACTTCGGCCGGTTGCTGAACATCGCCCCGACCGAGGGCAACAGCCAATTCCTTCCGTTTGGTTGGAGCGGAGTTCTGTTTGCTCTTCCATTTGCGACGTGGTTCTTCCTCGGAATCGAAGAACTTCCCCTCGCGGCCGAAGAGGCGCACAACCCCACCAAGGACATCCCCCGCGCCGGCATTTGGGGCATTGTCACCCTCGCATTCTTCGGACTTCTCGTGCTCTTCCTCAACCCAGCGGTGACGGGCTCGAAGCAGATCGCCGCGTCGGGGGAACCGCTACTTGACGGCTTCCGGGCGTTCCTGCCCGACGGTGTCGCCGCGATTCTGGCGCTGTTCGCGCTGATCGGCCTGCTGGCGTCGCTGCAGGGCATCATGTTCGCTGCCGGCCGCAACATGTACTCGCTGTCTCGCGCCGGGTACTACCCGAAGTTCCTCTCCCTCACCGGACGCAAACACGAGACCCCGTGGGTCGCGCTCATCGTCGGGGCTGTGGTCGGTTTCATCGTTCTACTCGTGGTGCAGTGGATATCCGCGGCAAGCGAAGCCGCCTCGACCGCAGCAAACGGGATAATCCTGTTTATCGCGGTGTTCGGCGCCGTCATCTCGTACGTGATGCAGATGGTCTCGTTCGTCATCCTCCGCCGTAAGTTTCCGAACGCGAACCGGCCCTATCGGAGCCCGGTCGGCGTCTTCGGCGCGGTAGTGGCGGGCGCAATCGCCGCCCTTACCTTCTTCGGTATCGTCTTCGTCATCGACTTCCGGCCGGCGATCTTCACCGGGCTTGTCATTTTCGCCGCGGGCCTTCTCATTTTCGCCCTCGTCGGTCGCAACCGTCTCGTGCTCTCCCCCGAGGAGGAATACGCGCTCAGCGGCGGGCTTCACGGCGACCCTCAGGCGGAGGGCTACGACGCGATGGAGGACGAGGTTTTCACGCCCTAGGCGAGCAACTGTCACCGGCGTGTCACCCCCACTGTTCTCGGTACCTAATTCATACTGAGCAAGTAACGAACCTAGAGTGGAGGGTGAGTCGTGATTGAATCACGCAAGCACAGTGGCGGCCTGTCTCCGGCAGACTCGCACGAGCTCGAGGAACTCGTTTTCGACCTGGTGCGCGAACGGCTCCTCAAGGCCGTTGGCGCAGCGGGAATGTGGACGCTGCAGTTTCGCAGCGCGACAGACACCGACTCCCTCTTTGGCGAGACGATAGCCGAGTTCATCGCTCGCGACATCGCCACCCACGTCACGACGCCGGTGGCCGTCTCCTCCGACGACGCCGTTGCCGAGATCGCGACGGAAACCGACGTGGAAATCGCGGAGAGCGACACCCACTGGCTCGAGTCGGAGTCACCGAGTGAGATGTCGATCGAGCCGCTGATCATCGAGTCGGAGGCCGACGTCGCCGCTGAATCGGCGGTCGATTCGGATTCCGAGGTGGATTCCGAGCTGGATTCCGAGGTCGAGGTGGATTCCAAGGTCGAGACCGACGACAGCGAGACCGAGGTCGAGGCTGCTTCGGAGGCCGCAGCCAGCGCCGAGTCGTTCATTTCCCGGCAAGCAGCGTAGCCGCAGCTCCTGTCGTCCGGCACCGTCGTGCCGGCCCGGGCGCTCATTCGCTCCCGCGATCCCGCTCGGCGGACGGGACGGTCCGCGGGCTAGCGCGGCAGTTCTTGGCTTAGCCGTTCGCAGGGTTGGTCGTTTCTGCCGCCGCACCGGCACCGTGCGCCCGGCGCGCTGAGCAACGCCCGTCCTCGTCTGCGACGCTGAAGCCGGTCGCCGCCGCTCCGAAGAGCGACGGCGACCGGTGAGTCTCAGTTCCCGAACCGAAACATGACCTGTGAATCATGCCAAAAACGCCCCCGCGTTCGGCGCATGATCAGCAGGTGATGCAGGAATTTCTCCCGAACATCTGGGTCAAAGTTAGCAGCGACGACGATACGATGTGTCGAGCGCGTTGGCCCCAAAACGGGGGTGAATATGACGATGACTCGTTATGCTCGTGCTGCCTTCGGACGCGCCCGCCTTGCGTTCATCCTCGACTTCTGAGTTCGAGAATCGCTCCAACCCTTCGTGGCCATTCGCTTAATTGCCTCGTAGCGCTCCTGGCCGGCGCGGGCGCCGAGCACGTAGGCGGCGAGCGCCACCAACACCATTGGCACAAGTCTTGATCGCATGTTTTCTCCCTGGGTCGCTGTTCAACTTCCACGGCTTTGCGGGCGCGGTCAACCCCGCGGGTGACCTCCTCCCCCGAACTGGTGAATTCAGCGATCTGTCAATGCCTATTTTTGGCCGAATACCGCGATCTAAGATCGCGGTAGTCCTCTTCGTGCGCAACAGCATCAGAGCTGAGTCAGCTAAGGATCCACGATGACAATTCATTCCCCCAACGTTCGCGAACTTGACGATGACGGCCGCACCGAGCGCACCTTTAACAGGGTCGTGCACCACGGTGGTCGCGACTTTCTGGCAACCGAAGTGATGGCGTCAATCTTCTCGGCGCGAGCACAGGATGTCATAGCACGAGCCGACACCGAGTTGGTTCCGCTGCTCCACAAGGACGGCGTCGAACTACTGCTCATCGGACCGGGCACCGTATTCGCGGTCGTCAACATAGGAATGGGACCTGGCAGCCATCACGTGGGTGGCACCCGGGCGACCCAGCGGGGAACTAAGTCGATGCCATCCGTCGCATCCCGCGACTGAGCAGGGCACCCCGTCGTGGGCAGCGGCAATAGGGACAGCGAACGCGGCCGTCCGGATAGGACGCCCGCGATCGACTGAGCGAACGTCGCGCTAGACGAGAGGGACGTCTGCCGTTGCCAACCCGTGCTTCTTCGCATCGTCGAAGTCGACGTCGCGCAGCGAGACTCCCTTCGTTTCGCGGAGCGAAAGCACCGTGGCGGCAGTGATGGCGCAGGCAATCACGATGTAGAAGGCAACCGGCAGCCACGAGTTGTACTGCTGCAGCAGCGCGGTCGCGATGATCGGGGCGAGCGAGCCCGCGAGGATCGAGGTGACCTGGTAGCCCAGCGAGACGCCGGAGTAGCGCATTCTCGTGGGGAACATCTCGGACATGATCGCCGGCTGCCCGGCGTACATAAACGCGTGGAAAATCAGGCCGATCGTGATAGCCATGGCAATGATCACCGGATTGAGAGTGTCGAACATCGGGAAGGCCAAGAAGGGCCAGACCGCCCCGAGAACGGCCCCAATAAGGTAGACCGGTTTGCGTCCAATCGCGTCGGAGAGCTTGCCGACTTGTGGGATTACCAGGAAGTGCACGACGTTGGCGATCACGAGGGCAAGCAGCAACTGGCTGGTGTTGTACTTGTGCACCGCCACGAGGTAGACAATCGAAAAGCTCACGATGATGTAGTAGAGGATGTTCTCCGCGAAACGAAGGCCCATGGCCTGGAGGATGCCCACGGGGTATTTGCGAATGACCTCGCCGACGCCGTAGCTGACCGCCGTTTCTGTTTCGACTTTGGCGCGCGCCTCGAGAAAGATCGGCGCCTCGCTCACCTGCGAGCGGATGTAGTAGCCGAGCACCACGATGATCGCGGATAGCCAGAAGGCGACCCTCCAGCCCCAGCTGAGGAACTCCGCGGAGGGAAGGATCCATGACATTGTGAGGAGCACGAGCGTCGCGAGTAGGTTGCCGACCGGCACGGCCGACTGCGGCCAGCTGGACCAAAAGCCGCGCGACTTGTTCGGGCTGTGCTCGGCGACGAGAAGCACCGCGCCGCCCCATTCGCCGCCGACAGCGAAGCCCTGAATGAAGCGCAACGCCACGAGCAGGGCGGGTGCCCAGTAGCCGATCGTGTTGAAGCCCGGCAGGCAGCCCATGAGGAACGTCGCGACGCCGACCAGGATGATCGTCATCTGGAGCGTGTGCTTACGCCCGAGCCGGTCGCCTATCTGACCAAAGACGATGCCGCCGATGGGTCGGGCGATGAAGCCGACCGCGTAGGTGAGGAAGGCGGCGATGATGCCGTCGAGCTGCGTGCCAGCGTTCGGGAAGAACAGGGTCCCGAAGACAAGGCTCGCGGCGGTGGCGTAGAGAAAAAACTCGTACCACTCCACAACCGTTCCGGCCATGGAAGCGACCACGATCTTCTTGAGCCCGGACGTCCCGGTGCAGTCGCGGTCCGATCCCCCGTTCGCGGACTCAACGGCTCCGACGCTTCTGCTGTCGCTCATTGTCTCTCCTCCAGTGTCGTCGCTGACACCTGTCATGGGGACCCACCGTGCTCGAATGATGCACGACAAGACTCCACTGAGTATTCATGCAGACCCCGCGGGCCTCAATGACCGTTTGCGCACACGTCGTGTGCATACTTGCAGATATGGTGGATCCGACTGCTTCCTCGACACCCCCGAACCCCGTGGACCTTCTCATCCTGCTCGCAGTGTCGAGAACCGGCAGGTTCACAACCGCGGCCGAGAGTCTCGGCCTCAATCACACGACGGTGTCGCGCAGGGTCGCGGCGCTCGAGAAGAACCTCGCCGGCCGGGTGCTCTCGCGCACCCTCGGCGGTTGGGAGCTCACCGACCTCGGCCGACGCGCCGTGCGCGCCGCAGAGGAGGTCGAGTCGGCGGTATCCACCCTCGGCGGGTCGGGCGATGCCGCGCCCCAACTGAGCGGGGTTGTGCGCATGTCTGCGACCGATGGATTCAGCGCGTACGTCGCCACGCCCGCGATCGCCTCGCTGCGGCGCAACAACCCCAACCTCAGCGTGGAGATCGTCACGGTGACCCGGCGCGTGATGCAGCACCGCTCGGGACTCGACATCGAGGTCGTTGTGGGTGATCCACAGGTGCACCGTGCCGAGGCGTTCAAGCTCGGCGACTACATGCTCGGCATGTACGCGTCGCGCGACTATCTCGCCGAGCACGGGACACCGACGACCGTGCACGAGCTCACCGAGCATCCGATTGTGTACTTCGTCGACTCGATGCTGCAGGTGGACGATCTCGACGCACCGCGACGACTCGTGCCGACGATGCGGGACTCGATCAGCTCAACGAACGTCTTCGTGCATGTTGAGGCGACGCGCGCCGGCGCGGGCATCGGCTTCCTGCCCTGCTTCATGGCCGACCGGCATCCCGACCTCGTGCGCCTGCTGCCGGGTGACTTCGCCGAGCAACTGCCGTATTGGATGGTGCTTCGCACCGAGTCGCTACGCCAGCCCGCCGTCGCCGCGGTCGCCGACGCCCTGCGTGCTCAGACGCGCGGATTCGAGGCGGCCCTGATGGGGCGTGCGAGTCGCGCCGGATGAGGGAGCCGACCTGGTGCGCCTCGACGGACCATCCGAGGTCCGCTACGGCTCCAGAATCGAAGGTTCTCGTTGGACGTTCGCTGATAGTTCGGGGACGATATGGAGTCCGGCAACGCTATTTGCGGTTGCCATCAACTCTTCCACCCACTCCCTGTTGATGGCTGGCACCCTGCCGCCGTTGTATTTGAAGCTCAGAAACTGACTTGGGTGCACCCAGACAACCGTTCGTCCTTCACCGCTGGAGGGCACGGGAATATAGGTAAAGGAAAAACTTTCCCCGCGGCGGAGCTTTGCGAGCATGACAATCTGCACGTGCGCAAGCGTTCGATCGTCGATCTCCATGCCGGCGTTGGTTGTGCCTGGACCGTATACAAGCCTTCCCACTACCCGAACTCGACCCTTCGTTCCAGCGGTGCGAGCGCACCGTCCCCGTTCATAACAATGATAAAGCTGCATGCGGGTCAAAAAACTGGCGGTCGCCACGTGTACGGTGAACGAGTATGTCCCGTCGCATACTCACTCGGGAGGGAAGAAAAGGCATGGAACTTATCGACTTGGGTAAGGCGCTTCTTGCGCAGCTGGCGGGCTCTCGACGCGACCTCGACCAGCACCCTGTCTTTCGCGACCACCCGCTCCTACTGAGCCGACTGGTCTCCAAACTCACCTATTGCGTGCGTGAGGCTCCACCGCGTTTCATCGCCGTCGACATGGCCTCGCCCACCGCCGAGGCGGCATTCAACGTCGCGGTCTTCACTGACGACCATGTTTTTCAGCTCAGCTACGACCCCATGGTGGACCACATCACCACCACAGTCGTCAGCCGCAAATCGATTCGCGCCGCAGAACTGCTTTCGGCACCGAACTTCATGGCAGGCGATCAACCCGGCACTTTCGAGGGTGGACTCGAGATTCGAGTCACGTATGACGAGATCTCCATTCGTCTTCCCGGTGACAACTTCGCCAGCGACCGCAACCGGCAGGAGCTGGATGTCTTCTGGCCCTCGCTCCTTCGGGACCTCGCACAGAGACAGTGACGACGCGGGCTTCCGCCGTCACGACCAGCTAATTAGTGCTGGAACACTGCAACCGGACGAACTGGTGAGCCGCTCGAACCGCGCAGTTTGAGGGGCGAGCAGAAGAAGATGAATTCCGCCTTACGGTAAGGCACCAGCGCCTGCAACGACAGATTCTCGAGCAGATGGATGCCTCGCTTCGCAAGCATTTCCATGTGGACGGGCAGCTCCGATTCGACCGCGTAGCTTACCTCCACTCCCCCGGTGTCCGCGCCGATGAGGAACGCTCCGCGCTCGGCCAACAGCACCGCGGCATCCAGGTCGATCCCGGGAACACCGTCCACAAATCCGAGGTACCGCTGGGCATCGCCCCAGTGCCGCTCCCAGCCTGTGCGGATGAGCACGCAATCGCCGGGGCGAAACTCGACGCCTGCCCACTCCGCAGTCGACAGGATCAGGTCTGGACCGATCACCGCTGCTCCATCGAGCGAATCGACACCGAGGAAGGTCGCGACGTCGAGAAGCACCCCGCGGCGCACGATCGGTGCGACCTGGTGAATCGCGTTCACGACCAGACCGGCGAGCCCATCCTGCGCATCGAGCGCGTCGGCGCCGCCAAATACCTTGCCGTCCTGGGCCACATGGCCGAAGGCATCAAGGTGAGTGCCAGAGTGCCCGGACATCGTCACGAACTCATTGCACCCCCAGTACCCGTTGGCGAGTTCGAAGTCTCCGAGGCGGTAATACGGCACCATCCTGAACGGAGGGGCACTCGGAAAACTCGGCATGTCGCTCGTCATCAGATGGCCGAGGTCGACCACCTCAACGGCCGCGCTGAAATCGATCTGCATGTACTGCTCCTTGGTCGTGAAGGAATAACGGATGGGTGGCGGCGCCCCGCACGTTGCGGGACGCCGCCACCGGGGCCGCCTAGCTGGTTGCGCCCTGGATGTTGCCAAACTTCTGCAAGATGCCGGTCTTCAGCAGGTATTCCGACTCCTTGGGAATCGGCGGCATTATGGTGACCTCCGCCGTGCCAGGCTTGAAGTACTTGTCGATGTTGTCCTTGGTGATGACCACCTGCGATGGCGCGGTCAGCGCGGGCGGCGTGACTCCGTTGTGCATAGCCACGGCCATGGCCAGGAGGAATTCGCCCCAGTATGGGAAGAAGCCGACCTGGTCGCTGACCCAGATCCCGCCGGCGCGGATCGCGCTCAAACTCTCGTCCGCTCCGCCGTAGCCGGACACCATGGCCCTCGACTGCCGGTTCTGTGCGGTGAGCGCGCGAATTGCGCCCTGGGTGGAGTCATCCGCCACTGAGTAGACGACGACATTCCGGTCGACCGGAATTGTCTGCAACGCGGTCTGAACCGCGTTGAAACCCCCGTCCAAAGTGATGCCGGTATCGATTTGGAGCCCCTGTGAATTGATCTTGGTCGTCGAAGGTCCGATGTCGGATGCCGCGACTTTGGTCATCCCGGGCACGAGCTCGGAAAGTTTCGCGTAGAAGCTGGTCACCGCGATGTTCACGGATGCGCCGAGCTGTGAGGCCTGTCCGATCACGACGGTCGTGTTGGTGCCATCCCATCCCTTCTCCTTCATCTTCGCCGCGATGGTTTCGGCGCCGAGGGCGGCCAGCGCCGGCTGGTCGAAGTTGAAGAAGCTGCAGCCCTTCACTGGAACGTTGATGGCAATGCAAGGAATGCCGGCAGCGGTGAAGGTCTGGCCGACCCGGTCGGTGGCGTTCGCCGCGGACGGATATTCGACGATCACGTCGGGCTTCGCTGCAGCCATCAGCGACGCGTTGCTCAGCATCGTTGCCGCGTCACTGTTGTTGTCGTAGATGTGAACCGTCGCGCCGAGCTTCTCGGCCTGCTTGACGAAGATATTCGCCTGGGAGACGTCCACCGACGCCGCGGCCGTCGACACCGCGAAGGCCAGTTTTACTCCCTTGAGGCTGTCGCCTTTGATCCCTCCGCTGGCTGCGGTGCCAGAGCATGCGCTCAGGACCAGTGCGGCAATACAGGTGAACACGAGGATGGCAAAGCGTTTCCGTGTGCGTTTCATTGCTTGGGCTTCTCTCTTTCCGTTCTGTGGCGCGTGAAGTGAAACGGTTCGTGCTTAAGCGACGCGTTTTGCTCGCTCTTGTAACCGGCTGAACGTGACCGCTGCGAGCAGGACGACGCCGGAGACAACCTGTTGGTAGAAGCTCGGGATGAGAAGGATGGTCATTCCGTTGGCGATGACACCGAGCAGGAGTACGCCGATCACGGCGCCGGGCACGCTCCCTCGACCGCCGGTGAGCGCGGCGCCGCCGAGGACGACCGCGGCCAGGCTCTGCAGGGTGATCTGGCTTCCCATGGTCCCCGATGCGGCGAGCAGTTGGCTTGCGAGAACCACCCCGGCGAACGATGCGAATACCGCGGAGAGCACATAAGCGGATCCGCCGATAACAATCACCCGCACTCCGGCGATGCGCGCTGCCTCTGGGTTGCCACCGATCATGTAGATGCGACGCCCGAGTATCGAGTGCTGCAGGACGAAGTGCATGAGCACGACCAGCAGCACCATGAGCAGGACGTGCCACGGGAGTGTTCCGACGACCTGGTCGCCGAGGATGCCGGCTGCGGCAGGCACCGAGAGCGTCTGACCGTTGGAGGCGATGAAGGCGATTCCGCCGGTCACCGAGAGCGTGGCGAGAGTCGTGATGAGAGGGTTGACCTTCAAGTACACGATGAAAAAGGTGTGGATGAGACCGACAACCGCACCGACCAGGAGGCATGCGAACAACGCGCCGGCCGTCGGCCAGCCCCTGGTGGTGAGCACTGAGAACAAGACCGCGGCCAGCGGAATGACTCCTCCGACCGAGAGGTCGAATCCTCCAGAGATGACGACGAGCAGCTGACCCAACGCGGCGATCATGATCACACTCGCCGCGGAGATTATCGTCGTCACGTTGTTCAGCGTGAGGAATCCACTGGCCGACGTGCTGAAGAGGACGATCACGATAACCAGGAAGATGCCGACGATCGCTGCAGCTGGCAGGCGTGCGAGAAAGCTCCTGGTTGGTGCCGATGTCGGTGCCGGCGTCCCGATGGTCTTCTGTTCCTGTGCGTTTGTCATTCGTGGCTCCCAGCTGCGATAGAAAGGGCGAGATTCTTGGTCTTTCGTGCACCGGCCAGCTCGTCGATGACCCGACCGTCGCGCATCACGAGTAGTCGGTCGGTCGCATCGATCGCTTCCTGCACGTCTGAAGTGACGAGCAGTACTGCGCCGCCCTTGCGGGCGTACTCCCCGAGTTGGGAATGGATTTGGTTGCGCGAACCGATATCGACCCCGCGGGTGGGTTCGTGCAGCACGAGGATGGAGGGTTCGGCCAGCAACCGACTGGCGAGAAGGATCTTCTGCTGGTTGCCGCCGCTCAACTCGCCGACTTCTTGCAGCACGCTTTGACAGCGGACGGCCGAATTCTGCACGCTCACCTTGGCCTGCGAGAGCTGTGCCCGCCGACGCAGCCAAGACCCGAATCCGGAGTACCGGCCGAGGACCATCACGGTGAGGTTCTCCGCAACGCTCTGGTTCAGGGCCAGCCCGTCGGTCTTGCGCTCGGCTGGAACATAGGCAATGCCCATGGCGCGTGCCGCCCGTGGAGACCGGGGAACGCGAAAGGTGTTCGATTCCTCCGTTACCGATCCGGTGATGTCACGCTGGTGACCGCCAAGACCCCTGGCAATGGATTCGGCCCCCGAGCCGACCAGCCCGAAGACGCCGAGTACCTCGCCGTGGCGGAGTTCGATGTCGCAGTCGACCAGTACCGGCTGGGTCGAGGTGTTCCATCCGGTCAGTCGGATTGGCCGCCCGGACTCTTCGATCATCGGCCGGTCCTTGGTCACCCCGAATGCGTGGTCCTGGCCAAGCATGAGAGACACGGTGCGATCGATCGTCGTCGCCTCCCGCGCCGAGAGGTCTTCAAGGCCGCCATTTCGCAAAACGGCGATTTCGTCGCTGATCTCGAACGTCTCGTCGAGGTGGTGACTCACGTAGATCAAGGAGACGCCGCTCGCTTTGAGCTCGTGCAGCTTGCCCATCAGAAACTCTGTCTCCCTCGCGTGCAGGGAGGCGGTGGGTTCGTCGAGGATGAGCAGGCGCGCGTCTCCGAGAAGCGCCTTGGCGATCTCGACCAGCTGGCGTTCGGCGAGCGAGAGCTCTGTCATCTTCCTGCGCACATCGATCGATAGGCCGAGCCGATCGAGGGCCGCGGTACCGGCGCGAACCATTGCCCGCTGGGACACCCACCATCGGCGGCGCGGCCAATTCGCGAGAAGCAGGTTCTCGGCCACCGAGAGGTGCGGAATGTAGGCCAGTTCCTGCGGAATGATCTCGATTCCCGCGGCCCGCGCCTCGCGGGGCGAGCGGAAGTTGCGCTCCTCCCCCGCGAGCATGATCGTTCCAGCCGTTTGCGGGATCTTGCCGCTCACGATGCCGAGGAGCGTCGACTTCCCCGCCCCGTTCTCACCAACAAGACCGATGCAGCTCCCCGCGACGATCTCGAGGTCTACCCCCCGGAGCACCTCCACGGTGCCATACCGTTTTCCGATCCCACGAAGCGAGATGAACGGATTCTGCTGCATTGGAGCCTCCTGTGATCGGAAAGAAAGTTACCGGTCTTGCCCCAACGCAACCGCGCGCCGAGCCATCCGAAAATCGATCTCAGAATGGTTGTGAAATCGATTTCAGGTTCTAATTTTGGAGCGTAACGACTGCGTATTTCCGAATTGTTTCGGGCCGGAAACTAGGAGATTCCGGGCCAGACCGACCAGGGCGACTCCCGCTCGAAGGCGGAACTCGCCGCGAGCAGCGCAGCATCCTGATGACGAGGGGCGACCAGCTGGAGCCCGACCGGAAGCCCGTTCGAGAGGCCGGCCGGAAGCGATGCCGCCGGATGCCCGGTGAAGTTGAACGGGTAGGTCAGGCACCAGCCGATGGAGGGATCGACCGGTACGCCGCCGATCTCGCTCGGACCGGTGGTGAGCCCGTCGACACGGTTCTTCACCGCGGTAATCGCAAGCGTCGGCGACGCCAACAGGTCGAAACCGACGAACGCATCCTCGATCGAGTCGAGTACTGCGGTGCGCAGATGCTCGTCGGCGCGGGCCTCCATCGCCGAGCGGGACTGCGCCGCCACCAGCATGTCGCGCAAGGCTGGGGTCAGCTCGTCGAGGTGGTCCTTCAGGAGGTCGTAGCCCTCGTCACGGAGGCCGGCCAGGGTGTCGGAGTAGAGCCCGCCCATCAGGCGTCCCCACAACTGGGCGAGCTCGAGCTGGTCGGCGGGGAGCACCATCGACACCGGCTCGACGATGGCACCGGCACGTTCCAGCGCCTCAAGCGACTGCTCCACAACCGCCGCGACATCAGGGTCAACCGGGAACCCGCCGAGGTCGGCGCTGAATCCGACCCGCTTGCCCCTGAGCCCATTGGCAGCGACCGTCGCAAGCGACGACTCCGTGGCCGGGAGGCTGAACGGGTCGCGCACGTCTGGGCCCGCCATCACCGACAGCATGAGAGCGGCGTCATCCACCGACCGCGCCAGCGGTCCGACCGAGGAGTACGGGCTTCCGGTGATGAACGCGTTCGGGCGGGCGATGTCTGCGATCCGGCCGAACGACGGCTTCAGTCCGTAGATGCCGCACCAGGATGCCGGGATTCGCACAGATCCGCCGCCGTCGGATCCCTGGGCGATCGGCACCATTCCCCCGGCCACCGCCGCCGCCGCTCCCCCGGACGATCCGCCCGAGTTCCTGGTGGTGTCGAACGGGTTACGGGTCGGGCCGGAGACGAAGTTGTCCGTGACGCCCTTGTGGCCGAACTCCGGGGCGTTCGTCTTGCCGACGATGACCGCCCCGGCATCCTCGAGCCTCTGGATGAAGATGCTGGTCTCGGTCGCAACGTAGTCCTTCAGCGGCAACGAGCCGAAGGTGCTGCGGATGCCCGCGCGCGCGTCACTCAGATCTTTGATCGCCACCGGGACCCCGTGCAGCGGACCGAGCGAACGTCCGTGGGCCGCAGCCGCATCGCACCGTGCGGCAGCTTCGAGCGCCAGGTCGTAGGTGACGGTGGTGAAGGCGTTGAGGCGCGGGTTTTCGTCATCGATGCGGCGCAGGAACACCTCCGCCGTCTCAACCGCGGTCGCCTGTCCTGCCTTGAGGCGGGCGGCGATCGAGCCGGCAGATTCGAAGAAGAGGTCGTCGGTCATGATTGGTCCTTTACTTCACGACGACCGGGTTGATCGATGACCCGGTCGCATCCGATATTTTCAATGGGCTGGCGCAGAAGAACGCCTGATATTCGCCGTCTTTCGCGCAGTCGTCCGCCAGCGCGTCGAGGTCGGCCATCTCGGTGAAGACCACGCCGAGATTTCTCATCAGGGCGGCGTGCAATGGAAGTTGAATGCCGGTCACCGGTTCGTACGTGGTCTCGTTCGCCATCGTGTCGGTGACGAGGCAGGGGATCTCGTTCTCTTGGAACCAGGACACGAGCTCGGGCGAATAGGTGAGCCCCGGCTCCCAGTAGTTCTCGTCGACGAGTTCTTCGCCGCGCTCGACGGCAGCAAGCCAGCCGGTCCTGATGAGCAGGATGGAACGGGGTGGCAGCTCGGTGCCCTGGGCCGCGGCGCAAGCCAACAGGTCATCGAGCCCGATCGTCTCTGCACGCTCCAGGCGCGGCTTGCCGCGATGCCTGGCGATGTCGAGCAGCACGCAGCGACCGACTATTCCGTGGCCGGCGATCGGTTCGATCCCGGCATACGACATGCCGCCATTCGTGCTGTCTGCAGGATGGCCGTTCCAGATTTCGGTCCCGAACCACATGTGACCGAGGGCGTCGCTGTGGGTGCCGGACTGGGCGAAACCGGTCAGGTAGTCGTCAGCGAACTCCATCCCTCCGGGCATGTCGTGCCATCGTCCGCTGACGAAGCCGGCGCGGTCCGCCACCATGAATTTGCGCGGTGGCCAGCGTCCCGGCATCACCGGATCGCCTTCGGGCCGAGCTATCCGAGTCGCCAACGGGAACACCTCGCCCCGTCGCACTGTTGCGATGCCCTGCAGCACCTGCTCCCTGGTGAGGTAGTTCAGCGATCCGATCTCATCGTTCTCGCCCCACTTGCCCCAGTTGTTCGGCGCGTCGGCCAGTAGTTGCTCGATGGACGGCTGGGCCGTCACGACTTCGCTCCGGTGATGTACGCGACGACCTCATCCATGGTCGTGTCTGCACTCCGCAAGTCGGCGACCTTCTTGCCGCGTCGCATCACGATTACCCGGTTGCAGACGGACCACAGGTGCTCGAGGTTATGGGTCACCATCAGCATGGTCAGACCGCGCGCGCTGAGCGCTCGGACGAGCTCTAACACCTCGTGCGATTCACGCACGCCGAGCGCTGCAGTCGGCTCGTCCAGCAGCAGCAGCCGTTCACTCCAGAATGCACCTCGAGCGATGGCCGCCATCTGGCGCTGCCCACCGGACATCCGCTCCACCGGCCGCGACTTCAGGTGCGGGATGGTGATGTTGAGGTCCTCAAGGGCGGATGCAGCGGTGCTCGTCATCGACCGCCGGTTCATGATCTGGAACAGTCGCGGTCCCCTGCCCCAGGAGCGCTCACGTCCCACGAAGAAGTTTTCGGCAACGGTGAACGAGCTCACGAGTGCGAGATCCTGGTACACCGTCTCGATGCCGTGCTTCTGCGCTCGAGCCGGCGGCGTCAGCGTCTGCGGCTCGCCCTCGATGAGAATGCTTCCGGAGGTCGGACCGAACACTCCGGAGAGCATCTTGACGAGGGTCGACTTTCCCGCACCGTTGTCGCCGACCAGGCCGACGACATCGCCCTTGCTCAGCTCGAACGAGACGTCCTCGAGCGCGTGTACTCCTCCGAACAGCTTGCTCACCCGGTCGAGGCGGACGAGCGCCGTGGTCGTCGTGTCGCCCGCGATGGTTGTTATCGTGTCATCCTGCATAACGTCTGCTCACACTTCCGAGTGCGACGGCAACGACGAGGAGGCCGCCTGAGAACATGTATTGGGTGAAGATCGGCGCGCCGAGGATGGCGAGCCCGTTGTTTCCGATCGC
>JAODMT010000021.1 GCA_025464975.1 Microbacteriaceae bacterium | reverse complement strand
CGCTGAACACCTCATGGATGGCGCTCGCGATGAGCGGAGCGATCGGCAGGATCGTGAGGGTCGGGAAGCGCTTCTCTTCCGGGATCGGCAGCGTGTCGGTGACGACGACGGAGTCGATGAACTCGCTCTGCAGGATGGTGGATGCCGGGTCGGAGAACACCGCGTGCGTCGCCGCCACGACGACACCCAGGGCGCCGGCCTCCTTCAACGCCTCGGAGGCCTTCACGATGGTGGAGCCGGTGTCGATCAGGTCGTCGACCAGCAGGCAGACCCGGCCCTTCACCTCGCCGACGATCTCGTGCACGGTGATCTTGTTCGCCACCATCGGGTCGCGCCTCTTGTGGATGATCGCGAGCGGCGCGCCGAGCTTGTCGCTCCAGACATCCGCCACCTTCACCCGCCCCATGTCAGGGCTGACCACGGTGAGTGTTGCGGGGTCGAGTCGCTCCTGAAAGTGTTTGAGCAGCACGGGCATGGCGAACAGGTGGTCGACCGGCCCGTCGAAGAAACCCTGAATCTGGGCGGCGTGCAGGTCGACGCTCATGATGCGGTCGGCCCCGGCCGCCTTGAACAGGTCGGCGACGAGGCGTGCCGAGATCGGTTCGCGTCCGCGCCCCTTCTTGTCCTGTCGCGCGTACGGGTAGTAGGGCGCGACCACGGTGATGCGCTTAGCCGAGGCCCGTTTCATCGCGTCGACCATGATGAGCTGCTCCATGAGCCACTCGTTGATCGGGCGGGTGTGCGACTGGATGACGAAGGCATCCGCGCCGCGCACGCTCTCGTCGTAGCGGGCGTACAGCTCGCTCGACGCGAAGGTGCGCGCGTCGGTGTGCACGAGATCCGCGCCCAGCTCTGCCGCGATGTCGATCGCGAGTTGCGGGTGCGCCCTTCCGGTGACGAGCACCAGCCGCTTCTTACCGCTGGCGGTGATCTCGGCCACGCTGCTCCCTCGACTTACTTGGCGGAGTCCGCTGCGGCTTTCGCTGCCGCGGTTCCCGGGCGTTTCTCCTCGACCCAGCCGAGGATGTTGCGCTGCGGAGCGACATTCACGGCGAGGGCGCCGGCCGGAACATCCTTGCGGACGACCGTGCCTGCACCGGTATACGCTCCATCTCCGATACTAACGGGGGCGACGAACACGTTGTGCGACGCGGTTCGCACGTGCGAACCCACCGTCGTCGCATGTTTGTTCACCCCGTCGTAGTTGGCGGTGATGGTGCCGGCGCCGATGTTGGACTCCTCGCCCACCGTCGTGTCGCCGATGTAGCTGAGGTGCGGCACCTTCGTGCCGCGGCCGATCTTCGAGTTCTTCGTCTCGACGAAGGTGCCGATCTTGCCGTCCTCGCCGAGATAGGTTCCCGGGCGAAGGTAGGAGAACGGCCCGACGGTCGCGTTGGCCCCGATGACGGCGAGCGTGGCATCGGTGCGTTTGACGACGGCGTTCTGGCCAACTTCACAGTCGACGAGGGTGCTATCCGGGCCGATGATCGCCCCGCGTTCGATCGAGGTGGCCCCCTTCAGCTGAGTTCCCGGAAGAATCTCCACGTCTTCGCCGATCGTCGCCGCGAGGTCGATCCACGTTGTGGCCGGATCCTGCACGGTGACCCCGGCGAGCTGCCAGCCGCGAACGATCCGGGCATTGAGTTCGGTGGCCGCGGCACTGAGCTGCGCCCGGTCGTTGATCCCGGCCACGAGCCAGTGGTCCGCGACCGGGACGGCTTCGATGCGCCCGCCCGCTGTGAGGATGCGCGCGGCGGCATCCGTCAGATACTTCTCGTTCTGCGCGTTGTCCGTGCCGATTCGGCCGAGCGCGTCTCGCAGCGCCGTCGCCTCGAAGACGTAAACGCCGCCGTTGACCTCGGCGATGAGCCGCTGCTCCTCAGTCGCGTCCTTCTCCTCGACGATCGACCGGAAAGCCCCGCCCTCGTCGCGGATGATCCGGCCGGCCCCGGTCGGGTCGGAGAAGAAGGCAGTCAGCAGGGTGAGAGCGTTGCCCCCGAGTTCGTGGCTTGCCACGAGCCCGCGCACCGTCCCGGCATCCAGAAGCGGCACATCCGCGCTCAACACCACGACGTGCCCGGAGAACTCCGACGGCAAGGCGGCGACTCCGAGTTCGACGGCCCGCCCGGTTCCCGGTGCCTCGTCCTGATCGACGATGATGACGCCCGGAAGGTGGTCGCTGATCACGGCCGCGACGGCATCCCGTTCGTGGCGGACGACCGCAACGATGTGCCGCGGCGCGAGTTCCTCCGCGGTCGCGAGTACGTGCGAGACCAGGGGAATGCCGGCAATCGGGTGCAGGACCTTCGGCTTAGCCGACTTCATGCGGGTGCCTTGGCCCGCGGCCAGGATGACGATGGCGATGTCGGACATTGCTCTCCCCTGTGGTTTTGCAGCGCTGTGGTTGCGCACCGCTCGCGTGGCGCGTTGGTTCGCGTGTCGTGGGCCAAGCTCCGCCTCCAGGATTCGAACCTGGACCGAACAGCTCCAAAGGCTGTCGTGCTGCCGTTACACTAAGGCGGATTGCGACCGCTCGATGTAGAACGGTGGCGGGGTCAATTGTGCCAGATGCGGGACCGGCCCATCGCAACTGAAGACCCGGCGATGGCGAATAAGGATAATTGACGAATGCCCGCACACGACGAAGTCGACCGAATCGTCGACGCCTGGACTCGCGAACGTCCAGACCTCGACTTCGCGCCGCTTCAGGTGCTTTCGCGGGTGGGCCGGCTCTCCCGGCACCTCGATCGTGCGCGGCGCGCGGCCTTCGCCGCGTCGGAGCTCGACTCCTGGGAGTTTGACGTGCTGTCGGCCCTTCGCCGGGCGGGTAAGCCGTACCAGCTGAGTCCGAAGGCGCTTCTGCAGCAGACTCTCGTCTCGAGCGGCACCATGACCAACCGCATCGATCGGCTGGTGGAACGGATGCTCGTCGAGCGTCGCACCGACCCGAACGACGGCCGCGGCATCCTCGTGACCATGACGCCGTCCGGTCGGGAGCGGGTGGATGCGGCAATCAGTCAATTGCTCGCGGCTGAGAGCGACCTGCTCGATGGGCTCTCGACCGCCGATCAGGAGCGACTCGCGGGACTACTGCGCAAGCTCAGTCTCGACTTCGACTGACCTGACCTACGCCTCGAGCGCCTCGCTCAGCTCGAGCCAGCGGACCTCAAGCTCTTGCATCGAGTCCTCGAGGGACTTCAGCTCCGCCTGCAGATTCCCGAGCCCGGTGAAGTCGGACTGATCGTGGGCGGCGAACCGGTCGTGGATGGCGGCGATCTGGCTCGTCGCCTTCTCCAGCCGCCGGCTCACGGACCCGAGTTCCTTCTGCGCGTTGCGCAACTCGGCGCCGGTCAGCTTGATCCGACCCTTGCTGTTCACGGCGTTCTTCTCCGCCCGGTCTTCGGAGCGGTGCGATTCGGTGACCGTCTGCCCCTTCGAGCCCTGCTTCGACCGCAGCTCGAGGTACTGGTCGACCCCGCCCGGAAGGTGCCGCATCCGCTTGTCGAGGATGGCGTACTGGTTGTCGGTGACGCGTTCCAGGAGGTACCGGTCGTGGCTCACCACGAGCAGCGTGCCCGGCCAGGAGTCGAGAAGGTCTTCGATGGCCGCGAGGATGTCGGTGTCGAGATCGTTGGTCGGCTCATCCAGAATCAGCACGTTGGGTTCGCCGAGCAGGATCAGAAGCAGCTGCAGGCGGCGGCGCTGCCCACCCGAGAGGTCCTTCACCTGAGTGCTCAACTGGGCGCTCATGAATCCCATGCGCTCGAGCAGCTGCCCGGGAGTGAGTTCCTTGCCGCCGCTCACGTACGAGCTCTTCTGCCGCGCGATGACGTCCATCACCCGGTCGTCGAGGATGTCGGCGAGCTCACCGAGCTGCTGGCTCAGGATCGCGACACGGATGGTCTTGCCGCGCTTCACCCGCCCGGAGGTGGGTTGCAGGGTTCCAGCAACGAGGGAGAGCAGGGTCGACTTACCGGCGCCGTTCACACCGAGGATGCCGGTGCGCTCGCCCGGTGCGATGCGCCACTCGACGTCCTTCAGCACTTCGCGCGGTTCCTGGCCCGGCTCCGCGGACGGGTAGGTCACGCCGACGTCGAGAAGGTCGACGACGTCCTTACCGAGGCGTGCCGTCGCGAGTTGGCTGAGGGCAACCGTGTCACGGGGCGGCGGCTCGTTGGAAATGAGCTCGTACGCGGCATCCATCCGGAACTTCGGCTTGGTACTGCGTGCCGGGGCGCCACGCCGCAACCACGCGAGTTCCTTGCGGGCGAGGTTCTGACGCTTCGATTCCATGGTCGCCGCCATGGCATCCCGCTCGACGCGCTGCAGGATGTAGGCGGCGTATCCGCCCTCGAACGGCTCGATGATCTGGTCGTGAACCTCCCAGGTGTCGGTGGATACCTCGTCGAGGAACCACCGATCGTGGGTCACGACGATGAGGCCGCCCTGGCTGGCCGGCCAGCGCTTCTTGAGGTGTCCGGCGAGCCAGGAGATGCCCTCGACGTCGAGGTGGTTGGTCGGCTCGTCGAGGAAGACAACGTCCCAGTCGCCGACCAGGAGTTTCGCGAGGGCGACCCGGCGGCGCTGCCCACCGGAGAGTTGGCCGATCGTCGCCTCCCACGGAACGTCGAGCAACAGGCCGTCGATGACGTCCCGGATGCGGGCGTCACCCGCCCACTCGTACTCGTCCTTGTCGCCGACGATGGCGTCCTTCACGACGAGGTCGTCCGGAAGGATGTCGGCCTGATCGAGCATGCCGAGCGTGACGCCGTTGCGCCGGGTCACCCGGCCGGAGTCCGGTTCGATGCGGCCCGAGAGCAACCGGAGGAGGGTCGACTTGCCGTCGCCGTTGCGCCCGACGACTCCGATGCGGTCGCCCTCATCGAGACCGATGGTCACTCGATCGAAGATGACGCGGGTCGGATATTCGAGATGAAGGGACTCGGCGCCCAGGAGATGTGCCACTGAACGACCTTAGCCGCTGGCTGATGCCTCGACCGCCGCGGTCCTCTGACAGCGGAAACGGACGCCTCGCTCTGGGAGACGGGGGCGCGCACATGGCGCCCCCGAATGGCACACTGGGGACATGAGCCAAGTAGCGTCCGTCGCCGTCATCGCGGGCTCCGGCCTCTACTCCCTCTTTGATCCGGCGGAATCCGAGCGGCGGCGGGTCGAGACCCCGTACGGCCCGACCGAGGTCACAATCGGTGAACTCGGCGGACGCCGAACGGCCTTCCTCGCGCGACCCTCTCCAGTTCCGCCGTCCCCGGCGCCATCGACCCCGGCGTGTTGAGCCATGAACTCGTGCTGCGCCGCCTCGCCGATGCCCGGCCCCGCATCGTCGCCGCGGTCGAAACAATCGTCGGGGCGATGCCGACAGACTTCATTCCGCGACAGAGCATCCCTCAGCCGGAGGTCGCCGCGGTGTTGGCCAGGCCGATAAAGGAGGAAGCACTATGACCACTCTTCTCGTGACCGGAGGCGCCGGATTCGTCGGCTCGGCGATCGTGGATGCCGCGCTCGATCGGGACTGGCGAGTGCGAGTAATCGACTCTCTCCGGCCGGACGTGCACGGCGGCGACTACCGAGCGGACCCGCGCATCGAATTCGTGACCGCCGACATCCGGGATCCCGACGCCCTTGCCGTCGTGCTGTTCGGCGTCGACGTCGTCAGCCACCAGGCGGCGAAGGTCGGCCTTGGAGTCGACTTCTCCGATGCCTCCGACTACGTCGGAAGCAACGACCTCGGCACGGCGACGCTCCTCTCGGCGATGGAACAGTCCGGGGTGAAGCGACTCGTGCTCGCCTCGTCGATGGTTGTCTACGGGGAGGGCAGCTACCGGGACGTCACGGGTCGGTCGACCCGGCCCGGGCCTCGCCGGGTCGATGAGCTCGACGCCGGGCAGTTTGATCCGGTCGACGAGAATGGCGAACTGCTCGAACCCGAGCTGATCACCGAGGACGCACCGCTTGAACCGCGCAATGTGTACGCGATTTCGAAGTTGACTCAGGAATACCTCGCCTCGGCGTGGGCGCGGTCCACCGGCGGCCGCGCCGTCGCACTTCGATATCACAACGTGTACGGCCCGGGGATGCCGCAGAACACGCCGTACGCCGGCGTTGCCTCGCTATTTCGCTCGTCTCTCGAACGCGGCGAGGCCCCTCGCGTGTTCGAGGACGGCGGGCAGCGCCGCGACTTCGTTCAGGTGCGGGACGTCGCATCCGCCAACCTCGCGGCCGTCGAGTGGACCGAGACAGCCGCGGAGCGGGAGTTCCGCGCATTCAACATCGGCAGCGGCGAGGTGCACACGGTCGGCGAACTCGCCGCCGGGCTCAGCGCTGCAACGGATGGACCGGAGCCGATCGTCAGCGGCGAGTATCGGCTCGGCGACGTTCGGCACATCACCGCCTCATCGGAACGGGCGAGGACAGAGCTCGGCTGGGCCCCGGCGATCAGCTTCGAGGACGGAATTCGGGAGTTCGCATCGGCGCCGCCGCGCGCGTCCGTCAGCTGATGTTGACCGTGATCTCATGCCAGCCCTCGGCTCCGTTCGGAGCGGGCGGCGCGTAAGCCTGCCCCTGGGTCGTGCCGTTGACATCCGTCGCCCGCACCCGGACCTTGTGCGATCCCCTGCTCGCCTGCCAGCGGTAGACCCACTGGCGCCAGGTATCGGGCGAGACCGAGTCGGCGAGCGTCGCCTCGACCCACGGACCGCTGTCGACCTGAACCTCGACCGAGGCGACACCGACGTGCTGCTCCCAGGCAACACCGGCCACCGCGACGGTTCCGGCTGAGATCGACGAGTTGTTGCGCGGGGTGTCGATCCGCGACGCGAGCTTTATCGGCCCCTTCGCCGACCAGCCGCGCGGAGTCCAGTACCCCTGATCCTCGGAGAACTTCGACACCTTCATCTCAACCAACCACTTGGTGGCCGACACGTAACCGTATAGTCCCGGAACGACCATCCGAACGGGGAACCCGTGCTCGAGCGGAAGCGTCTCACCGTTCATCCCGACCGCGAGCAGAGCCTCAGTTCCAGGGTCCTGTAGCACGGAAAGCGGAGTTCCCGCGGTGAAACCGTCGACGCTCCTGGAGAGCACCATGTCGGCTCCGGGCTTCGGAACGGCCTGCTTGAGCAGCTCCCGGATCGGGTAGCCGAGCCACAGCGCGTTGCCGATCAGGTCACCGCCGACATCGTTCGACACGCAGGCCAGGGTGGCGAGATGTTCCTCGAGCGGTTTTTTGAGCAACTCGGCGAAGGTCAGCTCGATCTCGTTCTCCACCATTCCGGTGACCTTGAGTGTCCATTTCTCCGGATCGATCGACGGCACCTGCAGCGCCGTGTCGATGCGGTAGAAGTCCGCGTTCGAGGTGACGTAGGGGGTCAGGCCGGGAATGTCGAGCGATGCGCCGTCCGGCACCGGTGGCGCGGCGACGGCGGGTTTCGGCAGGACGATCTTGGTTCGGATGGCCGCGACCTTCGTCGACGTCGCATTGATCAGCCGCGCCCCGGTTCCAACCACCACAGCCGCCGCGCCGGCCACGACCGCGATGATGAGAAACCCGCGCCGCTCGAGCTGCAGGCTTGACTCGGCGGCGTTCGGCGAAGGTCGCTCCCCCGCCGAAGCGCTGCGCTCGGTGGCGGCCCGCCAGCGAGCGAGCCGCTGCTCCGAGATGTGCAAAACGACCACTCCGACAACGGCGCCGACTATGGTCGACACGCCGTTGATTGCGGGCGCACCGGCTCGGGTGACCACGGCGATGAGCGCGATGAGTCCCCCGACACCGAACACGATGACCCCCCATGGCGATCTGCGCAGCTCGAGAATGCCGGCGGCGCCGGAGATGACCACGATGAGAATCCCCATCAGGGTCAGCAGTGCCGCCTTGTCGCCGGTCCCGAAGAGCGAAACCATGATCTCCTTCACCCCTCCGGGGGCAAGGTCGATGACGAGTGACCCGACGGCGAACAACGGGCTCGCCGCCGCGCCGACGAAGACCGAAACGAGTTCCGCGACGGCCAGAACGACCCCGGCCGACACCACCCCGGCGACGGCGGCGAGGAGGGAAACCTTCCGAACTGTCATCCCGGATCGTGCCCGGGCGGTGGAGGGAGCGACGGCCATAGACTCAGAATAAGTCCGCGAAGCCGTGAATGAGCCGCTTCCCGAAGCCACCCCGCCCCCTTCCGAAATCCATGCAAACTGCTGCCGACCCCGGCGTGTTGGCGGCACCACGCCGAGTTAGCATCCGGATTTCATGGATTTCGGAAGAGAAAACGGATGTCGTAGGGGGAGAAAAGAAAGGGGAAGCCGAGGCAGAAGCGGTCAGCTGATTAGGCGGGCGCCGTGCACCGGGCCGGTGGCTCGCACGACGGTGAGCTGGGCTGCACTGAGGGCGATCTGCAGCTCGAGCGCCCCGTCGAGGTCGGCCGCGAGGAACGCCACCGTGGGGCCGGACCCGGAAATCAGTCCGGCAAGGGCGCCATTCTCCTCACCGAGCTCGATCACCGAGGCCAGCTGGGGCTCGAGATGAAGCGCCGGCGCCTGCAGGTCGTTATACAGGGCGTCCGCGAGCATCCGCGGATCGCCGGCGCGCAACGCCTGAAGCACGTTGGCGTCCACCTGCGGCTGGGTCGGGGCGGGAAAGATGTCCTGCGAGTGCCGGTCGCGGTGACGGTCGAGCTCACGGTAGACCTCCGGGGTGCTCATTCCGAAGTCCGCGAACGCGAGCACCCACTGAAACTGTCCCTTGGCGAGGGCCGGGCTGAGCTGATCCCCTCGACCGGTGCCGATCGCAGTGCCACCGGTGAAGGCGAACGGCACGTCGGATCCGAGTTGCGTCGCCAGCTCGAGCAGTTCCTCGCGGGAGAGGTCGGTGCCCCACAGCGCATCGCAGGCAAGGAGGGTCGCCGCGGCATCCGCCGAACCGCCGCCCATTCCCCCGGCGATGGGCACATGCTTCTCAATTTCGAGGTGCACACCGGCGCGATAGCCGGCCTTGTGGGCGAGAAGAGTGGCCGCCTTGATGGCAAGGTTGGATCCGTCGGTGGCGAGGTTCGAGGTGTCGATCGAACCCCCGAAGCTCACGGAGAAATCATCCGCCGGATACGCACGAACGTCCTCGCCGAGCGAGACCGCCTGGTAGGCGGTTGCGACGTCGTGATACCCGTCTTCCAACAGCGCGCCGACCTTGAGGAAGACGTTGATCTTGCCTGGTGCCCGCGCGTGCACCATCTTCGGAGCGGCCGCCGGGGAGGTCATGACTCCAACCTAGCCGACCGGCGGAACAGCTCCTTACGCCTTCGCCCGCGCCACCGCGAGGAAGTCGCGCACCGTCAGCTCTTCACCGCGCGCTGTCGGGGCAATCCCAGCCGCCTCCAAGCGAGCGGATGCCGCGGCGCTGTCTCCGAGCACCACGGAGAGCGACTGCCGCAGCATCTTTCGGCGCTGCTGGAAGGCCGCGTCAACGAGCGCGAACGTGGCGAGACGCTCCTCCTCGGTGCCCGGCCGCTCGGCCCGGTCGAAGCGCACGAGAATCGAGTCGACGTTCGGAACCGGCCAGAACACCTGACGGCTCACCTGGCCGGCGGTGCGCCAGTTGCCGTACCAGGCGGACTTGATGCTTGGGCTGCCGTAGATCTTGGAGCCAGGCTCCGCCGCGATCCGCTGACCAACCTCTGCTTGCACCATCACGAGACCCGTCTCGATGCCCGGGAAATACTCGAGAAAGTGCAGCAGGACCGGTACCGAGATGTTGTAGGGCAGGTTGGCCACGAGGCTCGACGGGGTGCCGGGAAGCTCCGTGACGGTCATCGCGTCCTGCGTGATGACCGTGAGCGGGGCGTCCGGGTGAAAGAGCTGCACCGTGACCGGCAATTGATCGGCGAGGCGATTGTCGATCTCGACCGCGACGACGGATGCCCCGGTCTCGAGCAGCCCGAGGGTGAGTGAGCCGAGTCCCGGACCGATTTCCACCACGCTCTGCCCGGCTACGACCCCCGCGGCTTTGACGATCCGGCGCACGGTGTTGGCGTCGATGACAAAGTTCTGGCCGAGCTTCTTCGTCGGCTGGATACCGAGCAGGTCGGCCAGATCGCGGATCTCCGCGGGGCCGAGAAGAGTCACGACCGGCCCGATCCGACTCGCCGCGACAGCAGGCTCGGGATCACGCGAGGTCCGACGAGTCGATTGCCTTGTCGTACGGCGATCCCGTCTCTTGCGTTACCGGCTCGGCATCCCAGCTTCCATAGACCAGTTCGGTGTTGGAGGAAATCTGGGCGGCGAGCAGCCCGACGTCGGTGCCGAGGTGGTCGGCCATGAAGCGCAGCGTGTGCGGAATGAGGTACGGCGCGTTCGGTCGTCCGCGGTACGGCACAGGCGTCAGGTATGGGGCGTCCGTCTCGATGAGGATCTGGCTACGCGGGATTGCCTCGAGAGCGTCGCGCAGATTGCCGGCGTTCTT
Source organism: Microbacteriaceae bacterium (assembly GCA_025464975.1). Classification (GTDB taxonomy): domain Bacteria; phylum Actinomycetota; class Actinomycetes; order Actinomycetales; family Microbacteriaceae; genus Lacisediminihabitans. The sequence continues at coordinate 93,666 of JAODMT010000021.1, read as the reverse complement.
GAACGTGACGGTGCCGGCGAAGGAGAGATACCAGCCGTTATCGGCACACAATCGGGCCATGTCGGCGTCCCCCGAGAAACAGTGGAAGACCGTCTTCTCCGGAGCGCCGGACCGCCGCAGGGTCGAGATCACCTCGGCATGAGCGTCGCGGTCGTGGATCTGCATCGCCAACCCGTGCTTTTTCGCGATCTCGATATGCGCCTCGAAGGAGCGGAACTGCGCCCCTCGTCCGGACTCGTCGGTGCGAAAGAAGTCCAGTCCGGTCTCCCCGACCGCTCGCACTCGCGGACGCGACGCGAGCTGGTCGATCTCGGCGATGGCGGCATCCAGTTGACCGGCCGCCTCGTACCGTGGGGCCTCGTTGGGATGGATGGCGACGGCCGCGAGCATCCGTGGCTCCCGCGCCGCCATTTCGGCCGACCAGCGCGAGGTCTCGAGATCGCCGCCGACCTGCACGACACCGCGGACCCCGACGCTCGACGCCCGATCAAGCTGCACCCGATAGTCGAGGGGGTCTTCGCCGTCGGCGATCTCCAGGTGGGTGTGATTGTCGTAAACGGGAACGACGAGCGCCTGCGGCAGCGGCGGATACGAGAGGTCCCGCGACTGCGGATGCTCGCCGTCCCGCTTGCGGATGTGCGGGTCGGTCATGCGGCGGCGCCGGGGTCAACCTGTTCGATGCGGGGAAACAATGAGCTCACAAGCGGCGTGACCGCCGGCTCGCCGGTCCAGTCGAATGCCGCGCGCACGTTCTGGCCGGTGACGTCGCCGTGGCCGCCGATCGCCGTCCACAGCTTTCCTGCGGCATCCGGAATCACGGGCGAGAGCAGCACGGCGAGCGTGCCGAGGCCGCGGATGACGGTGTACAGCACGGTGTCCAAACGCTCGGCCTTGGCCTCATCCTTCGACAGCGCCCACGGCTCCTGCAGGGTGATGTAGCCATTCAGCTGCTCGACGAGGGTCCAGATTGCCGCGAGCGACTCGTGGATGGCCAATCGTTCGATTGCCGCGTCGGCATCCGCTGTTGCCCGAATCGCCGTCGCGAAGATCGCTTCGTCCGCCTCGGTAAACTCACCGGGAGTCGGGATGACCCCTCCCCGGTAGCGGGTGACCATGGCGATCACGCGCGATGCCAGGTTGCCGAACCCGTTCGCGAGTTCGGACTGATAGCGGGCGCTCAAATCTTCCCAACTGAACGATCCGTCCTGTCCGAAGCTGATGGCTCGCATGAAGTAATAGCGGAACGCGTCGACGCCGAAGGTGTCGGTGATCTCCGACGGCGCGATACCGGTGAGCTTCGACTTGCTCATCTTCTCGCCGCCGACCAGCAGCCAGCCGTGGCCGAACACGCGGCGCGGCACCGGCAACTCGGCGGCCATCAGCATTGCGGGCCAGATGACGGCGTGAAAACGGGCGATGTCCTTGCCGACGAGCTGGACTGCCGGCCAACGACGCTCGAAGTTCTCCGAATCCGAGCCGTAACCGATCGCCGTGATGTAGTTGAGCAGCGCCTCGAACCACACGTAGATCACGTGACTGTTGTCCCACGGAATCTGGATGCCCCAGTCGAAGCTCGAACGCGAGATGGACAGGTCGTCGAGACCCTGCTTCACGAACTGGATGATCTCGTTGCGCACGCTCTCCGGCTGGATGAAGTCGGGCTGCGATTCGTAGAGATCGAGCAGCTTCTGTTGGAAGTCGCTCATCCGGAAGAAGTAGTTCTTCTCTTTGAGCACCTCGACCGGCCTGCCGTGGATCTTGCACACCAGCTGGCCGGCGAAGTCGCCGTCGGGTGTTTCCATCAGGTCGTCGAGCTGCTTGTACTCCTCGCACCCGACGCAGTAGTACCCCTCATATTCACCGGAATAGATGAAGCCAGCGTCGTAGAGCTTCTGCATGAAGAAGACGACCGCCGTCTCGTGTCGCTCATCGGTGGTGCGGATGAAGTCGTCGTTGGAGATGTTGATGGTCTTGAGCAGCGGCTGCCAGGAATCCGCCACGAGCTTGTCGGCCCAGGCCTTCGGGGTCGTGTCGTTGGCCACGGCGGTGCGCAGGATCTTCTGGCCGTGTTCGTCGGTTCCGGTGAGCAACCAGGTGTCGTCGCCGGCCTGGCGATGCCAGCGAGCGAGCACATCGGCGGCCACTTCCGTATACGCGTGACCGATATGCGGCACATCGTTCACATAGAAGATGGGCGTCGCAACGTAAAAGGAGTCTCCTGCGGCCATTCGAACATCCTAAAGGCCAGCGGATGGGGTGCGGCCCGCGTTACGCCGCCGGCCCCGCTATCGGCGGGCGGGTAGGGAGAGACCTAGGCTGTGCGCATGAGATTCCGGATGATCGGTGGCATTCGAGTCAGCGCAATCGGCCTTGGCGGCATGCTGCTCTCGCTGGCCGGTCGACCAGACCGTCAAGCGGCGATCGCGACCATCCACTCCGCACTCGACGCGGGGATCACTCTCATCGACACCGCGGACGCGTACACGACGGACGTCGACGGTCAAGGCCACAACGAGCTGCTCATCGCGGAGGCCCTGCGCGGCCGCACGGAGGAGGTGCTCGTCGCCACAAAGGGTGGCCTGATCTTCCGAGGCGGTGGCCCGTGGGATCGCGACGGGCACCCAGAGCGTCTGAAGCAGGCGGCCCGCGAGTCGTGTGTGCGCCTTGGCGTCGACGCAATCGGCCTGTACCAGTTCCACCGCCCAGACCCCGGCGTGCCATACGAGGACTCGATCGGCCCTCTTCGAGAGTTGCTCGAGGAGGGTGTCATCCGCATGGCCGGAATCTCCAACGCGACGGTGCCGCAGATCGCCCTCGCCGACCGGGTTCTGGGCGGACGGCTGGTGTCGGTGCAGAACCAGTTTTCGCCCGCGTTCAGGTCGAGCCTGCCGGAGCTCAAGTATTGCGTAGAGCACGAAATCGCGTTTCTGCCATGGAGCCCGCTCGGAGGGATCGGCCGCGGCGACGAGGTCTTTTCCGAGCAGAGCGCGTTCAGCGAGGTCGGCGCCGAGATTGGCGTCAGCCCGCAACGTGTTGCGCTCGCGTGGGAGCTGTCGCTCGGGCATTGCGTTATCCCGATTCCCGGGGCGAGCAGGCCCGGCAGTATCACCGACTCGGCCGCTGCGGCCGACCTTGATCTCACCGCCGAGCAGCTCCGCCGCTTGTCCGCCCGTCCCTCTGGTTGAGGGGCGCCTCCGCGGGTTGAGTAGGTCGCGCAGCGACCGAATCGAAACCCCTCGGGAACACAGGCCTCGATACGCGTCCTCCTGCGTCGGGCGCTACTCGACCCACGGCATCCACTCCGCGGGTTGAGTAGGTCGCACCGCGACCGTATCGAAACCCCTGTGGACAACCCCGATCCCCGGAACATCCATTCGCGCCAAACTCTGCCATGCCCTTCGTCTATATCCTTCAGTGCGCGGACGACAGCTTCTACGTGGGATCAACCCGCAATCTGGAACATCGGCTGTGGCAACACTCGACCGGCGAGGGCAGCCAGTACACCGGCAAGCGGCTTCCGGTGACGCTGGTCTTCGCCGAGGAGTATGCCCGAATCGACGAGGCCTACGCCCGCGAGAAACAGATTCAGGGCTGGTCGCGCGCGAAACGTCAGGCACTGATAGCCGGGCGGATGTCGGATCTGCCGGGTTTGAGCAGAAAAAAGCCGCGAGACTCGCGGCATACCGCGGAGCAACCGACGGACGAGTAGCACCAGGGCGCGGCCGCACTCCCGGTCTCGATACGCTCGCAAGCTCGCTACTCGACCCACGGAAATGCCGCTCGCAAGCTCGCTACTCGACCCGCAGAAGAAGACGAGCGGACGACTATTTACGCTTCAGGGCGCCCTCGTAGAGGTCGCGCTTGCTGAGGCCGGTGGCCTCGGCCACTTCGGCCGCGGCCTCCTTCAGCCGGGTGCCCTGCCCGACGAGCGTGTTCACCTGTTCGATACTGGAATCGAGGTCGGCCCCAACAGCGGCGGCCCCTGCCACGACAATGCAGATCTCGCCCTTGACCCCCTCCGCGGCCCACTGCACCAGTTCTTCCGCGGTGCCGCGGCGAACCTCCTCGTACAGCTTGGTGAGCTCCCGACAGACCGCAACCCGGCGATCCGCCCCCAACGCGGTCACGATGTCGGCGAGCGCTCCGCCCAATCGGTTCGGCGATTCGAAGAACACCATGGTGCGCGGTTCCCGGGCCAGCATCCGCAACGATGCGAGTCGCCCCTTTCGCGGGAGGAACCCCTCGAAGGTGAATCGGTCGGTCGGCAGCCCGGAGAGCGCGAGCGCTGTGATCACGGCACTCGGCCCGGGAAGCGCCGTCACCGTGACGCCCGCCTCCGCAGCGGCCGTGACGATCGAGAAGCCGGGGTCGCTGATCGCTGGCATCCCAGCGTCGGTCAGCACGAGCACGTCGGTCTCGCGGGCAAGCTCCGCGATCTCGGCGGCCTTGGCCACCTCGTTGTGTTCGTGCAGCGCAATCAGCCGGGGACGATTCTCGATTCCGAGCGCCCGCATCAGGTGAATCGTGACCCTGGTGTCCTCGGACGCGATCACCTCCGCGTTGCCAAGCGCCTCGATCAGACGCCGTGATGCGTCTCCAAGATTTCCGATCGGAGTGGCAGCGAGGATGATCACAGCGCCCATCATTGCAGCGATCGCTGGCTAGCATTGCACGTGTGACCAGACCAGAGGCCGGATTCGACCACCTAGTCTCGGTCGAGGCGTCCGAGCTCGGCGAGGCGTCGCGGGTCGAACCCGTCGGCACTCGCATCGACGAGTGGTGGGCCCGAATGCTCGGCACCCCTGGGCGGATGCGGCTCTGGTATTGGGGCGGACCGATCGCCGTCACGCTCCTCGCCGCGGTCCTGCGGCTCTGGAGACTCGGCGATCCGCACTCCCTCGTCTTCGACGAGACCTTCTACGTGAAGGATGCCTGGTCGCTCAGCCACCTCGGCTACGAGGGGACCTGGCCCGACGGCGCCGACGCAAAATTCAACGCCGGCGACGTGAACACCTACACCTCGGTCGGTTCGTACGTCGCGCATCCGCCGCTCGGAAAGTGGCTCATCTCCTTCGGCATGCGCGCCTTCGGAGCGGAGAACTCATTCGGGTGGCGAATCAGCGCCGCGATCGTCGGCATCCTCGCGGTCTTCGTCATCGTGCTGATTGCGCGAAAACTGTTCAACTCGACGGTGCTTGCCACCATCGCCGGCGGCCTGCTCGCCATCGACGGGCACGCGATTGTGCTCTCCCGAACGAGTCTCCTCGACAACTTCGTGATGATCTTCACGCTTCTCGGATTCGGGGCCATCCTTCTCGATCGGCAGCAAAGCGCCGGGCGACTGGCGCTCTGGCTGGCCAGGCGTGCGGATGCCCAGCGCGACATCGACTGGGGTCCCGCGATCTGGTGGCGGCCGTGGTTGCTCACGGCCGGAATCCTGTTCGGCGCGGCGACCGCCGTGAAGTGGAGCGGACTGTACTTTCTCGCCGCCTTCGCCCTGTATTCGCTCGTGGTCGACGCGGTGGCACGGCGAGCGGCCGGGGTGTCGTTCTGGGCGAGCGGAACCGTGTTCAAACAGGCGCCGGTGACCTTCTTGCTCATGATCCCCGCGGCCCTCGCGACCTATCTGGTCAGCTGGACCGGCTGGTTCGTCACCAAGGGCGGATACTTTCGAACCTGGGCTGACGAGCCGGGCAACGCGGCGCGCGGCCTGTTCGCCTGGGTGCCGCACGCGGTGCAGAGTTTCGTGCACTACCAAGTGAGCGTCTACAACTTCAACGTCAACGAGCACTCACCGCACCCGTACGCGGCGAACCCGTTCACCTGGCTGTTCTTGGTTCGGCCGACAGCCTTCTATTACACGAGCCAACAGCAGGGGCAACAGGGCTGCACCGCCGCCGGAGGTTGCGCGGAGTACATTACCTCCATCGCCAACCCGCTGCTCTGGTGGGCGGCGACGGCCGCCCTGTTCTACCTCGTCTACCGACTCGTGCGGTATCGCGAGTGGCGCGTCGGACTCATCCTGATGGGCATCGTGGCCGGCTACCTGCCGTGGTTGCTCTACGCCAACCGCACCATCTTTCAGTTCTACGCGATCGTCTTCGAGCCGTACCTCATTCTGGGTCTCGTGCTTGTGATCGGACTCTTTCTGGGAAGTGCACGAGACCCGGCCTGGCGGCGGCGCAGCGGCATCCTCCTCGTGTCCACCTTCCTCGGAGTGGTCGTTCTGGTCAGCGTGTTCTTCTACCCGGTGTGGACCGGGATGCAGATTCCGCTGTGGTTCGCAGAGGCGCACTACTGGTGGCCGGGCTGGCGTTGACGCTGGATTCGGCGAACAAGGTAGGCGATGTCCTCGACGCTGCGTCGCGCCCGCGCGGTATTCGCGAGCACGGCAAGGATGGAAATCCCCGCACCGAGGCCCACAATCGTCCACCACATCGTGTGCGTGGAGAGAGCAAAGTCGCCGCCGACCCGTGCCATCCCGTGGACTCCGGTGAGGGTGCCAGCGAGTGCGACGCCGAGGGAGATGCCGACCTGACGACTGGTGGATGCGACCGCTGCCGCCGAGCCGACCCGGGACTTCGGCATCCCCGACACCGCGGTGTTGGTAATCGGCGCGTTCACCAGGCCGAGCCCCACGCCGAAGACAGCGAATGCGCAGAGGAGGATCGCGATGGAGGTGTGGGCACCGATCGTGGTGAGGACCCCGGCGGCGACCGCCAAAGCGAGTCCGGATAGCACCAGCGGCACCCGGGTGCCGAACTCTGCCACGAGTCGACCGGATAGCGGGGCACAGATCATCTGCGTCACGGCGACCGGGAGCGTGTGCAGCCCGGCCTCAAACGGGGTGAACCCGCGCACCTCTTGCAGATAGAGCGTGATCAGGAAGAGAAAGGCACCATTGCTGGCGTAGGCGAAGATGGCCGTTGCAACGGCGGATGAGAACGGCACGCTGCGGAAGAAGCGCACGTCGACGAGTGGGTCCGTTCGGCGCCGCTCGTAGCTGATCAGCCCGACAACAGCAATCGCGAAGACGACGAACAGCGCGATCGTGCCAACGCTCAGCCAGCCGAGGTTTGGTCCTTCGATGAGGCCGCCGACCAGTGCGGCGAGAAGAAGGATCACGAGCCCCTGCCCAACGGGGTCGAACCGGCCAACTCGACCGGACTTGGACTCCGGAACGAACAGGGCCGTCAACGCGAGCGCCAGGATGACGACCGGCACATTGACCAGGAAGATCGCTCGCCAGCCGACGGAATCGGTGAGGTAGCCACCGAGGACCGGGCCGAGTCCAAGCGAGACTCCCACCACTGCGCTCCATACCCCCACGGCGCGAACGCGCTGCTTGGGGTCGGCGAACGTCGCGGTGATGATCGACATCGCGACCGGGTTGAGCATCGAGCCACCCACGGCCTGGATCATGCGAAAGACGACAAGCCAGCCAACCGAAGGCGCGAGGCTGCACAGCAGCGACCCCACACCGAAGAGCACGAGCCCGATCTGAAACGTGCGGCGTCGCCCGATCCTGTCCGCCGTCGAACCCGAGAGCATGAGCAGGCTCGCGAGCACGAGCGTGTACGCATCGATGGTCCACTGCAGTCCCGAGATCGTGGAGCCCAGTTCTCGCCCGATGGACGGCAGGGCGACGTTGACGATCGTCGCGTCGGTCGACACGATGAACAGGCTGAGGCAGCAGATCGCGAGAATCAGGTACTTATGGGTGTATCGCGCAGGCAGCGCCCTGATGGGGTGGCCCGGCGCTCCATCGCCTATCGATCGTGCTGCGGTGGATTGCAAGAAATGGGTACCTTCGTGTCGATAAGGAGTTCAACCAGCAAGCGGTCTCATCCACCGAAATCGTATTCGCCCGTGGATGAGAGCACGGTGATAACTCCGCCCGCATCCAGCCCGAGCTCGATCGTTACGCCGCGAGGCGTAACGCGCACCGGCGGCCCTCGCCGCTCCGGTACCGTGAACTCATGGCTGATCGAGAATATGGTTTCCGCACGCGCGCGATTCATGCGGGCAACATCCCGGATGCGGTGACGGGTGCTCGTGCACTCCCCATCTACCAGACCTCCGCGTTCGTCTTCGACGACACCGCGGATGCCGCGGCCCGGTTCGCACTGCAGAAGTACGGGAACATCTACAGTCGGCTCGGCAACCCGACAGTCGCGTCCTTCGAGGAGCGCATCGCGTCTCTCGAGGGCGGCCTCGGCGCGGTCGCCACCGCGAGCGGGCTGAGCGCCCAGTTCATCACCTTCGCCTCGCTCGCCGGCGCGGGCGACCACATCGTGGCATCCGCCAATCTCTACGGGGGGTCGATCACTCAGCTTGACGTGACGCTGCGCCGATTCGGCGTTGAGACGACCTTCGTTCAGGGATCGAACCCTGAAGACTACGCCGCCGCGATCACCGACAAGACCAAGCTCATCTACGCCGAGATCATCGCCAACCCGTCCGGCGAAATCGCCGACCTCGAGGGACTCGCGGATGTCGCGCACGCGCATCACATCCCCTTCATTGTCGACTCGACGCTGGCCACGCCCTACCTGAACCGGCCGATCGAATGGGGTGCCGATGTCGTGATTCACTCGGCGACCAAGTACCTCGGCGGCCACGGCACGACCCTCGGCGGCGTCGTCGTCGAATCGGGCCGCTTCCACTGGGCCAACGAGCACTTCCCGCTGTTCGATCAGCCGGTCGCCTCCTACGGAGGACTCAACTGGCACGGCAACTTCGGCGAGTACGCCTTTCTCACCCGCCTGCGCGCGGAACAGCTCAGGGACATCGGTCCGTCGCTGTCGCCGCACTCCGCGTGGCTCCTCGCCCAGGGTGTGGAGACCCTGCCCTACCGGCTGCAGGCGCACGTGGACAACGCCCGAATCGTGGCGGAGTGGCTCGAGGCAGACCCGCGAATCGAATTCGTCAACTGGGCCGGGCTGCCGAATCATCCGCACTACGACCGCGCGCTGAAATATCTGCCGAAGGGTCCGGGCGGCGTTTTCAGCTTCGGAGTGAAGGGCGGCCGTCAGGCCGGCCAGACGTTCATCGAGTCCGTCGACCTCGCGAGTCACCTCGCCAACGTCGGGGACGCGAAGACCCTGGTCATCCACCCGGCGTCGACGACGCACGCCCAGCTGAACGACCGGCAACTCGTCGACGCCGGCGTGCTGCCTGGCCTCGTGCGCATCAGCGTGGGAATAGAAGATGCCGAGGACATTGTTTATGACCTTGATCAGGCATTGACTCGGGCGACGGAGGGCAAGTAATGACGATTGCAGAGGCACCGGATGTCACCGTCCTGGCCAACGGACTGAGCTGCGAACTTCCCCCGGACTCCCCGCTGGCGAAACGGCTGCGGTCGGAGCGCACCTGGGTGGGCCCGAGCGCGAAGGAGCGGCTCGGAATTCTGCGCAAGGCGAAGTCGATCGCGATTGTCGGCGCGTCTCCGAACCCGGCCCGCTCGAGTTACTTCGTCGGCACCTACCTGCAACAGTCGAGCGACTACCGGGTGTACTTCGTCAACCCGAACGCCGACACCATCCTCGGCCAGAAGGCCTATCCCGACCTCGCGTCGCTTCCCGAGGTTCCGGATATCGTCGACGTGTTCCGCAAGGCGAGCGACATCCCCGCGGTCGTCGACGAGGTTCTCGCGATCGGCAGCCCGGTGGTGTGGGTTCAACTGGGGATATGGAACCAGGATGCCGCCATCTACGGTGAAAGCAAGGGACTGACCGTGGTCATGGACCGGTGCATCAAGATCGAGCATGCCCGCTTCCACGGCGGCCTTCACCTGCTCGGCTTCGACACCGGCGTGATCTCGGCCCGCAAGGCCATTCGCTAGCTACCGGCCCGCTTCCCCAGGAGGGAAACCTCACCGAAGCGTTCGGCGCCGCGGGGCTCGACCACCTGTTGGTCGGTCGCTCCCCGCGGCGTCAGGGTATTGCTCGTGCCCTAGTTGACGACGTTCGGGTCGCCGCCGACCCGACCGGCCCGCTCGAGGTCAGTGATCGACGACTGCTCGGTCTGGCTGAGCTCGAAATCGAACAGGTCGAAGTTCTCCGCGATCCGCGCTCGGCTGTTCGACTTCGGGAACACGATGTTGCCCTGCTGGATGTGCCAGCGCAGGACGACCTGCGCGGGCGACTTGCCGTGCGCCGCGGCGACCGCGGTGATCTCCGGCAGTTCGAGCAGCGGGTACTTGGCCTGGCCGAGCGGACCCCACGCCTCGGTCGCGATGCCGTGCTCGTTGCCGAACGCGGTGACCGCGGGCTGCTGGTGGTAGGGGTGCAGTTCGATCTGGTTCACCGCAGGAATGGTGTCCGTCTCGGCGAGCAGACGCTCCAGATGAGGCACCATGAAGTTCGAGACGCCGATGCTGCGGGTCTTGCCCGCTGCGCGGAGCTCCTCGAGCGCCTTCCAGGTCTCGACGTAGAGATCCTTCGCCGGGGTCGGCCAGTGGATCAGGTACAGGTCGACCTGCTCGAGGCCGAGATTGTCGAGGCTGCGCTGCAGGGCGATCGGGGCGGTCTTCGCTCCCTGGTCGTCGTTCTTCAGCTTGGTCGTGACGTAGATCTCGTCACGGGAGAGACCGGATGCCGCGATCGCTCGGCCGACGCCCTCCTCGTTGTTATACCCGGCGGCCGTATCGATGTGACGGTAGCCCGCCTCGAGAGCGTCGGACACGATCCGCTCGGTGTCATCAGGGTCGACCAGGAACACGCCGAAGCCGAGCTGGGGAATCTGGGTTCCGTCGTTGAGAGCGATGGTGGGGACTGTCATTCAATGTGCCTTTCGTTGTGACCTTTGTACAGACTAAATGAGACGAACGAGGGAGTGATCGCAGCCCGCAAGGTCATCCACTAGGCGGCCAGAGCGATCCGCAGTTCCTCGGCCTCGGTGAGCGGAAGTCGGCAGACGAAGTTCTGGCAGAGGTAAGCGCCCGCCCCCACCCGCCGGGCGAACAGTTCGAATCCGGCCCCCGCGAACCGGGCCGCCTGCTCACGACTGAGCACCACGGCTAGGGACCCGCTGTGGAAGCTGGCTCGGGCTACGGCGGCGAGAGCGGAGTGCGCGTCGTCGGTCACTACGATGAGCTGACGGATCGGCTCCGAGAGCGCGGATGCCACGGCAAGAGTTCCCCCGAACGAGATGGGTCGCCGCAGGGCGAGCGGGGTCAGCATTTCGATGACTCGGGCGCTTGCTTCCCGGTATCGGTCGTATCCGGTGAGTAGGTAGAGCGAATAGCTTGCCCCGGCCATGGCGCTGAGTCCCGACGGGTAGGCGCCCTCGGAAGGGTCGACTTCGAGGGCGAGCCCATGCGCGGCGAGCACCGGGTCGGCGCCGCCGGGGACGCCGAACGGGGCCGCTCCCCCGGCGGCCATGACGCGGTCGACAAGGCCACGAGCCACTAGCGCGTACTCGACCTCGCCGGTCGCCGTCGAAAGCTGAATCAGGGCCGTCGCGAGCATCCCGTAGTCCTCGAGGGTCGCACTCGAGGTCGACGCCCTCCCGCGGACGGAGGCGCGAAGCACAGTCCCGTCGGGGAGCAGGTGCCTGGCGATTAGTGCGTCGGCCGCCCTGCGGGCCGCGTCGATCCAGGGCTCTCGTTCGAATGCGAAGCCGGCGGTTGCGAGGGCGCCGATGGCGAGCCCGTTCCATCCGGTGATCAGCTTCTCGTCGAGGGCCGGCGGCGGCTGCCCGACCCGCGCCGCGCCATCCAGCAGGTAGTACCCTCCTTCGACCCGGAGCCCGTTGACCGTGCTCTCGCTGTCCTGAGCCGACGCGAATCCACCGCCCGGTTGTTCCATCACCTCGATGAGGAAGGCGGCGATGCCCTCGATGACGTCGAGTTGGGCGTGGCTCTCGTCAGCCTCCAGCTGTTCCAGTCGGGTGAAGGCGGTAAGCAACTGCGCGTTGTCGTAGAGCATTCGTTCGTAGTGCGGCTCGGTCCAGTCGCGCCGCGTCGCGTAGCGAAAGAACCCGCCCTCAACGCAATCACGAAGGGCGGAGACCGGACGCACACCGGTCCAGTTGAGGCCGGCGATGGCCTCGAGGCAGCGGTGGGCGAGACCGAGCGCATCCGCGTCGCCGGCCGCGCCTCGTTCGAGCAGGAAGTCCAGCACCGGAGCGGAGGGGAACTTTGGTGCCCCGCCAAAGCCGCCAAACTCGGGATCCTCGTAGCCGAGGAGTTGGGCCACCGCCTCAGCGAAGTGGGCGGCATCGGGAGGCGACGCGGGCCTCGCGTTATCCGGCGCGAGCGTCCCGCTTGCGCGAAGCGCATCGGCCACCGCGTTGGCCGTCGATTCGACGTCGGTCCGCCTAGTCGACCACGCGTCGAGCACGGCGCTGAGCACCTGCCGGAACGAGGGATGCTGCCCGAGCGCCATCGGCGGCCAGTAGGTTCCGGCGAAGAATGGCTTGCCGTCTGGCGTAACAAACACGTTGAGTGGCCAGCCCAGGTTGGGGGTGAACGCTCCGGCCGCCGCGATGTAGCTCGCGTCGACATCCGGGTGTTCCTCCCGGTCGACCTTCACGGACACGAAGTTTTCGTTCAGCAGGTCGGCGATCTCGGGGTCGCTGAAGCTCTCTCGGGCCATGACGTGACACCAGTGGCACGTGGAATATCCGATGGAGACCAGCAGCGGCACCTCTCGCTGGCGCGCTTCGGCGAATGCGTCTTCGCCCCAGGGGAACCAGTTCACCGGGTTGTCTGCGTGCGAGAGCAGGTAGGGGCTAACGGCTTCGCTGAGACGGTTGGACATGTCTCCCAGCGTAGGCTCGGGGGGTGTCTACCACAGCTATCACTTTCATCGGCGGCCCCACCTCGCTTCTCGAATTTGCCGGCCTTCGGATAGTGACAGATCCCACTTTTGACCCGCCGCAGGCGTACGGCTCGCAGGGCGAAGCGACCTTCGTGAAGACCGCCGGTCCGGGCATCGCTCGCGCCGATCTCGGGCAGATCGACCTCGTGCTGCTCTCCCACCACGGGCACAAGGACAACCTCGACTGGGAGGGGCTCGAACTCATCGCGCAGGGCATCCCGACGCTCAGCACCCAGCAGGCGGCGAGCGACCTCTTCGGCGGCAGTGTCATAGGCTTGGACAACTGGGAGAGCTACGAGATCGGCGGAGTGACCGTCACCGCGATGCCGGCCCTCCACGGGCCGCCCGGCGTCGAGCCCCGGATCGGCCCGGTAATCGGATTCATGCTCGAGGCGCAAGGTGAGCCGATTGTCTATGTGAGTGGCGACAACGCGTCACTGCCGCTTGTGAGGCAGATCGCCGAACGTTTCGCCCCGGTGGACATTGCACTGATATTCGCCGGAGCCGCCCGCAGCGAACGCTTCGAAGGCGACCTGACCTTGACCTCCGCGGATGCCGTCGCCGCGGCGAAGGCCCTCGGTGCGTCGACGGTCGTCGGTCTTCACACCGAGGACTGGACTCACTTCAGTCACTCCCGGCAACAGCTCGAGGCCGCCTTCGAGGGAACCGGACTCCTGGTGGATACGCCGCGAGGGGTGCGGGTCCCGCTCCTGCCTAACCCTCCGCGGGTCGAGTAGCCACCTCCCGCGCGCACTCCGTACTCCGCGGGTCGAGTAGCGATCGCAGCGAGCATATTCGAGAGCCGGCCACCCAAGCGGCGTCCTTCTTCCGAAATGCATGCAATCTGCGCGTCAGCGCGGCGTGTCGGGGTCAACACACCGCAAGACACCCCGGATTGCATGGATTTCGGAAGGGGTGACACCTCTCTCCGACACGCGACCCGGGGCATTCCGCCGCCACGGTCTCGATACGGGCGCTGAGCGCCCTACTCGACCCACGGCTGGGCGCTGAGCGCCCTACTCGACCCACGGATACGTTCGACCCGCGAAGTCGAGACCCACGGATCGCGCTAGTTGACCTCGTTCGGGTCGCCGCCCACGCGACCCCCGCGCTCGAGCGCGGTGATCGACGCCTGCTCGTCACCGGTCAGCTCGAAGTCGAAGAGGTCGAAGTTCTCGGCGATGCGCGCCCGCGAATTGGACTTCGGGAACACGATGTGGCCCTGTTGGATGTGCCAGCGCAACACGATTTGCGCGGCAGACTTCTCGTGCGCCGTCGCAATCTCGGTGATTTCCGGCAGCTCGAGCAGCGGATATTTGCCCTGTCCGAGCGGCCCCCACGCCTCGGTCGCAATGCCATGCTCTGCCCCGAGTGCGGTGACGGCCGGCTGCTGGAAATAGGGGTGAAGCTCGATCTGGTTGACCGCCGGAACGGTGCCGCTCTCGGCCAGGATCCGCTCGAGGTGCGGCACGAGGAAGTTGGAGACGCCGATGCTCCGGGTCAAGCCGGCGGCACGCATCTCGTCAAGCGCCTTCCACGACTCGACGTACAGATTGCGCGCCGGGGAGGGCCAGTGGATGAGGTACAGGTCAACGTAGTCCAGTTCGAGCCGTTCGAGACTCTTGGCCATGGCCGCGTGCGCGGAATCCGTGCCCTGGTCTTCGTTATACAGCTTCGTGGTGATGAACAATTCCTCGCGCGGGATCCCGGAGGCCGCAATGGCGCGACCCACGCCGCTCTCGTTGCCGTAGATGGCCGCCGTGTCGATATGCCGGTAGCCGACCTCGAGCGCGTCGCTCACAATCCGCTCCGTCTCAGCAGGGTCTACCTTGAACACCCCAAAGCCGAGCTGCGGGATGGAGTGGCCGTCATTGAGAGTGAGAGCTGGAATTGTCATACCCCTAATGTTTCCATACGGGGGTACTCAGCTGCCGCCAGTCAGTTCTTCTCCGACGCGGGAACGTGCCGCTCGTCGGGTCCGTTGTACAGGCTGAGGGGGCGGATGAGCGTGTTGGACTGCAATTGCTCCATAATGTGCGCCGTCCAGCCGGTGACGCGGCTGGCCACGAACAGCGGGGTGAACATCTCGGTGTCGTAGCCGATGAGGCTGTAGGCCGGACCGGATGGGTAGTCGAGATTCGGCTTGATGTTTTTCCGCTCTTGCATCGCGGCCTCGAGCGCCTCGTAGAGCTCGACCAGGCCGCCGGCGTCGAACTCGGCGGCGAGCGTATCGAGTGCGGTCTTCATCGTCGGCACTCGCGAGTCACCGTTCTTATATACCCGGTGACCGAAGCCCATGATCTTGCGCTTCTCCGCGAGCGCCGCGTCGAGCCAGGCCTCCACTCGGTCGGCGGAGCCGATCTCGTCGAAGGTGTGCATGACGGCCTCGTTTGCCCCGCCGTGGAGTGGGCCCTTCAGCGCGCCGATCGCGCCGACGACGGCCGAGTACAGGTCGGCGAGAGTCGAGGTAATCACCCGCGCGGTGAATGTCGACGCGTTGAAGGAGTGCTCGGCGTAGAGGATCATCGACACGTCGAACGCGTTCACCACGACGAGATCCGGCACATCGCCGAACGTCATGTGCAAGAAGTTTGCGCTGTAACCGAGGTCGTCCCGTGGTTCGACGATGTCCTGGCCGCGGCGCCGCCGCTGGTCGTACGCAACGATCGCCGGCAGCTTAGCGAGCAGCGCGATGGACTTGGTGAGATTCGACTCCGGGCTTGAGTCGGCGGCGTCCGGGTCGTTTGCGCCTATGACGCTCACGGCGGTGCGCACGACGTCCATCGGGTGTGCGGTGAGCGGAAGGTCGTTGATCACGCGCTTCACATTGTCGTCGAGCCCACGCAGCGAACGCTCGAGCGATTCGAACTCGGCAAGCTGCCCACCATCCGGAAGTTCGCCGTGCCAGAGCAGGTACGCGACCTCTTCGAAGGAGCACTGAGCGGCGAGTTCCTGCACCGGATAACCGCGGTACAACAGCGAATTCGTCTCGGGGTTGACCTTGGAAACGGCCGTGTAGTCGACGACTACGCCGGCAAGTCCCTTATGGATGTCCTGGTCAATCATGGTGCTCCTTCGTGGGTACTTCTGAATCGTGAAGCTGGAAGTTGAAGATCGACTGGTCGAACGAGCCATACGCCTCGTAGTCGAGTAGTTCATAGAGCCTCGCACGCGTCTGCATGTTCGTCACCTCCGAATTCAACGAACCATCCCTCTTGATCGTATCGAGGCCACGTTCCGCCGCCCCCATCGCGAGCCGCAGAAGGCTCACCGGAAAGATGACCAGATTGACCCCGACGCCGGCGAGTTGATCGACGGAGAACAGCTCGCTCTTCCCGAATTCGGTCATGTTGGCGAGGATCGGCACGTCCACGGCCTTGCGCATAGCCTCGAACTCGGAGAGATCGACCATTGCCTCCGGGAAGATCGCATCCGCCCCGGCGTCGACGAGCGCCTTTGCGCGGTCGACGGCAACGGCGAGACCGTCGATGGCGCGGATGTCCGTGCGAGCCATGATCAGCAGGTTCGGGTCGCGCCTGGCGTCGACCGCGGCCCGGATGCGCTTGGTCGCCGTCTCGGTGTCGACAACGGCCTTCCCGTCGAGGTGCCCGCACCGCTTGGGGTTGACCTGGTCCTCGATGTGCAGCCCGGCGACGCCGGCATCCTCGAGTTCCTGCACGGTTCTCGCGACGTTCATCGGTTCGCCGAATCCGGTGTCCGCGTCGACGAGGGTGGGCAGGTCGGTCATGCGACTGATCTGCCGTGCCCGCAGCGCGACCTCGGTGAGGGTCGTGAGACCGATGTCGGGCAGTCCGAGATCTGCGGCGATCACTGCCCCGGAGATGTAGACGCCGTCGAAGCCCTTCTCTTGGATGAGCTTCGCGCTCAACGGGTTGAAGGCGCCGGGAACGAGCTGAAGTTCGCCGCTCGCGAGGGCGGCGCGGAATGTAGCACGCTTGTCGGCCGGTGGCGTGGAGGTATAGAGCATCAGAAGAGTCCCTTCGGGCCCGGGACGATGAATCCCGGCTTGGCTGTGACGGTTAGGCCGCCTAGCTGCTCGGCAGTGAGCTGAGGCAGGCGCTGCGCGACGTCGAGAAAACGGTCCGCTTCGGTCGGCTCGAGAGCGTCGCTCGCGAGCGCGCGGAACTTGGCGACGTAGTCCTCCCGGTCGAACGGGCGGGCGCCGAGCGGATGCGCGTCCGCGACGGCGATCTCGTCAACGATCGTCGTTCCGTCGGTCAGCACGATCTCGACGCGACCGCCGAAGGCCTGCTCTGCCGGATCGATCGAGTGGTAGCGGCGAGTCCATTCCGCGTCCTCCGTGGTGACGACCCGATTCCAGAGCGCGACGGTGTCGGGGCGGTTGGCCCGATCCGGGGCGTAGGAGCGCTCGTGATGCCATTCCCCGTCCTGCAGCGCGACGGTGAAGATGTAGGGGATGGAGTGGTCGAGGGTCTCGCGGCTCGCGCTCGGGTCGTATTTCTGCGGGTCGTTGGCACCTGACCCGATGACGAAGTGGGTGTGGTGGCTGGTGTGGATGACGACGCGCTCGATCGTGTCCACGCCGAGCAGCGGGTGCGCGTTGTGCAGCCGGCGGGCGAGATCGATCAGGGCCTGCGCCTGATACTCGGCCGAGTGCTCCTTGGTGTACGTGTCGAGGATGGCGCGCTTGGCTTCGCCGGCCTCCGGTAGCGGCACGTCGTAGCTCGCGTCTGGTCCGTCGAGCAGCCACGCGATCACCCCGTCCTCACCCTCGTAGATCGGAGTCGGGCTGGTCTGCCCGCGCATCGCACGATCGACGGCCTCGACCGCCATTTTGCCGGCGAAGGCCGGGGCGTACGCCTTCCAGCTGGAGATTTCGCCCTTGCGTGACTGCCGGGTCGCGGTCGTGGTGTGCAGCGCCTGACCGATGGCATGGAAAATCACCTCGACGGGCAGTCCGAGCAGCGTGCCGATGCCCGCTGCGGCGCTCGGCCCGAGATGGGCGACGTGGTCGATCTTGTGAGCGTGCAGGCTGATCGCCTTGGCAAGGTCGACCTGAATCTCGTACCCGGTCGCGATGCCGCGCACGAGGTCGGCTCCCGACTTGCCGAGGTGCTGGGCGACGGCGAGGATCGGCGGGATGTTGTCACCCGGGTGCGAGTACTCGGCGGCAAGGAAGGTGTCGTGGTAGTCCAGCTCCCGCACCGCCACCCCGTTGGCCCAGGCCGCCCATTCCGGGCCGAAACGGCCGTCGACGCCGAACACCGTCGATCCCGGCTCGTACGGATGATCCTCGGCCTGCGCGCGTGCGGCGACGACCGGCCGGCGGCTGAGCGACGCGGTAGCTACCGCCGCGTTGTCGATAAGGCGGTTGATCACCATCTCGGTGACTTCGTCGCTGACGGCCACCGGGTCGGCCGCAACCTCGGCGATGCTCCAGGCGAGTTGACGCTCGCGGGGCAGGTTCTCGTCGCTGCGATGAACGCGCACCGAATGAAGTTTCACGATTGTCCTTTGGTTGAGGCTGAGACGGCAGTAAGTCGTTCGGCGGAGGCGAGCACGCTCCGCAGGCTTTGGTGCAGGTGCACCCTCGTGGCGGCGGCGGCGAGCTCGGCGTCCCCCGCGAGCACGGCGTCCACGATCAGCAGGTGCTCGCGGGCGGCGGTGTGCAGGCGCTCCAGATTGTCCTTGGATACTCGCCGGATGCGCACGAGGTGCGGTCGAAGCGAGCGCAGCGCGCCAACGAGGTAGGGGTTGGCGGCCGCGGCATCCATCGCGCCGTCGAATCGGGAGACCAGTTCGTAGTACCGGACGCGACCCGGATCGGTGTCGCTCAGGAGCACGGACGCCTCACGGAACTCCCCCTGCAAGGCTCGGAACAGCGCGGGATCCCGGCGGGCGGCCGCGAGCCGAGCCGCCTCCTGCTCGAGCGCCTGGCGAAGCTCGAACAGTGCGGTCACGTCGGCGACTGATACGCCGGTCACGACGAGGCCGCGACCGCCCAATTGGGCGACGAGACCGTCGGTCACGAGCCTGCCCAGCGCCTCGCGGAGCGGCGTGCGTGAGACGCCAAGCCGTTCGGACTGCTCGACCTCGGCAAGCACGCTTCCGGGTGGCAGCCGCCAATCCACGATGTCCTCACGCAGAGTCGCATAGGCTCGCTCGCTGGCTCGCATCAGCCCTCCCGACCTTGCTGTATACACAGAGTATCAATAGCGCGCCTCGCGCGGGCAATTCTCCCCAGATACACCCCATTCTGTATGCAATAACGCCTCGGGTGTCCTCGAGGCATCCCGCGCGCGTTTGCGCCGTCTGGCGACCTAGGGTTGTGCAAGCTCGGCTCAAGCCGCACGCTCTTCATACAGGACGCCAGACTTTTCACTCCGGATGTCGGCGTGGACGTGCACGAGGGAGCCCGAATGGACATCCGAAATACTGTCGCGATCGTGACCGGCGGGGCTTCGGGCCTCGGACTCGCCACAACCCGCGCGCTCTCAGCGGCCGGCGCTCACGTCGTGGTCCTTGACCTCGCCGACTCGGCCGAGAGCGGCACCACCTTCGTGAAAGCGGACGTGACAAGCGAGTCGGATGTCGCCGCCGCGGTCCAGACCGCGAACGAACTGGGTGATCTGCGCATCCTCGTCAACTGTGCCGGGGTCGCACCCGCCGGTCGGGTGGTCGGGCGCGCGGGGCCGCTTCCGCTCGCCGACTTCGAGCGTGCCATCCAGATCAACCTCGTCGGAACCTTCAATGTGCTGAGACTGGCAGCGGCCGCGATGCAGGCAACGGAACCCCTGGACGGCGAGCGCGGCGTGATCATCAACACCGCCTCTGTCGCGGCGTTCGATGGACAGATTGGTCAGGCCGCATACTCCGCTTCGAAGGGAGCGGTCTCGGCGATGACGCTGCCGATCGCGCGGGAATTCGCCGGCTCGCTCATCCGGGTGAACACTGTGGCGCCTGGCATCTTCGAGACCCCCATGATGGCCGGATTGAGCGAAGAGGTGCAAACCTCCCTCGGCGCCCAGGTGCCGCATCCTTCGCGCCTCGGCCGACCGACCGAATTCGCGGCGCTCGTGCGGCACATAATCGAAAACCCGTATTTGAACGGCGAGACCATTCGGTTGGACGGCGCGATTCGGATGGCGCCCCGATGAGCGTGAACCGCGAGACGATGCCGCCGGAACAGCCGCGTCCGCGCAAACCGATGCCGCAGCCGCCCGCGCCAAGCCGCCCGCCGCTGCCGAGCCCACCCGGTCCGCGCCCCCCGGTGCCTCAGCCGCCCGTCCCTCGGCGGCCACCCGTCTCGCCGCCGCCCGCCGCGCCCGAGTAGGGCGCTCCGCGACCGCGGAAAGTAACGGTCACGTCGGCAGGTCGTGCACGCATCCGGAAACTCTAGGATGGAAGGCTCATGACCGATACCCAACTCAGCGCAGTGCAGATCACCTATCCGGAGGATCTGCCGGTCAGTCAACGCCGCGAAGACATCGCCGCCGCCATCGCCGGCAATCAGGTTGTCATCGTGGCCGGGGAGACCGGATCGGGCAAGACGACGCAGCTGCCGAAGATCCTGCTCGAGCTCGGCAAGACCAGCATCGGACACACCCAGCCCCGGCGGATCGCGGCGCGCACCATCGCCGAGCGAATCTCCGAGGAACTCGGTACCCCGCTCGGCGGGCTGGTGGGATACCAGGTTCGGTTCACCGACACAGTGAGCCGGGACACGAGGGTCAAGCTCATGACCGACGGCATCCTGCTCAACGAGATTCACCGCGATCGGCTGCTGAAGAAGTACGACGCCATCATCATCGATGAGGCGCACGAGCGCAGCCTCACCATCGACTTCCTGCTCGGCTACCTCAAGCAGCTGATGCCGGCGCGTCCGGACCTGAAGATCATCATCACCTCCGCCACCATCGACCCGGAGAGCTTCTCAAAGCACTTCGGCGGGGCTCCGATCGTCGAAGTCAGCGGGCGCACCTTCCCGGTGGAGGTGCGCTACCGGCCGCTCGTGGCGGAGATTCCGGTCCAAGAGGACGAGGATGCCGCGGAGACCGCGGCCGATCTCGATCCGATGGAGGGCATCAACGCGGCGCTCGACGAGCTGGCCCGGGAGGGCAACGGCGATGTTCTCGTCTTTCTCAGCGGCGAGAACGAGATCCGAGACGCCGAGGAGTCGATCCGCGCGCGCATCTCGAACGGCTCGATCCACAGCGGCACCGAGGTGCTCCCGCTGTACGGGCGGTTGAGCTCCGCCGAGCAACATCGCGTCTTCGAGTCGAGTCGGGCGCCGGGCATCCGACGCCGAATCGTGCTCGCGACCAACGTCGCGGAGACGAGCCTGACCGTGCCGGGGATCAAGTACGTGATCGACGCCGGCACGGCACGCATCTCCCGCTACAGCGTGCGGTCGAAGGTGCAGAGGCTGCCGATCGAGGCCATCTCGCAGGCGTCGGCCAACCAGCGCTCCGGCCGGAGCGGGCGCACGAGCGACGGAATCGCGATCCGCCTGTACTCGGAAGAGGACTTTCTGCGTCGGCCGGAGTACACCGAGCCGGAGATTCTTCGCACCAACCTCGCCGCGGTGATCCTGCAGATGATCTCGCTCGGGCTGGGAGACATCGCCGGATTCCCCTTCCTGCAGCCACCGGATTCCCGCGGCATCAAGGACGGCCTCGACCTCCTGAAGGAGTTGGGCGCGGTTCGCGACCCCCGTGATCCCACCCGCGGGTCGAGCAGCGAGCCCCGCGGGTCGAGTAGCGAGCGAGGCACGAGCCCGCGTATCGAGACCGGCCCGCAGATCACCCACGTCGGCAAGCAACTCACCCAACTTCCCATCGACCCGCGGCTCGCCCGAATGGTCATCGAGTCCAAGCACCACGGTGTCACGCGAGAGGTCATGGCGATCGTCGCGGGCCTGAGCATCCAGGACCCGCGCGAGCGCCCCCTCGAGAAGCGACCGCAAGCCGACCAGGCGCACGCCCGCTTCACCGACCCGACCAGCGACTTCCTCACCCTGCTCAACCTGTGGAACTACCTCGAGGAGCGACAGAAGGAGCTCAGCGGCAACCAGTTCCGCCGCATGTGTCGCAGCGAATACCTCAACTACCTCCGCGTGCGCGAGTGGAAGGACGTCTACCGCCAGCTCGAACGGATGGCCAAGCCGCTCGGCCTCGTCGTCGGCGGTCAATCGGCGAATCCCAACGGCATCCACCGCTCGCTGCTCGCCGGTCTGCTGAGCCAACTGGGCATCCGGGATGTCGCGAAGAAGGACTACATCGGCGCGCGGCAGGTGCGCTTCAGCATCTTTCCCGGGTCGGCGCTCGCCAGGAAGCAGCCGGCGGAGCTGATGAGCGCGGAGCTCGTGGAGACCAGTCGGCTGTTCGCCCGAACCAACGCGGCCATCGATCTCGCTTGGGCCGAGCCGATCGCCGGCGACCTGGTGAAGCGCAGCTACAGCGAGCCGCACTGGGAAAAGAAGCAGGGTGCCGCGGTGGCGTGGGAACGCGTGACCCTTTACGGTGTGCCCATCGTCGCCCGCCGACGCGCGCAATTTTCCAAGGTCGACCCCGCCTACGCGCGGGAACTGTTCATCCGGAACGCCCTGGTCGACGGCGACTGGGACCTCGATCGGGTCGACAAACGCGTCTCGGCGTTCGATCGCGAGAATCGGGCGCTCCGCAAGGAGCTCGCCGAACTCGAGGAACGCACCCGGCGCCGCGACATCCTGTATGACGACGAAGCGGTGTTCGACTTTTACCAGCGCCGGATACCGGGCGACATCACGAGCCAACGCCTGTTCGAAACCTGGTGGAGGAAGGAACGCACGGTTCGTCCGGACCTCCTGACGATGACGCGGGAGGCGCTCATCGAGGAGGAGCCAGACACCGCTCAGGTCGAGCAGGTGGAATCCACGTTCCCGTCCACCTGGCGGCAGGGCGACCAGCAGCTCGCGCTGAGCTACCGGTTCGAACCGGGGGCGACGGATGACGGCGTGACAGTGCAGGTTCCAATCGCCCTTCTCGCCCGCCTCAGACCGGACGGCTTCGACTGGCAGGTGCCCGGGTTCCGCGAGGAACTGATCACCGCGTTGATCAAGGCACTGCCGAAGGCCATCCGGCGAAACGTCGTTCCGGCGACCGATTGGGCGCGCAAGCTGCTCGCCGACCTGCCGGCGGATCCCGGCCAGGACTCGCTCAAGGAGACCATCGCGGCGGCGATCACGCGGCTCACCTACGTTCCGGTCACCGCGAACGACTTCGACGAAGATCGGATCCCGGCACACCTCCGGATGACGTTCGTCGTCGTCGATGAACGGTCGAGGCAGGTGGCGAGCGGCAAGGATCTGCCTGCGCTGCAGGAGCAGTTGAAGTCAACCGTGCGGGAGAGCGTTGCCCGGGCATCCGCCACCCCCAAGAGCAACCTCGAGCGCGGCGGGCTCATCACCTGGGATTTCGACGTGCTGCCCAAGACGCTCGACACGAAGCAGGGCGGCAACACCATCCGGGCCTATCCCGCGCTCGTCGACGAGGGCTCGAGCGCCGCCATCCGGCTCATGACCACACCGGACGACCAGGCTCGGGAGATGAGGAAGGGCGTGCGCCGGCTGCTGCTGCTCGCGATCCCCTCCCCCGTCTCCTACGTGCAGGAACACCTCACGCACGCGGAGAAACTCACCCTGGCCCAGAGCCCGTACCGTACGACCGGCGAGCTCTTCGCCGACTGCATGGCCGCGTGCATCGACGCCGTCGTCGCGGGTCGCGAGGTGTGGACCGTGACGGAGTTCGAGTCGGTTCGCGACCAGATCTCGTCGACGATCATGGATTCGCTGTTCCAGACGGTGTCGCTGCTGACCAAAGTGATCGCCGGATCCCGGGAGGCGGAGAAGGCGATCAAGGCCGCATCCAGTGTCGCGCTGCTCAGCCCGCTCGCGGATGCTCGGGAACAGCTCACCACGCTGATCTACCCCGGCTTCGCCTCGGCGACCGGTCTGACCCAATTGCGTCGAATCCCGGTCTACCTCGCCGGAATGGTGCACCGCATCGGAAAACTCGGAGAGAACCTCGGACGCGACCGGGTCTGGATGAAGGAGGTGCAGTCCGCCACGGCGCGTTACGAGCTCGCCGGAGGCAGGCTCCCGCTCGATCCGGATTCCCCGCCGTCTCTCGTGCACGCGCGTTGGCTGCTCGAGGAGCTGCGGCTCAGCCTGTTCGCGCAGCACCTCGGCACCTCGGAACCGGTCTCGCTCCAGCGCATCGTGAAGGTGCTCGACGGCTAAACCGTGGCCCCCGTGCGCGGTCCCGAAAACGCAGGACATTCACTACCAACGGGCAACACCTGTGGAAATAACGCCGCGAGGTGGTGATTCTCCTGCGTTTTCAGAAAGCATGAGTTGCCCCCGAGAGATGGGGCGCCTCAGCGGGAGACGGCCGCGGAGACCAGTCCGCCGTCGAGCGCCCGCGCGATGCTCTCCCGCTCCGCCGCATTCGACCGGATCAGGGGAAGCGAACGCTCGATCACCTTGCGAATGCGATCGGCAAGGGCGGGGCTGCTCACGAGGTAGTCCGTGAAGTCCGAGTCGTGCGCGTACACGCCGAGCGGAAGGGTGAGCGACTGGAAGAACGAGAACAGCGGCCGAAACTGGTGTTCGATGATCAGCGCGTGCCGCTCCGTTCCGCCGGTCGCCGCGAGCAGAATCGGCGTGTCGACGAGGGCGTACTGATCGACGAAATCGAAGAGATGCTTGAACATTCCGGTAAAGGATGCCCGGTACACCGGGGATGCCACGACCAGCAGGTCAGCCGACTCGACTCGCTGCAACTCCGCCTCGACCAGCGGCGGCAGTTCGCTGCGCACGAGGGTGCCGGCAAATGACGGACCGAGCTCGCTCAATCGAATGATGTGCGCGTCGACATCGAGCTCCTCCCCGAGAACGCGGATGATCTCCTCCACGAGCGCGGTGGTGCGGGATGGCGCGGTGAGGCTACCGGAGACTCCGACGATCTTGAATGTGGTCACCCCTTGACGGTATAGCGACCGTTTCGACGACACATCTGTGTTGCCTCGTGTGACGCCGACCAGGGCCCGGAGAGCCCGGGCGAATGCCGAACCGCCGTGCGAGGCGGGATCAGCTCGAGGCGACCCCGAAGAAGGTGTGCAGCCGCGCCATACCTTCGAGCAGTGCTTCGTCGCTGAGCGCGTAGGTGAAGCGAAGGTATCCGCTTTTGCCGAAGGCCTCGCCGGGCACGGCGGCCACACCCACGCTCTCGAGCAAGAGGTCCGCGAGTTCAAGCGAGGATGTCGGCGTAACTCCGCCCCACGGTCGGCCCAGCACTTCGCGCACATCCGAGTAGACGTAGAAGGCTCCGGCCGGCGTCGGGGTTGTCACGCCCGGAATCCGGCGCAACTGCCCGAGGATGAGGTGGCGACGGCGATCAAAGGCACCGAGCATTCGCTCGACCTCGTCCTGCGGGCCGGTCAGGGCCGCCAGGGCGGCGTGCTGGGCAACGTTCGACACGTTCGAACACAGGTGTGACTGCACGTTGGCCGCTGCCTTCGCCGCGTCGGCGGGCGCAACCAACCACCCCACCCGCCATCCGGTCATCGCGTACGTCTTGGCTACGCCGTTGGCCAGGAGGGTTCGCTCGGCCAGTTCGGGAACCACTTCCACAATGGATGCCGCCCGGACCCCGTCGTACGTGAGGTTTTGGTAGATTTCGTCGGCAAGCACCCAGATGCCCTTGCGGTAGGCCCAATCGCCGATTTCTCGCACCTCGCTCTCGGAATAGACGGCGCCCGTCGGGTTCGACGGTGAGACGAACACGAGGCCTTTGGTGCGTTCGGTCCACGCGGCCTCGAGCTGTTCGACCGTGACCTTGTAGTCCTGCTCGGCGCCAGCGAACACCGCAACGGCCACTCCGCCCGCGAGGGCAATCGACTCGGGGTACGTGGTCCAGTAGGGCGCCGGCAGCAGCACCTCGTCTCCGCTGTCGATCATGGTCGCAAATGCCTCGTACACCGCTTGCTTGCCGCCGTTGGTGACAATCACCTGAGACGGAGAGACGACGAGACCGGAATCACGAGCGGTCTTGGCTGCGATCGCTTCCCGGAGTTCGAGCAGTCCCGATGAGGCCGAGTAGTGATGATTGCGAGGATCGCGCGCGGCCGCGACGGCCGTCTCCACAATGAAATCCGGCGTGGGGAAATCGGGCTCGCCTGTTCCGAAGGAGATGACGGACCGCCCCTTGGCCGCGAGCGCCTTCGCCTTCGCGTCGACCTTGATGGTCGCTGATTCGCTGATTCCGGCAACGCGGCGTGAAATGTGGATCATGATTTCTTTCTGTTGAGAGTTGGAGCAGAACGCTGGGAACGCGAGGACTAGGCGGTCACGACGTTGGCCAGCTCACGAGATTCGAAGAGTCGCCGCAGCTGCGACTCGAGCAGCACGCCCTCCAGGCGGCGGCCATACGCAGTATTACCACCGACGTGGGGGGTGACAACAACGCCGGGCATCTGACGGAGTCGATGCTCTTGCGGGAGCGGCTCGGGATCGATTACGTCCAAGGCGGCACGCAGCCGCCCGCTCGAGGTCTCGGCGGCAAGCGCATCCGTATCAACGATTGCGCCTCGGGCGACGTTCACGAGCAAGCTTCCCGTTTTCATGAGGGAGAGCATTTCGGCATTGAACAGTCCAGCGGTGTCGGGGGTCAGCGGCAGCATCAGCACGACGACGTCCGCGTCCGGCACCAACTCGGGCAGCTCGCTCACACCGTGCACCGGCCGGCCGCCTCGCACTGCCGCCCGCGCAGTGCGGGCGACCACGGTGCATTCCGCGTCGAAGCCGGAAACAACGCGTTCGAACTGTTGCCCGATGCCGCCGTAGCCGACGAGAAGCAACCGGCGGCCGTTGAGGCCTGGCGAAAGGTGATCCCGTTCCCACGCGCCCTCGCCGGTGCGATGCGCGTGCCAGCCGAGGTCCCTTTGCTGCATGAGGATGAGTCCGAGTGCCAGTTCGGCCACTCCGCTGTCACGCACGCCGGCGGCGTTGCACAGCACCACACCCTCCTCGATCAACCCGTTCACGTGGTCAACACCAGCGGAGAGCAGCTGCACAAGGCTCAGCGACGGGGTGGAGCGAAGCACCGCGCGCGTGGCATCACCGAACCGGTGAGGCAACGGCGGTACGAATACCTCGACTCGGTCGAGAGTCTCCGAATCGGGAACGTGCGCGGCGTCGAAGTACACCACTTCGCGGCCATGTTCTTCGGCCAAGGCTTCCAGCGCGGGCTGGTTGGGAAGTCTGCCCTCTTCAGAAAGTAGGATGACGCGGCGGATGCCCGTGCTCATTAAGTCCCTCATCTAGTTGTCGATTTCATCGGCGAGTGGTCCGAGTCGGGACCCGATTGCTCGGGAGAAGTACTCTCGCTCAGTTCCACGTCGAAGTTCTCGGCCGTCAGCCGAATGTGGTGGCGGGCCGCTCTCTCTGCCCCGTCGCTGTCGCCAACCGAAATCGCCTCCACAATTGCGAGGTGCTCGGATACGGATTGCACGCCCCTCCCCGGACGTCGAGCGGAAACCGCGTTGCCGAGCCTCATCTGATCCTGGAGGCTTTCACCGGCTCGCCGAATGCGGTCATTGCCAGACAGCGCCCATAACGTCTGGTGAAAGTGAAGGTCTTCGGCGCGATAGCCGTCGATGTCGCCCTTGTGCAGGCATGCCTGCTGCCGTTCGCAACTGCGCCGCAGCACCGCAGCGATTCGTGACCGCTGTGCAGACTGCGCAGCACGGCGAACGGCCACGCCATCGAGCCCCTCCCTCATGTCATAGATGTCACGCATGTCCTGACGACTCAGGGTCGGCACGAAAAAGCCACGATTCAGCAGTGATTCCAGCACGCCCTCGCGCTCAAGACGCACAAGAGCCGCCTTTATCGGTGTCGGCGATAGGTCCAGCGCACTCGCGATCGGGCGCACGGTGACACGACTGCCGGGCGCGAGCCTCCCGTCGAGGATCATCCCTCGGATGGCTTCATACGCTTCTTCGGCCAGGCTGGTGCGCGCTGCGCTCTTGTGGGTTCCGTCGTTCATCATTGATCTACCTCGGAAAATGGGTTTGCGACAGGCTCGAAGGGCCCAGGACATTGCATTTTAGATTTTATCCGCCGCCCCAAAATCTGGTCGCTGCGACATCCGCTCACATCATCGAGAGTCCGCGGATCACCGCGACGATGCTTCCGAGACCGGCCAGGCCGAGCACCAGCGGACGCCCCAGCCTTTCGGGAACTCGCGCGCTAAGCCGGTTTCCCGCGAGAGCGCCAACGGCAAGAGCGACGAGCGACCAGATCCATAGCGCGGGAGAGATAGACGGAAGCCCCTTGGCGGACAGCGACAGGATGTTGAGGCCAAGGAGGAACAGTTGGCCGGTTCCGACGAAAACGTCCCGCGGCCATCGTGCGCTGGACG
The DNA here is from genome assembly GCA_025464975.1 of Microbacteriaceae bacterium. Classification (GTDB taxonomy): domain Bacteria; phylum Actinomycetota; class Actinomycetes; order Actinomycetales; family Microbacteriaceae; genus Lacisediminihabitans. The sequence goes on along the minus strand of JAODMT010000021.1, from coordinate 65,396 downwards.
CGTGAACCGCAAGCATCGGGCCGCCGATTCCTGCGGTGGCGTTCATGAACCCGGAAAGCGCACCGGCGACTACCGCTCCCCCGTGCCCCGGAAGCAAGGCAAACCGGTTACTCATCGCCGCCATGCCTACAGCCACGACCGCAATCGTTCCGACGATCACCAAAAGTGGCGCCGTCGGTACCCGCAGTGCCACCACGGCCCCGAGGGGAACGGTGAGCAGCGCGGGCGCCAGCATGAGGAGGGCGCGACCCCACCGAACGAATCGCCAGGACGTGGCTAGCACGGTGACGCAGAGCACGGCCGAGAGGGCGTTGCCAAGCAACACCCCCTCGACCGGGCCGGCGACGACGATGAGTAGCGGTGCCGCGACCAGAGCGAACCCGAGCCCGGTCATCCGCTGGGTGAGTGCGCCCACGAATATCGCCGCGCACGCAAGCACGGCTCCTAGTTGGAGGTGCACTTGCCGTCGACGACCGCTTTCGCGAACGTGGGGTCGATCGCCGCGGAGATCTGTGCCATCGTCGGCGGTGCGGTCAGAGTTCCCGCGGCTTTCAGGTACTCGCCGGTCTTGTACAGCACCTGCGCGTACAACCCGCTGCCAGGGTTCGCTGCGCTTCCGAGGCCCTTGCTGCCCAGTTGCTCGCTGAGGGGCCAGTACGGCCAGGTGCCGCCGAGCCCAATGACGTCCGAAGAGTTCGCCTTGCCACCGGCGTACGCGCCGGCCTTGTTCAACACCGCAGTCGAGCCGCTGGCGCGGGTCATGTCGGCGGCCTTTGAGATCGCGCAGACGTAGGCCTGCACAGCCTTGGGATTCTGCTTGATCAGATCGGCGTTGGCGACGATGGCGTTGACTCCGGGGTAGCCGCTGGAGACCATTGCGGCACTCGTTGTTACCGAGTGTCCGTTATCGGCGGCCATGAGACTGGCGAACGGCTCGCTCACCCATCCACCGGCGATCGCTCCGGTCTTGTACGCCGCAAGCATCGCATTGGGCTGCATGTCAACGAGCGTGACTTTGCCCTCCAGCCCGTGCTGCTTCAGCCAGCCGTGAAAGGAGAAGTCCTGGGAAGACCCGATCTGGGTTCCGAACGTCTTTCCCGCCATGGCTGCCGGCGAAGTGACGGAGTTGTTTACGGAAAGTCCCGCGAAGTCGTAGTACTGCGCCCAGATGATCTTCATTCTCGTGTTCTTGGCGATCGCGGTGACCACTGGAGGGTTGCCGACACCGCCCACGATGCCGAGCGAACCCGAAGAGAGCGCGGCCAGCGCCGCAGGGCCGCTTTCGATCGAACGGAAGGAGAGGGTGGCCGGGATAGTGGCTTGCAGGGACGGTTGCGTTGCCAAGATCGTCTCTGGCAATGGCGTCGTCTGCTGCCAGTAGGAAACGACAATGTTCGGTTTCGCGCTACCTGCTGCCGTGGCGCTGCAGCCAACCAGTGCGACGGCCGTTGCGACGGCAGCAATCGCCACTGCAATCCGCTTGGGTCCGCGCCTTCGGTTTCGAACTGGTGCCGGGAATGTTCTAGTCATTTCTTGCCTCCGTGTTAAGTCGTTGTTGTTGGGTTTTGCCGCGGGGCTGTCGGCCCCGCCGCACAGCTAGCTAGACGCGCCGGGCGGCGCCTGCCGGGTCGAGAAAGCGCAGAACGAGGCGGAGGATGCCGTCCATGAGGAGTCCGAGGACGCCGATGACGAGAATCGCCGCGAAGATCAACGATGTGTCGAGATAGTTGCCGGCCTGCAGGATGACGTAACCGAGCCCGCTCTGCGCGGCGATCATCTCCGCGGCGACGATGCTCGTCCAGGACATGCCAACCGCGAGCCGCATGCCGGTGACGATGCTCGGCAGCGCAGCCCGCACCCGGACGTGCATCATGGTGTAGCGCTCGGAGCCTCCCAGCGACCGGGAGGCATGGATGAGTTCCGGCTCGACATTGTCGAGTCCCGTCACTGTGGCGATGATCATCACCGGCACTACTCCGATCAGGATCAGGAGGACCTTGGGCACCTCCCCGATCCCGAACCACACGATGAGGATCGGAATGAACGCGAGCGGCGGCAGTGGCCGGGAGAGTTCGATGAAGGGGTCGATGATGTGCCGGATGGCCTTCGAACCAGCCATCAGGGATCCGATGGCGATGCCGATAATCGACCCGAGGCCGAATCCAACGGCGATTCTCGTGAGGCTTGCCGCCGCGTGCTGCCACAGCGTCACGCCCTGCGACGGGTAGGGCCCCGACATGTACTTCACCAGGGCGCCGAAGACATCGATGGGGGATGGCAGAACCACCGGATCGCGGACTATTGAGGCAACTATCCACCACAGCACCACACCGCCGGCGACGCTGGCCGTACTCACCAGAGGACGCCGCAGCCACGACCGATCCCGGGCAGTTCGCGCGCTCACGAGTGACCGCCGTTTTCGATCGTCCGGCGAATCTGCATGCGCACGCGCGAGTACTCGGGACTGTCGATGAGGTCGTAACTGCGCGGCCGCGGGACGTCGACCGAGTCGAGGTGAACGATTCGGCCCGGGTTCGCGGCCATGACGGCAACCCGATCCGCGAGGAGGGTGGCCTCTTCAACGTCGTGCGTGACGAACACCACGGTCATGTGATGCTCGGCCCAGAGGTTCAACAGGAACTCCTGCATCTGCCCGCGGGTTATCGCATCGAGCGCTCCGAACGGCTCGTCCATCAGCAACACCTGCGGTTCGTTGATTAGCGCCCGGGCGATCGATAGTCTCTGCCGCATTCCTCCGGACAGCTGGTGCGGGTACTTGTTCGCAGTTCCCGCGAGGCCGACCGTGTCGAGCATGCTCATGGCGCGATCCCGCGTGTCCGCATCGACCTTGTGCTGAGCGCGAGGACCGAACATCACGTTGTCCAGCGCCGTGAGCCAGCCGAAGAGCGCCGGCTGCTGGAAGATCATGCACCGATCCGGTCCGGGGCGCTCCACCTTCCGGCCGTCGATTGTCACCGACCCGGAGTCGGGGGTCAGGAAGCCGCCGATGATGTTGAGCAGCGTCGACTTGCCGCACCCGGATGGCCCGAGCAGGCAGAGGAATTCGCCCTGCGCGATCTCGAGGTTCACCGTGTCGAGCACGAGTGTCGGATTGCGTCGCGATCCGTAGGACTTGGTGACGTTTTGCACGGCGATCCTCGCCGGTCGAGTAATGACGCTCCCGTCGCTGGCACCGGGATTACCCGCGCCGATTGTTGACTCAGTCATGAACACCTTCTTGAAGCGAGCTCGATTGTTCCGTCGGAGGACGGGTGACGGCCCGGATTCCTACACGTGGCTGGTAGCTCTCTCACGTTGGGACAGCAGCAACTATTGCATTTCAAATTCAAAAAAGAGGCCGGTTAACAGGTTTGTAACAAGCTCTTCACACGCCCGTATCGCCCGGCAATGGACTCGATTTGGGCTCACGAATTGCGCCTCCCCGTCGGTCCGAAGTCAGTCTCGGGCGGGTGTATGGTCGGTGTCCGTGACCAACGCTCTACTGCTGTCGAATTCAAGTAACGTCAACCTCGCCTACCTCATCCATGCCGAAGACGTCATCAGCGACTTCTTCAGCGGTGTCCGCGAGGTGGTGTTCGCACCGTGGGCCCTCGCCGATCACGACGCGTACACGGCGAAGGTTGCGAGTGCCTTCGATCGGTACGGCATCAGGGTCGTAGGACTCCATTCCGTCGAGGATCCGGCCGCCGCCATCCGGGACGCGGGCGGCATCTATGTCGGCGGCGGCAACACCTTTCGGCTCACCGGGGCGCTCCACGCGCTGGATCTGCTCGAGCCGATCCGGGCGGCAGTCGCCCGGCAACTGCGCTACAGCGGCGCGAGCGCGGGAAGCCTGATCGCGTGTCCCACCATGCGCACCACCAACGACATGCCCATCGTGCAGCCGCCCTCACTGGAAACGCTCGGCCTTATCCCGTTCCAGCTGAACTGCCACTATCTGGATGCCGAACCGAACTCGACGCACGCGGGCGAGTCGCGCGAGCTTCGCCTGCGCGAATTCCATGAGGACAACGACGTGGCTGTTCTCGGGCTGCGGGAGGGCACCTGGTTGCGCGTTCAGCGCCACGGCGGGTCCACCTCAGCGGCGGTCGGCGGCACCGCCGTTTCCCCGACGGCGCCCGGCCCTGCGATCCTGCATCAGCGCGGCCAGGTGCCGGTCGAGGTGTCCGGGGACGTGTCTGACCTGCTTTCGCTGACGCCGCGCTTCGACGTGCCCGCGGCCGCCTAGCTCTCGCCCAGCTCCTCGTCCAAGTCATCGGCCGTCAGTCGAATGTGGTGACGGGCCGCCTTCTCTGCCCCCTCGCTGTCGCCAACCGAAATCGCCTCCACAATTGCGAGGTGCTCAAAGACCGCCTGCCCTCCCCTGCCCGGCCGCCGAGCCGAAACGGCGTTGCCGAGCCTCATCTGATCCTGCAGGCTCTCTCCGGCTCGCCTGACACGCTCGTTGCCCGACAGCGCCCACAGGATCTGGTGAAATTGAAGATCTTCGACGCGAAAGCCCTCGATGTCACCCTTGTGCAGGCATGCCTGCTGCCGTTCGCAACTGCGCCGCAATACCGCGGCGATTCTTAGTCGCTGCTCCGATTGGGCTGCGCGGCGGACGGCCACACCGTCGAGCCCCTCTCTCATGTCATAGATGTCACGCATGTCTTCACGACTCAGGGTCGGCACGAAAAATCCACGATGCAACCGCGCTTCCAACACGCCCTCTTGCTCAAGCCGGGCGAGGGCCGCTTTGATCGGTGTCGGCGATAGGTCGAGAGCGCTGGCGATCGGACGCACGGTGACACGACTACCGGGGGCGAGCCTCCCGTCGAGGATCATCCTCCGGACGGCGTCATAGGCTTCTTCTGCCAAGCTGATGCGCGCTGCGGTTCCGTATGTCGCTTCGTTCATCGTTGATCCACCTCGGGAACGGTTGCGACAGGCTCGACGGGCCTGCGCACTACGATTTTAGATCCGTTCCGGCCGTGACGAAATACCGGGCGGATGCCACTACAGCACCTTCGAGAGAAAGGCCCTGGTTCGCTCGTGCTGAGGATCGGTCAGCACTGATCGCGGATCGCCGGCCTCGACGACGACCCCGCCGTCCATGAACACAAGCGAATCGGCGACCTCGCGGGCGAACCCCATTTCGTGGGTCACGACGATCATCGTCATTCCCTCGACGGCGAGCTCCTTCATGACATCGAGCACCTCGCCCACCAGCTCGGGATCGAGAGCGGAGGTCGGCTCGTCGAAGAGCATGAGCTTCGGGTCCATCGCGAGCGCCCGGGCGATCGCGACTCGCTGCTGCTGACCGCCACTCAGATGAGCGGGGTACGCGCTCGCTTTGTCCGCGAGCCCGACCCTGGCCAGAAGCTCCTTCGCCCGCGCCACCGCTTTCGCCTTCGGCATCCGCTTCACCCGCATCGGAGCCTCGATGATGTTGTCGAGCGCGGTCATGTGCGGGAAGAGGTTGAACCGCTGGAACACCATTCCGATGTCGCGGCGCTGCAGCGCGGCCTCTTGCGGCTTCAGCTCATGCAGTTTGTCGCCTTTTTCGCGGTAGCCGATGAGTGTGCCATCCACTCGCAGCCTGCCGGCATCCACTTGCTCGAGGTGATTGATGCAGCGCAGGAAGGTTGATTTGCCCGAGCCGCTCGGCCCGACGAGGCACATCACCTCGCCACGGTTGACGGTGAGCGAGATGCTCTTGAGCACATGGTTGGAACCGAAGCTCTTGGACACCTGGTCGGCCTCGACCATGGGTACGGATGTCTGGGTCACTGGTGTTCCCTCTTGTCCAGAACCGGCGCGTCGGAGGAACCCGCCGCGCCGATCGGTCCCGTTTGCGGTGCGGGAGACGAGCGGGTTTCGGCGCCGTCCGGCCTCGCGTCGCCAATGCCCCGGGCGAACCGCTTCTCGAGAAAGTACTGACCGACCATGAGAACGGAGGTGATGGCCAGGTACCAGGTCGAGGCGACCAGGAGCAGCGGGATCGGGGTGAATGTCTCGACGGAGATGTCGCGTGAGCGGGCGAAGAGGTCCAGGGTGAACGGAACGGCCGTGACGAGCGAGGTCGTCTTGAGCATCGAGATGAACTCGTTGCCGGTCGGCGGGATGATCACGCGCATCGATTGCGGGATCACGATGCGCCACATCGTCTGCGGCCAGGTCATGCCTAGCGCGACCGCCGCCTCCTCCTGGCCGCGATCGACGGAAAGGATGCCGGCGCGCACGATCTCGGCGAGATAGGCGGCCTCATTGAGAGCGAGGCCGATGATCGCGAGCTCGAACACGTTGAGCGCGTCTCCGGTTGGGAGGGTGATCAGAGGCGGCGCGAAGGGCAGACCGAGCGAAAGCGTCGGGTAGATCACCGAGAGCAGGCCCCAGAAGACGAGCTGCACGTACACCGGGGTGCCGCGGAAGATCCACAGGTAGAACCACGAAATGCTCGTGAACACCGGGTTGGACGACAAGCGCATAACCGCGAGAAGAAGGCCGAGCACCACGGCGATGAGCATCGAGTAGATGGTCAGTTGCAGGGTCACGAGAGCGGCCTGCGAGACTCGCTGATCGAAGAGATACTTCGCGTAGGTGTCCCACTGGAATGGTTGCCTCCGGGCGGCGTCCCAGAGGAACGCGGCGAGGTACACGACGATGACGACGGCGATCAGGTTGCGCCAGGGGTGGCGAAGACGCACCGCCTTGATCACCTGCGCGGGGCGAGTGCCGTCCGGCGACGAGGAAGTCCCCGTCGCCGAACGCTCGTGAGTTGAAGCCAAGGGTTAGCCGTTTGCCGCGGCGTTGATCGTGATGGACGTCAGGCCACCATCTGCAACGCCCCATTTGTCGAGGATCTTCGTGTACGTGCCGTCGTCCACAATGGCCTGGTAGGCCTTCTGCAGAGCGGTGGCGAGCTTCGATCCCTTGTCGACCGCAACCCCATAGGGAGCGACCTCGAAGCTCTTGCCCGCGGGCTGCAGCTTTCCGTTCGACTTCGCGATCGCGTACTCGGTGATCGGCGAGTCGGCGCTCATCGCGTCCGCCTGGCCGAGGGCGACGGCGTTGGTCGCCTGGTCCTGGCCGTCGAACTTGAGGATCTGGATGGCGGGTTTACCGGCATCCGTGCACGCCTTCGACTTGGCCGGCACGTCGTCCTGTTCCTCCGTGGTACCGGTCTCGACGGCGACCTTGAGGCCGCACGCGTTGGCCGGGTCGACGGTCTTACCCTTCGTCGAGGCCCAGAGGATGCCTGCCGAGTAGTAGTTCACGAAGTCGACCTGCTTCTCGCGGTCGGTGGTGTCGGTGAAGGAAGACAGCCCAACGTCGTACTTCTTGCCCGTGATGTTCGGCAGGATGGTGTCGAACCCGGCGATGTTGTAGACGGGCTTGACCCCGAGCTTTGCGCTCACGGCGTTGAACAGGTCGATGTCCCAGCCGATCGCGCCGCCGTTGGCATCCTTGTACTCGTTCGGCGCGTAGGTCGCGTCGACCCCGACCTGAAGCTTGCCGGACGACTTGATCGACGCGGGCAGGAGCGCCGCGATGGCGTTGTCCTTGCTGCCGGTGGGGGCCGTCGACGCGCCTTGCCCCCCGGGAGCCGAGTTGTTAACGCATCCGCTGAGGGCGAGTGCCGCGACGACCGCGAGCACGGGAATCCCGAATCTGATACGCATGGCTGTTCCTAATTTCTCTCAAGGTGTGCACGGATACGTGCGGTCGAACCGACGACGAAGCTGAGCAAACTGAGAGTATCGAAAGCCGGGTCCGGATGCATAACCACCGCGTGCTGGCGCGGCGCCGAACGACCTCGAAGCATCGAAAGCGCTGTCATCTGAATTCCCGGTTCGAGTCACCGCAATACACCATCGTGGAGACCGTGTTCGGAGCCTACACCCGGGGGGTCCGCGGGTCAGCGCGGCCGGATATCAGCTCAATCACAAACGAACTCAGTGCAAAACCTTGTCGTAGCAGAGGGCGACCGCCAGCACGGTGTACGGCTCGTACACCGGGATCTGACGGTAACCGATCGCCTCATACAGACCGATGGCTTCCGGTTGGCGGTCGCCCGTCTGCAGTACAAGTCGCGTGATGTTCCGTTCGGAGGCGATGACCTCCAGCTCGCGCATGAGCGCTCGAGAAATGCCACGGCCCCGCGCCTCAGCCGTCACGAACACCTTCTTCACCTCGAGCGCCCCATCGAAGGGCCTGAGTGCCGCGTGCCCGACGGCCTTGTCGCCGTCGAACGCGAGAACGGTTGCCACCACGTGCTCCGGACGCACCGCCAACGCGGCAGAAACCGCCGCGCTTCGCTCCGGCGAGAAGCCGTCGGTGGATGACGCATACAGCGCCCCCATCTCCGCGTCCATCTCGACGCGAAGACCGGCCGCGCGGGAATCATCCCACTCGACCCGCTCGAGAGTCAGCGCCGATTCGGCAACCCGCGATGCGCTACTGCTTGGAGGCAACGCTTGCCGACGCGTTCGACTCGTAGGACGTGTTCGTCGATTCGAAGAAGTTCACGAGCTGGAGGGTGTCGTTGGCGGTCGCCATCCACTTTGCCGGGTTGGAGACGTTGTATTCCGCCTCGAAGCCGAGCTCCTCGAGGCGCCGGTCGGCGAGGTACTTCACGTACTGGTTGATGTAGTTGGCGTTGAGCCCGAGGATTCCGCCGGGGAGCAGGTCCCGGTTGTACTCCTCCTCCATCTCGACGGCGTCGAGAATCATCTGCTTGATCTCGGCGGCGAACTCCTCGGTCTGCAGGTCGGGGTTCTCCTCGAGCACGGTGAGGATGAGGTTGATTCCGAACTTGAGGTGCAGGCTCTCGTCACGCACCACCCAGTCCATGAGTGAACCGAAGTTGCGCAGCAGGTTGCGCTGCCGGAACGACAGGGCGACCATGAATCCCGAGTAGAACCAGACGCCCTCAAGAATCACGTTGTACGCCACGAGGTTGCGGACGAAGTCCTTCTTGCCCTCGGTCGTGGTGATGTCGAGGGTCTGCTCGGTCATCCGGCGGATGTACTTGAGTTCGAACTCCTCCTTGCGCGCCATCGAGGGGATGTCGATGTGGGAGTTGTAGGCGGCCGCGCGGTCGATCGGGAACGTTTCAAGCACGTACTCGAACGACATACAGTGGTTGGCCTCCTCCCACATCTGCTTGGCGAGGTAGATGCTGCACTCGGCCGCGCTCACGTACGGGTACACACCGAACGCAAGCGCCTTATTCACGAGCAGCTCGTTCGGGTTGAAGTAGCTCATCAAGAAGGTGACGGCGTGACGTTCCTCGTCGGTCATCTTCTTGAAGTCCGCGATGTCCTCGCCGAGCTGAATCTCGTTCGGGAACCAGGTGTTGGCGACGGCCTGATCGTAAAGATCCATCGCCCACTGGTAGCGAATCGGTTTGAGGAGAAGCCCCTCCTGGAGGCCGGTTCCCAAGATGCCCATCAGAATTCCTGTCTAAATTTTTGTGCCGGGATGACTATCGAGCGAATCGCCGTGCGATCGTCGTCGGTCATTGGCAGCTGTCGCATTGAAGGTCGTCCATCGGATCGACCGGAACGTAGTACTCGTCGGGGTTCATCGCTACCGTCACTCTCCGCTCTTGGGTGCAAGGCCGCCGAAGCCGAAGCCCTTGCGCGGCGCGACGGCGGGTGCGGCGGCCTCGGCAGACGCCAGCTCCGCGACTCCCGCTGACACCGTTGCGCCGAAGCCCTTGCGGGCGCCGGTGCCGATCTCCTCCGCCTTGTTCACCTTCACCGTCGACTGCTCCGCAGTGTGGCGCGGCTTCATGTGCAGGTAGTACGTGGTCTTGACCCCACGCTCCCAGGCCGCGAAGTAGATGTCCATCATGTCGCCGAGGTCACGGGTCTCGAGGTACATGTTGCGGCTAATGGCCTGGTCGATCCACTTCTGGGCGCGAGCGGCGACCTCGAGGAAGGCATACGGCGACAACTGGAAGCTCGTCTTGTATGTCGCCTTGAGCGAGTCGGGGATGGCATCGATGTTCTGGATGTCGCCCTGGCTGCGCAGGATCGACTCGCGAGTGGAGTCCCAAATTCCGAGCTGCTGGAGGTCAGTGACCAGGTTGCGGTTGACCTCGAGGAACTTGCCGTTGGAGGTGGCGCGGCTGAAGATCTGCGAGAACTGCGGGTCGAGGCCGGGGGTGGTGCCGGCGACGAGTCCGATGGATGCAGTCGGGGCGATCGCCATCAGCGTCGCGTTGCGCATCCCGGCCTTCACCTTGAGTCGCAGCGCATCCCAGTCGAGCCGAGTCTTGCGGTTGACCTTGATCTCCATGCCACGATCCGCCTCGGTGAGCGCGATCGAGTCGAGCGGAACGAGGCCCTGCGACCAGCGCGAGCCCTCGAAGTTCGGGTACGCCCCACGCTCGGCGGCGAGGTTCGCGCTCTCGTCGATGGCCGCGTAGGAGACGTGCTCCATGATCTCGTCGATCAGGTCGTACGACTCTTCGCTTTCGTAGCTGATGCCGAGCTTCTCCACAATGTCGGTGAATCCCATCACGCCAAGTCCGACGGCACGGTTTTGCTGGTTCGAGAAGTCCGCCTCGGCGACCGACGACCGGGTGATGTCGATCAGGTTGTCGAGCTGACGAACGGCGAGGCGGGCGCTCTCCTCGATCTTGCCGAAGTCGAGCGTTGGCACCTGCCCCGAGCCTGTCGGAGCGGCGACCAGGTGCCTGGAGAGGTTGATCGACGCGAGGTTGCAGACCGAGACGTTGTCCTCGTCCTGCGGGAGGGTGATCTCGGTGCACAGGTTGGAGAGGTGGATCGTGCCCGTGTTGTTGTTTAGCGCGCGGTTGTTGATCGTGTCTTTCCAGCACAGCCACGGGTGACTGGTGGTCTGCAGCGAAATGAGAATGGATTTGAACTGTTCACGGGCCGTGATCTTCTTGAACAGGCGCATCTCGCCCGCCTCGGCCTTGGCGACGTACTCGTTGTACTTCGCCGAGAACTCCTTGCCGTAGAGCTCGTTGAGATCCTGAACCTCGAGCGGGTCGAAGAGGTACCAATCGTCGTCGTTCTGCACGCGCTTCATGAACTCGTCACTGATCCACACCGCGGTGTTTGCGGTGCGAGTGCGGCGGTAGGGGTCTCCGGAGTTCTGACGGAGGTCGAGGAACTCCGGGAAGTCGAGGTGCCAGTTCTCCATGTAGAAGCACAGAGCGCCGAACTTCTTTCCTCCGCGGCTGACGGCACGCAGGATTGAATCGATCGTGTGCATGAACGGGATCGGCCCGGTGGAGGTGGTGTTGTTCGAGCGGATGGGCGAACCCTGCGCGCGCAGCTTTGTGACCGAGAGACCGATGCCACCGGTGCCCTTCGTGAGCCACATCACGTCCCGGGTGGTCTTGGCGATGTGCTCCATGTCGTCCTGCATCTCCATGACGAAGCAGTTCGCGAGCTGCGGGTAAATGGTTCCCGCGTTGACGAGGGTGGAGCCCGCGGCGAGGTACTCAAGCCGTGACATCTTCTCGTAGAACTTGATGGCGTGCTCGGTCGGGTTCGCCTCGTTGAGCGACAGGCCCATCGCGATCCGCATCCAGAAGTACTGCGGAACCTCCAGGGCGTCCCCGTTGCGACCCTTGATGCCGTACCGGTTGTTGAGCGTTACGACGCCGATGTACTTGAGCAGCTCGTCGTGCGCCGGCTCGAGGGCGCCCGCGAGGGTGTCGAGGTCGAAGAGGGAGGTGAGTCGCGGGTCGAGAAGCTGCTCGTCCACCCCGCGCTTCACATTGGCTGCGAAGTGGCTGGCGTGCAACTCCTTCAGCTCCGCGCTGGTCTCGTAGTCGCCGAGCACCCGCTTGTAGATGGTCTTGAGGAGCAGGCGCGCGGCAACGGTGTCGAACGCCGGGTCATCCTTGACGTTTTGCAAGGCGACCTGGATGACGGCCTCGTCAAGTTGCTGGGTCGTGATGCCATCGAAGAGGGTGAGTTCGAGTTCGCTCGCGATCTGCGTCACCCAGGTGATGTTGTCGTCGAGTCCCGCGCTGGCGTGCTCGATCGCGAGGTTGATCTTGTTGGCGTCGTACGGCTCGCGTTGCCCGTTGCGCTTGACTACTGTGATTGCCACTTGTTCTCCTCGTTCGTCCATTGGACGCGTCTACCGGAAAGCCGTCCCCACCGGCCGCTTTCCCTGTCCCCCAGGTGACCCCTCGCGGGGTCGAAATTGTCTGCGGATTGCAGCCGAGCGGATGCCTCCGAGCGGAGGATCCGGGGAGCTACTGTTCCGCGGTTTGACCACTATATAGCGGGCCTCCGACATTCGGTTAACCCCAGATGTAGTGGGCGTGTCATCCACAGATGTGGATAACTTTCCCCGAATAGTACAGCCTGTGCACTATTTTCCGGGCCGTCGACCGGCTCGTCCGGGTGCCCGTTCCGACTCTCGCCGCATTCCGCTCAGGCGTTACCCCGTGGGGCCGTCAGGGGACAAAATGTGCTCCTCGACGGGGCAACGACCAGCCGAAGTTGCCCCCTCACGAGGTGCCGCGGGGCCCCGGAGTTGCGCTGAACATCTGTCGGGAATTTCCCGCCGCCCGCTAGGCTTGCACCCTTGTGAAAATCTATCTGAGCCTGCTTAAGACGCGCGGAGTAGCGCGAATTATGTCGGCTCAGCTGTTGGCACGATTCCCCAACGGGATGCTCTCGCTCGCCTACCTGCTGCACATCCAACGCATCCATCACTCCTACGGCGCGGCCGGTCTTGTTCTCGCCGCGACGAGCATCGGCCAAGCCATTGCCGGCCCGCTCACGAGCCGGTGGATGGGCGTTTGGGGAATGCGGCAAGTGCTCGTGCTCACCACGATCATCTGCGGCACAGCGGTCGGCACCATCGCACTGGCCCCGACTCTGCCGATCCCGCTCTACATGGTGATCGGGTTCATCAGCGGTCTGAGCACCCCTCCGGTGCAACCAGCCGTGCGCACTATCTATCCAAAGATGGTCAACTCCCGCCAGCTCACCCCGCTGTTCTCTCTCGACGCCTCGGCTCAGGAAGTCATTTGGGTGGTCGGCCCGGTCATCACGACCTTCGTCGCGCTGCAGATCAGCACCGTCATCGCCATCCTGGTCGCGCTCGCCTTCCTGCTCGGCGGCGGCCTGTGGTTCCTGTCCTCCCCCGAGGTCGGGCGCGTGCGAATCCCGCGCAGCCGGCGCAACCTCGGCGCCGTACTCGCCAAGCCGGCGGTGCTTCTGGCCACCACGGTCGGCTTCCTGCTTGTTGGGGCGTGCGCATCCATCGAAGCCGGGATCGTCGCGACCTTCGGCGACAACGGCACGGAATCGGGCATCGTGCTCGCCCTGTTCGCCGTCGGCTCCCTCATCGGCGGGTTGTCGCTCGGCCACGTTCCGATCGGGCCTTGGGCGCTCGCGCGGCGCATGTTCGCGATCTTCGTCGGGATGTCACTCGCCGCCGCCTTCACCGGATTCTGGTGGCTCGCGATCACGGTGCTTCTCGCCGGCATCGGCATCGCCCCGGCCCTCGCCGTGATGTTTGCCATCGTGTCGTCGAGCGTGCGATTCAGCGAGACCGCCGAGGCCTACGGATGGGTCGGCACCGGGCAGCTCATCGGGGCGGCCCTCGGGTCGGCCGTCGCGGGGTTTCTCATCGACCGGTTCAACGCTCCCGGCGCGTTCTGGGTGGCGGTCGCCTTTGTCGGCGTCGGGTTCATCGTCCCCACCGTCTTCCGCCGGGCCCATCCAGACCTGCGAGGCAAGGACGCCAGCCCGATCCCCGACACCGAACCCATCCCGGTTCAGCCGAGCTGAGCGGCCGACTGCCTGTTTTGCAGCGGTCGGAGTGCCTCGACGAGCGACGCGGTCTCGTCGAGCAACTTCTCGAGGATGTCTATTTCCTTTTGCTCCGGGGTGAATACCCCGTCGACCACGAGTCGACCGGCGAACGGGATCTCCACCGCAGCGCCGACGCGCACCATGCCGAGTTGCAGGATGACCGGCTCGAATGCGACGACTCCGCGGGAGCCGCCCGAGACTCCTCCGTAGCTCACGAACGCGACCGGCTTGCGCCACCACTCCTGCATGAGAAAGTCGAAGGCGTTCTTGAGCGCCGGCGAATAGCTGTGGTTGTACTCGGGAGTGACGAGCAGGATTGCGTCCGCGGCATCCACTCGAGCGCTCCAGTCGAGCGTGTGCTGGTGCGTGTAGGTGCGAAGGCGCGGATGACTCGGCTCGTCCATGAACGGAAGCCCGAGCTCCGCGAGGTCGACCCAGTCGATCTCGAAGTCACCGCGGGCGGCGACGGAATCGCGCACCCACGTGGCGATCGGCAAGCCGATACGGCCGGGACGAACGCTTCCAACAATGATCATGAGCCTTGACATGGTTCTCCCGTAAGTCAAACAGTGTGGTTACTGCCCGTAACACCACCAACAATCATGCATTCCCGATAATGGGATGATGACCACTGGCGCGATCTCCCCCTCCCTCCCCCTGAACGACGGCCGCCGCATCCCGCAGCTCGGGCTCGGGGTCTACAAGGTCGCCGATTCGGATGCCGCGCGGGTGGTCGAGACCGCGATCGGATCCGGATACCGGCACATCGACACCGCGACCCTGTACAACAACGAACGCGGGGTCGGCGACGGAGTGCGGGCGGCGGGAGTGCCCCGGGGAGACATTTTTGTCACGACCAAGGTGTGGGACAGCGACCACGGCTACGACCGCACCATGCGCGCGTTCGACTCGAGCCTCGACCTGCTCCGCTTCGACTATGTGGACCTCTACCTCATTCACTGGCCGGTGCCGTCGAAGGACCTGTTCGTCGACACCTGGCGGGCCCTCGAGGCAATTCGATCCGATGGCCGGGCGCTATCCATCGGTGTCTCCAACTTCGCGCCGCATCACATCGATCGCCTGCTCGCGGAGACCGAGATCGTTCCGGCGGTCAATCAGGTGGAGCTGCACCCCTGGCTGCCCCAACGGGCGGTGCGCGACTACGACCGGGGCAACGGCATCGTCACCGAGGCCTGGTCACCGCTGGCGCGCGGGCGGGTGATCGGCGACCGGGTGCTCGAATCGATCGCCGCGAGGCATGGCAAGACCCCGGCACAGGTGGTGTTGCGCTGGCACATCCAGCTCGGCAACGTCGTGATCCCCAAGTCGGAGAGCGCGGCGCGAATCGCGGAAAACATCGACGTCTTCGACTTCGAACTGGACGCGGACGACCTGTCGGCGATCGCGTCACTGGAGTCCGGGGCTCGCACCGGGATGGACCCCGACGCGCACTGACCCGGCGAGCGCCGCGGCGCTACCAGCGGTCGTGAATGGCCGCACGGAAGTACCGGTCGTAGATGTCGGTGACCGCGGCGGTGAACTCGGCGCTTAGTCGGGGAGCCGATCCGGCAGCGGCGTTCGACGCCGCCTGGTCGACGTTGCGAGCGCCCGGGATCACGGTGCTGACACCGTCGAGTTGGGCGACCCAGGCGAGGGCGACCTGCGCGGTACTGAGACCGGCCGCCGCGGGCTCGCCGGGCAGAAGCGCGGCGAACTCCTGAGCGGCCCGCACACCCTGCTCGAAGTCCACGCCGGAGAACGTCTCGCCGACGTCGAACGCCGAACCATCGCGGTTGTACGTGCGGTGATCGTTGGCGGCGAAGGTGGTGCCTGCGGTGTACTTGCCGCCGAGAAGCCCGGAGGCGAGCGGCACTCTCACGATGATTCCGACGCCGGCCGCGCTGGCCGCCGGAAGCACGGCGTCGAGCGGCTTGAGCCGGAAGGCGTTCAGGATGATCTGCACCGTCGCGACATTGGGTCGCGCGATCGCGGCGAGCGCCTCCGCGACGGTCTCGACGCTCACACCGTAGTTGGCGATGGCCCCCTCGGATACGAGAGTGTCCAGCGCGTCGTACACAGAATCCGTGCTCAGGACGACGCTTGGCGGGCAGTGCAATTGCACGAGGTCGAGCCGCTCGGTGCGCAGGTTCGCGCGAGACCGGTCGGTCCACCGACGGAAGTTGTCGAGGGTGTAGTTCGCCGGATCCTGCGCCTCGCGCCGCCCCATTTTCGTCGCGACCGTGATCTCGTTGCCCGGGTTGTCCGCGAGGTACTCGCCAATGAGGGTCTCGCTTCGCCCATCACCGTAGACGTCCGCGGTATCGAACACCGTACCGCCTGCGGCTACCGACGCGTCGAGCACAGCGCGGGCATCCGCCTCGGTCACCTCGCCCCAGTCGCCCCCGAGTTGCCAGGTGCCAAGACCGATCACGGAGACAGAGCGATTGGTGCGGCCGAGGGTGCGAGTGTCCATTGCTCAAGCCTAGGTGTACCGAGTCATGCCGCTGGTGACGCTCGCCCGCTCACTCAAAACGCAGGAGATTCACCACTTAGCGTCGCCATTCGGGCGGAAAACGATGCCGCTGTGGTGTTCTCCTGCGTTTTCGGTGCAGGCGGGCGGTGCCGGCGTGCGGTCAGGCGCGGGCCGGTGAGTCCCGTGAAGCACAGGAGGATTCCCGGTGCTGTCAGAAACGGTGACGAATAACTGGCGGGAAACGTTGGGTGGTGCTTCGGCGACCGCTGACTCTACCGTGGGGCATGAGACGAATAGTGATGTCAACGGTCCTGATTCTCGCTGCTCTCACACTCGGCGGATGCTCGGCAACAACGAGCGGCTCGACCGGGTCAACGGTGGGGTCGAGCGTCGCCACCGACTCGAGTGGCGGCGGCTCGGCCGGCAAGAATCCGGGCGCCGGCTCGGGGGCCGCCGCTTCCGAGACGACCGCAAGCGGGCGGCAGGTGATAACGACGGGCACTATGTCGGTCACGGTCGAGCGGCCGGCCACTGCGGTGGAGTCCGCGGTGCGGATCGTCGAGGCGGCGGGCGGGAGGATCGACGGTCGGATCGAACGTACCGCTACGAAGACCGAACCGGGCTCGGCGAAGCTGACCGCGCGCATCCCGTCCGCCCGGCTCAACTCGACCATCGACGAGCTGAAGACGCTCGGTCGGCTCGAGAGCATCGACCTCTCGCAACAGGACGTGACCGCCGAGTCGAAAGACCTCGACGCGCGAATCGTCGCGCTGCGGACGTCCGTCGCCCGACTCGTCGACCTGATGTCCCGAGCGGCGACGACCGCGGATCTGATCTCCATCGAGTCGACGCTTGCCACCCGGCAGGGCGAGCTCGAAAGCCTCGAGTCTCAGAAGCGCTCGATCACCGACCGTGTGGATCTCTCGACCGTGACGCTCATGCTCGGCTCTGTCGCCGCAGCGCCGAAGCCGTCTCCCGCGACCTTTCTCGCGGGGCTGGCTATCGGCTTCGACGCGTTCGTCGGCTTTCTCTCCGGGCTTCTCGTCGTCGCGGGGGTGCTGATCCCGTGGCTCGCGTTTCTGGGAGGGGTGGCGGCCGTCGCCTTGGCAATCGTGCGGGCGCTCCGGGCGCGTCGCGCGCCGCCTGCCGCTCCTGGAGCGGAGTAGCCGTCTCGGGTTCCTAGACTTGCTGGATGACTTCGAAAAACTGGTCCGGCAACTATGAGTATCGCGCCACAAAAATCGAGTCGCCCGGGTCGATCGAGGAGCTTCAGCACGTGGTGTCCGCCTCCGACCGGATCAAGGCGCTCGGCAGTCGTCACTCGTTCAACGATGTCGCGGACTCCCCTGCCACCCAGGTCTCCCTCACCCGCCTCCCGGCGATTTTCGAGGTGGACGCCGATTCGCGCACGGTCACGGTGGGAGGCGGCCTGCGCTTCGGCGAGTTCGCTCAGCGACTGAGCGACGGAGGCTGGGCTCTGCACAATCTCGCCTCCCTCCCGCACATCTCGGTCGCCGGAGCCATCGCGACCGGGACGCACGGATCCGGTGACCGGAACGGCACCCTGCCGACGGCGGTCGCCGCCCTGGAGTTCGTCACCGCGACCGGCGAGTCGCGCCGACTGGTCCGCGGCGACACCGGTTTTGACGGCGCAGTGGTCTCACTCGGCGCCCTCGGCGTCGTCACGGCGGTGAGCCTCGACATCGAGCCGACCTTCGACGTTCGGCAGGATGTGTTCGAGAACCTCGGGTGGGCCGAGCTGCGGGAGCACTTCGATGAGATAACGTCCAGCGCCTACAGCGTGAGCGTCTTCACCCTCTGGGGAGATGTCGGCGGAACGACGGTGTGGCTGAAGAGTCGCCTCGACGGCGACACCACCGCGGCCGATCGGGACGACCTGTTCGGCGCCGTCAGGCAGACGACCGAGCTGCATCCGCTGCCCGGTGGCCCGAGCGCCAACGCGACGCAGCAGAGCGGCGTGCCGGGGCCGTGGTGGGACCGGCTGGCGCACTTTCGCATGGGCTTCACGCCGAGCGCCGGTGAGGAGTTGCAGACTGAATACCTCGTGCCCCGCGAGCACGCCGTCGCCGCCATCGATGCGATGCGGGCGCTCGGCCCGGCCATGGCACCGTACCTGCTGATCTCGGAGATCCGCACGATGAGGGCGGATGACCTGTGGCTGTCGCCCGCGTACGGACACGACACAGTCGGACTCCATTTCACCTGGACGCAGGAGGAGGCCGTGTTCGGCCTCTTGCCCGCCATCGATGCCGCGCTGGCCCCATTCCGCGGCCGCCCGCACTGGGGCAAGGTGTTCGATATCGATTCCTCCCGGCTCGATTCGCTCTACCCGCGCCTCGCGGACTTCCGCGGTCTCGCCGAACAGATGGACCCGTCGGGGAAGTTCCGCAACGCGTATCTCGACCGCACCATCTTTGCCGGCTAGGGCATCGGCGCGGCCGGTGAACGCGCCGGGCTACCCCTTCACGCCGGAACTGGCAACGCTGTCCACAATCTGCCGCTGGGCGACGGTGAAGAGGATGAGAACCGGAACCGAGGCGATGATCGCGCCGGCCATGAGGATGCCGAAGTGGGTGGCGTACGCCCCCTGAAGCACCGCGAGACCCGGCTGGAGGGTCTGGTGTTCCGGGGTCAGCAGCACGTAGATCGGCCAGAGGAAGTCGTTCCAGTTGTTGAGGAAGCTCAACACCGCAAGCGTCGCGAGGGCCGGGCGCGACAGCGGAAGCACGATCTGCCAGAAGATCCTGAAGTCACCGGCGCCATCCACGCGCGCCGCCTCCTCCATTTCCGGCGGCAACCCGATGAAGAATTGCCGGAGGAAGAAGATGCCAAATGCCCCGGCAGCCCCGGGCACGGTGATCGCCCAGATGGAGTCGAGCCACCCGAAGTTCTGCACGATGAGGTAGTTCGGGATGAGGAAAATCACCGGCGGCACGAGCAGCGTTGTCACGATCGCGCTGAACACGAGCCGCTTGCCGCGGAACTCAAGCCGGGCGAGGGCGTAGGCGCCGGCCGACGCGGTGATGAGGATCAGCACGGTCTGCAGTATCCCGGCGGCGAGACTGTTCAGGAACCAGAGGAATATCGGCTGCTGCCCGGACGCGAGGGTCTGATACGCCTCCGTGGTGAACGGATTCGGGATCGGGTTGATCGGCGAATTGATGGCGTCGAAGTCGGTCTTGAACGAGGTGAGCACGACCCAGACCAGCGGCAGCAGGATGATGAGGGCGAGCAGCACCAGCACCGCGTAAAGCACCGCCCGCGAGAACCTGCTGCGCCGCGCCTTCTTGCGCTGCGGCCCGCGGACGGCCACCGGCGTCGCCGGGGGGCGATCCGGAATGGCCTCGGTCGTTGTGGCACTCGCGCTCATGTCCGCCCCCTCATGCTTTTTCTCGCTGCAAGCGGAAGTTGACGATGCTGATGATGGCGAGGCACGCGAACAGCACGTAGCTCATTGCCGCCGCCGCGCCCATCTGGTTTTGCGAAAGGCCCTCGTCCGCGATGAACATGATCGCGGTGCGGGTGGCGTGTCCTGGACCGCCCTTTGTCAGCAAGTATGCCTGTCCGAACATGTTGGCCGAGGCGAGGATCGTGATGGTTGTCACGAAGGTCATCACGGGTCGAAGTCCCGGCAGGGTGACGCTCCAGAACTTACGGACCGAGCCCGCGCCATCCATCGCCGCCGCGTCGTAGAGGTCGGCGCTTATGCCCTTGAGCCCGGCGAGCAGAATCACCGTGTTGAAGCCGAGGGTCCACCACACCGTCACTCCGACGAGGGAGACCCAGGCCCACGGAACATCCACCGTCCAGGGGATGTCGGACGGCAGTCCGAGCACGCCAAGCACGTGGTTCACGACGCCGAGCTGCGGATCGAGCAGGTACCGCCAGATCACGCCGAGCACCGCCACCCCGAGAACGTACGGCGCGAAGAAGATCGCCCGGAACACCGTGCCACCACGAATCCTCTGGTTGAGCAGCACCGCGATGAGGAGGGGGATCACGAGCAAGAACGGCACGCTCGCGACCGTGAAGATTGCTGTCGCGCGCATGCTCAGCCAGAAGTCGGCCGACGTGACCGATCCCGCGGTGAAAAGGTCTACGTAATTCTGCAAACCAACCCACGGCTGAAGCGGCACGAGCGGATTCCAGTCGTGCAGACTGATCCACACGCCGTAGATCGCCGGCCACAGAACGAAGATGCCGAACAGGATGAGGAAAGGCGCGAGGAACACGTAAGCGATTCCGGTGCGCCGACGCACCCCGCCCCCGCGGGCGCGGAGGCCGGCGGGAGCGGGGGGAAGCGAGAGGCCGGTGCTAGCCACCGTACTGGCTGGCGTTCTGCTTGAGCAGCTGGTTCGCCTTGGCTACGCCATCGTCGAGGGCCTGCTTCGGACTCTTCTTCAGCAGCACGGCCTCATTCACCGCGGTGGTGATTGTGGCGACGGCGTTCGTGATTCCGGGCGACACGGTCTCGTAGTGTGCGTACGGCAGCTGGTCGAGGAACGGCTTGAGGTTCGGGTGGTCCTGCAGCAGCTGCGGATCGTTGCGCACCGAGTTCTTGGCCGGCAGCTCGCCGGTCGCCGCCCAGCCGGATGAGTTGTCATTCATCCATTTCACGAACGTTGCGGCCGCCGAGGTCTTGTTCTTGTCCTGCCCCTTGTTTGCCGGGAAGATCCAGTCGGTCGAGCTCGACCAAACGGCCTTCTCCGGGCCGATCTGCGGCACGGCCGCCGCCGTCCAGTTGACCTTGTCGAGCGCCGAGTTTGTCGTCTGCCACACCCCGTTCCAGTTGAAGGCGGTCTTGCTGCCAACCAGGGCATTGATGTTGCCGTCCTGGGCCACATTCGGCGGGCTGTAACCCTGCTTCACGATGTCGACCATGTGGGTGAGCGCCTTGACTCCGGCCTCGGAGTTGAAGGTTGCCTTCGAGACGTCGTCGTTGAACAGTTGGCCGCCGAACTGCCAGACCAGGGTCTCGAATTCGAACGTGCCGGTAAAGACAAACCCGTCAACCCATTCGCCCTGCACCCCCGCGGCCTTGAGCTTGGCGAGGGCGTCCATGTAGCTCGGCTGGTCGGTCGGCACGAGGTTCGGATCGAGTCCGGCGGCAGTCAGTACGTCCTTGTTGATGAAAAGCCCGAGCGGGGTGACACTCCACGGGATGGCGTATTGGCTTCCCTTGTAGGTTGCCGCGCTCAAGAGGCCCTTCGGGAAGTCACTCGCCGAATACCCCAACGCCTTGACGATGCTGTCACTTTTCAGCAGCAGGCCCTGCGCGGCGTAGGTGGCGATGTCGTCGCCGTGGGCGACCGCGACATCCGGTCCCTTACCCGCCTTGATCGCGAGGGGCATTTTGGCCGAGATGGCGGCCCATTCCTGCGGAACGTTCTTTACCTTGATGTTCTTGTGGGAGTCGTTGAACTGGCCGATGAGCTTCGGAACGAGCACGGGAGCCGACCCGCCGGTCCACCCGTTCCAGAAGCTGATGGTCACTGCCGGACCGGAGTAGTTGCCCGAGGCAACCACACCGCCTCCCCCCGCGCTCGAACTGCATCCGCCTAGCGCGACACCCAGTGCGAGTGCCAGTGTGGCAGCCAGTGCCCGGCCAACAGTTCGTCTTTTCATCGGTCTGCTCTCCTTTGGGTGCCTCGGGCGAGAAGCGCTGCGAACTGACCGCGAGGCCCGCCGGCAGTAAGCCAACCGCCCATTCACGTCGCTGTGAATGCCGGATCATTGCTGACGGTACGCTGCCAGTTCTGGCGGGAGTAGACGGTTGGCAGACGGGAACCGGAGGACTATAGATTTCGGCAGGCTGCGGGAGACTGTCCCCATGCGAAGTTGCGGGCTCTTGCTCTACCGTCTCGAGGCGGACGACTCTCTTTCGGTGTGGATCGGTCACATGGGCGGTCCGTTCTGGCGGACGAAGGATGCCGCGGCCTGGTCGATTCCCAAGGGCGAGCCGGTCGGGGCCGAGACGGATCTCGACGCCGCCCTTCGCGAGTTCGCCGAGGAGATCGGACATCCCGCTCCCCCAGCGGAATGGACACTTCTCGGAGAGTTCGAACAGCCTTCGCGCAAGGTCGTCGTTGTCTTCACAGCGCAGACCGACTTCGCGGCTGAGACGGTATCGAGCAACCTGTTCGAGGCGGAGTGGCCACCCCGTTCCGGTCGTCGCCAGTGGTTTCCCGAGATCGACGATGCGCGCTGGGTCTCCCTCGCGGAAGCCAGAGTCAAGGTCGTGCGAGGTCAGGTTGCCGTGCTCGACGCGCTCGAGGCCCGACTGTCCCCTCGTGGATGATGGGTGCCCGTCTCACGCGTACCCTGATCCCCATGGATCCCGCCGGCATCGTTCGTCGCAGCGTCACGGTTCGCGGCAGCGTGCAGGGCGTCGGCTTTCGCTGGAACGCTCGAAGGCAGGCGCACCGACTCGGACTCGCCGGCTTCGTCACAAATCGGCCTGATTCTTCCGTTTACGTCGAGGCGGAGGGGCAGCCAGACGTCGTCGACGATTTCATCGCCTGGCTTCGACGCGGGCCGCCGGGCGCCCGGGTCTCAAGCGTGGATGTCGCGGAGCTGGACGCCATCGGCCAGACCCATTTCGCCATCCGCTAACGCAGGCAACTTGAGCTGGTGAAAGCCGAGCACCAAGCCAGGTGAACTACGCTCGTGCCCGTGCCGCTCGAAGGAAGGAGGAGGCAGTGCGCAACCCGCTAGTCCCGATCGTTGTCGGCGTCTGTTTGACAGTCGGGCTCGGTGGTGGTCTGTATGGTGCCTCACAGCTTCTGACCTCTCCCCTGTCACCCACGCCGACTCAATCCGCCGCCCCCGTGTGCCCGCACGTTGCCCCGGTCACTGTCGGGACCATCATCGTGCCGGCAGGGCCGATCGCCGGCTACTGCCAGGACCGTCTCGTAAATGCCGCCCACATCATCAACGCGGCGCGCTCGTTCGGCATCGGGACGCACACCCAGGCCATAGGGGTGATGACGGCAATGGGAGAGTCCGGTCTTCGAGACCTCTCCTACGGGGACGCCGCCGGCGTTGACAGCCGAGGGCTCTTCCAACAGCGGGCGAATGGTGCCTGGGGTAGCCTCACCGACCGAATGGATCCGTATATCTCCGCGACGAACTTTTTCGCCGCACTCGTTCGGATCCCGAACTGGAAGACTCTGACCCCGACTGGGGCCGCCCACGCAGTTCAGGCCAATCAAGACCCGAACTTCTACACTCCGTATTGGGATGGCGCGCAGGCTATCGTGAGCGCCCTATCCAAGTAGTTCAACGCACCAACGACGAAAGCCACCCCGAAGGGTGGCTCTCGTCGATTGCCGAAGCAGACCTGTAACGGTGGACCCTAGGAGATTCGAACTCCTGACCTCCTCGATGCGAACGAGGCGCGCTACCAACTGCGCCAAGGGCCCGTAGTGCGTTGCTACGTTATCACCTTCGAGAGCCCTCGATTGACGCAATGAGCCTCGCCGCATGGAAAAAGGAGCACACTCCCGGGAGACGGTTCCGCCGGCCAAACGCCCGGATCGGTGAGTTTGCTGCGAGTCAGCTGGCGACGGCGCGACGGCGGCGAAGCACCGCGTCAAGGTCGGTGCGAGTCTGCGGCTGGGATTCGACGATTCCCATGCTGGCGAAGCGGCTATCCGTCGTCTTGCTCGCCGCTCGGATTGGCGTTACTTCGGCTTCCCGCTGCGCGTCGCGCAACCGGCGCTCGGCGTCGGCCGCGGCCTGTCGCAGCTCGGCTGCCGCTTCGAGGGATGTCGCGACGGTCCGGTCGACCGTCGGACGGGACAGGTACAGCGGCTTCGGAACCTGCACGGGAGTCCACGTGGACTGAACCGCCGGCTTCTCCGGGATGGCAGCCGCGGGCTTCTGCGTGGCAACAACCACGGGCGGCTGTTGTCGGATGGTGTGTGCGAGCTGCGCGCGAGCGCGACCGACCGAAGCCATCAGCCCAAGCATGGCGAAGCTGCCGGTTGCGACCAGCCCACCGGCGGCGAGGAGCGCCCAGGAGCCAGAAGCGTGAAGTTGCCCGATGCCCACCCCGGTGGACACGAGGGAGACGAGCAGGGTCGCCGAGGTGACGGCGCGGGAGCGACGCAAGCGGCGGGAGGCCGACGAGCTGACCGCGAGGTCCGCGGCGATGGCTGGCTGCCGCTCGGCCAGTCGACGTGCGGCCGCTCGCGCGAGAGCCGTCTCCTGCGCCTCGGCGATGGCAGCGGCACGCTGTTGCCGTTTCTTGAGGATTCGCTCCTGCTCGGCGACGTTGCGGGCAGAGCTCTCGGCGCGCACCTGCTCCGGCACCTCGGCCGTTTCGGCCATGACGCGGAGGGTCTGTTGAAGGCGAACGGCGTTGCGTTCCGTCGCGAGATACTCGCGGCGACGCAACCAGGTCGGCACGAAGTAGGCCAGCCAGAGCACGGCGGCAAGCGCGAACATCACGCTCGATCCCAGCCCGTCTCCACCCATACGCCTACGGTACGAGTGTCCAGCCGTTAATCAGCCGATTAGCGAGGGTGTGTCAGCGCGGATGTGTGCCGGTTTGCAGCGCCGCATCCCGGTCGGCCTGCGGAACGACGCCCGCTCCGGAGGGAACCTGACCGTCGAGCCAGCGTCGAAGCACCCCGGTTGGCAACTCTTCCGCGACGAGCGCGAAACAGAAGTGGTCGCGCCAATCACCGTTGATGTGGATGTAGCGCCGCCGAAGCCCCTCGTAGCGAAATCCGAGTTTCTCCACCACGCGAAGGCTTGGGCCGTTTTCCGGACGGATGCAGATCTCCATGCGGTGAAGGCCCACCTGGAAGAAGGCGTAGTCACTCGCGAGGGCAACCGCCGTTGGCGTCACTCCGAGGCCCGCGAATCGCTCGGACACCCAATAGCCGATGGTCGCGGATGACAGCGAGCCGTAGGTGATCCCGGACACGTTGAGTTGACCAGCAAACTCGCCGTCGTGCTCGATGGCGAACGGCAACCCGAGTCCGGCACGCGCGTTGGTCTGAAGACTGCGGATGCTCGAGCGCACGTCGAAGCTCATCGGGCCGTGCGGGTTGGTCGCCTCCCACTTGCGTAACCAGCTTCGATTGTCGAGCAGCTCGCGTTCGAGCACTCTTGCGTCCCGCAGACGAATCGGCCGAATCGAATTCTTGCCCTCGCGCATGGTTGGGATCGGGGTCGCCACGCAAGCCAGTCTAAGTCCAGCCCAATTCTTTCTCTTCCCATCGCCCGCAACGGACTCCCGTGCTCGCCTCTACTTGCCGCTGCGCGAAGCGCGAGGTGCACGTGCACCACCGCGGGAGTTGACAGCCACTTCCGGCACCGAACGCGACGACGACGGGTGCGTCACCAGCCGCGCCTCGCGTTCTCCTGCCTCGCTGGCCGCGGATTCTCTGGCAAGGAAGCTCCCGAGCTCGCCGATCGTGCTCATCAGGGGCGCGGGGAACACCACGACAGTGTTTTTGTCGACGCCGATCTCCACCAGACTCTGCAAATTCCGCAGCTGCAGCGCCAGCGGATGCGCCATCATCGTGTCGGACGCGGCGCCCAGCGCGGCCGCAGCAAGGGACTCACCCTCGGCGGCGATGATCTTTGCACGCTTCTCACGCTCGGCCTCCGCCTGTTTGGCCATGGCCCGCTTCATCGTGTCGGGCAAGAGGATGTCCTTCAGTTCGACCAGTGTCACCTCGACACCCCAGTCGACGGTGAGCACATCGAGAATCTCCCGAATGTTGAGATTGAGGGAATCCGTCTCGGCGAGCGTTTCGTCCAGGCTGTGCTGGCCGACGACCTTGCGGAGCGTTGTTTGCGCAATCTGCTCGATCGCCGAATACACGTTCTCGATCGCGACGACCGACTTGATCGGGTCGACGATCCTGAAGTAGGCGACGGCCGAAACCCCGACGCTGACATTGTCGCGGGTGATGATGCCCTGCGATTGGATGGGCAACGTCACGATTCGCAGCGATACACGATGAAGCCTGTCGACCGAGGGGATGATGAACCGCAGCCCGGGATCCCTCGTGCCAATCAGGCGACCGAAACGCAGAATCACGCCTCGCTCGTACTGCTTGACGACTTTAATCGAATTGGCGAGAAGGATGATCGCCACAATCAAAACGATCACCAGAACGACTATGTAAACGATCATAAGAATCATCTCCATTGGCGTCGGCAGACACCAAACGCCTCTGACTAATTGTCTCCCCGCGCGGGATGATTGGCCAGATTTTCGCTGCGCCCTATTTCAGGGTCTCAGCAAAGTTCTTGAGCCACGGGCGAAGTTCGGGACCGAGATCCTCGCGGTCGACGGCGAGCTGCACGATCGCCTTGATGTAATCGAGACGATCACCCGTGTCGTACCGGCGACCGCGGAACACGACGCCGTAGACCCCGCCCGCGATACTCGTGTTGGCCGCAAGCGTCTGCAGGGCATCCGTCAGCTGGATCTCCCCGCCCTTCCCCGGTTGCGTGTGCTCCAGGATGTCGAAGATCTCTGGCTGCAACACGTACCGCCCGATAATGGCGTAGTTGGACGGCGCGGCCTCCCGCGTCGGCTTCTCGACCATTCCGGTGATGCGAACCACGTCATCCGTCTCGGTCGTCTCGACCGTCGCGATCCCGTACATGTGCACCTGGGCGGGGTCGACTTCGAGCAGCGCCACGATCGTGGCGTTACGTTTGCCCTGCTCCTCGAGCATGCGCGCGAGCAGCACATCCCGCTCGTCGATGATGTCGTCGCCGAGGAGAACGGCGAACGGCTCGTTCCCAATGTGCATGCGGGCACGCAGCACCGCGTGTCCGAGTCCCTTCGGGTCTCCCTGGCGCACGTAGTGCACCTCGGCGAGGTCCGTGGCGTAGTTGACCTTGCGCAGTCGTTCGATGTCACCCTTCTGAAGGAGGGTCGCCTCAAGCTCGCCGACGCGGTCGAAGTGGTTCTCCAGTGCGTTCTTGTTGCGCCCGGTGATCATGAGCACGTCGGTCAGGCCGGCGGCGACCGCCTCCTCCACCACGTACTGGATGGCCGGCTTGTCGACCACCGGAAGCATCTCTTTCGGCATTGCTTTGGTTGCCGGCAGGAATCGGGTTCCGAGCCCGGCGGCTGGGATGACTGCTTTGGTGATCTTGAAGGGCATGAACCCTAGGCTATATGCCACCCAAATCGGGGGGAGTTAATTTCGGAGGAAACTAGACTTACATTCATGAGCGGGGACGAGAGCCACCAGAAGCGTGCTCTCCGAGCCGAATTGCGGGAGCGCCGACGGATCATGACCGCCCGCGAGCGCGAGACCGCGACCGCTCAGCTGAACGAAAAACTCATCACATTGGCGATGAATTTGGGGGTCGGGTCGGTCTCGGCGTACCTCCCGACGACGGAAGAGCCCAACATCCGCCCCTTCCTCAACTGGGCGACGGCGCGGGGCATCCGCATCCTGTTTCCGATCTCCCGCGACGACGGGCTGCTCGACTGGACAGTCGGCGATGGCGAGACCGAGGTCGAGGGATTCACCGGCATGCCGGAGCCGGTCGGCGAACTGCTCGGGCCAATAGCAATCAACGACGTCGACCTCATCATCGTGCCGGCGGCGAGCGTCGATCGGACCGGAATGCGCATGGGCTGGGGTCGCGGATACTTCGACCGCACGCTCGGTTCGATGGAAAAGTGTCCGCCGGTCTATGCTGTGATCTTCGATCGGGAGCTGGTCGACTCTGTGCCAACCGAGGTGCACGACAAGCGCGTGGACGGTGTTGTCACCCCGAGCGCGACCATCAGCTTCTAGTTCCCGTCCCTTCCACACCTTCACTTCCCATCGCATCAAAGGACTCCCGTGCCCACCTATTCCTACCGCTGCGCGAAGTGCGACTTCGCATTCGACCAGTACCAGGCGTTCACGGATGACTCCCTCACCGTGTGCCCCAACTGCGGCGAACCGCAGCTGCGCAAGGTGTTCAATTCGATCGGCGTGACCTTCAACGGCTCGGGCTTCTACCGCAACGACAGCCGGGCGGCGGCCGGCAAGAGCGGAGCGGCCGCGTCGTCGGGAGCTTCCGCTTCTTCGGGAGGGTCGACTTCGTCGTCAGCGTCGACTTCCGATTCGTCATCCTCTTCCTCCGGATCGTCGGGGTCCTCCGCTTCAGACTCTGGGTCATCGGGGTCGGGGTCATCGGGGTCCGGGTCATCGGGGTCCGGGGCGAGGTCGGGGTCTGGGTCTTCGGGCTCCGGGTCGTCGGGCTCTGGGTCGTCGGCGTCTGGGTCCAAATCCAAGCCGGCCGCGTAATCCGCTCCCCCGTCTCTGTCTAGTTACGGCTCTTCAGTCACACCTCTCTAATCACACCGGCACAGTCGTTCGCGCGGCGCGCACCAAGGAGATCGCAATGCTCAAGGGATTCAAGGACTTCATTCTTCGCGGGAACGTCATCGATCTCGCGGTAGCGGTCGTCATCGGTACCGCGTTCACCGCAATCGTCACGACCCTGGTGACCGCGCTGATCAACCCACTGATCGGCGCGCTCTTCAACGCGAAGGACCTACAGCACGCCTTCATCGTGACCATTCCGACTATCGCCGGCGGCACGGCGAAGATCCTGTTCGGCTCCGTGATCGCCGCCGTGCTGCAGTTCCTCATCGTGGCGGCCGTCGTCTACTTCGCGCTCGTGCTGCCGATCAACCGGCTGAGCAAGATCAGTTTCCTCAAGAGAAAGACCGAGGACACCGCCTCACCGTCGGACGTTCCGCCCACCGAGACCGAGCTGCTGATCCAAATTCGCGACCTGCTGGCTGGCGTCCCTTCTCCCGAGGGCAATCACGCCCTGCAGCCGCCGGCCGAGTCGACGGGATCGCACGCCGCCCGCTGAGCGCGTCGGATTCCGTGGCGCTTCCCGGAAGGCCACGCCGACGGGCATGTCTCGCTCGCGGGACAGAATCGCACCCTCAAGCACCGCACCGACGACGTTCCCGTCGCCCGGGTGGCATCGCCTAGACGGTTCCCCAGTGAGGTGGCTTGTCCGCCTTCAGTCGCTCGTCGTTCTCGTTTTCGGCGTGGCGAGGAGGCTCCTGCTGCGGATTCGGGTCGGTTCCGGGGGTCGGCTCGGTGGTGACTCGTCTCCGCCGCCTCTGTGGAGGAGTTGGCTCGTCCTGCTCGGTCACGGCTCGCCCTGCTCGCTCACCGGTCAGCTCCGAGGCGAGGAGACAACCGGGATCGGCTCGGTCACCGGCGCGGAATCGAGGCCGAGCATGGCCACGACCCGATCGGCAACGACATCCGGCTCGCTGAACAGCTCGAACGCGTGCACGCGCAGGTAGTGCCAGCCGAGTCGGCGAAGCATCTCCGGACGCAAACGCAACGACTCACGAAGGCTCGTGTTCTGCAGCACCGAGTCCGTCTCGATGGTCAGACACATTCCCCGATGGGACGCCACGAGGCCGAGTTTTCCGCGGTGGCCGAGGGCCACGCGTAGGCCACGGTTCTGCAGCCGCCGGGCGAGGTCGATGAGCATCGGGTCTCCGACGTCCGACTGAGCCTTCACGGTGGTGCGGGCCGTCACGTCGGTGAGAATCTCCGCGAGGGCGATCGCGCCGTACTGCATGCGATCCTCGTCGATGTCGGCGGCTTCGAAACAGGTCACGATCACGAGCGATCGCCGCGCCCGCGTCATCGCGACGGCGAGTAGCCGCTCGCCGCCCGGGTGGCCCAACGCACCGAAGTCGGACAACACGCGACCGTGCGGGGTACGGCCGTAGCCGATCGAGAAGATGACTCGGTCGCGGCTCTGGGCAACGGCCTGTTCAATGGTCGTAACGGTGAAGGGCTCCGGGCGATCGCCGAGAACGAATTCGCTCAGCTCCGGTCGTCCGACGGTCGCGGCGAGAACGGCCTGCTGCACCCGAACCGCGTGCTTCGGGCTCGCCGTGATAACCATGAGCGATTCGGTCGGCCGCATCGCCGCATGCTCGAGCACGAGCTCGACCGCACGGTTGACTTCGGCGTCGACACTCTCCACTCCGCCGGACTCCGGATCGGGCATGCCCGATCCATCCGCCACGTAGTCGAGACGAATGCTGTTGTGACCGAGGAAACTGCCGGCCCACGGCCAGGACTCGATCTTGCCCGCGTAGAACCGGCGGTTGACGAGTTCGGCGAGATCCTCGCCGCCCGCACGATAGCTGCGGGTCAGAGCGAGCGTCGGCAGCAGCGAACCGAGCCGGGCGAGCGCCGACTGGCCGTGCAGCGAGTCGAGCGCCTCGGCATCCAGCTCCGCACGATCGTCGGTGCCGGTGATCGCGATCGTGAACGGCGACGGCGTCTGGGTCACGGGGTCGCCGAACGCGACGACCTGCTTGCCACGGCGGATGGCGCCGACGTTTTCCGGAAGAGTCGTTGCTCCAGCGTCGACGAGCACCACGGTGTCGAAGTGCAGGGTGTCCGTGATCGCCGCGACCTCGTACGGGGACGCAAGCCACACCGGGGCGACGGTTCGCGACAGGTGCGGTGCAGCCTCCTGCAGGTCGCGGGCATCCGGTCGTTCACCGCGGAGGGCGCGCTTGAGCGCCGCCGCTTCGTCCGGCCAATCGACGAGTCCGATGCTCCAGTTCTCGGCGAGCTGCCAGGACAGCAGTTGGGAGCTTCCCGCGGCGTGTGCCTCATCCACGAGACGGAAGTCGGCCTCGAGACGATCGAGCACGGAGGTGTTGGCGTTGAGCAGTGCGCGGTCGCCCTCGAGCAGCGACTCGAGCGCCGACTGCCACCAGGCCAGCTCGAGTTCCGACGGCACCTGGGCATCCGGAACGTGACGCGACGCGAGATCGTCGAGTAGCGGGTCGAGTTGCAGGTGGCGCAGAGTAGAGCGCAACTGAACGCGTTCCTGCAGATTGTTGAGCACGTCCGAGTCGGCGGCGAGCGCGGCCATCCGCTCGAGCAGGATGTGGATCGGCAGGTGCGCGAGCTGGGTCTCCTGCGTGACCGCGCCGAGCGGCTCGTCGAGGAAGCTGAGGTCCTGAGCCACCTGCTGGTACGCCACCTGAACGTCCGCGATTCCGACCGGCACCTCGGGGGTGACTCCGGCCGCGACAAACCGTTGCCACAGGATGCGCTGCTGCTGAATGCGGATGAGGCTCTCGTTGATATCCGCGATGTGCACGCCGGGGCGAACGTATTCGCGGGCAAGCTTCTTGAGCCGACGCCGATTGGATGTCGTCATGGTCGGCGAATCCTTGCGGGGGGAGGTCGCGGCGATCAGTTCGCTGAGCGACCGGTCGAAGACCACCGGCAGGAACCTGTCGAGCGTGTCCCGGATGTCGATGAGCAACCGGAGGTAGACCCCGAGTTCGTTGATCGTCTCGAACGGTCGCATTCGCGTGCCGTAGATCAGCTCGTTGGCCCGCTCGATCAGCCGGGGAAGTTCGGTGTGGTGAAGCTGGCGTGCGATGCCGTGCGCTCGGGTCGCGCTCTCACTCGTGGAGAATTTCGCGCCATACCACGGCGAGTCTCCCGGGCCGTAGCGGAATTCGCCGAGCGATGCAGCTTCGACCATCGCTCGAGCCGCGGTCTCGCGATCGTCGGCAAGCAGGGCGACCGATTCGCGCGAGAGCCGGGCCGTGGTCGCCGGCGGGTCGGGAAGAAGTGCGAGGCGGGACAGTTCGGAGAGGCAATCGAGCACAGAGACCCCGAAGGACGGGTCGGTGCGGGCGACAGCGGTTCGGTAGTCGAGCAGCACCTTGCGGAGGCGAACCAGCGCGTCATCCACCTCGGTGATCTGAGGAGACTTGGCCTTTTCGTTGCGGCCAATCGACCGGATGAGGTCGCGTCGAAGCGTCGACGGCGAGACGGCGATGCCGTTCAGCCCGATGTCGCCGAATCGTTGGGCGATGCCGGCGAGCGAGGAGCGTCGCGGGCTCACCACGAGCACCCGCTTGTTCTGGCTGACGAGGCAGCCGATGGCGTTGACGATGGTCTGCGTCGCGCCGGTGCCCGGGAGGGTCTTAACGACGACGGAATTGCCGGCCGCGATCTGGGCGATCACGTTCTCCTGTTCGGCGTCAGCGTCGAGCAGGAGCGTGTCCGTCTCCGGGCTGCGCACGTCCGGGCTCTGCGGCTCGACCGGTGCGTAGCTCTCCCCAACCGTCCACTTCGCCGACGGGTTGCCGGCGAGGGCGTCGAGGATGGGGTGTTCGAGAACGGCGGAGTCCGCGTGCATCGCGGTCGCGACATCCGCGAAGGACGAGACGACGAGGCGGGGGAGCACGTTGAACCATTCGAGGTGCGAGGTGAGCCCGCGGAGTCGGTCGATCACCGGGTTGGGCTTGAACGAGCCGTCCTCTTGCGCGAGGGCGACAAACGCGTCCGCGTCGAGGGCGATGTGGAACTGCGCCTCGAGGGCGCGGGAGAGCTCGGGGTTCAGGAACGGCGCGCCCTTGAGCTTCAGCTCGAAGTTGCTTCCGTAGCGCCGGATCGCGAGTGGGCGAAGCAGCACGGGGGCCCGGTAGTCGACGCCAGCGTGCTGCCACTCGGCGATTCCGATTCCCAGGTGGATGGAGTCGATGCCGCGCGCGGTCGAGAGTTCGAGGCTCTTCTCAGCGATTTCTCCGGCGGACAGCTTCGCCGCTCGCAGGGCGAGGTCGTCCCGGATCAGGTTGGAAAGCAGGGTCGACTTGCCCGTGATGAACTGCGCGAGTCCGCCCGGATGGGTCGCGCTCAGCTCGATCCGTGTGAGCGGGTTGTCGACGAAGTGCAGCAGCGACGAAGGTCCGCCCACCGCGGCGATGGCAGAGCGCCACGCCCGCCAGGCCGGCTCGGCCACGTTGGAGAGCGAATAGTTCGGGTCGCCGAAGTTCAGCGCATGCGGCGCCGTCACTTGTACCTGCGCACGGGCATGAGTATCTTCCGGCTCGTCGAAGAGGTCGTCGTCTTGAGGTCTGTTGGCGCGCCGCACACGGCCACTTTAACGCCCGCGGCGCCGAATGTTCGGGACCTACGGTGGAGTTTCGCCATGCGTCGGGCGGTATCGCGATCGAAAGTAAGATACCGGCCATGGTCTTTCAGGCAGTCCCCACCGCTTCGACCGATGTCGTTTCGGGCGTCGTCACGGCCGTTGTGGCCATCGCAGTCGTCTTCGTGCTACTTCTCGCGGTCGGCTTCTTCCTGCTCGTGCGCCGGCGCCGGGGCTCCGCGGAGGTTCCCGTCCCCGGCCGTGATGTCGATGATCTCGCCGACCTCTCCAGGAGCGCGAACATCGCCCTCGTGCGTCTCGACGATGCCGTGAAGGAGAACGAAGACGAGGTCGGTTTCGCCGCCGCTCAGTTCGGGGACGAGCGCACCCGGGGCTTCGCCGACGCGATCGCCGGTGCTCGGGCTGGCCTGACCGAGGCGTTCCGCCTCAAACAGGAGCTCGACGACTCGGTTCCCGACAGCCACACGAAACAGCGGGAGTGGAACCAGAAAATCCTGCGGCTGTGCGAAACGGCCCAGGACGCCCTGACTCGCGAATCTGGGACGTTTGATGCGCTTCGACGTGACGAGAGCAACGCGCCATCCGAGCTGAAGGCGGTGGGCTTGCTCATCGTTTCCACATCGATGCGGGTGCCGGGCGCCGACGCGACCCTCGCCGAGCTCTCCCACAGCTACTCCCCCGCGGTGATCGACGGCGTGCGGGAGAATGTGAATGAAGCACGCGCTCAGTTGCGAGCGGCCGGCGAAAAAGCGGGAGCAGCGGAACGGCTGCTCGCTGATCCGGGGGCGACGGGAGCGGCCGACCTCGCCGGGGACGCACGCTCAGGCGCCCAGGAGGCGGCCGGACTGATCGACGCTGTCGAGTCGCTCGCCGAATCGCTCACACGGGACTCCGCGCGGCTGAACGAGCTCGCGGCCCGGACCGAGGCCGACCTCGCCGAGGCCCGTGCGGCCCGTGACGCCGCCCCGGACCCGGACGCCGGCGGCAGAATCGCCGACGCGATCACCGCCATCGAGTCGGACATCAGTCACCTCGACCGGGCCGACCCCGCGGCATCCATCGCCCGGCTACAGTCCGGGATCGCCGCACTCGACTCGGCCCTCGCGAAGGCCCGCAACCAGGCCCAGCGCGCCGAACACGCGATTGCAGCCCTCGCCGGCGTTCTGGTCAGCGCGCACAGCCAGATCACGGCGACCGAGGAGTTCATCAGTGGCAACCGCGGCGGCATCGGCGCCGAGGCCCGCACGCGCCTGGCCGAGGCCAAGCGTCTGCTCACCGTCGCGGAGGCGCAAGCGGACCCCGTCGACGCTCTCGACACCGCGCGCAGTTCCGCGACCTATTCCCGGGATGCGGACGCGCTCGCCCGCTACGACGCGCTGCGCTGAGGCGACTATTTCGCTCGTTCCGCGGCCACTTGGCCGGCCGCCACGAGAACGCACGTGCACAGCGCCTCGATTGCCGTCTCAAGGTCTCGAAGCGACGGGAAAGTGGGTGCAATGCGGATGTTCGAGTCGTCCGGGTCGTCTCCATACGGGAAGCTCGCGCCGGCCGGAGTGACGGCTACGCCTATCTCGCCGGCGAGCGCCACAGCGCGAGATGCCGCACCGTTCGGCACGGTCAAGCTCACGAAGTAGCCGCCGGTCGGTGTGGTCCAGGTCGCGACTCCGGAGAGCCGTTGCTCCAGGATTCGCAGCACGGCTTCAAACCGCGGCTTCACAATGGCGCGATGCGCTCGCATGTGGGCGCGGACCCCCTCGGCATCCCGCAACAGCCGCACGTGTCGCAGCTGATTGATCTTGTCCGGCCCGATGCTCTGCACCGAGGCGTGACGCCGGTGCCAGGCGATGTTCTCTGGCGAGGCGCCGAAGAACGCCACCCCGGCGCCCGGGTAGGTGATCTTGGAGGTCGACGCGAAGACGAGTGGGCGATTCGCGTTCCCTGCCGAGTCGGCCAAGGCAAGCACGTCGATTGCGGCCGGCTCGTCGTCCGTGATGTGGTGCACCGCGTACGCGTTGTCCCAGAACAGGCGGAAGTCCGGCGCCGCGGTCGGCATTCCGACGAGAGCCTCGGCCTCCGCGGCGGTGTAGACGACGCCCGTCGGGTTGGCATACGTGGGAACAGCCCACATGCCGCGGATGCCCGGGTCGCTCGCAACGAGACGAGCGATGGTCTCGAGGTCGGGCCGCTCGTTCACGAACGGCACGGGGATCATGCGGATGCCGAGCGCCTCGCAAATGCTGAAGTGTCGGTCGTATCCCGGAACCGGGCAGATGAAGGCGAGGTTCGGAACGTCGCGCCACGGGCCGGAGCCGCCGGGCACGCCGTGAAGCAGCGCGCTGACGATGGTGTCGTGCATGAGAGTCAGGCTCGCGTTGCCTGCCGCGAGAAGCTGTTCGGCCGGGATCGAGAGCAGCTCGCCGAAGATTTCGCGAAGCTCAAGGAGACCGTCGGGACCGCCGTAGTTCCTCAGGTCGGTGCCTTTGGCGTCCCGGAAGTCCGCCCCGCCCGGCAGCGATAGCAGGTCGTCCGACAGATCAAGCTGCTCGGGAGAAGGTTTGCCCCGTGTCAGATCGAGCGAGAGGCCCTTTCCGCGCAGGTCGTCGTACATTCGGTCGAGAGTGGTGCCCTTTTCGCTCACAGATCAAAACTACTTGACGGCGGAGCTCCTGACGACGATGGTCGATGGCTACGCTTGACGCCGCCGGGTCGAATATTCCGCGAAGGGAGATCCCATGCCGCTGTGGATCTGCGCCGCGTGCGCAGTCGAGTACCCCGAAACGCAACTGCCTCCCGATTCGTGCGCCATTTGCGAAGACGAACGGCAGTACGTGCCGAGGTCCGGTCAGGCCTGGCACAGTCTCGAGCAGTTGCGCGACGACGGTTTCCGACTGCGGATCGAGCCGATGGAACCGGGGCTGACCAGCATCACCACGCAACCATCCATCGGCATCGGCCAGACCGCCGTGCTCGCTCAGACGCCCGAAGGCAACCTGCTCTGGGATCCGCCGGGCTTTGTCGATGACGCCGGGGTCGAGCGGGTGCGCGAACTCGGTGGCGCCGCCGTCATCGCGGCGAGTCATCCGCACATGTTCGGCGCGCAAGTGTCCTGGTCACGCGCGCTCGGCGGGGCGACAGTGCTCGTCTCCGAGGCCGACCGATCCTGGGTGCGGTGGGAGGATCCGGCGATTCAGCCCTGGAGCGGCCAACTGGAGGTGTTGCCGGGAATCACCCTCCGCACCATTGGCGGGCACTTCCCCGGCAGCGCGGTGGCCTACGTGGACGGTGCAGCCGACCGGCGCGGTGTGTTGCTCGCCGGTGACACGCTGTTTCCCGGCCCGTCCGGCGTCTGGGTGACCTTCATGCGCAGCTACCCGAACGCGATCCCGATGTCCGCCGCCGTGGTCGACCGGGTCGCGACCGCCGTGATCGACCGTGACTTCGATCGGATCTACGGCAATTTCGGCAACGTGATCGAGACGGATGCCCGCGCCGTCATCCGGCGGTCGGCCGACCGTTACATGGCGTGGGTGAGCGGCGAATTCGACCATCTCACCTAAAGGGCAACAGCTAGACGGCGACGGGCGCCTTGATCGCCGGGTGGTGCTGGTAGTCGAGCACCTCGAAGTCCTCGAAAACGTAGTCGGAGATGTTGTTGCGGGGCGCGAGACGCAGTTTCGGCGACGGGAACGGCGCGCGAGTCAGCTGCTCGGTGACCTGCTCGATGTGGTTGTCGTAGATGTGGCAGTCGCCGCCGGTCCAGATGAACTCGCCCACCTCGAGGCCGGTCTGCGCGGCGATCATGTGGGTGAGCAGTGCGTAGCTCGCGATGTTGAACGGCACACCCAGGAACAGGTCGCCGCTGCGCTGGTAGAGCTGGCAGGAGAGCTTGCCGTCCGCGACGTAGAACTGGAACAGCAGGTGACACGGCGCGAGGGCCATGTCGGGAATGTCGGCGACGTTCCAGGCCGACACGATCATCCGCCGCGAATCCGGGTTCGACTTGATCGTTTCGATGACGTCCGTGATCTGGTCGATGTGCGCTCCGGATGGCGCCGGCCAGGACCGCCACTGCACGCCGTAGACCGGACCGAGATCGCCGTTTTGGTCCGCCCACTCGTCCCAGATGGTCACGCCGTGCTCCTGCAACCAGCGCACGTTTCCGTCGCCGCGCAAAAACCAGAGCAACTCGTAGGCGATCGAGCGGAAGTGAACTCGCTTCGTCGTGATGAGCGGGAATCCCTTGCTCAGGTCGAATCGCAGTTGCCTTCCGAACACGCTTCGAGTGCCGGTGCCCGTCCGGTCGGACTTCACGGCGCCGTTTTCGAGGGTGTCGCGAAGCAGATCTTCGTATGGGGTGGAAATCGCGGTACTCATTGCTTCGAGCGTACGGGCAATGCCGCGGTTTTGCGACGCTCCTGACCCCGACGTGTCGTCACCCCTACGCATACCGAAACGCAGGAGATTCACCACTCAAAGGCCACCATTCGACGAAAACCGCTCTATTCGTGGTGGATCTCCTGCGTTTTGATGTCCCAGGTGGTGCACAAAGCGTCATCCCGGGACACGGCTATCCCGATGAGCCGTCCGCGATGAAGCGGTAACCCATGCCGAGCACGGTAACGAGGTATCGCGGGTGCGCGGGAATCGGCTCGAGCTTCTTTCGCAGCTGGGCGAGATAGAGCCGGAGGTAGCCGGTGTCGGCGGTGTGATTCGGGCCCCACACCTGGGTGAGGAGCGTCTCGCGCGTCACGAGCTTGCCGGGGTTCAGCACGAGCAACTCGAGAATTCGCCACTCCGTCGGAGTCAGCCGGATCGGCTCCGCACCGCCTCCGCTCGCCGACACCCGTTTCGCCGAGAAGTCCACGCGAATGTCACCGAAGGCGACGACCGGCTCCTTCTCCTCCCCCGCCGGAAGTCGGCGGGTGAGCGCCCGGATTCGGGCGAGCAGCTCATCGATCGCGAACGGTTTCGTCACGTAGTCATCCGCCCCCGCGTCAAGAGCTTCGACCTTGTCGGCGGCGTCCGTGCGACCGGAGACGATAAGGATCGGCACCTGGCTCCAGCCGCGAAGGCCCTGGATGACCTCGATACCGTTGAGCGTCGGCATGCCGAGGTCGAGCATCACGAGGTCGGGGTGGTGGCTGATCGTCTTGGCGAGCGCCTCCGGGCCGTCCGCCGCCGTGACGATGTCATAGCCCCTCGCCCGGAGTGTCACCTTAAGCGCTCGGATGATCTGCGGGTCGTCGTCCGCAACGAGAATTCTCATTACTGACTCCGAACCGCTGGTTGAGTCCCAAGCGGTGCTTCGCTCTGCGCCGCCGGGAGAGCGATGACCATGGTGAGCCCGCCACCAGGGGTGTCGTCGGCGTGCAGTGTGCCACCCATCCCCTCGATGAAGCCCTTAGACAGGGCGAGCCCAAGACCGAGGCCGGTCAGATTATCGGTGTCGCCGAGGCGCTGAAACGGCACGTAGATGTCGCCCCGACGTTCGTCGGGCACACCCGGTCCGGTGTCGGCAACCCGGATCTCCACCGTCCCGGCGAAACTACTCGCGGAGACGAGAACCGGGGAGGCATCCGGCGAGAATCGCACGGCGTTGTCGAGCAGGTTGACGAGCACCCGTTGGAGCAGCCCGGCGTCGGCGAAGACGGGCGGCAGGTCGTCCGCGATGCTCAAATGCACGTCGGCGGGGCCGAGCCCGAGTTCATCGAGCGCGGGGAGGATGACCTCCTCGACGCCGAGCGCCGCGGACGATACCGCGAGCGCACCGGCCTGAATTCTGGTGACGTCGAGCAGGTTCGTCACGAGCGCCGACAGCGTTTCCAGACTCTCCTGGGCGGTGACGAGGAGTTCCTCGCGGTCGTGCTCGGACAAGGTCACGTCGGTCGCCCGGAGGCCGGTCACGGCCGCCGTCGCCGCGGTGAGCGGTCGCCGCAGATCGTGACCGACGGCGGCGAGGAGGGCCGTGCGCATTCGGTCAAGCTCCGCGAGCGGCCCGACCTCCTCCGCAGTCTTGGTGAGGGCGTTGTGTTCGATGGCCGCATCGACTTGCGCGGCGATGACGTTGAGCAACCGCCGCTCCGAAGCGGCTAGGTCTGGCCCGCGCAGTTCGAGCGTCCCCCGTTCTCCCGTGGAGATGGTGCTGAGCCGGTCGCCATCCTTGATCTCGCCCGCCGTATAGAGCGCCTCCCCATCTGACATCACCCGCACACTGCTGAGGTTGAACGCCTCCCGCGTGCGATTGATGAGCGCCTGCAGCGCATCCTGACCTCGTAGGACGCTTCCGGCAATTGTGGCGAGCAACTCCGACTCGGCGACCGCCCGCACGGCGGCTCGTGACCGCCGTGCCGCCTGGTCGACCACGTAACTCACGAGAATCGCGTTGGCAACGTAAAGCCCGAGGGCGATCAGGTGAGTCGGCTTGGCGACCGTGACACTGTACAGCGGCTGCACGAAGAAGAAGTCGAGCGTGAGCCCGGAGAGGAAGGCGGCGAACAGGGCCGGCCAGAGTCCACCGACGAGGGCGACAACCACGACGAGCAGCTGGAAGCCGAGCACGTCGCTCGTGATCGAGTCGTTCGTGCGAAGCGAGACGAGCAGCATCGTGACCAGCGGGCCGCCGAGCAGGGCGAGGATGAATCCGGCCATCCGCCGCCTGACCGTGAGGCCGCCCACGAAGCGGGGAAGGGCGAAGTGGCCCCCGGCGGCGGAGTGAGTGACGATGTGCACATCGATGACTCCGGATTCCCGGATGACGGTCGCGCCGATCCCCGGACCGGTGAGCGCGGCGGCGAGGCGACTGCGGCGGCTGACACCGATGACGAGTTGGGTGGCGTTCAGTGCCCGGGCGAACTCGACGAGCGACCGCGGGATGTCGTTCCCGATCACCTGGTGATAGGTTCCGCCGAGCTTCTCGGCGAGGGCGCGCTGCGCGGAGAGGGCGCCGGGGTGGGTCTCGCTCAAGCCGTCCTGCCCGCTCACGTGCACGACGATGAGCTCGCCGCCTGCCGAGCGGGCGGCGATTCGGGCGCCGCGCCGGATCAGCGTCTCCCCCTCCGGACCGCCGGTGAGCGCGACCACCACCCGCTCGCGCGCCTCCCACTTGCTGTCGATGTTGTGTTCGGCGCGGTACGCCTTGAGCGCACTGTCCACCTCGTCCGCGAGCCAGAGCAGGGCGAGCTCTCGTAACGCGGTGAGGTTGCCGAGCCGGAAGTAATTGGAGAGCGCCGCGTCGATCCGCGCGGCCGGATAGACGTGCCCCTCGGCCAGCCTGTCCCGCAACGCCTGCGGCGCCAGGTCGATGACCTCGATCTGATCGGCGGTGCGCAGCACCTGATCCGGCACGGTTTCTCGCTGCGGTGCCCCGGTGATCTGTTCCACGACGTCGCTGAGCGACTCGATGTGCTGCACGTTGACCGTTGACATGACGGTAATGCCGGCGGCAAGCAGCGCCTCGACGTCTTGCCATCGCTTGTCGTGTTGCGAGCCTGGCGCGTTGCTGTGGGCGAGTTCGTCGACAAGGGCGACGTCGGGCCGGCGAGCGAGCACGGCGTCGAGGTCCATCTCGGTGAGTTCGACTCCGCGATGCTGCGTCACATGCCTCGGAATCACCTCGAGGTCACCGAGCAGGTTCGCCGTCGCGGCCCGGCCGTGGGTCTCCACGACAGCGACCACGACATCCTTGCCCTCCGCCCGCAAGCGTGCGCCCTCCTCGAGCATCGCGTACGTCTTACCGACGCCCGGAGCGGCGCCGAGGAGCACCCGGAGCCGCCCTCGTTTCATTTTCTAGCCCTTCAGGTTGGCGAGCGCGATGTTGAGGTCGAGCACGTTCACCGTCGACTGGCCGAGGTATCCGAGCTCGGGCGCCTGTATTTGCGCGTCGACGAGCGAGCGAACGGAGGCTTCCGACAACCCGCGCGTCGTTGCGACTCGGTTCACCTGCTCGAGCGCGTACGTCGGGCTGATGTCCGGGTCGAGACCCGAACCCGAGGCGGTGACGGCATCGGCGGGGATGCGTGCCGGCGAGACGCCGTCGAGCTTTGCGATTGCGGCCTTCCGCTCCTTGATCGCGGCGATGAGGTCCTTGTTCTCCGGACCGTAGTTGCTGCCGCTCGAAGCCGACGCGTCGTACCCGGTCCCGGCCGCCGAGGGACGGGACTGGAACCACTGCGGAAGCGCCTTGCCCTTCTTGTCGGTGAAGCTCTGACCGATGAGGTTGGAACCGACCACCTGGTTGTCGACCTTCACTGTCGACCCGTTGGACTGCACGGGCAGCACGAGCTGCCCGATTCCGGTGATCGCGGCGGTGTAGCCGATCCCGAGCACGGCGGTGAAGATCAACATCGCCCGCACGGCCACCCAGTACTGGCGAACCGCTGTTCGTGGTGAACTCATAGTTTTCTTTCCCTTGTGAAATCTTGTGAAATCTGAGTGGTTAGAAGCCGGGAAGAAGACTGACGACGAGGTCGATCAGCTTGATTCCGATGAACGGGGCGACGATTCCGCCGACGCCGTAGA
Organism: Microbacteriaceae bacterium; assembly: GCA_025464975.1. Classification (GTDB taxonomy): domain Bacteria; phylum Actinomycetota; class Actinomycetes; order Actinomycetales; family Microbacteriaceae; genus Lacisediminihabitans. The sequence continues at coordinate 23,615 of JAODMT010000021.1, read as the reverse complement.
TGAGGATGTTGCGGGTGAGGATGCTCGACACGGAACTCGCGCGGTAGTTCACGCCGCGCAGGGCGAGCGGGATCAGGATCACGATGATGACCGCGTTGAAGATGATCGCCGACAGGATGGCGGATGCCGGCGTGTGCAGCCGCATGATGTTCAGCACCGCCAGCCCGGGGAATACCCCGGCGAACATCGCCGGGATTATGGCGAAGTACTTGGCCACGTCGTTCGCGATCGAGAAGGTCGTCAGGGCTCCGCGCGTGATCAGCAGTTGCTTGCCGATTCGCACGATGTCGATGAGCTTGGTCGGGTCGGAATCGAGATCGACCATGTTGCCGGCCTCCTTGGCCGCCGAAGTGCCGGTGTTCATCGCGACTCCGACGTCGGCCTGGGCGAGGGCGGGGGCGTCGTTGGTTCCGTCCCCGGTCATCGCGACCAGGCTTCCGCCCTCCTGCTCCTTGCGGATCAGCGCGAGCTTGTCCTCCGGAGTGGCTTCGGCGAGGAAGTCATCCACTCCGGCCTCCGCCGCGATCGCCCGCGCCGTCAGGGGGTTGTCGCCGGTGATCATGACCGTTCGGATGCCCATGAGCCGCAGCTCGGCGAACCGCTCCTTGAGTCCGGTCTTCACGATGTCCTTGAGGTAGACGACTCCGAGAACGCGAGCGGTTCCGACCGAGGACTTGGTCGCGACGACGAGCGGTGTCCCGCCGGCGTTGGAGATCCTCTCGATCGACTCGTCCAGTTCTGCCAGTTCCTGGCTGCCGAGCCGACCGGCTTCCTCGACCCACGCGATCACGGCGGAGCCGGCGCCCTTGCGAATCTGAGATCCGTCCGGCAGGTCGAGCCCGCTCATGCGGGTCTGCGCGGTGAACGGCACGATCTCACCGCTCGGCAGACCGTCGAGGCTGAGTCCCTGTACACCGGCGAGGTCGACTATCGACTTGCCCTCCGGGGTCGGGTCGCTGAGCGAGGACACCGCGGCGGCCCGGACCAGTTCGTCGGCCGGCACCCCGCTCAGTGCGGTGAATTCGGCGGCCTGACGGTTTCCGTAGGTGATGGTTCCGGTCTTGTCGAGCAGCAGGGTCGTCACGTCGCCGGCGGCCTCGACCGCCCGGCCGGACATCGCGAGCACATTGCGTTGAACGAGCCGGTCCATCCCGGCGATGCCGATCGCGGAGAGCAGCGCACCGATCGTGGTCGGGATGAGGCAGACCAGAAGCGCGATGAGCACCGGGATGCTGACGGCCGCGTTCGAGTAGCCGGCGATCGGGTTGAGGGTGAGCACGACGACGACGAAGACGATCGTCAGACTCGCAAGCAGGATGTTCAGCGCGATCTCATTCGGGGTCTTCTGGCGCGAGGCGCCCTCGACCAGTCGGATCATCCGGTCGACGAAGGTCTCGCCCGGCTTGCTCGTGATGCGAACGACGATTCGGTCCGACAGCACCCGGGTTCCTCCGGTCACCGCACTGCGATCCCCTCCGGACTCGCGGATGACGGGCGCCGACTCACCGGTGATGGCCGACTCGTCGACTGACGCGATGCCCCAGATGATGTCGCCGTCGCCGGGGACCAGCTCCCCCGCGACGATCACGACGACGTCGCCGAGCGTCAGATCGGCCGAGGAGACCGGCGATGTCCCGGCACGTTCGGCCGCGCCATCCCCCACCTCGTCGTACGAGTCGACCCGGTTGGCCATCGTGCTCGTGCGGGTTGCCCGCAGACTCTCCGCCTGCGCCTTTCCGCGGCCCTCGGCAACCGACTCGGCGAGGTTGGCGAAGATCACGGTGAGCCACAGCCAGACGGCGATTCCCCAGGTGAAGGATCCCGGAACGACGCTTGCGCCGGAGACCTGGGTTCCGCCGATGATCGGCTCGACGATCGCGATCAGCGTGGTGAAGGCAGCGCCGATCTCCACGATGAACATGACGGGGTTGTGCCACATTTGCCGCGGGCTGAGCTTGCGGAACGCTCCGGGCAGTGCGGCGACGAGTTGCGCAAGAGTGAATGCGCTCGTCTTCGGTGAGCCGTCGCTTAATGCTGCCGGCGTCTGATCCGCGGTGGGAATTGGGGTGAGTGTTGACATGGTCTAGTGCAGCCCTTCAGCTAGCGGTCCGAGCGCCAAAACAGGGAAGTAAGTGAGCGCGGTCACGATGACGGCCACTCCGATGAGCAGGCCGACAAACTGCGGCCTGTAGGTTGGCAGGGTTCCCGTGGTGGCCGGGATCTTTTCCTGGCGGGCAAGCGAGCCCGCGAGGGCCAACACGAATACGATCGGCAGGAAGCGACCGAACACCATCACCACGCCGAGCGCGGTGTTGAACCACGGGGTGTTGGCTGTGAGACCGGCAAACGCCGACCCGTTGTTGTTCGCCGCGGAGGTGAACGCGTACAGCACCTCCGACAGGCCGTGCAGCCCGGGGTTCCAGATCGACGTCTTCTCGACGTCGGCGCGCACCGCGGGAATCGCGAAACTCAGTGCCGTTCCGGCGAGCGCGAGGGTCGGGGTGATCAGGATGTAAATGCTTGCGAGCTTGATCTCTCGCGGCCCGATCTTCTTTCCGAGGTATTCGGGAGTGCGACCGACCAGAAGCCCGGCGATGAACACCGTGATCACGGCGAGGATCAGCATCCCGTACAGGCCCGATCCCGTTCCGCCCGGCGCGATCTCGCCGAGCATCATGTTGAGCAGTGTCATCATGCCGCCGAGTGAGGTGAAGGAGTCGTGCATCGAGTTGACGGCACCGGTCGAGGTGAGCGTCGTCGAGGTCGCGAACAGGGTGGAGCCCCAGATGCCGAACCGGTCTTCCTTGCCCTCCATCGCCGCGCCGGCAAGACTCGTTGCGGTGCCACCGCCGAGCGCCTCGAACAGGGTGAGAGCGGTGAGCGACACCGCGAAGATCGAGGCCATGACCGCGAGAATCGCCCTGCCCTGCCGGCTGTCGCCGACCATCCTGCCGAAGGTGCGCGGCAGGGAGAACGGGATGGCGAGCATCAGCACGATCTCGAACAGGTTCGTCCACGCCGTCGGGTTCTCGAACGGGTGCGCGGAGTTCACGTTGAAGAACCCTCCACCGTTGGTGCCGAATTCCTTGATCGCCTCTTGGGAGGCAACCGGGCCGCCCGGCAAATGCTGGGTCGCGCCGGTGATCGTCGTCACGTCGGTGAATCCGTTGAAGTTCTGGATGACCCCGCCGATGATCAACACGATCGACGCGATGATCGCGCCGGGAAGCAGCAAGCGAAGAACGCCGCGGGTGAGGTCGACCCAGAAGTTTCCGATCGTGCCGGAATTGCGGCGAGCGAAGCCCCGAACGAGGGTGATCGCGACGGCGATGCCGACCGCGGCCGAGACGAAGTTCTGCACCACAAGCCCGGCGAGCTGCACGGTGTAGCCCATCGTCACGTCCGGGGAGTAGGACTGCCAGTCCGTGTTGGTGACGAAGGAGACCGCGGTGTTGAACGACAGGCCCTGCGGAATCGCCGGGAAGCCGAGCGAGTACGGCAGCACGGCCTGGGCCCGCTGAATCGCGTAGACGAAGAGCACACCGACGAGGGAGAACACCAGGACGCTTCGGAGGTACGAACGCCAGGACTGTTCAGAAGCGGAGTCGACGCCGATCAGGCGGTAGAACATCCGCTCGACCTTGAGGTTCTTGCCGCTCGTGTAGACCCGGGCCATGTAGTCGCCCAGTGGGCGGTGGATCAGGGCAAGGATCACGACGAGGGTGAGGATTTGGAGAATGCCGAATAGCACCGTCATCAGAAGCGCTCCGGTTTCACGAGCGCGTACACGAGGTAGGCGAGAGCGGCGACGGCGAGCACAGCGGCGAAGATGGTGATGACGATCACAGCTTCTCGACCCCCCAGGCAACGACGCCGATCACCGCGAACACGGCGATCGCGACGAGGACATACACAAGATCGAGCACAGGAGTTTCTCCATCCGAACTGTTGACTTCGGCGGCCCGCATGGCCCCCGGCACCCTGTCGAATCAGCGATTCGTCGGGCACAGCAGATCAGTAGATACCCGTTATCAGCGGCGAATCGGGTTGCTCACGACTTCCTTACGGCCAGCCCGAATTCCCTAACGACTCCCTAACGCCGGCGCCTGCCCGCCCACCGCAGCGCGTGGCTTCCGGCCGACTAGCTGCCGGCTCCCGACGACGGGATCGACGCACGCAGGCTGATCGCGAGCAGAGCGCCGGCCGCCCCCGACGGCACCTTGGCGCCGAGCCAAATTGCGCGAAATACCCGCGTGAGGTCGAGCCCCGGGGTGGCGAGGGACACGAGCGTGCCGCTTGCCAGATCATCCGTGACGCTCAGGCGGCTGAGCAGCGACGCATTCTGCCCGCCGGTGAGGGCGTGCTTGATTGCGGTGGTCGACCCGAGCTCCATCGCCGGCCGGACTCTCAGGCCGTGGGCGAGAAGCGCGAGATCGAGAACCTGTCGTGTGCCGGATGCCGGCTCCCGCAGCACCAGGGATCCGATCGCCAGTTCGGCGGCCCCGATCGGTTCGGAGCGGCGCGCCCACGGATGTGATGGGCCAACGACGAGAACGAGTTCGTCGTGCCCGACCGTCCACGAGCGCACCTCATTCGGGGCGTGCGGTCCCTCAACGAATCCGAGCTCGGCGTCTCCGGCCAGCACCAGCTCGGTCACTTTCTCCGAGTTCCCCGGCTGCAGCGACACCGAGACATCCGGCAGCGCGGAGTGCAGGGCGATAAGCCAGGCCGGCATGAGGTAGTCGGCAACGGTGAGGGATGCCGCGACACGCAGCCTGTCGTCACGGTCACCGACCAGCGCGTCGACGTTACGACCGAACTCCGCCCCGGCGCGAACCAGCGGCCGCGCCCACTCGACCACCACTCGGCCGCCCGCGGTCAGGGTCGACCCGGTGGTCCGGCGCTCGAGGAGAACCACTCGAAGCTGCTGCTCGAGGTTACGCAAGCGCGCACTCGCAGCGGGCTGACTGATGGAGAATCTCCGGGCGGCCGCACCGACGCTTCCGGTCTCCTCGACCGCGAGCAGCAGGGAGAGGGAATCGAGATCAGGGAGATGCTCGCCGGGGGTTGCCATAGGGCAACCCTATGACCCCATCGGCGGTTGCCGTCTACCCGGGTCGGGCGGATCTGCGCGACAGTTGAACACGCAGTCGAATCGACAGCGGTATCAGAAGAAGGAACACGATGACAAGCGAATTAGAGGCGGCACCGCTCTCACCGCCCCCCGGACCATCCCGAGCGAGTCGGGTGCTTGGACTCTGGCCGGGCCTCGCAGTCGTGCTCGTGATTTCGGCGGTGGCAATGTTCCTCGGGTCGCTGGTTCCCATCGTCGGCGGCCCGGTCTTCGGCATCATTATCGGTGCGATCCTTGCGAGCGTCATCCGTCCGGGCACCGTTCTGGAAGCGGGAACGAAGTTTGCGGGCAAGCGAGTTCTGCAGGCAAGCATCGTCATCCTCGGCACCGGTCTGTCCCTGACCCAGGTGCTCAGCGTCGGTCTGTCCTCGCTTCCCGTGATGCTCGGCACCCTCGCGGTGGCCCTGGTTGGCGCCTGGCTGGTCGGCCGGATGCTCCGGGTCAACGGCGACATCCGCACCCTGATCGGCGTCGGCACCGGAATCTGCGGCGCCTCAGCCATCGCCGCGACAACTGCGGTGATCGGGGCCGCCGACGCCGAAGTTGCCTACGCCATCGGCACGATCTTCACTTTCAACATCGCGGCGGTGCTGCTGTTTCCGATGATCGGTCACCTGCTCGGGCTGTCACAGCACGCCTTCGGGCTGTGGGCGGGAACCGCGATCAACGACACCTCATCGGTCGTTGCCGCGGCCTACACATTCGGGGCGAGCGCCGGAGCGTACGCGGTCGTCGTCAAGCTGACCCGCACCCTGATGATCATCCCGATCTCGATCGTGCTCGCCGCGGTGCAGTCCAGGAAGGATGCGGCGGCCGGAGGCGAGACGGCCCGGCGACGAGTGCCGTGGAAGAGGATCGTTCCGCTCTTCATCATCGGATTTCTCGTCGCGAGCGCCCTCGACACGGTCGGCCTCATCCCGGTCTCGTGGCATCCGACGCTGAGCGCCCTCGGCGTGTTCATGATTACCATGGCGCTCACCGGAATCGGATTCTCGACCCGGCTCTCCACCCTCCGCAAGGCCGGTGCCCGCCCGCTCCTCCTCGGCGGAATTCTCTGGGTTCTCGTCGCAGTAACGAGTCTCCTCATTCAACTCGCTACCGGAACCCTGTGAGTCAGGGGGAACTCCCAGCAGATGCTCATGGGCATTCTCAGCTTCAGGAATATTGTCGAAATACCTGAGTCACAGGGCACAAATTGGGGGTAATGCAATGATGCACAATAATCACGAGCACACGATCGACCCGGCAGCGATTGACCTTCCCCCCACGCAGCCCATCGACATCAGCGACCTCCTCATGGGGGACTGGCCCGGCGACTCGGCCGCATAGAAAAGAGTCTCAGCGGCGGCGGAACAGCGAGGGATTCATCTCCTCCGGCGCTCGCCAGGTGCCCGCGGCCTGCTCGAAGTCGTAGGCGAGTGCGAGCAGCGTCGCCTCGGACCAGGCCGTGCCGAGAAAGAGCAGTCCGGCGGGCTTACGCCCCGCGCTGAGGTAGCCAGCCGGCACCACGACGGAGGGGTAGCAGGCGCGCGCGCCAAGGTGCACCGTGGTGGAGTTGGAGACGATCGCCTCGATCCCGTTCTCCCTCAATAGGGTGTCGACGATGGTCCGGCTCTCGTTGACGCTCGACGCTCGAACCTGGGCGTAGTGGGCGGCGGTGCCGGGGTCATCCAGGTCGATCTCTTGCGACTCGATCAGCAGTTTCTGGCCGTACTTGAGAGCGACATCCGCGTGCCTCTCGTTGAAGTCGATGATCTCGGCGAGGGTCCTTGCCTGGCCGTCCGTTGCCGCACCAACCGCAGGAGTGCTGTGGATGCGGGCGAGGTAGGCGTTGAGATCGCGGCGCAGTTCGAAGCTCAGGAACCGCGGCGTCAGCGGCTCCGGCACGGTCACCGGCACCAGCGTCGCGCCCCGGCTCTGCAGCAGGGCGAGAGAGCGGGTGTACACCTCGTCGCCCGCGTCCGCGACGAAGCCAAGCCGCGCACCGGAGAGCGCTGTCGGGGACAGCGCGGCGACGAAGTCGGTTCCGAGGAGTGGATTGGCGGCGGTGGCGGGGTCCTCCGGGTCGATGCCGGTCATCGCGGTGAGCAGCGCGGCCGCGTCGTAGACCCAGCGTGTCATCGGCCCGGCGGTGTCTTGGGTGCCGGAGATGGGGATGATGCCCGTGCGACTCACGAGCCCGACGGTGGGTTTGACCCCGACGAGGGAATTGGCGAGGGCCGGAGACAGGATGGAGCCGAACGTCTCGGTGCCCACCGTCGCGGCGGCGAGCGCGGTGGCCGCGGCCGAGCCGGAGCCGGCGCTCGACCCGCTCGTGGTCAGGCTCGCGTCGTACGGATTGAGCACCTGCCCGCCGAGCGAACTGTAGCCGTTGGCCATGCCGGTGGTCATGTAGTTGGCGAACTCGGTGAGATTGGTCTTGCCGAGGAGTACCGCACCCGCCCGCCGCAAGGCTGACGCCACCGGAGAATCGGCTCGCGGCCGGGAGTGCTCGAGCGCGAGCGATCCGCCCGTGGTCGGCATCCCGGCGACGTCGATGTTGTCCTTGAGAAGAATCGGCACGCCGTGCAGCGGCCCGAGGTCCGTGAGGCACGAGGCCCGCTCTCGGTCGCGCTCCGCGGCGTCGCTGAGCGCGGCATCGTTGATCGCTCGCACGGAATTCAGCCGTGGCCCTCCGTCGCTGATCTCGGCGATGCGCTGGAGATAGGCGGCGGTGAGTTGTACCGAGGTGAAATCACCCGCCCGAAGACCGGCCGCAATGTCCCGGACACCCGCCCTGGCAAGATCGATCGGCAGGGGGGTCACTGATTGGTCGACGTGCATTGGTGGCCTCACCTGGATTCGAACTGCGAGCGGGATGGCGACCATCGTTGGAGCCACCGACAGTCAACTCCTCGAGTGTTGCCAGCACGTTTCGCGCGCCCAGCGGCTACGCCTAGAGTTTGAGAGGCACGACGGGAACGCACCGGTTTCTCGCCGCGATCCGACTCAGTGAAGGAACATGATGACGCGCCCAGAACCCACCTACACGATCGACCAGCTCGAAAACGAGCCGGTCGCGAATTTTCGCTCCTTCAGCCGGGATGACGCGACACGGCTTGGTGAGATCGCCCTCGGTGTCATCCGCGAGTGGGAGCGGAACCTCGCGGTGGACGTCCACATTGGCGACGAGCTCGCCTACCGCGCGCAGCTCGGCAGCACCGGGCAGGGCAACGCGAATGTCATCCAGGGCAAGATCCTCGTCGTGAAGAAACTCGGTCACAGCTCGCTGCTGGCCAGGTTCAAGAAGGAGGCGGACCCCTCCATCGCCGACGGCCTCGACGACAGCTACAAGTTCTGGGGCGGCAGCATCCCGATCTTCGTCGACGGGGAGTTGGTCGGATCGATCAGCACCTCCGGAGAGCCCGATGTCGTCGACCACGAGGCCACAGCCGAGGCGGTCCGGCGCTATCTCGCCGAGGCCGCAGCCTAGCCGCGACGAGTCTTCGGCCCCCTTCGGTTCGGTGGCCGAAGACCCGCTACGAGATTGTCGGCTGCCGCCTGTCGACTAGTGATTGGCCGGGGTTTCGGCGATGCGAACGGTGTTTCCGGACGGGTCCCGGAATGCGCAGTCCCGCGGTCCCCATGGCTGATCGATTGGCTCCTGCATGACCTCGGCGCCGGATGCCCGCAGCCGCTCGAACGTCGAGTCCAGATCGTCGGTGCCGAACACGATGTTGGGCAAGACCCCCTTGGTGAGCAGCTCCTGAAGAGCGTCGCCGTCGGCCTTCGATCGGCCGGCGTGCGGTTCCGAGAGTACGATTTCGAGGCCCGGCTGAGTCGCGCTGCCGAGGGTCACCCAGCGAAAGCCGCCGGATGCCACGTCATTGCGCAGCTCGAGGCCGAGGGCGTCGCGATAGAAGGCGAGCGACTCATCCGGGTCGTTGACGGTGATGTGTGAGTACTGAAGTGAAATGGTCATGGCGCCAACGCTAGGCCGCCGACCCGCCGAGTGCTTCTCGGATCCTGCTCGGCGCGCTCCCGGCCGTTCTCATTGGTCGAGTGCGCACCTTCGCGAGGCACGCCGGCATGGCGGCGAGGGCCGGATGTTCCCGGTTGCGGTATGCGGTTGGCGTCTCGCCGACCAGTTCGGTGAATCGGGAGCTGAATGACCCGAGCGACGTACAGCCGACGGTCATGCACGCGTCGGTGACGCTGACACCGGCCCGCAGGAGCGCCATCGCTCGTTCGATCCGGCGGGTCATGAGGTAGCTGTAGGGCGTCTCTCCGTAGGCGGCGCGGAATTGCCGAGAGAAGTGCGCCGGAGACATGAACGCATGACTGGCGATCGTTGGCACGTCGAGCGGTCGCGCGAATTCGCGGTCGATCAGATCCCGCGCCCGGCGCAGGTGCGCGAGGTTGGCGAGCTCCTGAGGCGTCATGGCACCACGGTAGCACCGGGATGTTCGCCCCGCAGGGGGATTGCCACTGGCCCGATCCGCTCCGCCGAGATACGCTCTGGCCATGATCTCCCGGGACGTGTGGCTGCGCGACGGCCGCACGGTACGCGTCTACGACACCGGACACGGGGCCGTGGATACGCTCACGGTGTTGTGGCATCACGGGTCGCCGCAGACCGGTGCGCCGCTCGAGCCGCTCCTGGCCGCGGCGGCCAAGCGGCACATCCGCCTGATCTCCTACGGGCGCCCGAGCTATGGCGGATCCAGTCCCAATGTCGGCCGGAACGTGGCTTCGGCCGCCGAGGATGTGGCGCAGATCACCGACTCGCTTGGGGTCTCCCGGCTTGCCGTGATGGGCGCCTCGGGCGGCGGACCGCACGCCCTCGCTTGCGCCGCGCTGCTGCCCGACCGGGTGACGGCCGCGGTATGCCTCGCCGGCATTGCTCCCCTCACCGAGGACTTTGACTGGTTCGACGGCATGGCTTCCGCCGATGCCCTGTTGGCGGCAATAGTCGGTCGCGACGAGCGGGAGCGATTCGCCGCCATCGAGGAGTTCGATCCCAATAGCTTCGTTGAGGCCGACTGGACCGCGCTCGCTGGTCCGTGGTCGTCGCTCGGCGATGATGTCGGCGTGGCCAACGAGGCGGGACCAGACGGGCTGATCGATGATGATGTCGCCCTGGCTTCCCCATGGGGCTTCGACCCGTCCGAGATCACGGTTCCCGTGTTGCTGGTTCAGGGGGGCAAGGACCACGTGGTGCCGCCGACGCATGCGGACTGGTTGCTTCGCCGCTGTGCCGATGCAGAGTTGTGGTTGCGGCCGAACGACGGTCATGTCTCGGTGCTCAACGCGTGCCCGGTTGCGATGGATTGGCTGCGCGAGAACTCCAAACTGTGATGCCTTACTCACGTGATTGTTTCCACGTTCGGGGCACCTCGGGCGGTCTAGCGCCGAGGGGACAACTTCGGCTCGTCGTCGCGCCCGGGACGAGCACATCCTGTCCCCTGGCGGCCGGTGGTCGACCCGCGCCGGTATGACTACGGAAGCCGCTGCAGGATCAGACCCTCGAGCACGATCTGGCTGAGCGAGTCGCCCAAGGAATCGGCGTCGGCGTCAGCGCCGAGGAGGGCGAGAAGGCCCTGGCGACTCGACACTCCGGTCATCGCCAGGACCGCGAACATCATGACCCCAAATGGAACATCCCGAACCCGCCCCTCGGCGACGAGGCGGTCGTACGCCGGCTTGATCATCTGCACGATTGGCTCGACGTGACGCTCGTAGACATACTCCAGGCGCGGGCCGCCACTGCCCGATTCCTCGGTGATGATCCGCGTGAGATCGGCGTTTGCGGACGCCGCCCGCAGAAATATGCGTACCCCGTCCGTGAACCGTTCCAGCTCGTCGTCGTACGGCACCGACAGGACGTCCCGGAGCGGCTCGACAACAGTCCAGCCGACCGTGTCGATGAGCATCTTCCAGAATTTCTCCTTCGACCCGTACCGGTCGTTGACGAAGTTGTGACTCACCCCCAGCCGACGAGACAACTCCCGCACGGACGTTCCTTCGTATCCGAGCTCGGCGAACGACGACAGGCCCCGGCGGATGATCTCCTCGTCCGTCGGCAGATCCGCCGTGTCCGCTCCCGGACGTCCCGCCCGCCTAGGCAATACGTTGCCGCTCACCGTGATCTCCAATCAAAACTTGACGTGTGTCAGATAACGAGTATCCTACTACTACAAGTATCTGACAGGTGTCAGAAATCACGGAAGGATTCTCATGCCACACGCTCCCCTCGCCCTCACCGCGAGCACGCCGGCCGACTTTCAGCGCCTCAACATCTCGCCTGATCACATCGCGGTCTGGGAGGATGGCGCCCGCACCGACAACGCCCGCGGCTCCTACGAATGGTGGTATTTCGACGCACACCTCGACGATGGGTCGAAGCTGGTCATCGTCTTCATGAACAAGGACATCTCGACTCCGGGCACGCCCCTGGCCCCGCTCATCCGCCTCAATCTCGACCTCGCCGACGGACGCAGCTTCGAAAAGATCGCGAACTTCGCGCCCGAGAGTTGGTCGGCAGCGAAGGACCACGCCGACGTCCGCATTGGCGACAACCGCTTCACGGGAGACCTGAATACCTACCGCATCAACGTCTCCGTCGAGGAGATCGAGATCAGCGTGACCCTGACGGGCACCGTTCCCCCCTGGCGGCCGGAGACCGGCTACATGTTGTTCGGAGCCGATCGCTCTCTTGAGTTCTCTTGGTTGCCCTCGGTTCCGCAAGGCAACGTGGAGGCGTCGTACAGCATCGTCGGCGAGGCGCACACCTCTGCCGGAGTGGGGTACCACGACCACAATTGGGGCAACGCCGGCCTCATGAAGCTCATCCACGACTGGTATTGGGCGCGCGGGCAGGCCGGACCGTACTCCGTGATCGCCTCATACATCACGGCCCACGAGAAGTACGGCTATTCCGCGATCCCGATTCTGATGCTTGCGAAAGACGGCAAGATCATCGCGGACGACGCGTCGAAGGTGCGCTTCGAGACCGAGGATGTGTTCACCGACGGTCACACGGGAAAGCCGGTGGGCGGAATCACTAGGTACATCTACGAGGACGGCGACGAACGGTATGTGGTGACGTTCACGCGTCGCGAGGACCTGACCCGCGCGCGGATGATCGACGCCACCACTGGGATCAAGCGCCTCGTGGCCAAGGTGGCGCGGTTCGACGGCGCGTACTTGCGATTCGCCGGCGACTGCACCATCGAACGATTCGAGCGCGACGTTCTCGTCGAACGGCACGAAGACAAGGCGATCTGGGAGCTGATGTACTTCGGACACGCTCGCTGAGCACGCGGGTCGAATAACCCGACCGCGGGTCGAGTAGCGAGCACCGCATCCCCGCGGGTCGAGTAGCGAGCGCAGCATCCCCGCGGGTCGAGTAGCGAGCGCAGCGAGCGTATCGAGACCCACTACACCGCGAGGCCTCGATACGGGCGCGGAGCGCCCTACTCGACCGACAGCACGGGCGCGGAGCGCCCTACTCGACCCACGGAGCCGTCGACTCGCGGACGACGAGCGTCGTGGAGAGCTGTTCCCGCTCCGCAATTCCGGTTCGACCCGGCATGCGAAGCAGCATGCGCAACGCCGCGGCTCCCATGTCCGCGATCGGCTGGCGCACCGTCGTCAGTTGCGGAGTCATCCACTCGCCCTCGGGGAGGTCGTCGAATCCCACGACGCTGAGGGCGCCGGGGATGGTCGTGCCGATCTCTCGCGCGGCCTCGTAGATCCCGAGTGCCATCGTGTCTGAGCAGGCAAAAACGGCACTGGGCGGATTGGCGGAGGTGAGTAGCGCGATCCCGGCGTCGCGGGCGGCGTTGCGGCTCCAATTCGCGTGAATGATGCGCTCCGGCGGTAGCGTGGCGCCGGCCGACTCGGCGGCGGACCGGAAACCGTCGATTCGGGCCTGACTATATAGCTGGTCTCGACGTCCGGCGACGATAGCCAACTCGTGATGACCGAGGCCGATGAGGTGCTCGGCGACGGCTCGGCCAGCATCCCAGTTCGCCGCCCCGACGCTGGGGACGAAGTCGGGTGGCTGCGTGACCGGGTCCAGCAGCACGACCGGTATTGCGGCGGCCGAGAGGGCGGCGAGCTGGTCATTGGAGGCATTGACGAGGGCAAGAACCGCGCCGTGCGACGGTCGGGAAAGCAATCTGGTCAGCCAGCCGTCATCCGGATCCCGCGCAACGCTGACGATGAGGTCGATTTGAGCGTCAACCGCGGCCCGTTCGACGCCGATCAGCGCCCGGTTCGCCCAGGTCCCCTCGATGCCGCTGATGACGAGGTCGGCGGAGGGCATCCGGGACCCCCTGGTTGTCGCGGCCCGGCCGGCGGGGAGCCGATAGCCTAGTTCGGCGATCACAGCCAAGACCGCGGAGCGAGTGTCGTCTGACACATCGCTGCGGCCGCTCAAGACCTTCGAGACCGTCGGGATCGTCGTTCCGACGCGCGCAGCCACGTCGCGAAGGGTGGGTCGGCGCTGGTTTCCGTTCACGGAGCCAACCCTAGGCGAGCCACAAAGTTGCGCAAGTTTTTCTTGCGAAAAACGCCGCTATTCCTCAGAAATTCGTGTGAGAATCCTCGAGCGCACCAATTCTCATTCAAAAGTTGCGCAACTATTTAGCCTAAGGAATCACATGTCAGTGCCGACAAAGAACGCCCTGATCGTCCGAGGCGGCTGGGACGGACACCAGCCGGTCGAGACGACCGACTCGTTCATTCCCTACCTCGAGGAGAACGGGTACACGGTGCGAGTCGAAGACTCCACCGCCGTTTATGCCGATGCCGACTACCTGGCCTCGGTTGCGGTCATCGTGCAGGTCAACACGATGAACACCATTGCGGATGAGGAAGTCCGCGGTCTCACCGCCGCCGTTCGCGCCGGCACCGGCCTGGTCGGCTGGCACGGGGGCATCGCCGACTCATACCGCAACAGCGCCGACTACCTCCACCTGATCGGTGGCCAGTTCGCGCACCATCCGATCAAAGCGTCCCCCGCCGACCTGCCGGGCGACGGCACCGATTGCTTCGTCGAGTATGTCGTGAACATCGTCCCGGAGCAGAGCGACCACCCGATCGTGCGTGGCATCTCGGACTTCACACTCACGACCGAGCAGTACTGGGTGCTCAGCGACGGATACAACGACGTGCTCGCGACAACGACGCTCACCGCGCGCGACTTCGACGCCTGGAATCGGCCGGTCACCTGCCCGGCGGTGTGGACCAGGCAGTGGGGTGACGGCAGGATCGTCGTCTCCACTCCCGGCCACCAGCTCGCGATCGTAAACAACCCGAACGTGCGCACCATCATCGAGAGAGGGATCCTGTGGGCCAGTCGCTGAAAGTTGGAATTGTCGGAGTCGGAGCGATTTCCGGTGCCTATCTGAGCACGTTCGAGCGACTTGAGGCCGTGGAACTCGTCGCCATCGCCGACATCGACTCGGTGCGGGCCAGCACCGTGGCGGCCGAGCGGGGTGTTCGCGCCTTGACCGTCGATGAGCTCCTCGCCGACCCGGAAGTCGACCTCGTGCTCAATCTCACCATTCCGGCGGCACACGCCGAGATCGCCCTCAAGGCGATTGCCGCGGGCAAGGCGGTATACGGCGAGAAGCCTCTCGCGGCCACGCTTCCGGATGCCAAGCGAATCGTGGATGCCGGGCGTGCGGCCGGTGTCCGCGTTGGCAGCGCCCCCGACACGGTGCTTGGCACGGGAATCCAGACCGCTCGACGGGCCATCGACGACGGGTTGATCGGCTCCCCCATCGCGGCCACCGCGGTGATGATGACGCCAGGGCACGAGCGCTGGCATCCCAACCCCGACTTCTACTATCAACCGGGTGGCGGCCCGCTGCTCGACATGGGACCGTACTACGTCACCGCGCTGGTGACCATGCTCGGGCCGGTCGAGTCGGTGATCGGCTCGGCGAGTCACACGCGGGACAGTCGCACCATCGGCTCCGGTCCACGAGAGGGCGTCACCGTCCCCGTCGCCGTGGACACTCACGTCACGGGGGTGCTCCGCCACGCTTCCGGAGCGCTGTCGACGCTGGTGATGAGTTTCGACGCGGTCGCGACCCGTTCATCCAACATCGAGGTGCACGGCGAGGCCGGCTCGTTGGTCGTGCCAGATCCCAACGGTTTCGACGGTGACGTGCGACTGCGAACCCTTCGCGACGAGGAGTGGGTGACCCTCCCGCCGAGCGCCGGCTATCGGAATGCCGCCCGCGGTTACGGGCTGGCCGACCTCGCCGCGACACCCGACGGGGTCGAAGCCCGCGCCAACGGAAACCTCGCCTTCCACGTGCTCGATGTGATGGTCTCGCTGCTGAGCGCAGCGGAGAGCGGCACTACCGTTGCGGTGGAGAGCACCTGCGAGCGGCCGGCCGCCGTGCCGCTTTCGGATGCGCCGGGTGGGGTCCGCAGCCCGACTCTGGCGTGAGGTCTTTAGAAGGAGCGGAAGGAGAGTTTCAGGGAGGACGAGAGGGTGCTTCGAGGTTCCACGGTCAACGGCCCGAGCCCGACTGGGACCGCCTCGTATTGCCGCGATGCGGGTTCTAAAGCGATCGTGTTGGTTGTTCCCCACCACGGGAACCCCTGCGATCTGTTGTGCTCCTGCCAGGCGGACGCATAAGGCAGAACCTCGGTGTCCCACTCCAGTACCGCCTCGAGCCGAGTGCGGGGATTCCTGATTGCGAACCCGCCGACTCCCGCTGCTTCAAAAGTTGCGAATCCCGAGTGCGCGTCGCCCCGGCGAGGGAGCCGGATGTCAACCCGCTTTCCACCGAGTGTGACTTCGCTCTTCTCGTCTATCAGCGCATCTCCAAAGGCGGGATGCTCGGTCCAGCTGAATGACACAGCCAACATTGACAGGTTCACGAAGTGCTGCGTCACCAGAACGGCGTCGTCCGTAAGAATGAACTCTCTTCGCAGCAGAAGTGGCACAGTGCGCAGCACGACCTCGAACGTGCACGAACTCTCGGTGACGTTGGTCACCCGCCAGGGCCGCCAGGCGGCTTCGCCATGGAACGGATGCTCGACGCCGCCCAACGCCCGGGATTCGCCAACGTGCGGGGCGAGAACGTGCCAGCCGCCCGGATACCGCCGATGCCACTCGGCGGACGAATTCGCCGAGGCGAATGCTCCACTCCAGTCCTCGTTCTCCCAGTCGGTGTGCAGCAGCGCGTCGTGTCCTGAATTCCGGTGCACGAGGGATGCCAGCCGTGCGCCGCGCGGGTCGACATCAGCCGTGAGCTTCCCGTCTGGCGCTGACAGGTGGGTGTACGAACTGAGGTTCGTGTGGTGCGTGTCGGATGTCGCGGGGAATTGCATCAAGCCGGGATGTCCATTCAGTTGAGTCGGTACTTCTGGGTGCGCCGGACATGGGGTGCGAAGGACGCGTGGAAGATCGTCGAGGCCGCTCCGATGGCGCCGGCTTCGGTGTCCAGCAGGGATGGCTGCACTGAGACGTGACGGGCGAAATGAGCCGTGGGGAGTTCGTTGACGGCTCGATCGATGGTGCTCAGCACGATCTCCCGGAGTTCGTCTTCGAAGACGGGTCCGCCAACGACCAAGGTCGGAAGGTCGAGAAGGTCGATCAGGGCGACGGCTCCGACCGCTATGACGTCGGCGATCTGCTGCGCTGCCGCGACCGCGGACGGCTCCCCCCTGCCGACCTCTGCGCACATCTCCAGATAACTGACGGCGGCACCGGAGTACCCCAACTCGCGGGCGATCTCCGGCAGCGCAGCTGTCGGATTGCATTCACGCACCAGCATTGGCCGGCCGGCACCATCGATCCGGCCGACTCGAACTGCGCACAGCTGTCCGAACTCGCCCGCGTTGGCGCTGATTCCCCGGTACACCTCGCCGTTCAGGACGAGGCCGGAGCCGATTCCCGTTCCGAAGTACAGGTACACGAAATCGCCCGCTCGGTCGGTGCGGCCGATCCACCGTTCGCCGATGGCGGCGGCGGCGCCGTCCTTCTCGACCACTACCGGGCGCTGGAGGCGGTCGACCAGGAGTTGCCGAAGCGGGACATCGCGCCAGGTCTCGGACAGCGGCAGGTTGAGCAACTCTCCGTCGGTCGTGATTGGCCCCGGAACTGCCACTCCCACGCCGAGCACCGTGGTCGAGTCGATCCCCGAAGCCTCGATCATCTCGTCGACACACACCGCGATCGCCTCCACCAGCGCCGTCGGGGAGATCGCCGGTGTCAGCGGCATGCTGCGCCGTTCGATGACAGTCCCGTCCAGATCGGCAAGCACGACCGACATCAATTCCGGGTCGACGAGTACACCGGCGGCGTAAGCCGCCTCGGCTCGCAACCGCACCGGGATTCGCGGCTTGCCGAGACGTTCGGTGCGCTCCTGCGCCCCCTCTGCGAGCAACCCGCGTTCCAGAAGCACCCGGAGGATGCGCGATACGGATTGCTGGGTGAGACCGGTCTGTTCGGAGATCTCGGTGCGACTGATCGTTCCGGCCTGCCGGATGGCCTCGATGATCGTTGCCTCGTTGAATGAGCCGAGGTCGTACTGATTCGCACCGAGTTGTTGGGGGTCAGAGACGGGGCGACGCCGCGTCTGGGCCATCCGGCTCGGTGCGCCACCGAACACTGCTGGCTTGATGGGCTGCATCACGGTGCCTCCAATGCGCCATCCGGTCGGCGAACTCCCGCCGCCCACTCATCATGGCCGGAAATTCCCGCGGGGAACCGTTTTGCCGCGACTTCGTCAATGTCGATTCCCCATCCCGGCGCCACGTTCGGAGTCAGATACCCGTCGCGGATCCGCAGGGTTCCGGGGAAGACATCGTGCGTCGCCTCGTTGTAGATGTGGCCCTCTTGGATGCCGAAGGCGGCCGAGGACACGTCGAGTGCGACATTCGCGGCCGCGCCGATCGGAGAGGTGTCCCCGGGTCCGTGCCACGCCGTCTTCACGCCGCTGAGCTCGGCAAGATCGGCCACCTTGCGGGCGGGGCTGAGACCGCCGATGTCAGAGATGTGGCTGCGGATGAAGTCGACACCCCCGTCGCGGACGAGGCGCACAGCATCCGTCAGCGACGTGGTGAGCTCTCCGACGGCAAGCGGCACCGGACTCGCCGCTCGCACCTCGGGAAGTCGGTCCCAGTGCTCGGGCGGGAGCACGTCTTCGAGGAAGTACAGTCCGTACTGCTCCAGTGAGCGCGCGAGTAACACCGCCTCCTTCGGGCTCAATCGGGAGTGCACGTCGTGAAGCAGTTCGATGTTGTCCGGCAGGGCATCCCGTGCGGCCTCGAAGAGGGCGGGCACACGGCGAAGGTAGTCACGGCCGCTCCATCCGTTGCGATAGGGGGCATTCGGATATTCGGTGGGCACCTTCGGTGCGCCGTACCCTCCCCCACCCGGTGTGGAGATCTGAAGCCGGATGTGACGCCACCCGTCGTCGATGAAGCCCAGGGCCTGATCGATCGTTTCCTCGGCTGTCTTGCCGGCGGCATGGATGTAGGTGTCCGCCGCAGCACGGACCTTGCCGCCGAGCAGCTCGTACACGGGGAGTCCCGCTCGTTTTCCGGCGATGTCCCAGAGCGCCTGGTCGATGCCCGAGATCGCGTTGTTCGTGACGGGACCGCCGCGCCAGTATCCGCTGAAAGCGGCGAGACGCACCAGGTCGTTGATGTCTCCCGGGTACCGACCGATCAGGAGGCGAGAGAGGTGCTCGTCGACAAAGGTCTGCACCGCCTTCCAACGTTGCGTGAACGTGGCACAGCCGAGTCCGTACAGTCCGGGGACATTCGTGTCGATGCGAACGACAACCAGGGCGGTCCCCTCAGGGGCGGTCGTGATCGCCCGCACCGAAGTGATCTCGATGTTCTCGCGTGCCGGCCATGGGTTAGCGAAGTTGTCGATAGTCATCAAACGGTTCCTGTTCTGAGCTGGTGCGGAGATTGGCGGTGCGCTGGAGATCGGACGATTAGGGGAGGTCGAGTGTCGGAATGTCGAGCTCGTGGGCAGCCTGGAAACCGATGAGTTTCCTGGCAGGAGTGAGGTCGATGGGCACTTCCCGCTCGACAAATCGGCGAAGCCTCGGCACATCCGGCGCGTATCGACGCAGGAGATCCTCCGTGCGATAGGGCGAGTTGGTGTTGTTCGCGGCGAGAAAAAAGGCGTGTGCGCCCGTTGTACGGGCGGTCAAGGACAGTTCGATTGATCTGGCGGCGTCGCGCGTATCGAGATACGACCACCCCTCGCGTATCCCGGACTCGGGATCGTCCCTGATCTTGCCGGAGATTTTAGCCAATTCCTCGGCGCTGTTCACGTGCGGGAATCGCAGCGTGACCACGTTGATGCCCCAGTGACGCCACGCCATCCTCGCTGCGTTCTCGTCGTTTCGTTTCGATAGCGAGTACCAGTCGCTCAGGTCTATCGGGATGTCCGTGTCGAGCGGAAAATACGCGGGCAGAAGCGGATGGTCGTTCTGCGGAAGCCCGTACGAATTGATGCTGCCGGCCACGACCACCCTCTCGATGCCACGCTCGCCTGCCTGTGCCAGCACATTGAAGGTGGAGACGACGTTCGTCGAGTAGACCGCGTAGGGCGTACCGGCCGTGCGATGCGCCAGCGCCGCGAGATGCACCACGAAGTCCGCGCCATCCATCGCCTCCGCAACGTCGTCCTCTCGAGTGGCATCACCGATGATGATCCGATCTGCGACGAGCGACTCGTTCACCGACGACGAAAGGGCCGTCACCAGTGCGCCGGAGGCGGTCAGGTGCTTGGACGTCACCGTGCCGATCCGGCCCGAAGCACCGGTGATGAGAATACGGGCACCCGCGAGCTCGCTCATCCTTTTACTCCGCCCGCGGTACCGACCCCGCGCAGGAACTGTTTTTGAAAAACCACAAACAGAACAACCGGGATGATAACCGTGAGGAACACGGCCGCCATCTGCACGGCAAACGGTGTCGGACCCTTCGCCAGCGTCGGTAGAGCAACGGAAACCGGTTGAAGTTTGGGATCGGTCAAGACCAGCATCGGCCAGAGGTAGTCCTTCCACGAGGCAACGACCGTCAACAGCGCGACGACGCCGATGATCGGACGAGACAACGGGAGGACAACCGTCGTGAGGACCCTGATTGGTCCCGCGCCATCGATCTTCGCCGCCTCGATCAGCTCCCGCGGGATCGAATCGAAGAAGTTCTTGAGCACGATTACGTTGAACGCGCTCGCGCCGGCGGGCAGCCAGACCGCCCAGAACGTGTTCTGCAGGCTCACGCCAATCACCGGCAGTTTCAGGATGGTGAGGTAGAGCGGTACGAGCGAGATGATTCCGGGCAGGAACAGTGTGGCGAGGATGGCGCCGTTGAGAATGGGTCCCCATTTCGGCCGGAGCACGCTCAGGAGATAGGCACCGGTGCCACTGACGAATAGGGTCGCGATCGTCGATCCCACGGCGAGGAAGGCCGTGTTCCCGAGGTCGAGGCCTATCTGGGCGCCGTTCCAGGCGGTTGCAAAATTGCCCCATTGGTTAGGTGTGAAGAAGATCCCCATCGGATTCGAGATGATCGCCTGGCTACCGGAGACCGATGCCTTCGCCGACCAGACGAGGGGGCCGAGTCCCGCCACGATCAGGCCGACGAAAATGAGAATCTGGATGACCCACATCCAGACCCTGACTGCCGGGCGTCGGCGATCCGCGACGGATATGACGCCTCGCTCTTTTGGCGTTGCCTGCTTCCCACGCTTCCGGTCCACAGCGGCTCCAGCGAGTGTCTGTTCGGTTGTGCTCACCACCAGACTGTCGTCGATCACGCTCATGAGCGGCTCCATTTCTTGGTGACGAAGTAATAGACGAAGGAAAGCAACCCGAGGAAGACCGCGAGCAGCACGCTCAGCGCCGTCGCTGCACCGTAGTCGCCATTGACGAACGCATAGTTGTAAATCTTGAGAAGAATCGTCTGCGTTGCGTTGTTCGGGCCACCGCCGGTGAAGAGGAACGGCTCAGTGAACAGTTGGAACGTGCCGATGAGCTGTAGGAGCATCATGGTGAAAATGATGTTGCGCATCTGCGGAAGGGTGATGTGCCAGATGCGCCTCCAGATCGTCGCTCCGTCGATCTCGGCCGCCTCGTACAGTTCGGTCCTGACCGTTCCCAACGCGGCGATGTAGATGATCGCGGTGGCGCCCGCGCCGGCCCACGTGGCATACAGCACGATCGAGGGCATGGCCATCGCTTCCGAGTTGAGCCACGGGAATGGGCCGATTCCGATCCAGCCGAGCATTGTGTTGAAGATTCCCGTTTTCGACGGTTCGTAGAAGAATTTCCAGAGCAGGATGGCTGCGACGGGAGGCACGACCGCCGGCAGGTAGGCCAACGTGTTGTACAACCAATCCCATCGTCGAAGCTCGTTGATGAACACCGCAAGCAGGATCGGGATCGGAAATCCCACGATCAGCGCGAGCACTGCGAAGTACAAGGTGTTCAAGGCAGCTTGGGGAAGTGTCGGGTCGGACAAGACGTAGGCGAAGTTGCCGAGGCCAACCCACTTGGCGGGCGCCACGAGGTTGGTCTTCTCAAGGCTTAGGAACACGCCCTGAACGATGGGACCCCAGCTGAAGTAGAGAAAAATCAGGACGATCGGGATACCGAATAGCACGGCGGAAAGGCCGCCGGAGCGGTACCACTTCGTCACGCTGAAGCGCTTGCGCCGAACGGCCGACGCTCCTGCTCCTGCGGAAAGTTCGATGGTCTTTGTCATCTGAGTCCCCTTTGGGAAGTGACGGCCGGGCCCAATATGGTGAACCCGGCCGCCAATGATTGTCAGCGCGAGGACTGCGCCAGGATGCCGTTGATCGACTGGGCTGCAGAGTCGAGAGTCTGCTTGATGTCGGCATTCTTATCCGTGAGTATCTTCTGCACCACCGGGTCGAGGGCGGCATACACCTGCTGTGTCGCGGCGGCAGGCTCGGGGATGAGCTTCAGCTTTGAGTTCGTGTATCCCGCGAACTGGTTCTCCGGCACGTTGATCAAGTCCTTGACCCAGCCCAGATAGCGTTGGTTCACCGCGTTCGAGACCGGTGGCAGGCTCGGCAGGCCTACGGTGTTGCCGGAGTCGGCAGCGGCCTTCGCTGCGGACAGGGCCAGGCCCTTGTTGTAGTACTGATCGAAGTCGTAGTACTTGACCCATTTGAGGGCAGCGAGCAGTTGGTTCGGAGACGCCTTGACGTTGAAGAGCTCCAGCGAACCACCGGTCAATGTGCCGTTCTGCCCATTGGCCTGCGGCAGGGCGGCCTCCCCGAAGCTCTTCGGGTCCATCCCATAGTTGTGGGTCGCCTGCTGGAAGATGTCGGGAGCCTGCAGGACCATGCCGATCTTCCCTGCAGAGAAGGCCTGACGAACCTGATCCTGGTCGTAGAGGAATTGACTACCCATGGAGTTGTCCACCCAGCGCATGTCGTGCAGCAATTGCAAGGCTTGCGTGGTGGCCGGGCCAAACGTTGTCTTGGTCCCTGCCTTGTTCTCGATCGCACCTCCCATGCTGTAGGTCATGGTCGTGAGCATCCAGCCGCCCGTGTTGTTGGTCGTCAGCTGTGCGTAACCTGCCGCACCGGGCACCTTCTCGGAGATGGCCTTGGCATCGGCGCGCACTTCGTCCCAGGTCGTCGGCGGCTTGTTCGGGTCCAGCCCGGCCTGTTGGAAGATCTTGCGGTTGTAGGCCAAGCCGACCGAGAAGAGCCCGGTGGGCACCGTGTAGATCTGGCCCGACGAGTCCTGCACATTCTTCACCGCCAGCGGGTTCAGGTCACCGATCATGTTGAGTTGCTTCAGGTACGGCGTCATGTTGGGAAGCTGGCCGTTCGCAATGAGCTCGTGGCTGTAGGTGAGGGAAGCATTCATTACGGTGGGCAGCGTCCCACCGGCAAGCTTCGCCTGGAATGTTTGCGCGTCCCACGCTTCCGTCGACGGCTTGATCGTGATGTTGGGGTTCTGCTTCTCGAAGTCCTTGACCCGGGCGAGAAAGTTCGCGAGGTCCGCGGGCTTATCGGCCGTGGGCTCGTCACCGATGGTGATGGTCACCTTCGCCTTGGGGTCGGTTTTTACGCTGGCAGTCCCGGCTCCCGCTGTTGTGGAACATGCCGTGAGGGCCAGAACTGCGATGGTGGTGGCGATGGCTAAACGCAGTCGCTGTTTCTTCATTGAAACTCCTGATCGTGCGGGTGAGAGTGCCAGGGCGCACCTGTCGTGTACCCCGAATGATTGCCCCAAGCGACTCCAGGACGCTCATTACGTCGCGTCGCTTCGTCGTTGAAACGCTCCCGTTTGGAAGCTGTCACGACTATAAAACCAAGAGTGTTACTAAAGCAAGTGATTTTTAGAAAAGCTCGGAATTCACAGCTATGCCGCCTTCCGATGCCGCTCAGGGGTCAACTTCGGGTCCTCGTAGCGGGCGGGAAGAGCACATCCTGTCCCCTCGGCCGGGGGGGGGGGGGGGGGGGGGG